>CAIQPK010000014.1 GCA_903873705.1 uncultured Acidobacteriota bacterium
AGGGCGACAACGGAACCGGCCTCGGCCTCTGGATCTCCCGCGGCATCATCGACAAGCACCACGGCCACCTCGACGTAGCCAGCTGCGATCGCCCTCCCCGTGCCGGCACCGTTTTCAGCCTCTTCCTCCCCCGCGGTATCCCCCCATCCGAATAAGGAGCCTTGGCAGGATGCAGGGCTTTTGCTGCTCGTTCTCTTATTCCCTGAGGCGAATCTGCTGGCTGTGCCCCCCCGTCTTCTCCACCTTTCGCGTACCTCCCTGTACAACCATCGTCCCCTCGCTACCCCTCCTACAATCATCCCGTTCCCCTATCATGGAGCCGTAACGTAAGGTGATCGACCCAAAGCCCTATGTCTGACATCGTCTACCTCCCGACGCACGCCACCTGCTGGGCAGCAGCGCCGCACCTTATTTGGACGATGGTGATCACCAACACCATCACCTTCCTCAGCTACGTCAGTATCTGCATTACCCTGCTCTTCCTGGTCCGCCGCACCCGCCGCGTCATCGCACGCGACTGGGCATGGTTCGCGGTTGGTTTCGCGCTCTTCATCGTCGCCTGCGGATCCACCCATCTGATGGACGTGGTCACCACCTGGATCCCCGCTTTCTGGATCGACGCCTGGACCAGCATCATCACCGCCGGACTCTCCGCCATCGTCGCCGTCATGCTCATCCGCCGCGCCGCGGTCATCGCCTTCAGCATCAACGACTACGCCGGCCGTCTCGCCAACACCGAAGGCGAAAAGCAACAGCTCCGAGAAAGCCTCCTTGCCGCCCGCAAGCTCGAAGACTGGTCCCGCATGTCCGCCTCGGTCGCTCACGAAATCAACCAGCCGCTGGAAGGCATCCAGAACCTGCTCTACCTGATTCGCACCACCGAAGGCGTCTCGTCTGAGGTTGTCGACCTCGCCCGGAAGGCGTCCGAGGAAGCCGACCGCGTCGTCACCATCTCGCGCTCCACCCTCGCCTTCTTCCGTCAGACCAACGAACCCGAACCCGTCGACCTTGCTGTCGCCGCTGAGTCCGTCAGCTTCCTGCTCGATGCGCTCCTGAACAAGAAGCAGATTGCGCTCAACGTCCGCACCCAGGGCGACCTCACCGTCAACGCCTTCCCCGGCGAAACCCGCCAGGTCCTGCTCAACCTCGTCCGCAACGCCTGCGACGCCACCAACACGCCCGGCACCACCATCAGCCTCCAGCTCACCGGCAGCCCCAACGCCGTCGACGTCGTCGTCGCCGACCAGGGACAGGGCATCCCCCCGGAAATTCTCCGCAATCTCTTCCAGTTCGGCAGCACCACCAAGGGAGAGCAGGGCAACGGCATGGGTCTATGGACGGTCAAACACATCCTTACCAAGCACGGCGGCGATATCCGGGTCGAGTCGGAAGTAGGGCAGGGCACTCGTTTCATCCTGCACTGGCCCCGCAGGTACACCCCACCCCAACCGACCCGAAGCACATCCGAAAAGGTCGGCCTTAATTAGAGGTTAGGTATGAGGTATCAGTGATCAGGGGTGCCCCATGTCCGGATTCTCCGGACATGGGAACAGCCCCGACAGTCCAACCCACCCACCAGGCATCGGGCATCCCTTAACGCCAAACGGCGGAGACCCAATAACGGACCCCCACCGCCGGCTTTCTAATCCCTGTTTTAGCTTCCGTTGTTATCGAACATCGACCCAACGATCCCGCCAACAATTCCAGCCGCGCCCAGGTCGCGCACTCGGCTGCCGCCACGCTCATTGCCCATGTACCGCTGCAGCTGGTGCGCCAGGTTAGCTAGCGGCAGCGTCTGCAGCCAGATCCGTCCGGGCCCGGTCAGCGCCGCCATAAAGATGCCGTCACCGCCGAAGATCATGTTCTTGATCCCGGGGATCGTCGTGATCTGGAAACTCACCGAAGCCTGGAACGCACCCACATGCCCCGGATGCACGCGCAGCGTCTCTCCCGGCGCCAGATCGCGCACCACCACTTCGCCGCTCAGCTCCAGCCAGCACGTCCCGTAGCCATTGATTTTCTGCAGCAGGAACCCATCGCCGCCAAAAATGCCCGCACCCAGCGACTGCTGAAACCCCACGCTCAGCTGCACCTGCGGCGTCGCGCACAGAAACCCATGCCGATGAATCAGGTACTCATGTCCCGGCCCAATCTCCACCGGCATAATGTGTCCCGGCACCTTGGTCGCAAAGGCGACTTCGCCAGGCGCGCCATAGGCGGTGTACTCGGTCATGAACAGCGTTCCACCGCCGGCCACCCGCTTCAGCGCACCAAAGAAGCCGCCACCGCCCGCCATCTGCGTGTGCGTGGTCATGTTGATGGACTGTGTCATCCAGCTCAGCTCGCCGGCTTCTGAAATCAGTGCCTCGCCCGGCTGCAGCATCACTTCCAGCACCGGCATCGTCGTTCCCACAATCCTCGATTGCATCGCACACCCTCGCAGAAAACAAACCTTCGCCAACAGACTACGCCAAACCCTCGCCGAAAGTTCCACCGCGCCCAGCGTTTACCACTCGGCGAGGCGCGGCGATACGTTATAAGTTGTCATTCCGCAGCGCAGCGAAGGCTGGCGCCGACAAAGTACCGTGTGCCTCTAGGCCGCCACTTTCCAGCTCTCCGCCAACCGCTTTAGCTGCTCATACTCCGGCAGCGCCCGCGAGATCAGAACCCCGCCCCACAGGTAAGCCCCCACCTTGCCCCGGCTCGACACGATCAGCCCGTGGTTTTCCTCCATCAGCGTCCGGATTTGACCGCGATGGATTGACCGGTCCATACAGGTACTGGTCACCCGCAGCTCATTCTCGTCCACCCGGAGCTCATACTGCCGCAGCTGCAACCGCGCATAGCCCACCGTCAGTGCCGTGCTCACCACCGCCCACCCCAGCGCCGGCCCCAGCAGGTGTTCCAGATTTTCCGTGCCTTCGTCCGAAGGCAGAAAGAAATCCGCCGCCAGCCGAAACGTGAAGTACACCACCGCGACCATCACCACATGGGCGATATCGTTGGGGCCTTTCACGCTCATATTCTCCAAATCCGGGCGGTAGGTTTGCATACTCCTAAATTACCGGTAACCGCACCCGAGTTGCCCGCGCAAGTGTTGCCGGGGTATGACTTTTGGCATCCCCCGCAATCGTTTTCCCATCGCGGGTTCGGTTCCACCTTTCCACACCGCCGCCTGCACCTTTGGGCCTGTACACTCAATCTCGTATGAAGTACAAGCGTGTCCTCCTCAAGCTTTCCGGAGAAGCCCTGGCCGCCGGCCGTGGTTTCGGTGTCGACGCCGTCTTCGTCAACAAGATCGCCAACGAGATCGCCGAGGTAGCCAAGGCCGGCTGCGAAATCGCCATCGTCGTCGGCGGCGGCAACTTCTTCCGCGGCGTAGCCGAGCAGGCCATCCACATGGACCGCGTCGCCGCCGACCACATGGGCATGCTCTCCACCGTCATCAACGCCATCGCCCTGCAGGACGCCATCGAAAAAACCGGGCTATTTTGCCGGGTGATGAGCGCGATTCAAATGCACCAGGTAGCTGAGCCCTACATCCGCCGCCGCGCCATCCGCCACCTCGAAAAAGGCCGCATCGTCATCTTCGCCGCCGGCACTGGCAACCCCTTCTTCTCCACCGACACCGCCGCCAGCCTCCGCGCCATGGAAATCGGCGCCGACGTCCTGCTCAAGGCCACCAGCGTCGACGGCATCTACACCTCCGACCCCAAGAAGGACGCCGACGCCACCAAGTTCGAAGAGATCACCTATATGGAGATCATCAAGCTCGGCCTCAAGGTCATGGACACCACGGCCGTTTCGCTCTGCAAAGACAACAACCTGCCCATGATCATCTTCAGCATGAGAGAAGCCGGCAATATCACCCGCGTCGTACAGGGCGAAAAGCTCGGCTCGCTCGTCACCGCCTAGCAAACCAGCCACGCCGCTCAATATCACCACAAATCAGTATCACCACTGATCTGTCATCTCGACCGGAGCGCAGCGCAGTGGAGAGACCTGCAGCTTAAGATCGCCACCGATCACGGTGGCCTGTCCGGATTCTCGGACATGGGAACCAGGGGTCAAAGCACCTGCACTCATCTACCCGACGAGATCTCCACGATCAGCGGCGTCTTGCCGTCCAGCGTCACGTTGATCATCACCGCGCGCGCGCCCTGGCCGCTCTCCATGTCACGCCGAATCCTGCCCTCGGCTGCACCGGTAATCTCAAGGTGCATATGTCCGCCACCCATCTGCATGCTCGACTTGCCCTCGGCATGTCCCCCGCCGAGCCCCTCTGCCGGGTCTTCGCCATTGATCGGCGGCTCGAACGTCAGCACGTAATTGCCACTCGGCACAATCCCGAACGTCACATTCCCCGACGCATCCGTCCGCCGCACCGCCACCACGCCCCCGGGATTTTTGGCCAGCCGAACCTCGACGCCATCTTTCGGCATCCACGCCAGCGCCACCCCGCAACTCATCACGCAAACAACCGCAACAGCCATCATCCAACGCTTCAAGCGCATAGCATCCCCCTCAACGGCACCGCTTTTCCCATCATCGCGGGCCCACCAAAGTCTACGCCTGCCCCACACCTACAGGCATCATCTTTTACAATCGAACCAGTTCGTTCCACCCGCTCGCTCCCGCCTCGTCGTTCCCCCTCCCACCCCATCCGCTCTCAGCACCGAAATATTTCCCGGGCCCCGCTTCGCCCCAGCATCCAACTAAAAGACATGCACGACGCCCCCACCTCCACTGGCGAACCCTCCGCCCAGCTTCAGCCGCCTGCCGCTTACGTCCGCAAGCCCGCGCTCCCGGCGCTCACCGGCCTGCGCACCATTCTTGCTTTCTTCATTGTCCTGTTCCACTTCACGCCCGCCGGCCTCGGCCCGCTTTATCCCATCATCGATAACGGCTACGTCTTCGTCAGCTTCTTCTTCCTGATCTCCGGCTACATCCTGGCGTACAACTACCTCGACCGCCCCGACCGCCTCAACATTCGCGACTTCTGGGTAGCGCGCCTCTCGCGCCTTTACCCGGTCTATATCTTCGCGCTCGTCCTCTTCTGGGAAATGCTCAAGGTCGAGCACCAGGTCCGCAACCACACCGACTTCGTCGAAGGCACCGTCTTCTCGCTCATCCTCATGCAGGGCTGGTTCCCCAACCTCGCCACCTTCTGGAACACCGTCGCCTGGACGCTCTCCTGCGAGATGACGCTCTACGCCATCTTCCCCGTGCTCATGCGCGTTCCCTGGCCGGAGAAGCCCACCCGCCTTATCGCGCTCATCCTCGGCTTATGGGCCGTCGGAATGATTCCGCATATCACTTACCTTCTGCGCAACCCGGACAACCTCGCCACCTTCGAACCCCACGCGCTCGGCACCGCCTGGGCTCACGGCACCGGCCTGCTCGACGCCCACCTGCACCTGGTCGCCACTGACCGCTACAGCGGCGGCTTCTGGATCCAGTGGCTCAAGTACACGCCGGTCCCCTACCTGTGCACCTTCCTCGCCGGTATCGCCCTCGGCAAATTGCAGAGCGTCCTCCGCGTCTCCTCGATGCAGCGTATGGCCATCGCCGTGGCCGGATTCGCCTGGGCCTGGTGCACCTTCTACCTCTTCATCAAGCACCTGCCGTACATCATGATCCACGGTGGCCTGCTCACCCCCATCTTCGCCACCATCATCATCGGACTCAGCGGCCCGCACCCGCTCTCCACCGCGCTCTCCTGGCGCCCGCTGGTGGAAATCGGCTCAGCCAGCTACTGCCTCTACCTGCTCCACTTCAACACCTTCATCCTCATCCACACCCACCACCTCCCGGAGCGCCTGCACTTCGCTCGCTGGGACCCCTGGGTCTCCTACCTCATCGTGATCGTCTTCGCGCTCGCCGCCCGCCGCTTCATCGAGCACCCCTGCCAGGTTGCCATCGGCAACTGGTGGAAACGCCACCAGGCTGCCAAGAGCGCTAGGCCCGAAGCCGTCCCCGTCGGCTGATCTTCTTCTGGTCAACCCCGCGGAAACCCCACATCCCCCATCACCTGCTCCATCTGCGCGGCATGGCGAGACCCATGCTGCCCCAGCACCACCATCCACTGGTAGCAATCCAGATCCCCCAGCGCCACGTGCGCAAAAAAATGCGCCCGCAGATCGCCGTCAATCTCGCTGGCAAACACCATCGTCACCGCCCGCGTCTTCCTGAACTCTCTCACCAACTCATCAACGCGCCACCGCCCCGCCGGTCTCACCACCTCACGCGCAGTGAACGTCGTATCCCGTCCCGTCGCAATCCCAAACACCAGCGGGTCTTTCTCCGCCACGCTTTTCCCCGGCGAAGCTTCACCCGCCATCGTCTTCGCAATCACCTCCCGCAGAAAGACCTCGAAGGCGATCACATGCTCCAGGTTCTCGGCAATCGACCACCGCTCCGCAGACTCCCGATACCCCCACTGCTCCGCCGTTAAACCCTCCACCAACCCCAGCAGCCGAGCCTCACTCGCCCGCAACTCGCCCAGCACCACATCCCGCTCTCGCTCGGTCATCACTCACCGCTTTTCATTACCCAATATGCTTTACCCGCCACCCACTGCCTCTATCGCACTTCCACCTTGTCGAACCCCAACCCTTCCAGCATCGCCGTCACCGTAGCCCGCGCGTTCTTGCTCGCGGCATCCAGAATGCCGTCCTCCAACGCCGCTTTCTGCAACTCCTGCTGGGCCTTGGTCCGCGTCTCGCTCTCCAGGTTCACATCCTGCTGCACCAGCAACCCCGTAGACCGCGCATACACCCGCGTCTTCTGGTTATCGATCGTCGTTACAAACACCTGCGATGGCGGCAGCACAATCCGTATCGTCCGCCCGGTGGAGGCTTCCGAAATCTGCACATCATCCGGCTTCATCTGGCTCATATCCACGCCCGCAATCGTCTGCCCGTGCACGATCATCAGCAGCCGGTCGCCCGTCAGCAGGTCAGGCAGCACCGGGTTCGACCGCGCACCCTCCACCACCGTATCCAGCGAATACACTACCGTCTCCAGCCGGTTCAGCCGCTGAATCTTGTTCACCACCGTCGGCGCCGAAACATCGATCGTCGTATCTCGCCCGGTAATCAACGAGGCAATCCTGCCCAGCGCTCCACCCTGCGCCTGCCGCACAAAAACGGCCAGTGCCACCGCGCCCAGCACCAGCGCCAGCAGAAACGCATAAAAGGTTCCAGAGCCGCGCTTGTTGTAGTTGTACTGTGTCGTCATACAACCCATTCAAAGCGCAACGCCCCAACTTAGCAAGCCCCGTACCTCGCTGCCCTTCAAGGGCGCCACTGCTTCAACAGGATTGTCATTCCGCAGCGCAGCGAAGAAATCTGCTCCGGTCGCTGCACGTGCACCTTGCGCGTAAGCCCAAACGCACTGCAACCGCAGCACCGCGCACTCCCATCCAACCCCGCAGCCCTCCCACCACTCCAACCTGCTAACGTGCTAACTATGCCCTATATCGCCCTCCCCGGCGCCCCTGCATCTTCTGAATCCCGTCTGTCAGTACTCGGCTTCGGCTGCGCCGCCCTCCTCGGCCGCGCCTCGCGCTCAGAGTCCCTCAAAGCCCTCGCCACGGCATACGACTCCGGCATCACCTTCTACGACAACGCCCGCTCCTACGGCTACGGCGCTTCCGAGGGCCTGCTCGGCCGCTTTCTCGAAGGCCGCCGCGACAAGGTCATTCTCTGCACCAAGTTCGGCATTTTCCCCGTTGCCCGCAATTGGAAGCAGATGGTCAAGCCCGTAGCCCGCGCCGCTATTCGACTCGTCCCCAGCCTCCGCCAGGCCGCCCAACGCCAGGCCGCAGGACAGTTCAACGCCAACCAGTTCTCCGTCACCACCCTGCAAACCAGCTTCGAAACCAGCCTTCGCCAGCTCCGAACCGACTACGTCGACATCCTTCTCCTCCACGAACCCGCAGCCTCAGTCCTTCAGCAGCAGGATCTCCTCGAAGCCCTCTCCCGCCTCGTCGAACAAGGCAAAGTCCGCGCCGCCGGCCTCTCCGCTTCACTCGACGTCACCGCAGAAGTCTTCAGGCAGCTCCCCGCGCCACTCTCCATTGCGCAGTTCCCACTCAACCTTTCGAGCATGGCTTTCACCCAACAAACTTCCATCATCGGCTCACAGGTAAACCCGCCCTTCCTCGTCGCCAATCACCCTTTTGGCGGCCCGGACGGCGTAGCCTCCACCCGCGAGCGCATCGCCAAACTCGCCGCCAACAAGAAACTCTCCGCCGGCCTCCGCGACAAACTCGCCAGCGACGACCCCCAACTTCTACCAGAGCTCGTCCTCAACACCATCCTCAACGGCACCTGTATCTCGGCCGTGATTCCTGCGATGATCAACCCCACGCACATCAAGGCCAACATCCAGGCCATCGAATCCTGCCGCTTCACTTCCACTGAACTGGCAGAAATCCGCGCCGCACTCTAGTCACACCACAACCGTCATCTCGACCGGAGCGCAGCGAAGTGGAGAGATCCCTGCATTACCTAAAGCCGCACAACGCTAACGCGCCAACCGCTCCGCCAACCGCATCGCCAGCCCCATCATCGTGAACGTAGGATTCGAACTCCCGCCCCCTGGGAAAACGGCACAGCTGGCCACGTACAAATTCTCCACACCGTGCACGCGCAACTCGCTGTCCACCACACTCCCGCGAGCGTCGTTCCCCATGCGCAGACCACCCATCGCATGAAACGTGTCCACAAGAACGGGCTCATCGCTCCACCGCACCGCCCCCATCCCCACCTTCTCCAACTCCGCGCGAACCACCACCGCATACCGCCGCGCTGCCTCGCGCTCCGCCTCCCCCACACGCCAGCTCACCACCGCACGCCGCATCCCCAGCGCGTCCCGCTCGTCACTCAACTCCACCGCTCGCTCGAAGCGAGCCGGCTGCTCCACATCCACATGCAGCCACACCCGCGCCCGCGCACTCACCCCGCGCCGCTGCTTGAACCGCGCATAAAACACCAGCCGAGCCACATCGCCCAGCCCGCGCAGCATCGGCCCCAGGTCCCGTCGCAGCGCCTCGCCAACCTTGCCATGCTGGACGGACGTCAGCAGGTTCCGCACCGCCGCCACGCCCGAATCCTCCGGCTCCTCAATCACCACGTGCGCCATCACCGCCAGCAGCTTTTCCCGTTCACGCAGCGCAGTCGACGCCTCCAGCTTGCACGTATGCAGCGTCCCCTCCACAACAAACGGCCCCAGCGCCGCCAGCATCCGCTCCCGCTCTGCCCCTGCAAACTCCGCCGCCCGCCACGACACGTGGTCATGAAAGTACCGTCCCACCTGCTCATGCTCATTCGGCACATCAGGCGAGCACAACAGCAGCCGCGCGCTCTCAATCGTCCCCATCGCCACCACGAACGACTCGGCCTCGCAGCGAAACGCGCGCCCCGCATAATCCACAATCCGCGCCGCCGAAACCTTCCCCACGCCCTCCAGCTCCACAACGTTCGCATGGGTCACCACCGTGATCTTCGGATGCTCCAGCGCCACCTTACCCAGTGTCCGCGCCAGGTTCCGCTTTGCAAACGGAATCCACTTCGAAAACCGAAGCCGCACATCGTCCGAAAACCCAACCCCCGACCTCCCCAGCGCTCCCAGCAACCCCGCATCGAACGGCAACTGATCGACGCCCAGCATCCGCTGCAGCTCCACATAGAACGGCTTCACCTTGTCCTCGGAAATCGGCCACCCCACCGACTCCACGCCAACCGGCGGGGCAAACACATCTTCGGTGTAAGGCAGCAGCTGCCCACCCCACCGCGTCGAGGTCCCGCCAAACGTCCGAAACCGCCCCTCGGTGGTACCGCTATGCCGTTCACCGCCCATTCCGGCGTCATACAGGTTCTGGCTCCGTTCCTCCAACTCCAGCCCACCCGCCTCAAGCAGCACCACATACTGCCCGCGCTCAGCCAGCCGAGTAGCCACCAGCAACCCGGCAATCCCCGCCCCCACCACGCAAACCCGCGCCCCAAACCCGCGCCCACTCTCCGCCTGATCGAGATCGATATGCATCAGATCTAACCTAGCACTGCCGTCCCGTCGCTGATGTGACGACCGTCGCATTCTCCGCTCTCTTGGGGTAGCATCAACCCATGCAGGTCACCATCGACATCCCGGAGCCGCTTTACAGCGAGGTGGAAAGCGTAGCCCAGGCTGCGCACAAGTCCGTTGCCGAACTGGCATTGGATCAGTTGAGCAGGGTCGCAAGTCTGCGCGGACGTTACCCACTCATTAAGTCGCAACATCCTGGCTCGATGAAGTTGGGCGGCATAGACTGCGGTGATTTCCTCGAAACCGGTGATCCTTCCTGACATTAGCGTCTGGCTGGCGCTTGCTCACCAGGCACATCCGCATCACCGTCCGGCGGCGGAGTGGATCGATACGATTGGCGTTGAACAACGAATTTTTCTCTGTCGCATTACGCAGATGGGATTGCTTCGTCTTCTTACAAACCGTGCTGCCTTAGGTGCGGAGACGCTGACGCAAAGTGCTGCATGGCAGGTCTACGAGCAATTCCTGCTTGACCCGCGAGTGCTCTTCCACTCCGAGCCGGAGGGCGTAGAAGAGCGATTTCGCCTTCACTCATCGCGAAACGAAGTTTCACCCAAGCGCTGGACTGACGACTATCTTCTCGCCTTCGCCGAAACGGCGACGTTGACCTTCATCACCTTCGACCGCACCCTCGCCGCCGAACGCAAAACGCCGTTCTGCTCGCGCCCTAAGCCTTAACCTCCGCCCGCACTACGGCCTCGGCCTTCACAAACCCACGCTGCGCATAGCTCGCCTTCACAAACGCATGAAACAGCGGATGCGGCTCCAGCGGCTTCGACTTGAACTCCGGATGAAACTGGCAGCCTAAAAAGAAAGGATGCTCGGTCTCCGGCAGCTCCACAATCTCCACGTAAGTCGCATCAGGAGTAGTCCCCGTCAGCTTCAGCCCGCCACCCACCAGCACGGCTTCGTACTCGCGGTTGAACTCATACCGATGGCGGTGCCGCTCAGAAATCGACGTCGACCCATAAGCCTTCGCCGCCAGCGACCCCTCCTCCATCACGCAATCCCATGCGCCCAGCCGCATCGTCCCGCCCATCTCCTCCACGCCCGTCAGCTCGCGCAGCTTGTAGATGATCCGGTGCGGCGTTGCCGGATCGAACTCACCCGAATTCGCCTTCGCCAGCCCGCAAACATTCCTTGCAAACTCGATGCACGCCGTCTGCATGCCCAGGCAGATCCCGAAGTACGGCACCTTCTTCTCGCGCGCATAGCGAATGCCGTTCAGCATCCCCTCGATCCCGCGTTTACCAAACCCACCCGGAACCAGGATGCCGTCAAACCCTTCCAGCTGCGAGCCGTAATCTTCAACCTCCAGCCCCTCAGCTTCCACCCACACCACCTTCAGCTTCAGGTTCTCGGCCAGAGCACCATGCACCAGCGCTTCCTTCAGGCTCTTGTAGCTGTCTTCATACTCCACATACTTCCCAACAATCCCGATCACCACCTCATCCTTCGGGTGGTACGCGCGGTCCACAATCCCTTCCCACTTCGAAAGGTCCGCGTCCTTGGCCTGGATGTTCAGATACTTCAGCACCAGCGCATCCACGCCCTGCTGCGCCAGGTTCAGCGGCACTTCATAAATGCTCGGCACGTCCCGCGCAATAATCACGCCGGCCTGCTCCACGTTGCAGAACGCCGCAATCTTCTCCCGCATATCCCGCGGCACTTCGCGGTCCGCGCGGCACAGCAAAATGTCCGGCTGGATACCGATCGACAGCATCTCCTTCACCGAGTGCTGCGTCGGCTTGGTCTTCAGCTCCTGCGCCGCCGCAATCCACGGGATCAGCGTCATGTGCACGAAGCACGTATTCTCACGCCCCAACTCCTGCCGCATCTGCCGGATCGCTTCAAGGAAGGGAAGCGACTCGATATCGCCGACCGTCCCGCCAATCTCTACAATCACCACATCCACGTCGTCGCCATTGGCCACCTTGCGCGCCGCGTTCTTGATCTCGTTGGTCACATGCGGAATCACCTGCACCGTCTTGCCCAGATAGTCGCCCCGCCGCTCCTTGGTGATGATCTGTTCGTAGATGCGCCCGGTCGTCAGGTTGTTGTCGCGCCCTAGCTTCGCATGGGTAAACCGCTCATAGTGCCCCAGGTCGAGATCGGTCTCCGCGCCATCGTCGGTCACGAACACCTCGCCATGCTGAAACGGCGACATCGTTCCCGGGTCGACATTCAGGTAGGGATCGAACTTCATCAGGTTGACCTTCAACCCGCGCGCCTCCAGCAGGCAGCCAATCGACGCCGCAGCGAGACCCTTACCGAGCGAAGACACAACTCCACCGGTCACAAAGATGTACTTTGCTGACATAGCCGCGACCTCTTCTGTTGTGGGATTTGGTTGTGCTTGGTGTGCACATCCAAGTATAACAACTTCGAGCCGGACACCTTTCCACATGGCGGAGACGACGCATTGAAGCAGTTTTCAACAAGAATTTTCATCCCGGCACTGGCAGCCCTGCTCTCCCTCCCCGTCATCGCTCAAACGCCATCATTGCAGTCGTTCGACCCCACCTCCCAGGCGGCCTGCGACGCCCATCTTCCGCCCGCCAATGACGAGCCCCGCAACGCGCGCATTGCCGACTGCGCCAACTTGGACGGCGATCTGATAGAGACCGACTTCGCCATCCTTCGTCAGCGTGTAGGCACGGAAAATAATGCGCGCCAGGCGGCCTTCGTCAAACTGATCGCGGCTTTTGAACGTTACGGCAATCGACGCCTGGAAGTGGTTGATGTGCTCTGCGGTGATGGGAATGGCTGCACGGTCGATGCACAGATCGACGCAGCTCTTATCAACTACAAGTTCCTGGTCCTCACCGAGCTCGCGCGCACCAGCCAATTGCCCTCCCTTCCCGCTGTGACGCCGCTTCAGGAAGCGACGCAACTGGCAACCGCGCGCAGCCGGATCCTCGCCGCGCCCACAGACGCCAAACCCAGATTCCCCGCCGTGCTCGACAACTTCGAACAGTCCTGGCAAACCTACCGCGATGCCTGGCTCTACTACGCCCGCCTCACCTACCCCAACGTCCCGGCCGCAACATGGCGCGCCTATTTGCTGAAAGAACATCTCGATCAGCTGGAGCGCCTATGACCCTGGCCACCTCCTCTCTCCAGCAGCGCACACTGGAACTCCTCCAGCGCCTCGCCCCGCCCTCCACGCTTCCAGCGCATCTCCAGACCGGCCTCGCCGGTGAGCAGGCCGCCCTCTTCCACCTTCGCTCGCTCGGCTTCACCATCGTCGCCCAGCGCTGGACCACCCCCACCGTCCGCGGCGACCTCGACCTCGTCGCCTGGGACGGCCCCACCCTCGTCATCTTCGAAATCAAGACCCGCACCGCCCGCGACTTCGCCGCTCCCGAGTCCGCCGTCGACGCGCCCAAGCAGCGCCAGCTCCGCCTCCTCTCCCGCGCCTACCTTCGCCAGCTTCCGCGCGAGCACCGCGACCGCGTCCCCATCCGCTTCGATCTCCTCAGCGTCTACCTCCTCCCCACCGGCCCCGAGTTCGACCATTTTCCCGACGCCGTCGCCCGCACATCCGATTAACCTGTTTCCGGTGTCTAATACCCCTGAGGTCTCGCCCACATGTCGTCGTTGATCAACGCCCCTGAATACGACCCCCGCCGCGACAACCTGGTCCGCTACACCATCTTCGGAGGCATCGGCCTCGTACTTTTCGCGGCGGTCCTCGGCGTCGCCGGCCTCTTCACCGGCCACGGCCTCTTCTTCGTCAACATCCCCGCCGAGCACAAGGTCTCCAACTTCCTCACCGCGCTCGAAGTGAAGGACTACGCCAAGGCCTACGGCATCTACTGGAACGACCCCGACTGGCAGCAGCATCCCAAGGCCCACAGCGACTACCCGCTAAGCCGCTTCACCGAGGACTGGACCGTCGACTCCCCCGTAAAGGGCCCCATCACTTCCCACCACGTCGACGTCTCCAAGAAAGACGGCAGCGGCATGTTCGGTGGCAGCATCATCGTCGGCGTCACGGTCAACGGAGGCCAGCGCATCTTCGTCAACGTCATCCGCACCGACGGCACGCTAAGCTGCTGCTCCGTCACCCACGAAATCGAGTACTAAGAATTTGAACCCCTGATAGTGACGCTCCAGGCAACCCCGCAGCGGTCAAAAAACTCATGGCGTGAACCACTCCACCTCCCCTGCCTGCCATCCAACCACGCAGGAGATTTTGCCATGAACCTCAAGCACCTCACCGCTACTCTCGCTCTCTCCGCCGCACTCACCGGGCCCGTCTTCGCGCAATCCAACCAGCAGGCCGTAGAAGACGCCAAGGCCCAGGCCAAGCAGGACCACAAGGTCGACAAGTCCCAGGCCAAAGCCGACAAGGCCGAAGCCAAGGCCATGAACGATCACAAAGTAAAGAAGGCCGCTAAGAAACAAGACAAGGCTGACCACGAAGCCGAAAAGGCGCTCGAGTCGCCCAAGTAGCTCCGCTGGCCGCGGAGCGCCCCGAAGGCAGAGACATCAATCGTTCGCCTTCTGTAACCATGAAGCGCGGCTCTGCGCACCTCAAGAATCGATCCGGATCATTTCCGGTCAAACTCAGCTCTCAACCCAGCAAATCGCTTATAGCTTTGTCGTAGCTGTCGCTGCGTGTCAATCGCTTTACGAGCTCCTCCGATGGAAGCCCCTTCAGATCTTTGGGACGGGTTCCATTTTTGAGGGCGGTGAGCGTTTCATACACCGCCTGCATGGCCGCCATGACAGGTGCGTGGCCCTGTAGGCAAATCTTCACTCCCAATGGAGCAAGATATTCGAGGTCGACCACCTCTGCCCCTGGATTGCCCAGGATGATCGGCAGGTTTATCTGGGAGGCTATTTCTTCAAGCTGCGAGCGGGTCTTTATTCCGGAAAAGAAAAGCGCATCCACACCGGCCGCCTCATATGCCTTACCCCGCGCGATGGCATCGGCGTTGCCGGTAACGGCCGGCGCACTGGTCCTACCAACAATCACGAGCCGAGGATCCTGGCGGGCGGCAACGGCGGACCGCATCTTGCCCACGCCTTCCTCAAGCGAGATCAGCGTCGTCTTCCCGTTCGCGCCAAACGACATCGGCAGCGCCGTGTCTTCGATAGTCAGACCGGCAACGCCTGCTGTCTCCAGTTCCTCTACCGTGCGCGCCACGTTGAGGGCGTTGCCGTATCCGTGGTCCGCGTCAACCAGGATGGGCAGCGTGCAGGCGCGGCAGATTCGGTAGGTCTGTTCCACGAACTCCGTCAGCGTCAGCAGCACGATATCCGGGGCGCCGAGAACGGTCAGCGACGCTGTGGAACCGGCAAACATGCCGAATTCATAGCCGACCTCTTCCGCAATCCGCGCCGAGATCGGATCAAAAACGGAGCCTGGGTAGTAGCACTTGTCCGTAGCAAGGATGCTGCGAAAACGTTCACGTTGCTGGCTGAAGTTCATATGGACTCATTCTTATCAGAATTGTAGATTTTGATAATCGTAGCTTGCGGCTATGCCTGGCGTGCAGCGGTAGCAGAGCGCTGATCTTCATGGGGCCTGAATCACGTTCCCTGTCCCGGTGAACCCGCGGGGGATTCCTGCGACATCCCTTGGGCGGTGTTGAGGCTGTTTTCAGAATCGTGAGCAACAGACGTGAGCTGAAGGCCGCGCGTTTCCGGCAGCAGCAGGGTAGCTGCGATGGCAATCACGTAGGCGCAAAGCGCGTACGCTGCGATAGCCTTGTTCAATGGCATCTTTCGCGCCAGTGCGCCGACTCCCGCCACGCAGAATGCGCCAATCCCCTTACCGAAGTTATAGGAAAAAGATTGACCGGCTGCGCGAATAGCCGTTGGAAAGAGCTCAGTAAAGTATGGCCCGAGAGAGGCGTATGAACCCTGGGTGAAGAATCCGAAGGGCAGGCTCAGCAAAAGCAATCCCGTTCGCCCTAAGGGCAGATACATGTAGACCAGCGTTGTTACCCAGGCCATGCCCGAAAAGAACAGGAAGTTGTAGCGGCGGCCGACGCGGTCGGTGAGGTAGGCGCTGCCGATGAAGCCCAGAAATGCGCCCGTCGTGATGAACATCATGAAAGTTCCAACACCCGTGATCGACAGATGACGGACCGTTTTGAGGAACGTCGGCAGCCACGGAATCATGGAACTTCCCGCGCCGATGATGCCGAGTGCCAGAAGTGAAGACAGGATCGTGGTGCGCAGAATCGCCGGATGGAAGATGGCGAATACTCCCGGTTGGCCTTCACGCTGCTTTTTCTTCATCTCCAGAAATACAGGCGGCTCCTGCACGTTGCGCTGAATGAAGATGACCAGCACCGCGGGCAGCGCGCCTATCCAGAGAAGCACTCGCCACGCGTAGGCAGGGGGAAGGAAATGAAAGCCGGCGGTAGAGACCAGGGTTGCCAGCATCCACCCGATGCCGTAGCCGCTCTGAACGCAGCCAACGGCTTTTCCGCGATGCGCGGGACGGATGATCTCTCCCATGAGCACAGCGCCTGCACCCCACTCGCCGCCGAAGCCAATGCCCTGCAACATGCGGACGCAGAGCATTTGGTTATAAGAGTGAACGAAGCCGGCAACCAGCGTGAAGAATGCAAACCAGATGATCGCGGCCTGCATGATGCGGACACGGCCATAACGGTCTGCCAGAATGCCACTGACCCATCCGCCGAACGCGGTAGCGAGCAAAGCTGCCGTGCCAAGGAAGCCAGCCTGTGCACTGTTTACGCTCCACAGCAGCATCAGCGTTGGAATAAGGAAACTGAAAATCTGGGCGTCCATGGCGTCCATGGTCCAGCCGGTGAAGCATGCCCAGAACGTCCTTCGTTCCGTACCAGAGAGTTCCTTGTACCAGGCAAACACGGTGCCACTCCAGAAGTACGGCTGTATCGTCAAGAAAAAGAAGCCTGCAAGTAGAGGGGGCTGAGACTCGCAGGCCCCAAAAATTTAGAGGTTGAGAATCCGCCTGTTGTAGGCCAATTCGCCGTGCCCCTGTTGCCGGGCCCACGCACCGAGTTCCTCGTGACGTGCGAACCAGACGTCAGGGAAGGTTTTGAAGTACGTCAGGAGCTCGTCATACGCCGCCGTCATCATGGAGCGACCGCCGAAATGGGCGTGCATGCTGATGACCACCAGGCCGCCCGGCTCGTTGTTGTACAGGAAGTCGAAGGTGCCCTTGTAAACGTCGAAAAAGTCTCGCGGGCTCGCGCGAAGGACGCGGTTGTCGGTGAAATCGCTGGCCATGACGGCCGCAATAGGGCCGTGTTCGGTCTGCTGCAGATAAGGCATATCGGTGTAGGTGACATCCGCGTGCCAGTCGAGTCCGGCTTCAGCGAGAAGTCCGGGGGTTTCAGGCGTGAAAGCCAGGACGGGGCTGAGCCATCCCGTGGGGCGTTTGCCGGCGACGCTCTCCAGCTGGTCAAGCGACTTCTTGATGACGGCCCGCTGCTCGTCGACGGTCATGTAAGTGAGCAGGCCGTCCTGGGTGTAAGCGTGGCCCGCGAGGTCATGGCCGGAGTGCACGATGTGCTGCATCGCTTCGGGAAACTCTTCAACACAACGGGAGTTCGCCATGACGGAGGCTTTCACCCCGTGGCGGTTCAGGGTATTGACGATGCGCCAAATGCCGGTGCGTCCGCCGAAGCTCGACCAGGCAATACCTGCATGATCGATGGTGCCGGGCTTGAGCGGCGTGGTCTGCACGGAGTACTTGGGTGCTACCCCCGGCATGTAAGTTTCGAACATGATGGTTGTCGCTACGGCAATGCGGGCGCCGTTGGGCCAGAGAGTGGGGGATGAAGACATGAAAATTTATCCTTTCGTGCATTCTGCACGTCCTAGAGACAACCGAGTCTAAGCAACGGCGGAGAGATTTGACAAGACATTCCAGATAGAAATTATCATAGATCGTGCACGATGTGACGGTTGGATGCGTGCAGCGCGTACGGGGAGAGGTCCTTCTAAACATTTTCTTATATCGTGCATGATGTATGATTCTTGCCGTGTGTGCTGTGATTTTAAGGAGCTTGATTCATGTCCAACGTGTCTTCTTCCCCCGTTCTCCGGCCTCGTACCGGCGGCGAAATTCTTGTTGATGCCCTGGTCAGCCAAGGTGCGAAGACGACGTACTGCGTCCCCGGGGAGAGTTATCTGGCGGTGTTGGACGCGTTGTACGATGCGCATGGCATTCGCAACATCGTATGCCGGCATGAAGGCGCCGCGGCGAACATGGCTGATGCCTATGGGAAGCTCACGGGGGAGCCGGGGATCTGCTTCGTGACGCGCGGACCTGGCGCGACTCACGCCAGCGTGGGCGTGCATACGGCGTTTCAGGATTCGACACCGATGGTGTTGTTCGTGGGACAGGTGGCGCGAAGCGCGGTGGAGCGGGAAGGGTTCCAGGAGATCGACTACCGGCGCATGTTTGGACCGATGGCGAAGTGGGTTGCGGAGATTGAGTCGGCGGACCGCATACCCGAGTTTGTGGTGCGCGCCTTCAGCACGGCGACATCCGGCCGTCCTGGACCGGTGGTGCTGGCGCTTCCTGAAGATATGCTGCGCGAAGTGGCGACGGTGGCCGATGCACCGCATTACAAGGCCTCTCAAGGCGCACCGTTGGCTGAACAGATGACGGAACTCGGCGAACGCCTGGAGCGGTCTGAGAAGCCGTTGCTGATTCTTGGGGGAACGACGTGGACCGAAGAGGCGCGCGAAGAGCTGCGCGCGTTTGCTGAGGGCAATGATCTTCCGGTGGCGGCGGCATTTCGTTTTCAGAGCACGATCGATCACACCAGTGCGAACTATATCGGTGACGTCGGGCTCGGGATCAATCCGAAGCTGGCCGCACGCATTCGTGAGGCAGATGTGGTTGTTGCGGTTGGTCCGCGCCTGGGTGAATCGACCACTGGCGGCTACTCGCTTTTCGCGATACCCAAGCCAAAGCAGTCGCTGATTCATGTTCATACGTCGGCTGAAGAACTTGGGCGAGTTTACCAGGCCGACCTGGCGATCAATTCTGGCATGCCGCAGTTCACGGGCGGACTGAAATCGATCCGGCTGACGAAGAGCCTTGCGCGTGCGGCCTGGCTGCATCAAGGACGTGAAGATTACATCAAGCACACCACGCCCGGTCGCATCCGTGGCAATGGTGTCGACATGGCCCACGTTGTGCACCACTTGAGTGAAACGCTTCCCCCGGACTCCATCATTTCGAACGGCGCGGGCAACTACACCGTGTGGATCCACCGGTACTTTCGGCATCGTGGTTTTCGCACGCAACTGGCTCCGACGAGCGGCGCCATGGGATATGGCATTCCTGCTGGCATCGCGGCCAAGCTCGAGCACCCGGATAGAACCGTGGTGGCTTTTGGCGGTGATGGGTGTTTCATGATGTATCCGCAGGAACTGGCTACTGCGGTGCAATTCGGCGCGAATGTCATCATCATCGTGGTCAACAACGGCATGCTGGGGACGATCCGCTTTCACCAGGAGAACAACTATCCCGGCCGCGTTTCAGGGACGGCACTCATGAACCCGGACTTCGTGGCGCTGGCGAAGTCGTTTGGAATATTCGGAGAACTCGTAGAGCGTACGGAAGACTTTGCGGCTGCGTTCGATCGCGCGGTGAAGGCCGGCGGACCGGCGCTGCTGGAACTCCGCACAGACCCCAACGTCATCAGCCCATCGACCACGCTGACCGAGCTGGCGGCCAAGCATGCTGCGGCGAAGCAACCTGCCGCAACGACGAGCTAGGTGGTCGCGGCTATCGCGTCGACGGGATGTTTACGAGGACGGCCTCGCCGGATGATGGGTTGTTCGCTTACCAGCTTCTTCTGCTCTTCTTCCGCCTCGGCAAGCGCCTGCATAACGCGTTTGCGTCCATTTTCGAGGTGTTCCTGCAAGGCCCGCTCCGCGGCACGGCCGTCGCCTTTTTGAAAGGCCTCGACGATGGCACGGTGTTCGTTGAGGACGTTGTCGGAGGACGTGGCGCTGTGCGTGCGATTCAGGTAGAGACGCGATTGCAGCAAGATGGCGTGCATGCCTGCGATGGCGTGCATCTTGGAGTAAATTTCGGTGAAGACTTCATTGCGCGCGCTGTTGACGATGATCATGTGGAACTGCGCGTCGGCGTGCACAAACTTGCGGTACTGCTGATAGCGCGCCCCCAGCTTATGGGTCTTCGACATGACCGAGAACACTCTCTTCAGCTCTTCGATGACTTCCGGATCCTTCTGCGCGGCGCCGATCCGGGCGCAAGCACCTTCGAGCAGGATGCGAAAGTCGAGAACCTGATTGAGGTAGGAAGGAGCTGGCGTCGGCGCAACGGAGTAGCCGCTATACAACTCCGAGATGATGAGGCGCTCCGCTTCAAGCCGGGCCAGCGCTTCACGGATTGGCGAAGAGCTGACCGAGAGGTTCTTGGACAACGCGTCGATATTGAGGCGCGTTCCTGGCTCAAGGGCGCCATCGAGAATCTGTTCCTTCAGAACTTCATACACCTGCTCGGCCAAGGTGCTCTTGGTGAGCAGCCGTCGTGCCCCTGTTGGATTCGTCCGCGGCTTCATCGCTGAGATTGTACCGGATTCGCCTTCGTGGTCTTACAGGCAACGTAAATGGTGTCATAAAAATAACCCGCATATCGTGTATGATGCACAATGTTTTACGAGTTACTATGAGTGTGCGGCTTGCAGAAAGGGACAGATCGAATGAAACTCCTCCGCTACGGCGCGCCCGGGGAAGAAAAGCCGGGTCTACTGGATTCCGAAGGCGTGATAAGGAGTCTCGTCGGCGTTATTCCGGACATCACCGGTAAAACGCTTTCCGCCGAGCAACTGAAAGAGCTGGCCAGCGTCGATCCGCACACGCTTCCTTGCATCGCTTCGACAGAGCGGCTGGGGCCATGCGTTGGTGGTGTATCGAAGGTGGTCGGTGTGGCCCAAAACTATTCCTGCTTTCTTGCTCAGGCAGGATTGCCGGATCCCAAGCATCCGATCCTCTTCATCAAGCCGCCTTCGTCGATCAGCGGACCCGATGACGATGTTGTTCTGGCCTCCGACTCCGATAAAGCTGACTGGGAAGTTGAACTGGGGGTCGTGATTTCCAAGGTGGCGCAAAGCGTGTCGCCAGAGGTAGCCATGGATTACGTGGCGGGCTATTGCTTGCTAAACGACATTACTGAACGTGGCCGGGTGGCCAGGAGTGGGCAGTTTGTCGATGGCAAGAGCGCGGACACATTTACACCCATTGGGCCATGGCTGGTGACGAAGGATGAGATCCCGGACCATCGCAATCTTGGCATCTATTTCGACCTTAACGATCATCGGTATCAGAGCGGCAACACGTCGGCGATGATCTTCGGCATAGAGTTCCTGATCAGCTACATCAGCAAGCTGATGACGCTGATGCCAGGCGACATCCTTGCTACGGGGACGCCGATGGGCGTGGGAGCGCGCTCAACGCCGCCTCGGTTCCTGCGCGCCGGCGACCGGATTGTGGCCAGCGTCGACCACCTGGGTACGCAAAAGGCGACCGTGGTGACGGCGCACTAAGCAGACCGCGTAGAGAGCATGAAGCCAGAAGATGCCCGGGACGATATCCCGGGCTCGCTCTTGCCTTCTGAGGAGCGCTTACTCGAAGGAGAGAACGCCCTTGTACTTATCGACGGACTTATCTCCCGCGATGGCCTGCAGTGTGGCGAAGTCTTTGATTTTTCCCTTGGCTCTTGCATCGAGGATTTTCTGCAATGCCTCCGGAGGCAGAAGACCAAGGAACCTCAGCTGATCGTTGGAAGCAGCGTTGATCGGGATGGGAAGCGCGAGTGGCGGTGCGGTCGGACTCAGAACGTCACCCAGGTACTTCGTAATGATGGTTGCATCCTCTGGCTGGATTGGGGCGCTGCGCATATCGATCATGCGACGGACGATCTGCCCCCAGCCGTCTGCGTCAGACTGCCGTGTGACCACAACCTGTGCCGAGTGACAGGAGTTGCAATAGACTGCCGCCTGAAACTGGCCCTCCCCCGCAGGAAAGAAAATGCTCCAATCGAGATTCGGAGGCAGGCCGGCTTGACTCTTCGCATTGGGCGGCGCGGCCGCTTGTCCTGCGGCTGCCGGCAAGAGCGGAGAAGAGTGCGTAGCGGCGTGCACCGCGGCTGCAGGAGAGTGGAGTGATGCTGAAAATAACGTGCCGCTCACAAGACCAACGGCAACAGCGATGCGGCAATGGACAGAACCCATACTTCTCAAAGCGTGTACTCCTTCAGCCGTCGGCAAGAGGCACGGCTTTAATTCCCAGGCTATTGCTTACGTTCCAACCAAGACAAGCCGATCAAGCAAAGCCCTTGGTCGAACACCCCCGGGAGAAGTGGTTCTCGATCATGCGGCGATACGCATACGCTGCGGAAGCTGCAGTTGGGCCGGCGGCCCAGAGGAAAGTCTTCGGCACGGTCGAGCCGCCGATGAACATGAGATTGTCGATGTCGTGGCAGTCAAAATCAGACGAGCAGACGGAGACCTTGGCGTTCTCACCGGCGCGCGTGGTGCCCGTCATATGTTGTGGCCTGATGGAGTCCATTGGCCGGGCGAAGGTGCGCATATTTTTACGCACGACTTTCACCGGCAGCTTGTCATGCCAGGCGTGGACCCATTCCTCACCCTGTTTGATCGCGGCCTGGAACGCGGGCTTGTCGATGGAGGTGCGCTCGGCAAAGCCGTCGGGACGAATGCGCCAATCCCACGACACGGCGCAGAAGTGGCAGCGCCACGACATGACCCGGCTGATGCCGGAGCCGTTGCGCATGAACTCCTTGTGCTCCCAGCCAAAGGCCGGAGATAGCGGGTCAACCGCAACGTTGGCCGGAATCGTGCGTGGATTGCCCGAGTGAAAGCGAATGTGATTCGCTTTCCACGGCCGGGGCGCGGTGGAAGCCCACACCGTTTCGTTGGGGATGTCGGCATCCCGCATGGCGAAGTTCACCTGCTCTGCCAGCAATGCTGTGGAAACGAAGTCGCAGTCGGCGGAGAGGTTGCGGCCGACGTTGCTGTTTTCCACGACCAGCTTGTCTCCAAGCAGCTCCTTGGGGCCGTAGCCCGAGCGATAGCAGAGCAGGGGAGCCCACACCGTGCCCGCGGCCACGATGACGCGAGCGGCGCGCACCTCGTGCATCGCTCCTGCCTTGTCCTTGTAAACGGCCCCGGTCGCAACCGGCTTGCCGCCGGCGGATTTGTCGATGACGATCTTCTGTACGTCAGCGTTGGCGATCACTTTCAGGCCGTGGTTCAAGCCGATGTAGGCCCAGGGAAGGGTGTTGCCCTTGGTGTCGTAACGATTGCTTTCACCGCAGCCCGGAAAGGCATTGCGATACGCGCGCTGATTCGGACGCACGTCAAAGCCCAGTGAGCGTGCGCCATCGGCCCACATGTGATCGCCCTTGGACCACCACTCATCCGGCGTCGCTTCGAGATACATCATGTCCGAGACTTCCTGGATGGAGGTGCCGAAGCGTGCTGCATCCCAGTTCACACCTGATGTTTCCTGGTAGAAGCGAAAATCGTCTTCGCCCGGCATCCAGAGCGTGCCGCCGTAGTGCAGGACGCAGCCGCCCAGCAGGCGAATGTTGGCATCGCCTTCTACCATCGGGTAGTCCCACAGCGGGTCAGGAAGCGCGCTCATCAGGCGGCGGGTTGGGGCGCCATAACCCGGGTTGAGGCTGGAATCGCGAATGGTCCAGTCGTCGCCAGCTTCGATCAGGGCTACACGGAGTTTGTCGCCTGTTTTAGGATTCATCCCGCGCTCAGCCAGTCGGCCGGCGACCAGGCAGCCCGCTGTTCCGCCGCCGAGCACGATGACGTCGTAATAGTCATGCCCGTCCCCGGTTTTGTGCGGTATGGCGGGTGCCGGGCGCGCGGAATTCAGCGTGGCGGTCGGCTGGTCATACCAGTGCATGGAAACTTTCTTCGCCTTGTTGCGTTCCTTCTCTTCCTCGGGCCAACCCATCTGGCCGCCGTAGCCGGCAACGTCCCACCCGGTCACCAGCTTCTTGTCCTTCCAGACGTTAGGGCTTGTCACCTGGTGCGTGTCGCCGGCCTGCACTTTGGGCAAGCCATTGGTTCCGAGAGTGTACTCGTCGAGAGGAAAATTCTTGTAGTACACAGTAAGGATCTGGGTACGGGCGCCCCGGTAAAACGCCTGCAAGCGCAGCTTTTGCCGAGGGTCGGTCAGCTTCGTTCCCTCATCGATAATGCCGAGGTACTCTTCCCGCTGCTTCTCGTCCAGGTCAATAAAGGCCTTTCCACCGAAAAAGGCCTTCGCCGCTTCGTTGAAAGAGGCCAGGGCGTCGGCGGGAAGCTTTTCCATAACGACATCGGAGATGCCATGCGCTTCCAACTCGGCGTAACCGGGGTCGCCGGGGCGAGAGGGGATAAAGACGGACCCCAGGGCCGCCACGATTGCCTTGTTTGGATTGGCAACCACCTGCCCTACCGCCGCAAGGGTGCCGCCGCCGGTAAGCATCGCCGCCCCTGCGGCCGCCTGCATCACAAAGTCTCTTCTGCTGATTTCGTCTGCCATTATGCCTCTTCAAGGGGAGTATTGCGTGCTGCCGCCGGATAAATACTTTCTCGTTTAAAACAATTTCATGTTGCCAACAACTCTCTGCTTCACCGCCGCCGGAGACGCGTATGTCCGCGGCCCAGCTATGTTCCGTGGCAATTCTACGCTTGCCGCCGAAGTAATGTCGCGCGCTTCCCACATGTCATATCGTGCATGATACATGATTTTTTTATTGACAAACGTTATCCGAGTGCGGGATAACAGCACCCGATGAAATCGTGCCTACGTTCGATCTCTTCAAATTATCGCGATGAGGATGGACTCATGATCTTTCGGAGTGCCACGAAGTTGATTCTGGCTGTATTTCTTTGCCTGTGCGGACTCACTGCGTACGCGCAGCTGCCGACGGCCACCCTGCTAGGTACGGTGAAAGACCCGTCCGGCGCATTCGTGCCTAACGCCACAGTGGCGGCACGCAACACGGAAACCGGCGAAACCCATACGACCAAAGTGGGGAACGATGGCGGCTTCCGCTTGAGCGCACTGCCGGTGGGACCCTACACGATCCGTGTCGAGGGCACCGGTTTCAAGGCCGTCGTTGGCAACAACGTGGTGCTGACCGTTGGCCAGGAGCAGGTCGTTGACTTCACGCTGCAGATCGGTACGACCAACGAGGTGGTCGACGTTACCGAAGACCTGCCTGTGATGAATACGACCAGCAGTTCACTCGGCGGCACCATCGATGAAAAGAAGATGGCGGAGCTTCCTCTGAACGGTCGCGATTACATTCAGCTCGCGCTCTTGCAAACCGGTATTAACGAAGCAAAGTCGAGAACCCCGAGCTCGAACGCCCTCGCTGGGGCAGGGCAGTGGTTCAGCACCAACGGCGCGCCGGTGCGCTCGAACGCATACCTGCTTGATGGAACGAGTCTTTCGACTTACGGCGGGAGCAGCAGTTCGACCATCTCCGGCAACACGCTCGGGCTGGATGGCATTCGTGAGTTCAAAATCATCACGAGCTCCGCGGACGCGCAGTACGGCGGTGTAATGGGCGCCCAGATGACGATGGTCAGCCGTTCCGGAACCAACAAATATCACGGCAGCATTTTCGACTACCTGCGTAACAGCGCCCTGGATGCCAAGAACTTTTTTGATAATCCACAAGGATCGGGCCTGACCGTTGCGGGAGACCAACGGCGCCTTCCCCCGTTTCGCCGTAACAACTTCGGCGCCTCGCTGGGCGGGTTCATTCAGAAAGACAAAACCTTCTTCCACGTCACCTACGAAGGCCTTCGCCAGGTTCAAGGGCTGACGTTCCTGAACAATACTCTTCCCGCAGGCTGCCACGGTGCAGCCGGAGCAGTGATCACTCCCGCTCAGTGCAGCTCGGTGTCTGCTAACACGACCATCGATGCGCGCACCGCTCCGTGGGTAGCCCTGTTTCCGCTTCCGAATAACGGAACGAACGGCTTGTCGTGGAGCTTCCAGCAGCCTGTTCATGACGACTTTGGACAAGCGCGGGTCGACCATACCTTCTCGCAGAAAGACAACGCCTTCATCCGCTATACGGTCAATCGCAGCGATCTGTCGATCCCCGGAACCTATCCCGGATATGACTATCTCTCGAACGGCAAGAACCAGTACATTACCGCGGCCGAGAACCATACGTTCACCACGAACGTGCTGAATTCCTTCCGCTTTGGATTCAGCCGCGCACCGCAGACCATTGGATTGAAGCCGTACGTCACCGGCCCGGGATATTCGTTCGAGACCGGTTTCCCGATGGGTACGCTCGCGGTAGGCGGTACCACGCAGGCGCTCTTTGGCGGCAACCCCACGTCGCAGGCATTCCAGGACGTTCTCAGCTTCAGCGATGACGTGTTCATCAATAAAAACCGCCATTCGATCAAGGTCGGCGTTCTGATCAATCACTACAACATCAACGTCGCTAACGGTACCAATCTCTTTGGCCGCATCAACTTTTCCAACATCAGCAATTTCCTGAAAGCCATACCGACGACCTACCAGGCCGTTGCGCCGGGTGGCACCAACCAGAAAGAAGTGTCTTACTATACGCTCGCCGAATACGTCCAGGACGACTGGAAGGTCTTCCCGCGACTGACGCTGAACCTGGGTCTGCGCTACGAAATCAACACCGATATTCACGCAGTGGGCGACACGGCAAGCTTCAACGGGGCCCTCATCAACCCGCTAACCGACACGGACTTTACTCACACCAACCTGCTCACCCGCAATCCCTCCTACAAGAACTTCGGTCCTCGCGTCGGTTTTGCCTATGACCTCTTCGGCAACGGAAAAACGGCCATCCGAGGTGGTTTCGGCGAGCTGTACCAGATTGCCGCATGGCTCTCGTTCCTGCACGGGGCGACACGCGGGCCGTTCGGCCAGAACCAGTTCTCCGGCAGTTCTGCGGCGTTCACGGTGCCCTTCGCGGTCCCAAGCACGAATTCACTGGCGGACCTGCAGGCACGTACTCCGACTCTCTACGAGTACGACATCAAGCAGCCGAAAATGTTGCAGTACAACATGGCGGTTCAGCAACAGTTGCCGTGGCAGATGGCATTGACCGTGGCCTATAGCGGTTCGCGGGGATATAACCTGCAAGTGCTGACCGATGGCAATCCGACCGTTCCCAATGGCGTTCCTGTAGCGGTCAACGGTGTCTATGTCTGCCGCCCCGGTTCAACGCCGCCGATCGCCTCGCAAAACCTGGTGTACGGTGCCGCGGCAAATGCCTGCGTTGCCCCGATTATTACCGCGGCGCAGATTACAGCCTCTCCATCGTTGGCAACGTACTACCCGACGGCCCAGACCACCGTAGCCTCGCGTCAGAACAACAACTGGGGCGCCTTCAACCAGATCTCGGACGCGCGTGACAGCTGGTACAACTCCCTGCAGGTCGATCTGGTGAAGAACCTCACTCATGGTCTGCAGTTCCAGACAAATTTCACCTACTCCAAGCTGCTGGATGACACCCAGGGCGCTTCATCTGGCACCACCGAAGTGGTGGGCAGCGCGACCTACGCCTCCAACCCCTACAACCCACTGCTGGACAAAGGACCCTCGGCTTTCAACGTTCCTTTCAGCTCCAAAACGAACGTGACTTATCACTTCCCAAGGTTCAACACGAATCGCTTTGCGTCAGGCCTGATCAACGGGTGGTGGACGACGGCGATCGTGCAGGCGCAATCCGGCCTTCCCTTTACCCCAACGTTTAGCGGAAGCCGTTCGCTGCTGAACGTCAACAACAACAACGTTGCCGTAGTGGACCGTCCGCTGGTTATTGCCGGTCGTACCCCTTACAACATCACTCACGGCACCAGTGCCGGATGCACTGGCGTCGCAGCCGGAACGCCGATTGGGAACAGCACGCTGTACTTCGATCCGTGTGCCTTTACGATTCAGTCATCCGGGTTCCTGGGCACGGAGGAGAGGAACTACCTGTCGGGTCCCCACTTCCGGCAAGTTGACTTCTCGCTGGTGAAAGATACCCATCTTCCGAAGCTGGGCGAAGCGGGTTCACTGCAATTCCGGGCAGAGATCTTCAATCTCTTCAACCACACGAACTACGCCAACCCCAACAGCAGCGTGTTCGCGGGCAACGGCGCCACCGTCAACGATGTTGAAAACCCGGTCCAGGGCGTGGGCCAGATTCTGTCCGCTTTTCCGTCGAGACAGGTGCAACTGAGTCTGAAGGTGCAGTTCTAACCTGCTTCCGTCAGCTGCACGCGTGACGGAAGCCGCAAGTCAGCGGAAGGGGCGAGCAGCGGAGTATTTCTGCTGCTCGCCGGTCGCTTTTCGTGAAAGCACTGAACCTCCGCGAAGTGTCAAAATGCCAGTGAGACCATTGCCGAGCGTGCATGTCAGGGAGGGTTGCAATGAAGTGGACTGAGCGGCGACGGGGGGCGGCACTCATCTCTGCAGCGCTTCTGATCTCCGTAGCAACGGGACCTGTGCGCAGTCAGACAAGGGTTTCTGCGAATACTGCCGCGGTCATTCCACAATTCGCCGTGGATACAGGCTTCTTCAAGTTGCCGAATGCGTGGAAATTTGCGCAGGTGAGCTCAGTCGCGTGCGATTCGCACGACAACGTCTGGGTGTTGCAGCGTCCGTTGACAGCTTATTCAGACCAGCCTTCTGGGCCGGCATTGATGGAGTTCGACGCGAAGGGCAACTATCTGCGCGGTTGGGGAGGCAAGGATTTCGGTAAGGGTAAAGGCTTCGATTGGCCCGAGGAAGAGCACGGTATCTCCATCGACAACCAGGATCATGTGTGGGTTACCGGAAACTGGAATGACGATCAGATTTACGAGTTCACTACTGACGGCACATTGATCAAACAGTTTGGAAATAGCGCCGGAGGCTACAAGAAGACGAATGCCGATACGGCCAACTTCTGGATGCCGGCCGCCGCTGTGGTCTATCCCGATACGCACGAGCTGTTCGTAGCGGACGGCTATGGCAATAACCGGGTCATCGTAGTCGACGCAGCAACAGGCGCATTCAAGCGCATGTGGGGTGCGTTTGGTAATGCTCCGGTCGATATTCCTCCGCGCAAGGAGGACATTCGCAGGGCCCAGCAAACGACGGCGCAACGCTTTGGCGGCGCCGAGCAGTTTCGCACCGAGTACTTCCTCAACGGCGGCAAAGAGCGTCCCAATGAGACGACCGCCGGGCAGCCAGCTTATCCGGCTTCGCCGAAGGTCGCCGCAGACGACCCCGGACCACCTCAATTCAACCTGGTCCACGACCTCAAGATTTCGCATGATGGTCTTGTGTATGTCGCCGACCGGCGCAACATGCGCATCCAGGTTTTTACCGTGGCCGGCAAGTTCTTGAAGTCGACCTTCGTAGATCGCTGGTGCGCAACGAGCTGCACGGGGACTAACACCCAGACTTCCGGGAGTATTGGTTTTTCCGGCGATGCCGAGCAACGCTTTCTGTATATCGGCAGCCGCACCCCAGCCCAGATCTGGGTCTATGACCGCAAGAGCATGTCGCCGTTATATGCCTTTGGGCGCGCGGGAATCGGGCCTGGAGAGTTCCTGTCGTTTCACGAACTGGCCACAGACTCCAGGGGCAATCTTTATACCGCCGATCTTGAAGGCCATCGCGCAGAGAAGTTCACCTTTACCGGTCTTGCTTCAAGCCAGGTAGATCAGAAGGGTCACTTAGTCGACACCAGGGGAATGGTAAAGGTGAGATAGCTTCAGCGCCCCTATATTTCGAAGTTCACGCACTCATCAATGCTCGGTTCCAGCTTTTTCCTCCGGCGTTGAAAGGGTTGATACAGGAGAAGAGATGAAGAAGGATTTGACGATGAATGAAACTTCCAGTCATGCCGTAACAGGGCGCCGCAATGTGTTGAAGATGGGAGTGGGTATTGGAGTGGCGGCGGCGGCCGACATACTGCACCCCGCGCGCACGCTGGCGCAGGAAAAGGCTGGTCAGGAGAAGGCGCCCAACGCCACGGCACAGGATTCGCCGGAAGAAGCGGCCCGGCTCGCCAGCGTGCGGGACGGAGCGTCGCGTCCTGTCCCGGGCGGGCCGCCCTACCTGACACCGCATGGTGCGCAGCATCGCGTGGCCAGGTATGGCGATTTCCTGAATAAATCCGGACGCCTTTATGGCAACGGTCCCATGGACGAAACCAGCCGCCGCATCGTGTCTTATGCCAACTCCTTCAAGGTTGATATGTCGAAGGAGCTGATTCGCGATGTGGGATACATGCTGGAAGATACGATCGGCTGCGCCATCTCGGGGATGGAGACGGACTCGATCCGCTCGGGCGTCCGGCTGGCGAAGATGTATCCGGCAGGCGAACTCAAGAGCACGGTGTGGGGCTATGGCATCACCACTACGCCGGAGATGGCCGCGTTTGTAAACGCCTGTGCCGTTCGCCACTTCGACAACAACAGCGCCGGAATGCACGAAACCGATATGGTGCCGGGCATCCTGGCTGTGGCGGAAGCGTTGCACGCCAGCGGGCCCAAGGTGATCGAAGCTCTCACGCTTTTCTGGGACGTGTTTTCCGCACTGCTTTCCGCAAAATATGTGGCTGGGGCACCTGGCGACCGCGGCGTGATGAGCACCGTGGACAACCACACCCACTCAGCTGCCTGTGCCGTTGCCGTGGGATGGCTCATGGGACTCGATGAAGACCGCCTGGCTAACGCGTTGTCACTGTCGTTTGTCGACAACATTCCCCTGGGAATCGATCACTGGGAAGGCCCTCTTTCCATGTCGAAGAGCAACCACGATGCCGCGCTTTGCAAGACGGCCATCTTCGCGGCAATGCAGGCGCGTGCCGGCATTACTGGGCCAGCCGAACCTTTTGAAGGCGCCAAGGGCCTGATGGATGTGATCACGGGCCGATTCGATCTGCAGATTCCCGCCAACGTCATCAACGATTCCGGCGGTTACCCAACGATGCCGCTACAGCCTGGCGACAATCGCAAGTGCATCCAGACGATTGTGTACAAGCGCTGGCCGGTGAACGGAGCTGGGTCAAATCTGTTCCTGCTTGTTCCCGACGTCCTCGAATTCTGCAAACCGGAGGAGATTGCCTCGATCGATATGGAAGTCGATCGCTGGGGCGACGGCAATGGCCCCGGAAAAATGGATCCTCTCAATTCAGAGACGGCCGACCACAGCACACCATACTGCTTCGCGCGCTTTCTACTTGACGGGACCATCTCCCCAGCTTCGTACGAGAAGGACAAATTGAGCGATCCCAAGGTGCGCGCGCTGATGGCTACCATGACGCAGCGTGAAGAAAAGGGCAATCGCGTCACGGTTCGCACCAAGTCGGGCAAGGAGAAAACATTTATAGCCGGGACCAAGACAGAAGGACGTCCCGAGTGGCAATTGACTTCAACCACCCTTGAGGAGATGCACAAGAAATTTGACGCTAACTGCGCCTATCGCGGCGTTTCCGATACACAGCGCGACCGCATCCGTCACACCTGGGCTGACCTCGGCAACGTGAAAGACATTGCGGAACCGATCCGGGAGACGCTTGCCGTTTACGGAAAGAAAGCCAATCTCTAACAACCCAGAATCTGCCCAGTAAAAGGCTACGCAAATGTCTCTCAAGGTTAAAAAGTTCCGCGTGATTTCAGGCGTGTTGGCGACTCTTCTCTTTGTGTCCGCCCATCACTGTCTTGCTCAGGAAAAGAGCACGTATCAGCTCGTTTCCGATTGGGCAAAGATACCCGGCAATTCGGGCTGGGGAACGATGGCGGCGGTGGCCACTGACGCCAAGGGCAATGTCTACGCATTCCAGCGAGCCGCCCCGGCGAAGGTGATGCTCTTTGATCCTCATGGAAACTTCGTTCGCGAATGGGGTATGGACGAGTTCGAGTTTCCGCATGGCATCACGGTGAGCCGCGATGGGTCAGTGTGGGCCTCAGATAAGAAGCGCGAGCAGATACTGAAGTTTTCGCCCGAAGGTACGCTGATAGCCACCTTTGGCCAGCGCGATGTTGCGGGGGACGCTACTTCCGAGAGCGCCTTCAACGGTCTCGCGAATGTGGCTATTGCCAGAAACGGCGATATCGTTGTTGCTGACGGCGAAAATTCCGCGCCAGGTGTAGCGCCCTACAACAACCGGGTCGTCAAGCTTTCCAAGGACGGCAAGTTCCTAAAAATGTGGGGCAGTAAAGGCACGGCACCAGGCGAATTGAGTGTGCCCCACGCGATTGCGATCGACTCCAAGGGCCATATATGGGTTGGTGATCGGGGCAACAGTCGAATGCAGGTATTCGATGAAGACGGAAAATTTCTCGTTGAATACAAACAGTTCGGTGCACCCGCTTCCATCTACATCACAAAAGAAGATGTCGTGTATGTTGGGGCAAAAGAAAGCATTGTTATCGGCAGGTTGGATGGCAGCATCATTCACACGATTGAAAATGTTCCGGATCCGCACGGACTGGCGGTCGACGAAACTTCTGGTGCCATTTACGTCGCCCAGGTCGGCCCCAAGGCAATTCTTAAGTTCATCAAGAAGTGACGCCCACACGGGAGAAATGTGACCAGATCGTGTGATTCTGGTTTTGATTTTCCTCGTCCGTTCACCTTGGGGGACACTCGGTCGGCACCAAATTCATGATGATGTCCTTGCTGTCGTCAGGAACGCAGGAGCGCGTGCTCTATCGCCCCAGTGCGATCACGCCCCACGGCCCCGTTCCCGCCTTCACCCGGTGCGTAACCGTGTTGGTAGCGAGATCCACCACAGCGACGTCGTTCGACGGCCCGTTGGCAGAGTAGAGCGTTTTGCCATCGCGCGACAGGGCTATCCCCCACGGGCGCTTGCCCACTTCAACCGAACTCAGGACTTTGTTGCTGAGGGTGTCGATGGTAAACACTGCAGTGCCCGGTCTTTTATGTACCAGTTTTAGTGAGAGAAACTGGTCTTAAAGGAGCTGAAGATGGCGCGAGGGAAGAAGCATACGGCTGAGCAGATTGTGAGCTTGCTGCGGCAGATCGAGGTCGCGGTTGCTAATGGC
>CAIQPK010000015.1 GCA_903873705.1 uncultured Acidobacteriota bacterium
CGCCGTGGTCCGATTCGCAGTGTTCTGTGACAAATTGTTGCCACTCAACTAGGTTTCCACCTGTTGAGTTGAGTATTGTTGTTGGAGTTGTCGTCATGTTGGTTTGATTGTTGGTGTGCCACTTGTGGAGGAAGAGCCATTCGAAAAACATGACGGTGAAGAAGAAGGTGAAGCCGAGGAGAGTGGCGGCGAAGACGAGGGCGAAGAGGTAGTCGGTTTGGAGCTGGGCCTGGGCGTAGAGGATGGAGTAGCCTAGGCCGCCTTGGCCTACGCGGCTGGAACCGGCAAAGAGTTCTCCCGTGATGGCGCCGATGACGGCGATGCCGGAGGAGATGCGAATGCCGACGAAGAGACTGGGGAGGGCGTTGGGGAGGCGGAGCTGGCGGAGGATTTGGCTCTGCGAGGCGTTGTGCATGAGGAAGAGTTGAATGAGGTTGGGATCGACGTCGACCAGGCCTTGCGTGGCGTTGGCGATGATGGGGGCGAGGCAGATGATGAAGGTGATGAGGGTGACGGCGAAGAGTCCCGGGCCGGCCCACATGATGATGAGTGGGGCGATGGCGATGATGGGGACGGTTTGCAGGAGGATGGTGTAGGGGAAGAGTAGGCGGCGGAGCCAGGTGGAGCGCGCGAAGAGGAGCGCCACGAGGAGGCCGATGAGGATGCTCGCGAGGAGGCCACCGGCGGCGGCTTCGGCGGAGATGAAGAAGGAGCTGGCTAGCTCGGGGAAGCGGGTGGCGATGGCGGTGAAGACTTTGCCCGGGGGTGGGAGCATGTAAGCGGGGACGTTGAGTGCCCAGACGGCGGCGCGCCAGAGAATGAGGAGCGCGATGAAGACGGCGGCGGTGCTCGCGGCCATGAGGAGCTTGCGCTGGATGCTTGGCGTCATAGGCGGTGGGCCTCGCGGAGCAGGCGGGAGATGTGGTTGACGGTGGCGTCGAATTCGGGTGACTCGCGGACGGCGGCGTCACGGGGGTAGGGGAGGTCGACGTGAACCTCGTGGGCGATGCGTCCGGGGTGGGGGGCGAGGATGACGATGCGGGAGGAGAGGAAGACGGCTTCGGCGACGGAGTGGGTGACGAAGAGGACGGTCCAGTTGCCTTGTTCGCGGAGGCGGAGGATCTCTTCGTTCATGCGGTCGCGGGTGATCTCGTCGAGGGCGGCGAAGGGCTCGTCCATGAGCAGGAGGCGGGGTTTGGTGGCGAGGGCTCGGGCGATGGAGACGCGCATCTTCTGGCCGCCTGAGAGTTGGCGCGGGTAGCTTGCGGCGACGTGGGTGAGGCCGACGAGGTCGAGGAGCTTGGTGGTGGTTTCGCGGGCCTTGAAGCGGGTGCTGCCTTCGAGCTCGAGCGAGAGCGCGATGTTGCGTTCGACGGTGCGCCAGGGGAGGAGGGTGGCGTCCTGGAAGACGAAGGAGATGAGCGGGCGGGCGGCTTTGGGCTCGATGCCGTTGACGCGGATGTCGCCCGTGGTGGGTGGTTCGAGGCCGGCTACGAGTTTCAAGAGCGTGGATTTGCCGCAGCCGGAGGGGCCGATGAGGGAGACGAACTCGCCGCGGTTGACGGTGAGGTTGATGTTGTCGAGGACCGGGGTGGTGGTGAAGTTTTTGGTGATGTGGGTGAGTTGGACTTCGGGGATGGAGGTGGTCATTTTGTGGCCTCCGATAAGGATGGTGGTGGTCCTTCCCATGTCCGAGAATCCGGACATGGGGCACCCCTCGAGATGATGGGTAACGCAAGAGAGGACGGATGCTCCTTGTCGTGGTGGAGGATGTGGGTGGAGCGTTGCCAAGTGAACGGGGTCATGTTGGCGGCGGGGATGAGGGTGCCGGGGTTGCGGTCGTAGAGGGGGAAGGCGGAGGCGGCGATTTCGAGGCGGATGCGGTCGCCGGGGTAGAAGACGATGGAGGTGGGTTCGAGTGAGAAGCGCCACTGGTGGAGGGTGTCGGGGGTGTAGGCGGGTCCGAAGAGGTGGGTGGAGCGGGCGATGCCGATGCAGATGAAGTCGGCACGGTCTGGGTGGACGCGGATTAGTTTGGCGGTGAGGTCGGCGTTGGGGGCGGAGGTGGCGGCGTAAAGAGTGACGCTGGGGGCGCCGAAGATGTGGAGTTCTTGTTCGAGGGGGGCGCTGGTGTAGATGAGGAGGTTGTTGCCGGATTCTAGGGTGGTCTGGTCGAAGAGGCCGGGGAGGGCGAGTGGGCCGCCGGGGGGCGGGGGGGGGGACTTCGGGGTCGTAGATGAATAGGTCGGGGGTGGTGCCGGCGTGAGCGGTTGTGGCGTCATTGGCGACAAGCAGATCCCTCCGCTGCGCTGCGGGATGACAACTATCTAAGGGTGAGGGGTGACCCCAGTCGGCTGAGGCGAGAATGCCGTCGCCTTTGCGGGATTCGGCACGGCCGTTGCTTTGGAGGTAGAGGGTCTGGGTGTTTGGGGCTTGCCAGTCGGGGGCGGTGTGCCAGGTGTTGGCGCCGAGGGCGAAGTGGCGGACGGTTGGTTCGTTAGACCAAGTGGTCGCGTCTTTTAGCCAGTGGTCGAACCAGCGGAGGAGGAGGGTGTCGGTGTCGAGCAGGGCTTCGGGGCCAAAGGAGGCTTCGCCGGCACGGTCGGTCCAGGGGATGTGGGTCCAGGGGCCGGCTATGAGGTATTGGTGGGGGCGAGCTGAGGGGGCGGCGTGGTGGCGGAGGAGGTCGAAGCCGCGGATGCTGGCTTCGAGGTAGGTGTCGAACCAGCCGGAGAGGTGGAGGGCGGGGATGGCGATTTCTTCGGGGCGCTGGCTGATGTCCATGTCGGTCCAATATGGGCCCGGCGTGGGGTGGGCGAACCAGTCTCGGACGTAGGAGGGAAGTGCCGGGTCGGTTATGGCGGGGTGCTGGGCGTAGGGGGTGTGGTTGGGTTGGGTGCGGATGTTGGCCCAGGCGGCTTCGAGTTTGGCGCTGGCTTCGGGGAGGTTGAGGCGGCGGGCGTCCTCTTTTAGCATCTGGATGCCCCAGCCGAGGGAGGATGCGAGGCGGAGCGCGCCGTTGTGGTGGAACCAGCCGGAGTGGAGGTCGCAGGCGGTCTGGGCGGGGGCGATGCATTGGAGGCCTTCGGGCTGCTCGGCTGCGGCGAGGAGCTGGGTGGCGCCCTGATAGCTGAAGCCGTACATGCCGATGCGGCCGTTGGACTCGGGGCGGGAGCGGAGCCAGGCGATGGTGGCGGCGCCGTCGGGGCCTTCGTGGCGGAAGGGGTAGAAGTGGCCGGAGGATGAGCCCCGGCCGCGGACGTCCTGTATGACGACGTTGTAGCCGTGGCGGGCGAACCAGGCGGGGTGGGCGTAGACGACGGTGGAGGCGATGTCTCGGCCGTAGGGCTGGCGCATGAGGAGGGTGGGGTTCTGTTGGCCTGCTGAGTTGGGCGGGTAGTAGTGGTCGGAGATGAGGGTGGTGCCGTCGGGGAGGGTGAGGGGGACGGCGCGTTCGAGCGTGACGCCGCCGCCGACGTCGATGCGGGGCTGGGGCGTCATTGGGTTTGTCTCCGGTAGGGAGGAGGGCATACCCCAGGGGCTAAAGCCCATTTTGTGGCGGTGGGTATGAGACCCAAGGCTGAAGCCTTGGGGTACCTGGAAGCAAAAGCGCGGGTTGGAGAGGGTGCTGGCATCGTCGGTTGGCGTTTGTGGCTGAAACGGACTGGCGGGCTTGCTGGTGTTTGCGATCTGGCAGGTCCTTCGACTTCGCTCAGGATGACGAGGTTTGGGTTAGGTTATGGATTTCCAGGGCCTTCGAAGGTGAGAATTTCGGTCAGGACTGCGGCTATGCGTTCAGCGGCTGCGCTGAGCCAGAGTTCGCCGTTGGCGGCGGTGGCGGGGGTGGGGTCGCCCATGACGCCACTCGGGGCGATGTCGCGGGTTAGCCATGCGAAGTTGGCGGCGCCGTTTTCGGGGGCTAACAGCGAGGGTTCAGGGACCAGGGCCGAGGGTCCAGAGTACGGGTCTTCTGGACCCTGAGCCCTTGACGCTTGACCTTCCTTGCTCCAGCCGTCGATGTAGGCGATGTAGTTGGCTGTGTAGGCGGTGGTGTCGACCAGCTCGGGTGTGGCGGCTAGTAGCCAGGCGGTTTCGAGCTCGCCGGCGTGGAAGCCGTAGGTGCGCTCCTGGGGGTTTAGGCCTTCGAACTTTGCGCCGGCGGAGCCGAAGATGGTGAAGGTGCGGAGGCCGAATTCGGCGCGGAGGTCGCGGGCCATGACGTCGACTAAGGAGCTGTTGCCGCCGTGGGTGTTGAAGAGGGCGAGGCGTTGGAAGCCGGCGGAGTGGAGGCTTTGGCCGATGTCGCGGATGGTGGCCATGAAGGTGCTCGCGGAGAGAGAGAGGGTGCCGGGGAAGCCGATGTGTTCGTTGGATTTGCCGTAGCAGAGGGGCGGGAGGGCGTAGATGGGGGCGTCGGCGGGAAGGAGGGTGAGGGCGCGACCGAGGAGGGTGTTGTTGATGAGGGTATCGGTGGCGAGGGGGAGGTGGGGGCCGTGTTGCTCGATGGCCGCGGTGGGGAGGATGAGGAGGGTGCGGTCGCGGGGGAGCGCGTCGACCTGGTGCCAGTTGAGGTAGGCGAATTGGCGGTGGTCGGGGATGTTGGTTTTCATGCGGGGTCCTTGGGATTCGTGCGGGGGGCGGAGGAAGGCCCGGGGCTAAAGCCCGGTTTTGTGGCGGGTTGATGCAGTGGGCTAAAGCCCACTGCTCCCTCCGCTTCGCGTGGTGGTCCTGATGCGGTTGGTGGCGCTTCAGCTGCAGGTCTCTCCACTGCGCTGCGCTCCGGTCGAGATGACAATTGTGGGGTGGGTGCGGAGGAGGGCGGGAAGGTGAGCATTTTGCCGGGGTTGAGGAGGTTGCGGGGGTCGTGGGTTTGTTTGGCGATGAGCTGGGCGTTGTCGGGACGGTAGCGGCCGCCGCCTTCTACGTGGTTGACGTGGGGGTTGGCTACGAAGATACCGTTCGCTCGGCAGGTGTCGATCATGGCGTTGAGGCGCTCGGGGGTGGTGAAGCGGATGAGGGGGATGGCGGCGGGGAAGATGGTGTTGTCGGCGCGCTTCATCCACTCGATGTGGTGGAGGAAGTCGTCGGCGAAGTGGGTTTTGAGGAGGGCGAGCTGCTCGCGGGCGCGGGTGGGGTCGGCGTCGAAACCGCACTGGAGGTAGGTCCAGGCGGGGTCGGCTTTCATGGCCCAGAGGGTGGTGTGGTTCCAGGTGTAGTCGGAGAGGAGTGGAGTGGACTTGAGGCCGGCGTAGGGTTCGGCGAAGGTGACGGTGCCGCCGATGACTTCGGCCACTTCGCAGAGGGCTTCGCGCTGGGTGTTGGCGATGAGGAGGAAGACAGCGGACTCGTTGAGGCGGGTGAGGGTGGCGATGGCGGAGAAGAAGCTGGGGATGGGCCACTCGAATGTGGTGACGAGGCGCTTGATCCAGGCGGGGTTGGTGGCGATGGTTTCGGAGAAGGTGTAGGCCTCGGCGAAGGTGGGGAAGGTGATGGCGATTTGCGCCCAGTCGACGGCGGGGGTGAGGGCGAGCCAGATGCGGGTGATGACGGAGTTGGTGCCCCAGGCGTGGAGGATGCCGTGGACATCTTCGCCTTCATGCTTGATGAGGCGTGGGGTGGGTTCCATGGTGACGGCTTCGAAGGCGCGGACGGTGGCGAAGTCGCGGAGGCCGCCATGGGCGACTGAACCGATGCCTCCGGAGCCTCCGCCGAGGAAGCCGCCGACCGAGGCTTTGACGATGGTGGAGGGGTAGCAGCGGAGCTCCCAGCCGGATTCGCGGGCGGTGGTTTCGAGGGCGCCGAGGCGGACGCCGGGCTGGCAGATGGCGACGCCGTCGGGGGTGATGGCTTCGATGAGGTCCATGCGGGAGAGGTCGAGGACGACGCCGCCAGCGAGGGGGACGGCCTGGCCGTAGTTGCCGGTGCCGGCGCCGCGGGTGGTGACGGGGATGCTGTGCTGGTAGCAGAAGGCGAGGATGTGGCGGACTTCGTCGGTGGTGAGGGGCTGGACGACGAGGTCGGCACGCTTGCCGTCGAGGAGCGGGCGGAGGATGGGGGAGTACCAGTAGAAGTCGCGGGAGAGGCGCTCGACGACGGAGGGTTGGGTGATGACGCGGGAAGGGTCGGAGAGGAGGCTGGAGAGGCGGTCTGCGAGGGTGTAGAGGGCCTGGGTGTCCAATGTCGCCTCCGGTGGGAGCTTTGGTTGTTAGTTCTTAGTTGTTAGTACGAGGGCCTAGTTGATGGTTTGGGAGGGCTTGGCTGAGCTCCAGGTTTTGAAAGCTTTTTGCATGTTGGGGTGAGTGAAGAGGGCGAGGCATTCTTCGCGGGCGATAGGACCGGTGACGATGGTGGAGGCCATGTCGGAACGGGCTACGACCTCGGTGGCGGGGATGCGGATCTGGCGGCAGAAGCGGTTGGCGTCGTCGATGGTGGCGCCGTAGACTACTCGGTCTAGTCCTGCCCAGAGGGCGTTGGCCATGCACATGGGGCAGGGTTCGCAGGTGGTGTACAGGGTGTAGCCGCGGAGGGAGAAGCTGCCGAGTTTGCGGCAGGCGCGGCGGACGGTGCGGAGCTCGGCGTGGGCGCTGGGGTCGTTCTGGCGGGCGACGGCATTGCGGGCGCGCATGAGGCGCTTACCGGTCGCGGTCGAGAGGATGTCGGCGCCGAAGGGGACGGGGTGGGGGGTGGTGAGGGTGCGGGCGGTCCAGGCGGCGAGCGACTGCATACGGGCGAAGTCGACCGCGGTGTCCACGGTTGGGGACGGGGAAGAGGCGCTGCGGGGGGCCATAGTCGAAATTAGCACAAGGGCAGAGATTAGAGATTAGAGATTAGAGATTAAGGAAATGGGTGGGCTTAGAATGCGGTGATGTTGAGTGTGCGGGAGCTGCGGGAGCAGTATCGGGCGGGGTTGGAGCCGGGCGTGGTGGTGGAGGAGGCGCTGGCGCGGGCTAACTCTAATGCGGGTGGGAATGTTTACCTGGCGCGGGATGAGGCGTGGGTTAGGGAGCAGGTGGCGAAGCTGCGGCGGGAGGATTTTGAGCGGCAGCCGCTTTGGGGGGTGCCGGTTTCGTTGAAGGACTGCTTCGATCTTGCGGGGTTTGTGACGACCTGTGGGTCGAAGGTTCTGGCGCGGAAGGCGGAGGCGGACTCGGCGGTGGCGGCGTGGTTGAGGGCGGCGGGGGCGGTGATTGTGGGCAAGACGCATCTGCATCAGCTGGCTTATGGGATTACGGGGGAGAACCGAGATTATGGGGATTGCGTGCAGCCGGGGAGGCCGGGGCTGCTGACGGGCGGGTCGTCGAGTGGGGCGGCGGCGAGTGTGATGGAGGGGTCGGCGTGGGCGGCGATTGGGACGGACACGGGTGGGTCGGTGCGGGCGCCGGCGGCGCTGTGCGGGCTGGCGGGGTATCGGGCGTCGTGGACGCTGGGTGAGGGGCTTTGGGGTGGGGCGGCGCATTTGGCGCCCAGCTTCGATACGCTGGGGTGGCTGTTCCGGGATGCGGGGGATGGGCCGCTGCTGGGGTCGGCGCTGTTTGGGTTGCCGATGGTGGGGGCGGTGGCGTTGCGAGGGTTGAGGGTGGGGGTGGTGGGTGAGGATTTTCTGCACGATTGCGAGGCGGAGGTGGTGGCGGAGCTGGAGCGGTGGGTGGGGGTGCTGGAGGATGTGGGGGCGGTGGTGGAGCGGTTCGAGGCGAGTGGGTTGTGGGGTGAGTCGATGGCAATTTTTGCGCCGGTGCAGGCTAGCGAGGCGGCGGTGGTGAATCCGGAGCCTCGGGATGGGTTTGAGCCGGCGATTGCGGAGCGGCTGCGGTGGGGTGCAGGGCTGCCGGCTGAGGAGGTGGCGGCGCTGCGGTTGAGGATCGAGGCGTTTCGGCGGCGAAGCGAGGAGCGGCTGGCGGAGTTCGATGTGGTGATGCTGCCGAGTTGTCCGGTGGCGGAGTTGCGGGCGGGGGAAGATCAGAGCGGGGCGCGGGCGAGGATTTTGCGGTACACGACGCCGGTGAGTCTGCTGGGATGGCCGGCGGTGACGTTGCCGGCGAAGCGGGGTGGGCCGGTGGTGGTGGGGAAGATGGGGAAGGATGCGGAGTTGTTGGCGTTGGGTGCGGTGGTGGGCGTGAATGCTCAACAAGATCGATGGTTCAGTGGAGAGAGGTCGGTCAAGTGAATCAGACGAACTTCTACGTGGGGCGTCCGGACTCTGTCGCCCTAGATACGCTTTTTCGTCGTTATTGGTGCGCTAAGGGATGGGCGCACGGTGTCGTCTCCGATGCCGAGTTGGCCCATGCGAAAATGGCCGGAGTGATGTTCGACCCAGCGAACATCACGCACGATAATTCTGTGAGGCTCGCGATTGGGATGAGGCAGAAGTTGGCACCGAAGGCCGTTGCCAACGCGTTTCTCGCCAGTCTCTCAACTCGTCGGCTGGACCTGCGATCGGCGCTGGGGAGCTACGGAGCGATGTTGAATCTGCCCGCGCATAACTATGAAATGGGGAATGGAATTTCGTGCGCTGTTTGCGGAGACTACGGAGCTTCTGCAAATTTCGATGTCAGCGTATTGAATTTCGAACGGTTTAAATGGGGCGGAGTTCGTCATGACCAACCGACTTATGAGGCCTTTGACCTTGCTTGGTTGTGTTCGAGAACGATCCCGGAGCCAACTGAAGGTGATCTAGACATTATGCGGACGATGATCGATGTTTTGTCGTCGCTTCCGGCTGCCGCACGACCCGGAGATGCGGAGAAGGCGATTGCGGACCTATTTCCCTCGAACACAAACGAGCGACGCATCTTGATCGGCATTCTTGGCCTTGCTGGAGTGCTGATTCCACGCGACCTTCCGACGTTTTGGAACGGGTATCCCAGAATCTCAGAGCGGAAGCAGCCCCTCAACAAGAATGACTGGGAATACCCTGCCATGTGGTGGAGGGGCGCAGACGGGGTAAATCGGGAAGCATTGAATTTCTGGTTTCCGCGGCTCTAGCCGTCGAAGAGATGTTAGGCGCAAGCGGCGAGGGATGCTAGCCTGTTCGCAATGACCGCTCGATATGGTGTGATTGCTTTTGCCTTGGTGGTGCTGCCTTTTTTGGGTGGTTGTCGGAAGGCTGCGCCTGGGAATGGGCTGGTTACGGTGAAGCTGCAGGCGGATTGGTATCCGCAGCCGGAGCATGGGGGTTTTTATGACGCTATTGCGAAGGGGTACTACAAGGATGAAGGGCTGGATGTGCAGATTGTGCCGGGGGGGCCTTACATTTCGAGCGAGCCGCTGGTGGCTAGTGGGGCGGTGCAGTTTGGGATGAACTCTTCGGACCATGTGATGGAGTCGATTGCGAACGCGGATGAGCCGATTGTGGCGGTGGGCGCGACGATGCAGCATGATCCGCAGGGGATCATGGTTCGGGCGGACTCGCCGGTGAAGACGTGGGCGGATTTGAATGGGCGGACGGTGGCGGTGAAGCCGGGGTCGACGTGGTGGGAGTTCCTGGTTAGCAAGTACAAGCTGGATCGTGTGCGAGAGATTCCGGCGACGTATAGCGTGGCGAATTTTCTGCAGGACCCGAATTATATTCAGCAGGCGTTTGTGACGTCGGAACCTTACTTTACGCAGAAGGCGGGGGTGCCTACGCGGATGTTGATCAACAAGGATGCGGGGTATGACCCTTACCGGGTGTTCTATACGTCGAAGAGTTTTGCGCAGGAGCATCCGGAGGTGGTGGCGAAGTTTGTGCGGGCGAGTGTGCGCGGGTGGCGGGATTATATGAAGGACCCGACGGCGGCGAATGCGATGATTTTGAAGCTGAATCCGGCGCTGAATGCGGACTGGATGCTGTACAGCTATGGTGCGCTGCGGGATGGGCACTTCATTACCGGGGATGATGCGAGTGGGGATAGTGTGGGGCAGTTCGATGCGGCGCGGTGGCAGACGCTGCATGATCAGCTGGACCAGCTGCATTTGTTGAAGAAGCCGATTGATGTGAATGCGGCGTTTACTACGCAGTTTTTGAAGTAGAAGAGACCATGGATCGGGCCTTCAGCCCTCTCGTTCTTTCTCTACCGTAAACCTGGGCCTTCGGCCCAGGCTGTGATGGATCGGGCCTTCGGCCCTCGACAGCAAATCCTCTATACCAATAGCAAATTTGCTCTAATCGCGGACGCGGGCGAAGGCGTAGGGGCCGTCGGGGACGATGGCTATTTCTGCGTTGGCGGGAAGGTGTGCGAGCAGGCTTTGGATGGCGGCGTCTGCGGTGGGGAGGGTGCCGGCCGCGAGGCTGCCTAGCTGGGTGGGGGAGACTCCGGGGGTGTAGAAGAGCAGTGGATGATGGGAGTGGACCAGGGCTAGTTTTTCGAGCTGCCACTGGTCGGGGATGACGGGGGTGTCGCGGATGCTGTCGAGGAATTGCTGGGGAGTGGTGTAGGTGGCCAGCTTGGCGGTGAACTCGGGGGAGCCGACGCCTTCGGTGCAGGCGCTGAGGATGAGGATCTTGCCGCCGGGTTTGACGATGTGCTGGACGGCGGTGAGGCCTTTGATGGTCTGGTAAAAGGTGAGGTCGAGGGGGTGGCCGGCGGCGGTGGTGATGGCGGCGTCGACGAGTTGGGGGAGGTACTCGGTAGAGTCGGCGCGGAGAGAGTGGACGCCGGCGGCGTGGGCCTGGACGGGTTCGCCGGCGAAGACGCCGGAGATCTGGCGGTCTTGCGTGAGGGTGACGTCGAGCATGAAATCGTGGCGGGCCATGCGGGCGATCTGGAGGAGCTCGTCGTGGAGCGGGTTGGCGTCGATGGAGCCTTCGGTGGCGAGGGCTTCGCGCATGAAGCGGGGGGAGTGGATCGTCTTGATGGTGTCCTGGCCGGCGAGGCCGGGGGCGATGAGTTTACGGCCTCCGGAGAAGCCGAGCATGAGGTGCTGCTCGATAAAGCCAAGGGTGATGTGGAGGTCGGCCGAGAGGAAGCGCTGGTTGACGATGGCGGGGGTGCCGCGGGTGGTGGTGCCGATGTGGCGGTGGGCGGTGTCGCGGGCGTCGTGATTGACGATGGGGTAGGTGGCGGCGATTTCGGGGCCGAGGATGATGTCGAGCTCGGTGGGGGTGGCGGCGCGGTGCAGGCCGGTGGCGATGCAGAGGGCGATGTTTTCGCGCGTGATGCCGGCGCGGTGGAGGCGACTGAGGATGTGGGGGAGGGTGACGCTGTTGGGGACGGGGCGGGTGATGTCGCAGATGGCGATGGCTGCGGAGCGCTTGCCTTGCGCGAGGGCGGAGAGGGACGGGCCGGATATGGGGGCGTCGAGTGCGGCGGCGATGGCGAGGTTGGTGTCGGGGAGTGGGGGGGCGGAGCGGGCGTGGATGACGCGGTAATGCGGTCCGTCGGGCAGGTGGAGGTCGATGCCGGTGGTTCCGAAGGCCATGCGGGTGTGCATACGTTGCCATGATACTTTGCGGTAGATGTAGTCGAGTGAGGGGGAAATGTGTAGAGTGGTGGGGAATTAATTTGTAGTCCGAACAGGGCCCGGCTGTGCGGAGGTGTGCGCTGATGTGGAATCAAACTTATCTGTTGTTCGGGCACGGACTGGGCTTCTCGTTCGTGCTGGCTGCGTTGCCGATTGTGACGCTGCTGCTGTTGCTGGGCGTGATGCGCAAACCGGCGTGGATAGCGGGGATGGCGGGGCTGGGTGTGGCGCTGCTGCTGGCTACGCTGGCGTACGGTATGCCCGTGGGAACGGCGCTGAGCGCGGCGGCGAATGGCGCGGCGTTCGGCTTGTTTCCGATCAGCTGGATTGTGTTCTGGGCAATTACGCTGTTTCGGGTGTCGGTGGAGACGGGGCAGTTTGAGGTGATCAAGGAGTCGATTGGGCAGCTGACGCCGGACCCGCGGCTGCAGGCGCTGCTGATTGCATTTGCGTTCGGTGCGTTCGTGGAGGGCGCTGCGGGGTTTGGGACGCCGGTGGCGATTGCGGCGACGATGCTGATCGGGCTGGGGTTCTCGCCGTTTGCGGCCTCGGCGATTTGCCTGCTGACGAATACGGCGCCGGTGGCGTTCGGGTCGATCGGGATTCCGATTATTACGCTGGCGGGGACGACGGGGCTTTCGGCTAATAAGCTGAGCGCCGCGATTGGAGACATTTGTGCGCCAGTGGCGCTGTTTGTGCCGCTGTACCTGATGCTGGCGATGGGCGGGGTACGGGTGATGAGCGGGATTGGCCTGCCGGTGATGGTGGCGGGCGCGGTGTTTGCGCTGGCGCAGTTTTCGGTATCGAATTTTGTGGGGCCGCAGCTGACGGACATTGTGGACTCGGTGGCGACCATGGTGGCGCTGGTGGTGCTGTTCAAGTTCTGGAAGCCGAAGGCTCCGGCAGATGCGGGTGTGCTGATGCGGTTTATGCGGCGGGACGCGGATGGCGGGGTGGATGCGTCGGTGGCGGTGGAAGAGCGGGTGTTGCGGCACTACTCAGCTGGCAGGGTGCTGTATGCGTGGATGCCTTACGTGTTCCTGGTGACGTTTGTGCTGCTGTGGGGATGGGCTCCGATGCAGCCGTGGCTGGCGAAGGGAACGGTGCTGATCAAGTGGCCGGGGCTGCATGATGTGGTGATGCGGATGCCGCCGGTGGTGCCGGCGGTGTCGCCGTACCATGCGGTGTTTACGTTGAATATGTTTGCGGCGTCAGGCACGGCGTGCATGATGGCGACGCTGCTGACGGTGGTATTTTTTCGGATGAAGCCGAGCGCGTTTGGGCGGCTGCTGGTGGGCGTGGTGCGGCAGCTGTTGTTGCCGACGGTGACGATCGCGTCGGTGATCGGGATGGCGTTCCTGATGAACTACTGCGGCGCGACGGCGACGCTGGGGCTGGCGCTGGCAACGACCGGCGCGGCGTTTCCTTTCTTCAGCGCGTTCCTGGGATGGATTGGGGTGTTTCTGACGGGGTCGGATACGTCAGCCAATGCGCTGTTCGGGAATTTGCAGGTGGTGACGGCGCAGCATCTGCATTTCGATCCGGTGTTGATGGCGGGAGGTAACTCGTCGGGCGGGGTGATGGGGAAGATGATCAGCCTGCAGACGATTGCGGTAGCCGCCGCGGCGACGGGGCTGACGGTGCCGGACCAGGCGAAACTATTCCGGTTTACGTTGAGGCACAGCCTGGTGCTGGTGACGGTGACTGGCGGGATTGTTCTGCTTTATGCGTATACGCTGCACTTCTAGCCTGGGGGGAATGTAGCGAGAGCGGTTTGGGAATCCCAAACTGACCCTGGGGCTGGATGTTTGCTCCCGGTGAGAAAGGCGACGAGATCGGCGGCGGCCGGGGGCAATGTGGAACGGTCGCGCACACAGATGCGGACTTCGCGGGAAGACCAGGCGTTCTTGAGCGTGAGCAGCTTAATCTTCATCTGCGGGGCGAAGCGGGCGGCGGCGGGCTCAGGGAGCATGCCGATGCCGACGTTCATTTCGACCATGCTGCACATGGCTTCGTAATCGTTGACCTGGATGCGTAGCTTGAGCGGCTTGTGCACACCGCGCGCGGCCTGGGCGAGGTAGCTGTGGCGTGCGCCTTCGATGAGGCTGATGTAGTCGTACTCGAGGGTGTCTTCGAAGTCGACTTCGTCGGCGTGGGCGAGGGGATGGCTGGGACTGACGATGATGACGTTGCGGAAGCGGCGGAAGGGAAGGATCTGGAGGTCGTGGGTGGTCATGTTGCCGGAGAAGAAGCCGATGTCGGCGGTGCCCTCGATGACGGAACGGACGACGTCTTCGCTGGCCTGCTCGCGGAGCTCGATGTTGATGTCGCGGTGCTCGGCGAGGTACTGGCGGAGGCTGTTGGGAAGGAACTCGTTGACCGAGGTGGGGTTGGCGAGGATGCGGACGCTGCCGCGGGTGCCCTTGGTGAATTCGAAGAGTTCGGTTTCGAGGTCGGTGAGTTGATTGATGACGCGGCGGCCGTGGCGGAGGAAGACGTGGCCGGCAGGAGCGAGGCGGAGGCCCTGGTTGGTGCGGTAGAAGAGCTGAATGCCGAGGCGGTCTTCAATGGCCTTGATACGCATGCTGGCAGCGGGGACCGACATGTAGGACTTGTGTGCGCCGCGCGTAAGGTTTCCGGTTTCTGCGATGTTGATGAAGAGCGCAAACTCGATGGAATCAAAATGCATTAGTGGCACCGGTGAGTAATCGAGGAAACTTTATCATGTCTCGTGCACG
>CAIQPK010000016.1 GCA_903873705.1 uncultured Acidobacteriota bacterium
ACATTTATCGACACTAATCTTCCCGAACTTTAGATGCTTCTTACAATTTCTTTCGCCCTGGCTCATTTCGCATTGGATCAGCCTTATCCGTCGCTATGCCGCACGCGCCATCGACTTGCGTGGCTTCTTCGCTTGCAGCTTGGGGGCTCCCAGCGCGCTGCGCAACCGCACTACCGCCGATGAGTGAATTTGCGACACCCGCGACTCCACCACACCCAGCGTTGCTCCAATCTCTTTCATCGTCAGTTCCTCGAAGTAGTAAAGCGTCAGCACCAGCCGCTCCTTTTCCGGCAGCTCATCGATCGCGTCCGCCAGCAGCTGCTTCATCTCGCCCTTCATGCAGATGAACAACGGATCTTCTTCCGGCGACCCCGCCACATAGGCCAGCTCATCGTCGCCCGAGTCCTCCGTGCGCTCCATGTGCAGGCTGCCAATCTCCAGCCCCTTCAGGTCGCCCAGTAACTGCTGATACTCACCCAGCGGCATCTTCAACTCTGCCGCAATCTCCTGCTCCACCGGCGCCCGCCGCACCCTTTGCGTCAGCGTGCGAATCGCCTCTTCCACAGCGCGTCCCTTGCGTCGCAACTCCCTGGGGCTCCAGTCCAGCACCCGCAGCGAGTCCAGGATCGCCCCCCGAATTCGGAACTGCGCATAGCTCTTGAACTGCACCTGCTTGCTGTGGTCGAACTTCCCAAACGCATCGATCAACCCCACCACGCCCGCCGAAATCAAATCTTCCAGCTCGACATGCTGCGGCAGCCGCGCATGAATCTTGTGCGCAATAAACCGCACCGTCGGCAGATGCTCCACCAGCATCCGGTCGCGCTCCTGCGAGTCCATAGGCTGCGCCGCCGGCGCTGGCTCACTCCACTGCTGCGCTTCCAACATCGACTCCGCACCATCCACCATCTCCATCTCCATCGCCTGTCCGTTGTTGCTCATCATTGCCTCACCCTCGCCTCTCGCACTACGCGCGTCGCTCATACCGTCCGCGTCGTTGCTGAGGTATAAAGCACGGCGGTCGCCAAACTTTCGACCGCTTCCGTTAGCCCCTTCACACCTGTGGCGTAATCGCACAAAACCCCCGTCATTACAAGACAATCCCCATCTGCCCCCTTCCGCTTCAGGCTTCAGGTCTGTGGAAAACTGCACCACTCGAAGGGCACTGCTATTTCCACCGCGCCGCCGCATGGGCGCATTCTCATCTCTGTCTAAAGAAAGGGCACTAATTGCCCTGAACAAAATACGCGCCTGAAAACGCAGCCCACACTCATCGGCCGCTCTAAGCAAAACTTAACCGCGCCGCTCACCGCGCGACACGCCTAACGTCTGCTCTTCCGCAGCCGAATCTCGTCCGCGCCGATCTCCACCGCATCCCCCGCCAGGATCGCGCCCCGCAACAACACATGCCCCAACTCCCGCACATTCCCCGGCCACCCATGCTCCTGCAGCCGCTCCAGCGCCCCCGCCGACAGCCGCTTCCGTGGAGCCTCTTTCCCCATCTCCTGCAGCATGAACTCCGCCAGAGGAGCAAGATCCTCCATCCGCTCCCGCAGCGCCGGCACCTCCAAGGGAAACACCGCCAGCCGATGAAATAAATCCAGCCGGAAGCGCCCGTCCTCGGCCATCGTCTCCAGATCACGATGCGTCGCCGCGATCACTCGCACATCCACCCGCATCGTTACGTTATCGCCCACCCGCTGCAACTCACCGCACTCCAGGAAGCGCAGCAGCTTGGCCTGCAGCGCCAGCGGCATCTCTCCAATCTCATCGAGAAACAGCGTCCCGCCATCTGCCGCTTCAATCCGTCCCTTCCGCGCCTGCACCGCCCCCGTAAACGCCCCACGCGTATGCCCAAACAACTCCGCCTCCAGCAACGACTCAGGAATCGCCGCACAATTCAGCACCGTGAACGCCTTTGCACTTCGATTGCTCAGCCGATGCAGCGCCTGCGCCACGACCTCCTTGCCCGTCCCCGTCTCGCCTTCAATCAGCACCGTAGCCGACGTCGGCGCCACCAGCCGAATCAACCGCGCCAGCTCCAGCATCGCCGCCGTCCGCCCAATCATCCCGGGGAAGATTTCTGCCGGGGCATCCACGACCGGCACCGCGCTCAACCCGGCAACCTGGCTCACATTTTCCGCCGGCGCCACAGACTGCACCTGCCGCAACGCATGCAGCAGCTCATGCCGCCGCGCACTCTTCGTCGCGCCCTCCACTACCGTCCCATCCAGGCGCAGCAAGTCCAGGTCCGGATACATCCGCACCATCTGCCACGCAAATTCACCCACTTCCAGGTCCGGCAGCCAGCTATCGATCAGCAACGCCTCCGGCCGCAACAACTCCACCTGCGCCATGGCATCGGCTCCGCCCACCGCCTCGCAAACCCGCCACCGCATCTCCCGCAGGCTTTCATAGAGCTGCCCACGCAAGGCAGCATTCGCGCTTGCCACCACCACGCACCGCGTCAGCACGCCATCCCGCAACGCGCTCAAGCTCATCGCGACAATTTCGCCGCAGCCGAAAGCTCCGCCATCCGCTGCCGCATTCGCGCCACGCTCTCAAACATCCGTCGGCACTCCACCACCCCGCGGTCCACCGCCGACCGCAGTGACGCCTCATCCCCCATCACCTGCCCCAGTTCCAACACGCCCGAAAGCGCCATCATCGGCTGGCACAAGTCATGCAGCTCTTTATCGATTTCCGCCACCAGTGCCAATCCCGTCGCTGCCATCTCAATACCCCGCCGCAACCGCCGAGCCACCCGCGGCAATATCCCCAAAGAACTCCGGCACCGTCCGCAGCCGATACCCCGACCCGCGCACCGTTTCAATCACCGAAGCACTCCGGCTTCCGTTCACCCCGCCCAGCTTCCGCCGCAAATAGTTCACATACACATCCACAATGTTGGTCGCCGCATCGGCCTCCACCTGCCAGACCTCGCGCAGCAGATCGCCGCGGGTGCAGCACTCACCGCGCCGCAGCATCATGAACTCCAGCAGCGCAAACTCCTTTGTCGTCAGCTCAATCGCCACGCCATTCCGCCGCACCGACCGGCTGATGCGATTCATCTCAACATCGCCAAACCGCAGCACCGGATCCGCATGTTCCCCCCTGCGCCGCAGGATCACCATGCACCGCGCCACCAGCTCATGAAAGCTGAACGGCTTCAGCACGCAGTCCTCCGCGCCCAGGTTCAGGCAGCGTATCCGCTCTTCAAGATCGCTCCGCCCACTCAGCACCAATACCGACACATCCGGAAACCGCGCCCTCACCGCCGCCAGCACCTCCGTGCCATCCAGCTTCGGCAGTCCCAGGTCCAGCACCATCAGGTCCGGATGGCGGCTTTCCGCCAGCGCCAGCGCCGCCTCGCCATCCCCTGCCAACTCAACCTCATGACCCGCCAGCTGCAAACCTTTCTGCAGAAACAGGCCCAGAACATGATCGTCTTCCACTACCAGAACCCGCATCGCAACTCTCCCGTAGGCGAAGCCGTCGCCAGAACCCACTCCAGCATCGCCCATCTCTCTGTTCGTAACCCCCTATCGGCACATTGGGAAATTCTGTCCATCTCCAATTCGGGACAACACCTCCCCGTGCCAAAGTTGGAACCTTTTGCATTTTCCCGTTGCACTTCGCTTTTTATTCGCTACAATTCCCGCATGGCGATCACGCGACGGCAAAAAGAGGTCATCGACTTTCTCTCCAGCTTCACCACCAAGCACGGCTACTCTCCGTCTTACGAGGAAATAGCCGCCGGCCTTGGCCTCAACTCCCTCGCGACCGTGCACAAACACGTCACCAACCTGCAGACCAAGGGACTCCTTCAACGCGCCCACAACCGCAGCCGCTCCATCGACGTCATTCCGCAACGCTCCGCCAAGAAGACCTACGAGCGCCTCCCCCTGCTTGGCCGCATCGCCGCCGGCAAACCGGTCGAGGCCATCGAGTCGGCCGAAAGCATCTCCCTATCCGACGTCATCGGCAACCGCGAAGTCTTCGCCCTCGAAGTTCGCGGCGACTCCATGCGTGACGAACACATCGTCAACGGCGACTACGTCCTCGTCGAGCGCACCCGCGTAGCCCGCGAAGGCGAAATCGTCGTCGCCCTCATCGACGGCACCGACGCCACCCTCAAGCGTTTCTACCGCGAAGGCAGCCTCATCCGCCTCCAGCCCTCCAACGCCGAAATGGCCCCCATCTACGCCCCTGCTGCCAGCGTCACCATCCAGGGCAAAGTCTTAGGCGTCCTCCGCAAATACGCCTGAACCCCCAGGGACCGCATCGCCTCGCAATCCAGCCCTCCCCACCAAAGCCAAATCTAAAACACAGCCTCCCCAACCGCGGCCAAATCTAGAACACCGCCTCCCCACCGAAGCCAAATCTAGAACACCGTCATCTCGACCGAAGCGCGTAGCGCGCAGTGGAGAGATCCCTGCATTGGCACTTGCCGTTGCACTTGCACTTGCCGTTGCCTGTTTTTCGCCGTCATTCTGAGCCGCAGGCGAAGAACCCCCGAATTCCGCTCGCGGAGAGCACCACCGATCGCACCCACCCACGCTTGACACCCCCGATAGAATAAAGACAGCAGCAACACCCGCCCGGCCACCCAGCCGGGCTCTCGTTTTTACCCCAACCGGTGGATACCCGTACTTCCCGAAGTCCACCCGCAACCCAGGTTCTTTGAAAACTTTAGCCCAAAAGTCCCCGGGGGGAGCCTGCCAACCGGGTACCACGGAACCACCCGCCGCTCCCCTGCGTATACCTCCCGCATGTCCACGCACCGCAAAAGCCGCAAGAAGCTATGGATCGGCCTCAGCATCGGCTTGGTCGTCCTCATCGCCCTGTCCGTAGCCGCGATCAAGGCCATCGGCGGCCCCGCCAAAATCGACCCCACGCAGCTCGCCAAGGTTGAAACCGGTGACATCGCCCGCTCCGTCGTCGCCACCGGCAAAGTCCAGCCCATCACCAAGGTAGAGGTCAAGTCCAAGGCATCCGGCATCGTCACCCAGCTCGCCACCGACATCAACGCCACTGTCCACAAGGGCCAGCTCCTCGCCCAGCTCGACCAGCAGGAAATCCTCGACCAGGTAGCCGCGCAGAAAGCCCAGCTCAAGGGCGCTGAAGCCAACCAGCACTCGGCCGCCGCCGCTGTCGCCTACGACCGCGTAGCCGCCCAGGCCCCCGACCTCCCCATGCTCGAGCACACCTATCACCGCGCGCTCGACATGCAGAAAGCAGGCGTCGTCTCCCAGCAAGCCGTCGACACCGCCGAGCAGCAATTCCGCGCCGCGGCCAACATCCGCGACCGCGCCCAGTCCCAGATCGTCGTCGACACCGCCAAGGAGCGCCAGGCCGCCGCCCAGGTCGACCAGGCCCGCGCCTCCCTCAAGCAGCTCGAAGAGCAGCTCTCCTACACCGTCATAGCCGCCCCCATGGACGCCACCGTCCTCTCCCGCGACGTCCAGTTAGGCGACGCCGTCAGCTCCATCCTCGTCAACGGCTCCACGGCCACCCTCATCATGACCCTCGGCGACGTCCACCAGGTCTTCGTGCAGGGCAAGGTCGACGAGTCCGACATCGGCAAGGTCTACCTCGGCCAGGCCGCCCGCATCAAGGTCCAGAGCTTCCGCGAAAAGACCTTCTCCGGCGTCGTCACCAAGATCGCCCCGCTCGGCGTCGAAAAGGACAACGTCACCACCTTCGAAGTCCGCGTCTCCATCGACAACCCTGGCGGAGAGCTCAAGGCCAACATGACCGCCAACGCCGAAATCGTTCTCGAAGAACACAAGCACGTCCTCACCGTCCCCGAGCAATCCGTCATCTTCGACAAGGACCGCAACGCCAGCGTCCAGGTCCCCGACCCCAACGGCAAGGACGGCCGCCGCGCCGTCACCATCCGCGCCGGATTATCCAACGGCAGCCGCACCGAAGTCCTCTCCGGCCTCAAAACCGGTGACACCGTTATCCTGCAGCAATAGCCGACCTACCAAGGAGCCATCATGATTCGCACCCTCACCACCGCGCTCATCCTCACCGCCGCCACGGCCGCCTTCGCCGATGCCGACTTCGAACGGAACCTCACCGTCAGCGGCCCGGCCGACCTCTACGTCTCCACCGGCTCCGGCCATATCCGCATCTTCCCGGGCACGGACAGCGCCATCCACGTGAAGGCTCATCTCCACGCAGGCTGGGGAGCCGGCGACGTCGATGCCCGCATCCGACAGATCGCTGCCAACCCGCCCATCCAACAGACGGGCAACACCGTCCGCATCGGCGAAACCAACGACCACGGCCTCTTCAACAACATCAGCATCGACTACGAAATCAGCGTTCCCTCCACCGTCGCCCTCAATCTCCGCTCCGGCTCCGGAGACGTGGAAGTCGACCATGTCGGCCGCTTCCTCGCCGCCACCAGCGGCTCCGGCTCGGTCCGCGCCCATGGCGTCAAAGGCTCCGCCGACCTCCGCTCCGGCTCCGGCGACATCGAGCTCCAGGAAGAAGCCGCTGGCGACGTCAAAGCGCAGACCGGCTCCGGCTCCATCCGCATCAACGGCCTCAACGGTGGCCTCAGCGCCCGCACCGGCTCCGGCGACATTGAAGCCAACGGCCGCGTCTCAGGCGATGCCCGCCTCGCCAGCGGCTCCGGTTCGGTTCGGCTAAACCTACCCTCCGACGCCCACTTTCAGCTCGAAGCCTCCACCGGTTCCGGCGACATTCGCGTCCACTTCCCCAACGCCCCGCAGCAGGACCGCGACACCCGCCACCACCTCACCGGCGCTGTCAACGGCGGCGGCCCCGTCCTCGAAACCCGCACCGGCTCCGGCGATATCGAAATCAACAGCGGTTACCACAACTAACCCAACCGACCACCGCTCCGGGTGCCCCATGTCCCGCTTTTGGGACATGGGTTCCACCACCGCCCGCACTCCCACCCCTTCCCCCCAACACCCGTCCCGCATAAACTTCACGTATGCGTCTCTTTGTCGTCTCCATCGCATTCTTCGTTCAGACCCTGGCCGCCCAACCGGCCCGGCAGGTTCCCATTCCGCCCATCCAGAACGACCGCTTCGTCCGCGATCTCCGCGAAAAGAACATCGACGACCTGCTCCATCTCTACACCCCCCGCGCCACCTTCGTTGACCCCGACGGCCACGAGTTCCTCGGCTACGACCAGCTGCGCCGCCGCTTCCAGCAGATGAGCCCCGCCTCTGACCGCGCGCTTCACCTCGAAACCACCAGCATCAAGCGCACCTACACCGCCGTCATCGAGCACGGCCGCTTCACTGAAACAGTTCGCAACCCCACCACCGGCGCTACCAAGGAATTCCGCGGCAGCTACGTCTTCCTCCACGAAAAACAGCCCAACGGCGACTGGCTCATAGCCCACCAACGCTGGGCCGGCAACCCCCTCCGGTAGCGCCGCTAAACTAGAAGCATGTCCATCCCCCGCCTCCTCGTCTTCGACCTCGACGGCACCCTCATCGACTCCTCCCTCGACCTCTGTAACTCCATCAACGCCACCCTCGAGCACCTCGACAAACCCACCCTCCCCCACACGCTCATCTCCAGCTACATCGGCGACGGCGCCGCCATGCTCGTCCGCCGCGCCCTCGGCGACCCCGGCGATCTCGACGCCCTCGACCCCGCCAACCACGCCGCCGAAGAACTCTTCCGCAACGCCTACGACTTCTTCCTCGCCTACTACCGCATCCACAAGCTCGACAACACCTACGCCTACCCCGGAGTGCTCGAAGCCCTCACCGCCATCCGTAACGCCCACCCGCAACTCCCCATGGCCGTCCTCACCAACAAACCCGTCTACCCTTCGCGCGCCATCTGCGAAGGCCTCGGCCTCGCCCCGTTCTTCTTTCAGAACTACGGCGGCAACTCCTTCCCCACCAAGAAGCCCGACCCCGAGGGCCTCAACACCCTCATTGCCGAAGCCAGCAACGTTGTCGCCACACCCATCCTCCCCGCCGACGTCGTCATGATCGGCGACTCCGACGTCGATATTCTCACCGGTCGCCGCGCCGGCACCCGCACGCTCGCATGCACCTTCGGTCTCGCGCCCCACACCATCGCCGCCGCAAAACCCGACATCACCGTCGACCACCCCTCTGAATGGCCGACAGCGCTCGGCCTGTTGTGAATACCAAATCGTTCTTGCCTGTTCTTTCCCCGACAACGTAGAATCCGTCGCCATCAGATAGAACGCTGATTTACAGGCGCTGTAGAGCCTCCCCTGAACAGAGGCTCAAGAACAAGCTCAACCGGGTGTGTGCAATTCAGGAAGTGACGAGACGCCCAGCGCGATCAGGCTTACTGGCCGGATCGATTCTGAGCGCGACCAAAGCTCTGGCGAAATTCAGCCAACCGAGATGACTTCAACGATGACAGCAATGTGAGCAGGGCCGCCCTTACTCGGTCCTTTGGCAATCAACTGCCGTGAAACCACTGGAGAACGCTATGAACGTAAACGAAACGAATGAGTTTCCCTTAGATCGTCGAGAGCTCTTGAAGTTAGGAGCTGGCGTGATGCTGGGGGCCGCTGTCGCAGCGCCACTCGCAGCGCAGCAAGCTGTACCCGACGTCGGAGAAAACCCCGTGGCGGTCCCACCGCCCCACTCCATGCGTGCCCCCGGACAGATCGCCTCTTTCACCGGACCCGGCTACGTCAACAACTACAACCGCCTTGGCAACAACGGACCGATGGACGACACCACCGCCAAGATCGTCAAATTCCTCCACGAGTACGACGAATCGAAGATCACGCCATCCGCCGAACTATGGTTCAACCGCACCATGATCGACTCCATGGCCGCCCTCATTGCCGGGTTCGAATTGGAAGAGCCCCGCATTGCTGCAAAGATCGCCGCCGATTACTACCCGGCGGGTAAAGAGAAGGCCACCATCCTCGGATACGGTGTCGTCACCAATCCCGAAGTCGCTGCTATCGCCAACAGCATCCTCATCCGTTGCACCGATTTCAATGACAACGTCGCCGCCGGCAATCACGTCAGCACCCTCATTCCGGCAGCCCTCTCCATGGGCGAGGCGCTGCACTGCACCGGGCGCGAAGTAATGGCCGCCATCATCGCTGGTTATGAACTGTCAGACACCGTCGTCGGCAACGACGCCGTCTGTTCCGCCGCCATGGCCGGCATGTTGATGAAGCTCGACGAAGACCGCATGGCCAATGCCATCTCCCTCGCGCTCATCCCTCACATCGAGCTCAACAAGGGTCAGGGCGCGATGTCCATGTGGAAGAACGTGCGCGAGTCCGAGCCCGTCAAGTGCGGCGTCTGGGGCGCCATCCTCGCCCGCCAGGGCCTCACCGGCAACCCCCAACCCTTCGAAGGCAGGGGCGCGTACTACTCCTATCAGCGGCGCGCCGATGTTCCGCCACTGACCTTGCCCAAGCGCCCCGACGCCATGGTCATCGAATGGAACCACTGGTTCAAGCGCCGCCCGGCAGAGGCCGGATCGCAAGGCATCCTCGTCATGATGCCCGAAGTCCGTGCCTGGGTTAAGCCTGAAGAAATCGCCGCGATCCACTTCGATATGGGCGATTGGGAAGAGATCGGCGATAACCCCAAGTGGGACCCCCGCAACCGTCAGACCGCCGACCACAGCCTGCCCTACATCATTGCGCGCGCACTCCTGGACGGCGACATCTACCTCGACTCCTACTCCGAAGAGAAGTTCATGGATCCCAAAGCCAGGGAACTCATGAACAAGACCACCCTTGCCCAGGTCCTGGGCTGGTCGGGCAACGGACAAGGCCGCCTCACCATCACCAAAACATCCGGTGAAACAAAGTACTTCGACACCTTCAACGGCATACGCGCTCTCACCATGAAAGAGTACGTGCCCATGACGGACGAAGAGGTGAAGGCCAAGTTCGATCGCGTGTGCGCGTTCCAGAAAGTGACGAACGCGCAGCGCGACCAGGCTTACAAGGTGTGGTCCAACCTGGGTCAACTCAAAGACTTTGCCGACGCCATGAAAGTAATGGCGAAGTTTGGCCAACCGAAACCCCTGTAAGACTGAGAAAGGACAAGCGAATATGCTCAACGCACTTATTAATTTCATGTCGGGTTCTCATGCTCAGCTGGGGATGCCCCCTTCAACGCAGACCATCACCGGCAGGGTAGTCTCAATTGCCTACTACGCACAGAACAAGGGGCGTCCCGGCGGAGGCCTGAATCAAAGCCGGGTAGACGCGCGCGCCTCGGTAAAGTGGGAAGGCAACCCCGCGGGCATCGTCACACAATGGGGCGAAGCCTACCAGATCATGGGCGGCCTCGCAGCCAACAGCAATGCCAAAATCGCTGATCTTCTAGGCCGGGACGTCACCATAACCGGCGAAGTATCCACTCAGCACGGCATGTTGGTCATCACCGCAGACGAAGCCAAGCCAACACGATAACCACACCAAACAAAACAGCGCTGAGCCCCTAAGCTCAGCGCTGTTGGTTTCTAGCGGCACCAAAGACCTTCGCGCTCTTCGCGTGCTTTTAAACTTTGCGCTCTTTGCGTGAAACGCCGTGGCTTCTACCTGCCCTACTTCCACGCCCCAAGCAACCGCCGCACCACAATCAACTCCCCCGTGTGATAAGCATTGTGGTCCGCAATCAACAACGCCTCCCGCAACAGGCTCTGGCCCTCACCCCACGCAAACTCCTCCACCAATTCCAGGTCGTCCGCCTTCGCTAGCAACTTATCGAATGCCTTGCGGTCTTTCCGTATCGCCTCAACCGACTTCTCCCAAGCGCCGGCACCTGGCCTCGCCGACTTCGGCCAGTAATCATCCGGCCACTTCATCGGCTTGTAGCTTCCATCCGCGTTATCGCAGAAATCCAGAATATCCCGCTGCGCAATCCGCAGATGTTCCACAATCTGCCACGCCGAATAAGGCAGCCCCTTCGGCACCACGCCCCGCAACTTCACCGGAAACTCCTTCACCGCGTCGTCAAACGTCGCGTGCGCCTTGCCCCCATCCAGCAGCGTAATCAGCTCTCGCCGCACTCCCTTACCCAGCTTTTCAACTTGCTTTCCCATGTCACATCGGATGCACTTACCCTCTCCCGCGTTACAGTAATCCCATCATGTCTGCGGCTACCCACCCCGCTCCCCTCCACACCACCTGCTGCATCGTCGGCGGCGGCCCTGCCGGCATGGTCCTCGGCCTGCTCCTCGCCCGCGCCGGCATCGACGTCACCGTCCTCGAAAAGCACGCCGACTTCTTCCGCGACTTCCGCGGCGACACCATCCACCCCGCCACCCTCGAAATCCTCCACGAGCTAGGCCTCCTCGACGCCTTCCTCCAGGTCCCGCACGAAAAAATCGTCAGCATGGGCCTCGTCATCGGCGACCGCACCTATCCCCTCGTTGATCTCTCCCAGGTCCCCACCACGGCAAAGTTCATCGCCCTCATGCCGCAGTGGGACTTCCTCGACTTCCTCGCCGCCCAGGCCCGTCACTACCCCAACTTCCATCTCTACATGGAGCACGAAGTAACCGGCCTGCTCCACGAAAACGGAAAGGCGGGCTCACGCACCATCGGCGTCACCGCACAAACTCCCAGCGGCCCCATCGCAGTCCACGCCCCGCTCACCGTCGGCTGCGACGGCCGCCACGCCACCACCACCGCCGCCGCCCACTTCGACATCATCGAGCAAGGCGTCCCCATCGATGTCCTCTGGTTCCGCGTCTCCCGCCTCCCCACCGACCCCGAAAACGCCCTCGGCTACTTCAACTTCGGCACCGCCTGCGTCCTGATCGACCGCCAGACCTACTGGCAAATCGCCTTCCTCATCCGCAAGGGCTCCTTCGCCGACATCCAGGCCGCCGGCCTTGACGCCCTCCGCCAGCGCCTCGCCCGTCTCGTCCCCTTCCTCACCGCCCCGGGCCCCGACGGCCAATCCCGCATCGATGAGATCACCGACTTCGCCCAACTGAAACTCCTCACCGTGCAGATCAACCATCTCCTCCGCTGGCACGCCCCCGGCCTGCTTTGCATCGGCGACGCCGCCCACGCCATGTCCCCCGTCGGCGGCATCGGCATCAACATCGCCATCCAGGACGCCGTAGCCGCCGCCAACATCCTCGCCAAACCCCTCAGCGTCGCCACCATGTCCCGCCCCGTCCCCCAAGGCACCCTCGCCGCCGTCCAGGGCCACCGCGCCTTCGCCGTCCGCCTCACCCAGTTCTTCCAGGCCCAGGCCCACCGCATCCTCATCCGAGCCTTAAACAACCCCGGCCCCTTCCACGCCCCCGCCATCCTCCGCTTCCTCTCCAACAGCCCCACCCTACGCCGCTTCGTCGGCCGAGCCATAGGCCTGGGCGTACAACCAGAACACGTCCACACCCCAAAGGCCTGAGCCCCCAAAAGGCAACGGCGGCAAGCATGAAGGCCCGGGAGCCCTCATCCTTACCGCCGCAGTCTGTCTTACCGAACTAAAAGGTTACTTGACCTTCGCGAAGATGATCAGGAAGGTGAACAGCGCGAGCGACTCAATGAACGCCAGGCCGAGAATCAGGAAGATGAAGATGCCAGGACGCGCGCCCGGGTTACGAGCCAGCGCTTCGGTAGCCGAAGCGGTCGCCTTACCCTGACCGAGACCGCAGAGACCAGCAGCAAGGGCCATCGAAAGACCGGCAGCCAGCGGAACCCACTGGTTTTCGACCGTTGCGCCCTGCGCGAAAGCCGACGACGTAATCAGCATCGTGGCCAGTGACATGAACAAGTATTGAAGCTTACGCATTTATTACTCCTGCCCCCGTAAATCTCGCCGCCAGTGGGTGGTTGACGATCACCGTACTGTCGCCCTCACGCTGAACGGCGGAAGTGCACACCATGAAGAGGGGGCACCCCTCCACAGGATCTCTACAGCCGGAAAACCTCCCGGCAAAACCTCTACGGCCAGCTCCACCGCAGCACTTAATCTCTAAAACCTAATCTCTAGTGATCGTGCGCCACCGCAAGCGACAGATAAATCATCGCCAGCAGCATAAACACATAAGCCTGAATAAACGCCACGCCAAAGTGCAGTCCGAGGAAGATCAACGGCACGCCCACCGGCACCAGCGAGAAGAACACCATCGTCAGCAGATCGCCCGCAAACATGTTCGCGTACAAACGAACCGTCAGCGAAAGCACGCGCGCCAGGTGCGAAATCACTTCAATCGGGAACAGCAGCCAGTAGAGCCACCACACCGGCCCCAGAAACTGCTTGATGTAGCCAAACCCATTCGCCCGCACGCCATGGTAGTGGTAGTAAATAAACGTCACCAGCGCAAAACCCAGCGGCACGGTCACATTCGCCGTAGGCGACTCCAGCCCCGGAATCAACCCCAGCAGATTGCTAAGCAGGATGAACAGCGCCAGCGCAGTCAGGTACCCGACAAACCGCTCATACCCGTGTCCAATAATCTGCTCTGCCTGCTCGGAAACAAACTCGTTGGTGATCTCGGCCAGGTGCTGCACACCGCCCGGCTTCTCCACGTTCAGGCTCAACCGCACCAGCAGGAAGTAACCCACCAGCACCAGGAAAACCAGGAACTCCATCGCTACTGCGTTCGTAATCGGAGCGCTCGCATTTACCGGAGTCACGTGTACCGCGCTCAGCAGCGCGTCCACCGGACCGGCGAAGGCATGATTCAGAATTTCCGTAAACCACAATTGTGTCAGCATAGAGAACTTGGCAGGACGATCTCAATCTGCCGCCCTGACCCCAATCAGACAGTCCACGCCTTCACCAGCCGCAAACCCTCTATCGTCAGCGCAAACACACCCAGCCCAAGGCCCGCGGCGAGTGCATAAACAGAACCATCCAGAAGCTTAAGACTACCATACAGAATCACGATCGTCAGCCCCAGCCTGAGGAAGAAACCCACCAGCAGCAGCCCCATCGGACGTGCCGTAGCCCCGCCATCCATCCGCGCCATCACCGCCGTCATCAGCCGCAGCCACTCATACAGCCCCGACCCCGAAATCACCGCCCCAATCAACAACAGCACCGCACTCTGCCAACCGAACTTCCACCACACCAGCACAAACGCACCCGCCGTGATGTACCCCAGCAGCCGCAGCGCCCGCAGCATCGTCCGCCGAAAATCCGCATCGCTGAACTGCCCCATGAAACTCGAAGCGTCCATCATTTCCCCCGCTTCAGAAAGCTCGAAGCCGTCCGGAACATCTGAATAAACCCCGCCGCCGCCCCCAGCAGGATCCCCACAATCATCATCCAGCTGGTCCCAAAATGCTTATCCAGCTGCGACCCCACCAGCCACCCGATCCCACAGGCAATCGGCAACACCAGCGCCACCTGGATCATCGACTCGGCCTTAACCAGATCGCCCAGCCCGCCACTCAAACCCGTCTTTTTATCCTCATCCGCCATCGCCCAAACCATACCACCGCCCATAGCCGCACCACCACCTTCGCGAAACTTAGCGCTTAAACTTAGCGAACTTTGGGTCAAGGCTTTTGCTTTCGCCCTGCCTAGTCCGCAAACCCCACACCAACCCACGCTAGCTATACTTAAACCTCCAGACACCCAACACCAAAGCGAGCCCCACCTTGTCCCAGTTTGAAAGCCAATTTGAAGAGCGCCTCTACAACGAGCGCCAGGAAAAGCTGGCGAAGATCGCCGAGATCGCCCGCGCCGCCGACCCCACCCTCCTCGACGCCGCCGCCCGCTATCCCAACAGCTTCCGCTTCACCCACACCATCCCCGAGCTCCGCCTCCTCGGCGACCCCCTCTCCACCGACGACCTCGCCGCCAACAAAATCGAAGCCGCCATCGCCGGCCGCATCATGGCCATCCGCGTCCAGGGCAAAGCCGGATTCGCGCAGCTCCAGCAGGGCGGCCAGCGCCTCCAGCTCTACGTCCGCAAAGACGACGTCGGCGAAGACCAGTTCGCCCTCTACAAGCTCCTCGACCTCGGCGACCACATCGGCGTCCGCGGCTACCTCATGCGCACCCGCACCGGCGAGCTCACCCTCCACGTCCAGAGCATCACCTTCCTCACCAAGGCCATGCTCGCCCTCCCCGACAAGTACCACGGCCTCGAAGACGTAGAAACCCGCTACCGCCAACGCTACGTCGACCTCATCATGAACTCCGGCACCCGCGCCGAAGTTGCGTCCGTGCCTTCACCCCAACCCGCAACAACGCCGTCGCCGGCACCCGGCACCATCTCGGGTGCCCCATCTTCGGCGACGGCCTCATCGTCGCCTAAGGTGGGATCGCAGGACGCCATCCCCGGCACCACCCCAACCACCGACACCGCCCCCGCCAACGCCCAACACGAAGACGCCCCCCAGAACGTCCGCGAAGTCTTCGTCAAACGCGCCGCCATCCTCCGCGCCATCCGCCGCTTCTTCGACGCCCGCAACTACCTGGAAGTCGAAACCCCCATGCTCCACACGGTAGCCGGCGGCGCCGCCGCCCGCCCCTTCACCACCCACCACAACGCACTCGACATCCCCCTGAGCCTCCGCATTGCCCCCGAGCTCTACCTCAAGCGCCTGGTCGTCGGTGGCATGGATCGCGTCTACGAAATCAACCGCAACTTCCGCAACGAAGGCGTCAGCACCCGCCACAACCCCGAGTTCACCATGCTCGAGTTCTACCAGGCCTACGCCAACTACCACGACTTGATGGACCTCACCGAAGAACTCATCAAGTTCGTAGCCACAGAAGTAAACGGCACCACCATCACCCACTTCAACGGCAACGAAATCGACCTAGGCAGGTGGACGAAACTTTCCATGCGCGAAGCCATCATCAAGTTCTGGCCAAGAGAGGTAGGCCCTGTGCCTGAGATGTCCGCGATAGACGGACACTTGAGATTTCAACATTGCCTTCAGTCCGCCATCCGTTATTGCGAGTCCACATTGGAGACTTTTTCCGACGGTGACGCTCTCGATGAAGCGAAGTCGATTGCAGACGATCCTGTGGCGCTCGAAAGCTACCACGAACTAATGGAGCATAAGGCGCGCGTACAAAACATTTGGCGAACGCTATGCCGCACTTTCGACGAATTTGTAAAGGGCGGCTCGGGGGGAAAGGCGATCGCGGAAACATTCGAGCTCTTTGCCGAACCCCACCTCATCCAACCCACGATCATCTACGGCTTCCCCCTGGCCGTCTCACCCCTCTCCAAAGTCAAACCCGACGAACCCGACTGGGTAGAGCGCTTCGAGTTCTACATCGGCGGCTTCGAAGTCGGCAACGCCTTCTCCGAGCTCAACGACGCCGACGACCAGCGCCGCCGCTTCGCCGCACAGGTAGACGACAAGGACCCCGAGTCCATGGCCGAAGTAGACGAAGACTACGTCCGCGCCCTCGGCTATGGATTACCCCCGACCGCAGGGGAGGGGGTGGGAATCGACCGCCTCACCATGCTCCTCACCGGCTCCCGCTCTATCCGCGACGTCATCCTCTTCCCCTTGATGCGCCCGCTAGCCAAATCCTCCGCCACCGAAGAACCCCACGGCGAATCCGCCGAATAAGCCCCAACCGTCCGACCCACCCCAACCTGGGTGCCCCATCCGCGGCGCGCTTTTGCGCCTTGGGTGGGCATCGCGCGCCAGCGCGACCGCTCTCTCCCAATTCACCCCACAAACAGCACCAGCCCCGCACTCTCCATCAGCCGCAAAACCCAGCGCCAACGGCGCGCCCCATCACAGCCGGGGGCGAAGCCCCAGGTAATCGCCCACCACCACCCAAGGGCTGAAAGCCCGCCCCAAAACATCGCCACCCCTTCGGCGCTTCATGCCGAAGGGGTGGCGTCCCAAACTCCCACAAACCTACTTCGCGAACGTAGCCGGCAACACCGGCAGCGGATACGGCTCACCCGTAGGCGCCGGTGTCTTCGACACATTCAGCACCATCCCCACCATCGAGTAGTACCCAATCGTCGTCACCGTCTCAATCACCATCTGTTCGCCAAACTTCTTCACCGCGCGATCATACGTCACATCGCTCACGCTCTTGTTCTGCTGCAACTCCATGCACAGGTTGTAGATGATTTCCTCATCCTCATCCATCGTCATCGGCCGCCGTCCTTCGGAAATCGACTTGATGATCTCCGCATTCACGCCGTTATCCGCCGCCACCTTCGAGTTCCCCGCCCACTCATATTGGATCGACCAGTTACGCGCCGCCGTCAACACCGCCAGCTCCTTCAGCTTCATCGGCAGCGTGCTCTTGAAGCGAATGTAATCGCTCAGCTCCCGAATCCGCGCCATCATCTCCGGGCTCCGCGTCCACGCCGAGTACGGCCCCATCGGCGGCGCCTTGCGATCGGCAATGTAATCGGCAATCGCCTTCTTCTGCTCCGGCGTCTGCTTCTCCACCGGGATAGCAGCAATTCGAGCCGCCGGACGCGGCGCATCCTGCTGCTGCGCCACCGCGCTCACTCCACCGCCCACCACCATCGCCGCCAACGCCAACCGCAACACACCGTTCATCACGCACTCCTCCAAAAGAAATAATTCAACGCGAGAAGCCTAGCCGCTTTAACTAACTAACGACAAGCCCAAACTACAAAACTCTTCTATCCCACTTACTCAACGCACTTACCTTCACCCCGACCCGCCACAACCCGGGTGGCCCATTCTTCGCGCCTTATGCGAAAGGCTGGGGTATCACGAGCCAGCGCGTCCGCTTTCATCGCGTAGCCGGCAACCCCGCCAGCGGCTCCGGAACCCCAGCCCCACCCGGTATCCGTGCCGTATTCAACACCATCCCGATCATCGTGTAATACCCCACCGTCGTCACCGCCTCTACCACCTGCTGCTCACCCAGCTTCGCCACCGCGCGGTTATAAGTCACATCGCTCACACTCTTGTTCTGTAATAACTCCGCGCAAAGGTCATAAACTATCGCCTCGTCCTCCGCCATCCCCACCGGACGCCGCCCTTCCGCAATCGCCTTGACCGTCTCCGCCTTCACACCGCTGTCCACTGCCAGCTGCGCATTCTCGGTCCACTCAAACTGCGCCGTCCACGCCCGAGCCGTCAGCAACACGGCCACCTCCCTCAACCGCGCCGGCAACACCCCTTCAAACCGCACATAACTCCCCAGCGCCCGCATCCGCATCATCATCTCGGGGCTCCGCAGCAGCACCGCATAAGGCGCATTCAACTCCGCCTTGCGATCAGCCTTATAAGCCGCCACCGCCTTCTTCTGCGCCTCCGTCTGCCTCCCCACCGGCACCGGCCCCAACCGCACCTGCGCCGAACAAGTCAGGGCATACATACCGAAAACAAAGGAATACGCAAGAGAGGTGAACCTAGTCGGGACGCTCATGCCGAGAAGCCTATCCGCTAGTCTCCAGCATCGACAAGCGGAGGCGCCACTAATCATCCGTCGGAGCCACATCGAGAACCTGACGCGTGTCACGGCACTCCGTCAGTGACGTCATACAACGGAAGTCGAAGTTCAACGCTTTGGCCCGCTCAGATGGAGACGCTCGCTCGTCGAAGTAAACATCAAGGCTACTAATTCCAGGAGCGGCATCATAAATCTTTCCTTGGCGCCGCCGATCGACCGCTGGATCGGGATACTTTTCACTCAGTTCCCAGGTCAGAACATGAAAGACGTGAAGAGTAAGTCCTTTACTCGGCTGCTGCGCCTCACCCAGCATCACGTTCGAGAGCACACCCTGCGAAAATGATGGCTTTACCGAAAAAGAACTCAGTGGTGGCACGTAAGTGTATTGGAGAAAAGGCATGTGCCTTGCGCCCTTGATGAACCAGCCGGGAGCATTCATAATCATGATCTCCGTCGACTCGTCGGCTTCCCATCCCGACGACCGAAACTGCTCAGTACGCCCATATTTCGAAAAGGGTTCAAGCAGCTTTCTAGCTTCGGTCTCGCTCGTCACTCCCGGCTGGAGCTGTTTTGCGACCTGCAACAGTCGCGCAGCTTCTGCCCGCGCCTTCCAGCTCCAGCCGTACATCATCGCCGCAGGCAGAAGAGAAATGCCCACCAACCCCACCAGAAGCCAGCCGAACCTCGCCCACCACTTCATGGCGAGAAGCTTATTCACTCCCCGCCACTTCGGCAAGCTGAAAGTTCATCCCAACACCACTTCCCCAAACACCCTCAAACCCTCCTCCACCCTCGCCCACTCCGTCTCCCCACCCAACCCCACCCTCACCGCCCGAGGCACCACGGCACCCGGCGCCGTAAACCAGTGCGCCCCCGTCACCAGCACGCCCCGCCGCTCGCACTCCGCCTCGACCGACTCCGCCGTCAACCCACCCGCCTCCGGCAGCGTCACCCACACATGCCAGCTATTCCCCGCCGACAACAGCTCCAATCCCTCCAGCATCGCCACCGCCTTCACCCGCCGAGCCTCACCCTCCACCCGCTTCGCCGCAATCACCGCCGCCAGCCGCCCATCCGCCGCCATCGCGCACCCCAGACTCGCCAGCAACGTCGACGACCCACTCGTCGTCACCCTGAGCGCCAGTTCCGTATCCACCGCAAACCGCTCCGGCGACACCACAAACGCCGTCCGCAGCCCCGGCGCCACGCGCTTCGACAGGCTCTCCACATAGAACGCCCGCTCCGGCGCCAGCGTCACATACCGCGCTGGCTCCTGCTCCAGCAGAAACCCGTAAGCCGCATCCTCAATCATCACCAGGTCAAACTCCCGCGCCACCGCCACCATCGCCTCACGCCGCGCCAGCGACGCCACCGCAGCCGTCGGATTATGCAGCGACGGCATCGTATAAACCGCATCCACCTTCTCCCTCTCGCACACCGCGCGCAACGCCTCCGGCACCATGCACTCCGCATCCAGCGCCACCGGCACCACCCTGCACCCCAGCATCTGCAGCTGCCGCACAAACCACGGATAAGTCAGCGCCTCCACCGCCACCGTCTTACCCACCAGCCCTGCACCCATCACGCAGGCAATCAACCCATGATGTCCCGCCTCGCCAATAAACACGCGCTCCACCGGCATCCCCAGCCACCCCGCCGCAAGCCGCCGATTCTCCACACTCCCACCAAACAAAGGCAGCCGCAGCGAAGGCGCCGCAAACCGCTCCACCGCCTCCAGCAACATCCCCTTCCACTCCCGATCCTGTTCCGCCAGCACCGGATAATTACTCTGCAAATTAATCAGATTAGTCATTCAAAAAAGTCTAGCCTTACTTCGCGAAACTTGGCGGTTCAACTTCGCGAACTTAGCGTCAAGGCTTTTCCCTCCATACCCGCGCTAAACTTCAAAGGTGAATATTCTCTTCGTCGGCGACGTCTTCGGATCCCCCGGCCGCCACATCGTCCGCGAGCATCTCCCCCACGTCATCGAAACCCACGCCGTCGACCTCCTCATCATCAACGGAGAAAACGCCGCCGGCGGCTTCGGCATCACGCCCTCTATCGCCGAAGAGCTATTCGACCTCGGCGCCCACGTCATCACCACCGGCAACCACATCTGGGACAAGAAGGAAATCTTCGAGTACATGGCCGTCCCAGCCGACTCCCACGTCCGCGGCCGCCGCATCATCCGCCCCGCCAACTACACCGCCGCCGCCCCCGGCTTCGGCCTCTACCAGGGCTACCTCCCCCAGCCCAACGGAGCACCCGACCAGCCCTACGCCGTCCTCAACATGCAGGGCCGCGTCTTCATGTCCACCTGCGACGACCCCTTCCGCAAAGCCGACGAGCTCCTCGCCCAGGTCGCCCGCGAGTCCGGCGCCAAGGTCATCCTGCTCGACATCCACGCAGAAACCACCAGCGAAAAAGTCGCCCTCGGCTGGTATCTCGACGGCCGCGTCACCGCTGTCTTAGGGACACATACCCACATCCCCACCGCCGACGACCGCATCCTCCCCGGCGGCACCGCATACCAGACCGACGTAGGCATGTCCGGCCCCTACGATTCCGTCATCGGCGTAGAAACCGAGCTCGTCCTCAAGCGCTTCCTCACCGGCATGCCCGGCAAATTCGAAGCTGCCAAGGGCAATCCCAAAATGTGCGCCACGCTGGTCGCCTGCGACGGCGTCACCGGCCGCGCCCACCACATCCAGCGCTTCATGCTCGGTGAGTAGCCCATGCTCCCCGATACTGTCCTCGACCAGCTCCGCTTCGCCGTCGGCCCCAACGGCCTCATCTCCGAACCCAACCAGCTCCAGACCTACGAGTGCGACGGACTCACCAACTTCCGCGCCCTCCCCGGCGCCGTCGTCCTCCCGCGCTCTACCGCCGAAGTCCAGGCCGTAGTCCGCCTCTGCGCACAACACAACATTCCCTTCGTCGCCCGCGGCGCCGGCACCGGCCTCAGCGGCGGCGCGCTCCCGCAGGAAGGCTGCGTCGTTATCTCGCTCGCGCGCATGAACCGCATTCTCTCCGTCGACCTCGCCAACGCCCGCATCACCGTCGAGCCCGGCGTCACCAACTCGCAGGTCACCGACCACGTCCGCGCCGCCGGCTTCTTCTACGCACCTGACCCCTCCTCGCAAACCGTCTGCACCATCGGCGGCAATCTCGCCGAAAACTCCGGCGGCGCCCACTGTCTCAAATACGGCTTCACCACCACCCACGTCCTCGGCTGCGAAGTCGTCCTCCCCAACGGCGAGATCACCTGTTTCGGCTCCCCACACGGCATCGTCGATACCCCCGGCTACGACCTCGCCGGCGTCTTCATCGGCAGCGAAGGCACCCTCGGCATCGCCACCCGCGCCGTCCTCCGTATCGTCCATCGCCCCCAGGTCGTGCAGACCCTGCTCGCCGCCTTCAACGAAGTCCACGCCGCCGCTCAGTCCGTCAGCGACATCATCGCCGCCGGCATGTTGCCCAGCGCCATGGAAATGATGGACCGCATCTCCATCTTCGCCTCCGAAGCCAGCGTCCACGCCGGCTACCCTGACTGCGAAGCCCTCCTCCTAGTCGAGCTCGACGGCCCCACCGCCGAAGTCACCACCCAGATGCAGCAGGTCCGCGCTATCTGCGAGCAGAACGGCGCATGGGAGCAGCGCCTCGCCCAGACCGAAAAAGAACGCGCCCTCGTCTGGAAAGGCCGCAAGGCCGCGTTCGCCGCCATGGGCCGCGTCTCGCCCAACTACATCGTGCAGGACGGCGTCATCCCCCGCACCAGGCTCCCGTCCGTCCTCGAACAAATGAAGCGCATGAGCGACGCCAACGGTCTCCGCGTCGCCAACGTCTTCCATGCCGGCGACGGCAACCTCCACCCCATCGTCCTCTACGACGGCGCCATCCCCGGCGAAGAAGCCCGCGCTCTCGAGTTCTCCTACGAAATCCTCCGCCTCTGCGTCGACGCCGGCGGCTCCATCACCGGCGAGCACGGCGTTGGCCGCGAAAAGCAATGCGAGATGAGCTACATGTACGCCGCCCCCGACCTCGCCACCATGCAGCGCGTCCGCCGCGCCTTCGACCCCCACAACCTCGCCAACCCCGAAAAACTTTTCCCCACACCTCGCCTCTGCGGCGAGCGAGCCGACGGCGCCTACCACCCGCACCCGCTCGAAGCCGCAGGCATAGCGGAGATCTTCTGATGACCACCCTCACCGCCCTCTTCGCCGCCATCGTCGCACCCGAACACATCACCGAAGCCGCAAGCATCATCACCATCGCTCCCGCATCCACCGAAGAAGTATCCGCCGTCCTCCGCCTCTGCTCGGAACACAAACTCACGGTCACTCCATGCGGCGGCGCAACCAAGCAGGACTGGGGCAATCCCGTCACACCCGAAATCATCCTCTCCACCCGCAACCTCGCCGGCATCCGCGAGCACATCTGGCAGGACCTCACCGCCACCGTCGGCGCCGGCACATCCTGGGCCGAAATGCGCCGCCACCTCGCCGCCCACAACCAGCGCGTCGCACTCGACCCCCTCTTCCGCACCCCCGCCACCGTCGGCGGCATCATCGCCGTCAACGACAGCGGCTCCCTCCGCCACCGCTACGGCTCCCTCCGCGACCTCGTCATCGGCATGACCGTCGTCCTCGCCGACGGCACCATCGCCCGCTCCGGCGGCAAGGTCGTTAAGAACGTCGCCGGCTACGACCTCCCCAAGCTCTTCACCGGCTCCTTCGGCACGCTCGGCATCATCACCGAAGTCACCTTCCGCCTCCACCCCGTGCAGCCCCACGCCGAAACCTGGACCCTCCGCAGCCCCGACATCGCTCCCCTCGCCGCCCTCCAGCAGCAACTCCTCGACGCCGCCATGAGCATCGAAAGCCTCCAGCTCCGCACCGAAACCACCGGCTTCGCCCTCGACGTCCGCTTCGCCTCCCTCCCCGAAGTCCTCCGCGATCACGAACTCCGCCTCCGCGAACTCGCCTCGCCCCTCACACCCACCGCGTCCGGCAAAGAAGTCTGGCAGCAGCGCGAAAACCTCTTCGCCATCCCCCACGCCACCATTCTCAAGATCACCGCGCTCCCCACTCAAACCGCCGCCCTCCTTCACGGCTTCAACGCCCTCGCCTCCACCGGCATCCTTGCCCACGCCGTAGCCGACGCCACCGGCATCGTCACCGTCGCCCTCAACGGCGAACCCCTCTCCCTTTTCGCCCTCATCGCAGACCTCCGCTCCCGTCTCCAGAAAGACGGCGGCATGGCCGTAGTTCTCCGCGCCAACTCCGACCTCCCCGCCGACCTCGACCGCTGGGGCGGCTCCCCAACCGCCATCGCCGTCATGCGCGCCGTAAAGCAGGAGTTCGACCCCCAACGCCTCCTCAACCCCGGCAAATTCGTAGGCGGCATCTGATGCCCGATACCGTAGTACAAATCGCCCCCAGCGCCTTCGACCCCACCCGTCCCCCCGAACTCGCCGTCATGGACAAGTGCGTCCACTGCGGCTTCTGCCTCCCCGCCTGCCCCACCTACGCGCTCTGGGGCGAAGAAATGGACTCACCCCGCGGACGCATCTGGATGATGCGCAAAGCCACGCAGGGCGAAGCCACCCTCGACGCCACCTTCGGCCTCCACATGGACAACTGCCTCGGCTGCATGGCCTGCATGACCGCCTGCCCCTCCGGCGTCGAGTACAACAAGCTCATCGAAGACACCCGCGCCCAGGTCGAGCGCAACATCCCCCGCTCCACCACCGACTCCCTCTTCCGCAAGCTCCTCTTCGCCACCTTCCCCTACCCGCAACGCCTCCGCTGGCTCGGCATCCCCATGGCCCTCTACCAACGCAGCGGCCTGCAAACCCTCACCCGCGCCTCCGGCCTCCTCAAGCTCCTCCCCCGCCGCCTCCAGGCCATGGAAACCCTCCTCCCACCCGTCCCTCTCAACCCCTTCCACTCCCTCCCCCTCACCGTCCACCCACCCACCGGCACAGCCACGCGCGGCCGCGTAGGCATGCTCTCCGGCTGTGTACAGGACGCCTTCTTCGCCCACGTCAACGCCGCAACCGCCCGCGTCCTCGCCGCCGAAGGCTTCGAAGTCATCATCCCCCAGCAGCAAGGCTGCTGCGGCGCACTCATGATGCACTCCGGCCTCGACGAACAAGCCGCCGACTTCGCCCGCCGCACCATCGCCACCTTCGAAGCCGCCAACGTCTCCACCATCGTCATCAACGCCGCCGGCTGCGGCAGCACCATGAAGGACTACGCCCACCTCCTCCGCGACGACCCCGCCTGGGCCCCTCGCGCCCAGGCCTTCGCCGCCCGCTGCAAAGACATCAGCGAGTTCCTCCACGACGCCGGCCTCCTCCATCCGCTCTCCCCGCTCCCCCTCCGCGTCGCCTATCACGACGCCTGCCACCTCCGCCACGCCCAGGCCATCTACGACCAGCCCCGCGCCCTGCTCGCCTCCATCCCCCAACTCGACGTCGCAGAAATCCCCGAAGCCACCCTCTGCTGCGGCTCGGCCGGCGTCTACAACCTGCTCAACCCCGAAACCGCCGAAGAGCTCGGCGACCGCAAAGTCCAGAACCTCCTCAGCACCCACGCCGAAGCGGTCATCAGCGCCAACCCCGGCTGCCTGCTCCAGATCATGAGCGCCCTCCGCCGTCTCGGCCACGCCGAACTCCCCACCTTCCACATGGTCGAACTCCTCGACGCCGCCCAGCGCGGCCTCACCCGCGACCAGCTCCTCAACAGCCCACGCACGCCAGACGTTATGCTTAAGCCTGACGCTTAACTTTCGAACCGCCGCCGCACAAAACCCATGGGAGAACAAATGACCGGAGATCGTGAACAACAACTGCTGTCCGCCGCCAACCTGCTGCTGGACGCCCGCCGTACCGGAACCACCATCGCCGACCTCCCCGCCGAGCTCTGCCCCACCTCGATCGAAGAAGTCTACTTCGTGCAGGACGCCGTAGCTGCCGCCTTCGGCCCCATCGGCGGCTGGAAGATCGGCGCGCCCACACCCGAAGCCACACCCATCTTCGCCCCCATGCCCGAAGCCTGGATCAGCCCCAACCAAAGCATTCTCTCCGGCGACCGCTTCCATTACCGAGGCCTGGAAGCCGAAATCGCCTTCCTCGTCGGCGAAGACCTCCCGCCTCGCGCCACCCCTTACACGCGCGAAGAAGCGATCGCCGCCATGGCCTCCTGCCACCCCGCCATCGAAGAGCTGGAAACCGCCTTCATCGACCCCGCCGCCATCGCCCGCTTCGCCTCCCTCGCCGATCTTCAATCCCACGGCGGCTTCATCTTCGGCGCCGCCATCCCCAACTGGCAGTCCATCGACTTCACCCAGGAAAAAGTCATGCTCGCCGTAGACGGCAGTGTCCGCGTCGAGCGCACCGGCTCCAACACCTCCGGTGACCTCCTCAAACTCCTCCCCTGGCTAGCCAACGAAGGAGCCACCCGCACCGGCGGCCTCCGCAAAGGCCAATGGATCACCACCGGCTCCTGGACCGGCAACACCCTCGCCTTCGCCGGCTCCACCGTAACCGTAGAATTCTCCACCGCCGGCCGCGTAGACATCCGCTTCGCCTAACGCTCTAGCCACCAACGTTCATTCTTGAAATTGTCATCCTGAGCGAAGCGAAGGACCTGCTTCTCGCTCGCATCAGCACGAACCACAGAGGCACCCCATGACCACTCTCCCCCAAGGCGTCGAAATCCACGCCACCACCGCCGACAAATACGCCCCCCTCCTCACCCCCGAAGCCCTCGCCTTCGCCGTCGCGCTCCAGCGCGAGTTCAACCCGCGCCGCAAAGAGCTCCTCGCCGCCCGCGAAGCCCGCCAGCTCCGCCTCGACGCCGGCGAGCGCCCCGACTTCCTCCCCGAAACCGCCCACATCCGCCACTCCGACTGGACAGTAGCACCGCTCCCCGCCGACCTGCTCGACCGCCGCGTCGAAATCACCGGCCCTACCGACCGCAAGATGATCATCAACGCCCTCAACTCCGGCGCCAAGGTCTTCATGGCCGACTTCGAAGACTCCACCACCCCCACCTGGGAAAACCTCCTTGACGGCCAGCTCAACCTCTTCGACGCCGTCCGCCGCACCATCACCTTCGCCGACCCCACCTCCGGCAAGCAGTACGCGCTCAAGGAAAACCCCGCCGTCCTCTTCGTCCGCGCCCGCGGCTGGCACCTCGAAGAGCGCCACATCTGGGTCGACGGCGAGCCCATGTCCGGCAGCATCTTCGACTTCGCCCTCTACCTCTTCCACAACGCGAAAGAGCTTCTCGCCCGCGGCTCCGGCCCCTACTTCTACCTCCCCAAAATGGAGTCGCACCTCGAAGCCCGCCTCTGGAACGACATCATCGTCCGCGCACAGGACGCCCTCGGCATCCCGCAGCGCAGCGTCAAAGCCACCTGCCTCATCGAAACCATCCTCGCCACCTTCGAGATGGACGAGATCCTC
>CAIQPK010000017.1 GCA_903873705.1 uncultured Acidobacteriota bacterium
CAGCGAGGTCTGGCTGAGGGTGAGGTTGGTGGCCTTGTCGAGATAGAGGACCGCGGCAGAGATAATGCCGACGTCGATGCCGTAGAGCAGGCCGCCCATGCCGGCGACGAAGAGGACGAGGCTTCCGTATGCAGTTGAGGAGGATCGGGTGGCGGTGGTCATCGTCGCGGGGCTGCTTCCTGGATCGAGCTGGGGAGATAGAAGTTGCTGCACGGAGTATCGCATTACTCCGTGGACGTGTGCTGGGCGGATAGCGAACGATTTTGTGGGGGCGAGACGTCTATGGCCGTTGCAGGCAATAGAGTTGGCGGGCAGTGAGAGAATCTAAAGAGCAGGCTCAGGGGCTATTTGCCGGGCGGTGCCGGTTCCAGTTGATGGGGACACAGTCCCCGGGCCCTTTGCGAGCATCAGAGACTATATAGCTATGGGCAAGTTCTGAGACTGGAGCAGCGCGCAGATGGAATTTCATATCTCTCGATCAATTCGAGAGCAGCTCAAACTGGATGAGGTGTTGTTCAGCTACACCGGCAACGTGGTGTTTGCGAACGTCTCTGCCAGCAGGAAGCTGGCGCAGGAGCTGAATGTCCTGCGCGGAAGTGTGGACGGTGCGGCCGATGCGGTGAACGCCGGCGCGCTGTTTGCGATGGGGCTGATCGATGAGCTGAACCATGCGATGGTGAAGCGGTATCGCGAAGAGATCGACCCGCAGGCACTGACCGATGCTTTGCGGTGGTTTGAGGCGAAGCTGGGCGGGGTCGAGGTTGAGCGGCTGCTGCTGGCGTTTACTGAGCGGTTTCCGGGCGTGGATATTTATCGCGGCAAGGTGACGGCGGCGAAGTGGCTGGAGGGCGCGAGCGCGGGGTTGTCGCATCGCGAGGCTGCCCTGGAAGAGCTGTTGATGCTCTGGCTGGCGAATATCAACCCGGCGTTCAAGGGATTCCGCGAGTTGTTTGAAGATGCTCCGCTGCAGGAGAAGACGGCTTACAAGACGGTGACGGCCGGGCTGCCGGATTACTTCAGCACGCGACCGCCGTTGTCGAAAGAGGCCGGAACGCTGATTGAGGCGCTGCGGGCACCGATGCTGGCGTCGCCGGAGTCGCTGGTTGGGCAGCTGGAGTTTATACGTGAGCGGTGGGTGCCGTATCTCGGTAAGGAACTGAAGCGGGTATTGCTGGCCATCGATGTGGTGCGCGAAGAGGATGTGGCGATCTGGATGCGGTTTCATCCGCCCGCGCCCGGGACGCATGAGCACGGTGAAATGGGCTGGGAAGCGCATGGGTTTGTGGGCGATGAGTATGTGGGGTTCGACGACGATTTTGTAGTGGGGCCGGATGGAGTGCGGCGGCCGCGGCAGTATGCGTCGGACCACCAGGCGCCGCTGGTGGAGTATGAGGCGTTCAGCGCGGATTATGCGTGGATGCCGACTGTCGTGATGATGGCGAAGAGCACGTATGTATGGCTCGAACAGCTGTCGAAAAAGTATCTAAGGCATATTCATCGGCTGGACCAGATTCCTGACGAGGAGTTGAAGCTGCTGGCGGATCGCGGGATGACGGCGCTGTGGCTGATCGGGCTGTGGGAGCGCAGCGTGGCTTCGAAGACGATCAAGCGGCTGCGTGGGCAGGCGGATGCGGTGGCATCGGCGTACTCGCTGAAGGAGTACAACATTGCCGATGACCTGGGCGGCAATGCGGCATACGAAGTGCTGCGGGACCGCGCGGCAAAGTATGGTCTGCGGCTCGCGAGCGACATGGTGCCGAACCACATGGGTATCGATTCGCCGTGGGTGATTGAACATCCGGAGTGGTTTGTGGAGCGTGGCGACAGCCCATTTCCGGCGTACAGCTTCAATGGGCCCGATCTGTCCGGGGACAGCCGGGCGGAGATCAGAATTGACGATCACTACTACGATCAGACCGATGCGGCGGTGGCGTTTCAACTGCGGACGCATGGCGATGGGCGGACGCGTTACATCTATCACGGCAACGATGGCACGACGTTTGCGTGGAACGATACGGCGCAGCTTGACTACTCGAAGGCGAGCGTGCGCGAGCATGTGATGCAGGTGATTCTGCACGTGGCGCGGCTGTTTCCGATCATCCGGTTTGACGCGGCGATGGTGTTGGCGAAGAGGCACGTGCAGCGGCTGTGGTTTCCGCTGCCGGGGGTGGGTGGGTCGATTCCTTCGCGGGCTGAATACGCGATGTCGCAGGAAGAGTTCGATGCACTGATGCCGCATGAGTTCTGGCGCGAGGTGGTGGATCGCGTGGCCGTCGAGGTGCCCGGGACGCTGCTGCTGGCGGAAGCGTTCTGGCTGCTGGAAGGGTACTTTGTGCGGACGCTGGGGATGCACCGGGTGTACAACTCGGCGTTCATGAACATGCTGCGCGATGAGGAGAATGCGAAGTATCGTAGCTACCTGAAGAAGACGGTGGAGTTCGATCCGGACATTTTGAAGCGGTATGTGAACTTCATGAGCAATCCGGATGAGAAGACGGCGATCGACCAGTTCGGGTCGGGCGACAAGTACTTCGGGACCTGCGTTCTGCTGGCGACGCTGCCGGGCTTGCCGATGTTTGCGCATGGGCAGATTGAGGGATTTGGCGAGCGCTATGGCATGGACTTCAAAGAGGCGCGGCTTCAGGAAGTGCCGAATGACGGTCTGATTGCGCGCTACCAGGCCGAGATTACGCCGCTGCTGAGGCGGCGGTGGCTGTTCGCGGAAAGCACGCATTTTGTGCTGTATGACTTCTGGGCTGAGAACGGGAGCGTCGACGAAAACGTGATGGCGTACTCGAACCGGTCGGGCGATGCGCGGGCCGTGATTCTGTACAACAACGTTTATGGCAGCACGCGGGGGACGATTCATCATTCCGCGGCATCGATGGATAAAGGCAGCGGTGAGATGAGGCAGAGGAGCCTGACCGAAGCGCTGGCGCTGCCGGGGGACGATGAGGCGTTTGTGGCTTATCGCGATACGACGGCGGGTCTGGAGTATTTGCGGCGGGCGTCGGAGGTGCGGGACCGTGGGCTGACGGTCGACCTGCGGGGTTATCAGTACGTGGTGCTGCAGGAGTGGCGGGAGCTGCGGGCGTCTGCGGAGTGGCCGTGGGACAGGCTTTGCGATGCGTTGCATGGAACGGGCGTACATCAGCTGGAAGAGGCGCTGGCGAATTATCGTCTGCGACCGGTGCATGATGCGCTGCGGCGGGTGGTGGATGAGGCGTCGCTGCTGGTTTTGACGAACGGCGGGGGGGCAGATGGACAGGCCAGGTTCGTAGCGGTGTGTGAGGGTTTTTACGCTGCCAGTGGAGGGTTTGCGGGTGACCTGATTGCCGCGCCCGAGATGGAAGCGGCTGCGTCCTCTGGTGAGGAGGAACCGCTCACTGAGCCTGAGGCAGAGGATGAGCCGGCGACTCTCGCAACAGCGGAGCTGCCCATGCTGGTTGACGATGTGCTTGGCCTGGCGGCGCAGGCGAAGGCGCTGCCTGCGGTGTTCGGCGGCCTGGGGACGGGTGAGGGTGCCAGGGCGGCATGGGCGCCGGTGCTGGTGTGGGTTGCGTTGAATACGGTGCCGGGGGTAGCGGACAAGGCTGAACTGTTCGATCGGCTGCGTCTGAGGAATGCGTTGGGAGAGATATTTTCTGCGCAGGGATTGAGCGGTGACGAGAACTGGAAGACGGCGGCCCGGCTGCGGGTGTTGTTGAAGGCGTATGGGACGCCGGAGGAGGCGGTGGTGTCGGAGGCCTTCTGGGCGGATGGCGATGTGCGCTGGCTGGTGGGTGTGAGCGAGGCGTACGACACGATCTTTGTTGCCAAGGAGAAGTTCGAGGCGTTGATGGCGTGGATGGCAACGCCGGTGTTGGTGGCGAGTCCGGACGAGAGTGCCGTTTTGGCAACCGAGCTGACACAGATCTTTGAACTGGCCCAAACTGCGGGATACAAGCTGAAGGTGTTGCAGCGGCTGCTGACAGGAGAAGCCGACGCATTGGAAGCCGATCTGATGGATGCCGACGCGCTCGGGGCCGAAGAGGTTGGGGCGGCGATGGTGGAGGAAGCTACTCGCTCGCAGAGCGAGGCGGATGCGGCGGCGATCGAGGATGGCGCTGTGGTGGTGTCCGAAGATGATGAGGACGTGGCGGCGGAAGCGCTGGAGGAGAGCGCTCCGAAGGCCGGGATGTAGGATAAGAAAAGCCGGTCGGGCGTTGCTCAATGCGCTGACCGCCCGGCGTTGCTGCTATGGATTTCGATCAGCTGAAGACGTTTCTGGAAGTGTGGCGGCAGAAGAGCTTTTCGCGCGCGGCGGAGAAACTGCGGATTACGCAGCCTGCGGTCTCAGCGCAGATACGGTCGCTGGAAAAGGAAGTCGGGGAACGGCTGTTTGACCGTAAGGGCGGCAAGGTGACGTTCACGCCGACGGGCCGCGTGTTTGAGCCGTTCGCCGAAAACGCGCTGGCCACGCAACGCCACATGTTGATGATGGTGGCCGAGCAGCGTCACTCGGCGCGGGGTGAGATTGCGATCAGTGCGCAGGAGTCGACCAGCCTGTATGTGCTGCCGGAAGTGTTTACCGAGTTCAAGCGGCATTATCCGAAGGTCGGGTTGAAGATTATTCGCGCAGAGCGAGCTCATACCCTGGAGGCGCTGCTGAATCGCGAAGTGGACTTCGGCGTGGTGTCGCTGCCGGTGAAGGACCCGCGGTTTACGTGCGAAGTGATCCATCGCGATGAGCTGCTGCTGGCCACGCCCAAGGGGCATCCGCTGACGATGATGGCGAAGGTGGATCCGGCGGACATTGTGAAGCACTCGTTTTTGCTGCCCAAGCAGGGCCGGCAGCGGGATGTGCTGCTGAACATTTTCCGGATGCACGAGGTTTATCCCCGCAAGGTGATGGAAGTGGAGAGTGGCGAGCTGATGAAACGGTTCGTGATCGCCGGGCTGGGTGTCGGGTTTCTGCCGACCATCAATATTGCGAACGAACGCGCGTCGGGGACGGTGCAGGTGGTGCAGCTGGACTCGATCCGGCTGCCGCGGGAGCTGGCGCTGATCTATCTGAAAGACAAGCCGCTGACCAGGGCCGTGAACGGATTCCTGGAGATCACACGGCGGCGGGTGAATGTGGCTATTTAGGAAAAGATTCAGGAGACGTGAAAAAGGCCCGCTGAGAGGTTGCTCAGCGGGCCTTTGACGTCGTTGGAAGGGGTTAGAGAGCGATGTCTCCGCGCTCCTGGTTACGGATACGGATAGCGTCTTCGACCTTGGAGAGGAAGATTTTTCCGTCGCCGATTTCGCCGGTTGCGGCGCTGGCGATGATGGCGGCAACGATGGGTTCGACGCGCTCATCGAGAACGACGAGTTCGACGCGTAGCTTGGGGATCAAGCTTACCTCGTACTCACGTCCGCGATAGGTTTCGGTGTGGCCCTTCTGGCGGCCGTGGCCACGCGCTTCGGAAACCGTCATGCCGTCAATGCCAAGGTCGGAAAGCGCTTCCTTGACTGCTTCAAACCGATTTGGCCTGATGATGGCCTCAATCTTTGTCATAGTGTCCTCTCGTGCGATTCCGGTTTATGTGCTGGAAACCCAGTCAACTGTGGAAAAGTGCGCGGGAGGAAGCATAGCATGCTTCCTCCCGCCATCTTACTCGCCGCCGCCGGGGGTGCCGAGGGCCGAGATGACGTACTCGGGGTAGGCATTGATGCCGTGCTCGTGGAGGTCGAGGCCGTAGAGCTCGCCCTCGCGGGAGACGCGGAGACGTCCAGTAAGGTTGACCAGCCACATGAGCAGCATGGCAACGGCGAAAGTGGAGATGGTAATGATGGCGCTGCCGATAAATTGTGCCTTCAACAGGGTCATGCCGCCACCGTAGAACAGGCCCTTGAGTGGGACGCTGTTGTCAGGAGCCAGCGGGCCCGTGGCGCCGTACTTACCGACTGCGAACAAGCCAAGGGAGAGAGTACCCCAGATACCGCATAGGCCGTGCACTGGGACCGCGCCGATGGGATCGTCGATACGGAGGTACTCGAGCAGTTCGACACCTGCGTAAACGACGATGCCGGCCACGCCGCCAAGGATGATGGCGCCGGTTGGGCTAACCCAGTAGCAAGGGCAGGTGATGGCAACGAGGCCAGCGAGGAAGCCGTTGACCGTGAAGCTGACGTCCCACTTCTTGCTGGGAATGTAGGCCATGATCATGGCGACCAGGCCGCCCGCGCAGGCTGCGAGGGTGGTGTTGGCAGCGACGCGGCCGATGCCTTCAAAGTCCATCGCAGAGAGGGTGGAGCCGGGGTTGAAGCCGTACCAACCGAACCAGAGGAGCAGGCCGCCTGAGGCTGCGATGGTGAGATCGTGAGGCATCATCGGTCCACCGCCGTCACGCTTGAACTTGCGGCCAAGGCGTGGTCCAAGGACGATGGCACCGGCGAGGGCGATGAAGCCGCCGATGGTGTGGACCACGGTGGAACCGGCGAAATCG
>CAIQPK010000018.1 GCA_903873705.1 uncultured Acidobacteriota bacterium
AGGCGGCGCAAATGCGCCGCCTCACTTTATTCCGGACATGAGCAAAATGCCGACAGCGACTTTTGATGTGCGATGGATGAAGATCGGAAGATGGATAACCGGTCTGGGCATTCTTATATTCGGAGTCTTAGCCGGACTCAGGATTCCCGCACATGGCGTTAGGGTAATGCTGTTACTCAGCATGCTTTGCTGGCTTTCATTTTCAAAGTTGGGCCGAGCAATCAAAGCAAAAATAGCGATTCAAAATCCGGCACAACGTAACTAAGCAAAATGAGAATGCATCGGTTTCAGCTAACCGCCACACTCTCCGCATAAGCACAAAGCATCGCCACCATCTGCTCCCGCAGTGCCTCATGCTCCCGCGCCGGAATCTTCGCCTCAAGAATCCGCCGGCTAACCCCAATCATTGTCGACTGCATCGTGAACGCCGCCAGCCGCGTCTCCACGCACAACTTCTCCGGCGCACTCTCCAGCGCCCGCTCAAACGCCGCCTCATTCCGCAACCGCAGGTCCTCGGTGATCCCCAGCCCATCCACATCCGAACTCACCGAATACAACGCCAGCGCCACCTTCGGCTCAATCATCTTCGCCCGAAAGAACCCATTCGCCGCCCCCGCCACAATCACGCACAGCGGCAACCCGCGATGCGCAGCACAGGCCGCCTCAAAACTCTCAGTCACTCGCAACAGGTGCGCCCGCAGCACCGCCTGTAGCAGCGACCGCTTATTCGGAAAGTATTGGTAAAGGGTCCCCACCGAAACCCCCGCCCGCGCCGCCACCAGCGTCGTCGTCAGCTTCTCTTTCCCCACCCGCAGCAAAACCTGAATGCACGCCTCCAGAATCGCGTCGACAGTAGCCGCCGACCGCGCCTGCACCGGCTGTTTCCGCTGCTTTTCGATCGGTGCCTTAAGTGCTGCCAAATGCGAACTCCAAACCTGAAGCTTCCTTCATCTAACCACAAGAACGCATAACGCGGAGGAACAGAAAAATGTCAGCAATCAATCTCGGTGGACGCTTCACTTTCCCCGGCACATCCCTCACCGTCCATCGCATGGGCTACGGCGCCATGCAGCTCTCCGGCCCGCACATCTTCGGCCCACCCAAAGACCGCGCCGAATGCATCCGCGTCCTCCATCAGGCTATCGAGTCCGGCGTAGACCACATCGACACCAGCGACTTCTACGGCCCGCACATCACCAACCAGATCATCAAGGAAGCCCTCCACCCCTACCGCGACAACCTCGTCATCGTCACCAAGGTAGGCGCCCGCCGCGGCCCGGACGGCTCATGGATCCAGGAGCACGGCCGCCAATTCCTCATCGACAGCGTCCACGACAACCTCCGCAACCTCGGCCTCGACGCCCTCGACATCGTCAACGTCCGCGGCACAGGCATCGAGTCCCCGGACGACAAATTCGACCCCCGCCCCTCCGTTGAAGTCATCGCTGAACTCCAGCGTCAGGGCCTCGTCCGCCACATCGGCGTCAGCAACGTCTCCGCCAAACATGTAGCCGACGCCCAATCCATCGCCCCCATCGTCTGCGTGCAAAACCTCTACAACGTCGTCAAACGCACCGACGACGCCCTCATCGACGACCTCGCCGCGCAGCACATCCCCTACGTCCCCTTCTTCCCACTAGGCGGCTTCACTCCGCTGCAATCGACCACGCTCAACGACGCAGCCGCCAGCCTCAACGCCACCCCCATGCAGGTAGCCCTGGCCTGGCTCCTCCACCGCTCCCCCAACATCCTCCTCATTCCGGGCACCTCATCCACTGGCCACCTGAAAGAAAACCTCGCGGCAGCCGATCTGACCCTCCCGGCAGACGTCATCAAGACACTGGAGGGACTCACCACGGAAAAATCAGCATAATGGCCCCCAAAGAGGGAAGGGAGCAGCGGTTCAACCCGCTGCTCCTTTTGCTTTTCGCGCTTTTCATGGATAATAGACAAGGACGAGCGTGCGCCTGACCGCTCCCATCCCAGCTTCACAATTTCAGGATTCGGGCAGCAGGGGCCCTATGCCCTGCGTCGCGGCGTGTCAGGAGCAATCCCAACACGCTGCTTGTCAACCGATGTGGTTGGCCAAACAGAAAGGTAGTAAAACATGCGCGAAATCGTAACCCTCCAGTGCCCGGACTGTAAGAACCGGAACTACTCGACGACCAAGAACAAAAAGACCACCACCGGCCGTCTCGAGTTCAAAAAGTTTTGCAACACGTGCCGCAAGCACACGCCGCACAAGGAAACGAAGTAAGGGGCCAGGGCCCAGGTTTCAGGGTCCAGAGGGCGGCGAGTCTCGCGTTTTCTGGACCCTGGGCCCTAAACCCTGAACCCTCTCTCACAGGGGCGTAAGCTCAACGGTTAAACTGTCGGTCTCCAAAACCGAACTTCTCGGTTCGAATCCGAGCGCCCCTGCCATATCAACCGGCGCAATAGCCGGCAGTAAGACGAACACACCGCACGCAACGCGTGCACGAAGGTTAGGAAGCACAATGGCCAACGCACTTGAAGTGGCACACCCCGAAGAACCCACCGGCGTCCAGCGCGCCACCGCCGGCCCGGAACGCCTCGGCCTTTTCCTCAAGGACGTCCGCCAGGAAATGCGCAAGGTTGTCACGCCCACGCGTGCCGAGGTGCAGTCCACCACCACCGTCGTCATCGTCACGGTCTTCCTCTTCGCCGCGTACTTTGAGATCGTCGACCTCGTCCTCGGCACCGGCATCGACAAGATTTTCTCGTCACTCATCAAGCAGTAGTTTCCCGTTTCTCCCAGCGCGAAGAAGGCAAAGCAGAATGGCAGAAGAGTTGAACAACGAAAACCTCGCAGAGCAGCCGGTTGCGGAAGCCGCCGAAGGCGCCGTTGAAGAAACAGCCGCGCCCGCTCACAACGAAAATTTCAAGTGGTACATCATCCACGCCTACTCCGGCTTTGAGCGCAAGGTGAAGGAGTCGCTGCAATCCCGCGTCACCGCCTATCACCTCGAAGACCGCGTCGGCCGCATCGAAATCCCCGTCGAGCCCGTCACCGAGCTTCGCAACGGCAAAAAATACACCATCGACCGCGTCTTCCTTCCCGGCTACGTCTTCGTCGAGATGGCGCTCGATAACGACCTCTGGCACGTCGTCAAGAACACGCCCCGCGTCACGGGCTTCTTGCAGACCGGCGACCAGCCCAACGCCTTGTCCGAGCAGGAAGTCAACGCGATGCTCAATCGCTCCGACGCCACCAAGGACAAGCCCAAGATGAAGATGAAGTTCGTCAAGGGCGAGCAGGTCCGCATCAACGAAGGCCCCTTCGCCAACTTCAACGGCGCCGTCGACGACGTCAACGAAGACAAGCAGACCCTCAAGGTCATGGTCAGCATCTTCGGCCGCCCGACCCCCACCGAGGTCGAGTTCTCGAACGTAGAAAAGTTCGAAGGCTAAACAAGTTTCGCGAGAGTTTGTGCGGCCGCTTCACCGCGCATCTTCTACCTCTCGCACCGCAACACAAAATTCGCTCCACCTGAAGGATTACGCACATGGCACCGAAGAAAATTACCGGATACGTCAAGCTCCAGATCACCGCCGCCAAAGCCACGCCCGCGCCGCCCGTCGGCCCCGCGCTCGGTCAGGCCCAGGTCAACATCATGGAGTTCTGCAAACAGTTCAACGAGCGCACCGCCAAGGACCCAGGCCTCGCCGGCATGACCGTCCCGGTCGTCATCACCGTCTACGCTGACCGCACATTCTCGTTCATCACCAAGACTCCTCCCGCCCCCGTCCTGCTCCTCAAGGCCGCCGGCATCGAGAAGGGTTCTGGCACCCCGAACAAGGACAAGAAGGGCAAAGTCACCGAAAAGCAGATCATGGAGATCGCCAAGGTAAAAATGCCCGACATGAACGCCAACACGGTCGAAGCCGCTGCCAAGACCATCCGCGGCACCGCCCGCTCCATGGGCATCGACGTCGTAGCGTAGTTACAATTCAGCCTCAGTCGTTTTCTGAAGGAGGACGCATGGAATGGTCGCTAACGGGTCTCCCGCTGCCGATTACCCTGCGTCCTCCTTCGCCGTTAACTGATGACGGACTCCTCGCCTTCTCACGCAAGAACAAACCCTTCAGAATCGAGCGGAACGCACAGGGAGAAATCGAAATCACGACACCTGTAGGCTTCGAAAGTGGCCGTCGCGAAACCTTTATTGCTCGTGAACTGGACTTTTATGCCGAAGAACAGGGCGAAAAAACCGTTGGCCCAAACGCTGGCTTCAACCTCGCGGATGGTTCAACTTTAGCGCCAGACGCGGCTTGGATGAGCGACGATCAGTGGTCTGCACTCACTCCTGCACAGCGTGAGAAATTTCCACCAATCTGTCCTCAGTTCGTCGTCGAAGTGCTATCGCGCAGTGATTCGCGGTCAGTGCTCCGAACCAAGATGGAAGCGTGGATCGCCAACGGCGCCCAGCTAGCCTGGGTCGTCGACCCCTACGCCGCCACCATCACCATCTACCGCCCAGGCGCCGCTCCTGAAATCCAGCAGCGTCCCGCTTCCATCGAAGCCGGCCCACCCGTCGCCGGCTTCCGCCTCACCACCTCGCGCCTCTGGGCCGACGAAGCTACTTCTTCATAACCGGCTTCGGCACCCGCTCCCGCAGCACATTTCCCACCACCTTCACATCCTGCCGCGGCACGGCCAGCGTCGCCACCTGCGCCACCCCACTCCCATCCGTGTAATTCAGCGTGACGGTGTAGGTATGTTGCCGCACCCCCAGCAACGCCACACCCACAGCCAGCAGCGCACTCAGCCGATGCGTATTTTCCTCGCGCTGCTTATACTCGCTGATCCGCGCATACGGCATCTCCAGCCGCGACCCCAAGGTGGGCACAAAGACCAGCGCCAGCGGATCGGTTAGCTCGAGCCTGCCCTCAACGCCCCGCTCCAGCCCGCTCACCGTCCCACCCACATAGGTTGCCTGCCCGGGCTCCAGCGCGAACACCGGCACTGCCATCAGCAACACCAGCACCGCCGCCGCGGCCTTCACCGCAACGCCGCGCACCGGCCATGCCAACTCCCGCCGCAGTCGCCACGCCGCCGCCAGCGTCTTCACGTCCTTCCGCCACGCCGGCAGCATTACCGACATCGCGATCCCCTCCAGGTTGCAAATCACTCCCACCACCACCGCCACTTCCATCAACGCGCTCGGCCGGCCAACGACGAACGTCGCCACCACCGCAGCTGCCAGCAACAGCCCCCACATCTTCGCCAGGTAAGAGTGGTAACTCGCTGGCTTGCCAAACTTCGCCAGATCAAACGCCATCCGCCCGGCCTCCAGCCCTAGCAGCATCAGCACCGGCCCCCGATAAGCCGTCCACACCGCAGGCATCCCCATCCCCACCGCGGTCACCACGCAGACATAAAAGAACGTGTCCGCCATCGAATCGAGCAGCCTCACCCCGGCCGTATCGCACTGCCACCGCCGCGCCAGCACGCCGTCGAAGATGTCCGAAACCAGTGCGGCCACAATCAGCGCCGCCAGCGTCAGCCCGCTCCACCCGCACCGTTCACCCACCACCACCACCGGCCCCAACGCCGCCCGCCCCGCCGCCATCATCCAGGGAATTATTCTTCGCATCGCCATCGTGTCCTCCTGAACCGCTGAGAACACCCTAGCCATCCACCGCCTTCGGCAACTGCCCCCTCAGGACGCTTTCGTAAGTGTCACAACCCCGCTGCCCCCGCCAGCAGCTCCCGCGTCTGCTCCGCCAGCAGCGGAAACACCAGTCGCCGAGGCCCTTTCGGCACTCCCGCCAACCCATCCGTATACGCGTCGCACAGGATCGCGCTCGCCAGCTCCAGCCCCCGTCGCCAGTCCTTCTTGCCTGCCTCGCGAAACATCAAGCCCTCTGCTGGAAATCCTGCCGCCAGCAGCATCGTTCGCGCAATCTCCAGGAACTCCGGCCAGTGCGACACCACCGCCACCAGCTTGTCCGGCGTCTGTTTCAACCACGGCGTCAGCCATGCTGGTGCCGAATTGATGGGCAGCGTCAACAATTCCACGCCCGCCGGCAGCGCCTCGCGTACCAGCCGAGTCTTGCTCGGACGGCACACCGGAATCGCCCCGGCCAGCTTCGCCGTACACCCCTCCACCGGCGTTTCTTTCACTGCCAGCGACGTCATGCCACGCAACTCCGCCATCAGGATCTGCCGCACCTTTGCATCCGGGTCCACCACCACGAAGTGGTCAGGCTGGGGTGCCTCCAGCCACGCCGCCACCCGCGCCTTCACCACATCCTGCTCCAGGCCCGACTCCCGCAGCGCCCGAAAGAAGCCCGCAATGTGGTAATCCAGCGCCTCTTCCGGCGTCGAAACCGGCTCGGCACTCTCGCGCACATACACCCCGCTCCCCCGCCGCGACTCCACCCAACCCTCGGCCTCCAGCTGCCGGTATCCCGCGCTCACGGTATTCGGATGGATCGCGAACCGCCGCGCCAGCGCCCGCGTGCTCGGCAGCCGCTCGCCCGGTTTCAGGTCGCCGCTCAAGATCGCCAGCACCACCTGCGTCACCAGTTGCCTGTAGATCGGAACCTCAGAGTGTGGCGCAAACCAAAGACGCATGGAACCCCCTCACCACTGGCATTGTAGAAGCCTTCTCGGCACGTTACCCGCGCGTGACGCCCGCCCCAACCCCGAGTGATGGCCATCACTGCTCCCCCGGCCGCAGCGATCTATCTTCAAGATGCTGATGGCTGGCCTGATACAGCGAAGGCCACACCCATCGCGCAGGCTGTTGAGTTCTACAAATAAACCGGCGCACGAGACGGACCGAACGTCATCGGCAGGCGCCAGGAAATTGGCCGATATGACAAACACAGTTCTTACTCAAAGCAGCAAGGTTGTAGCCTCGAATCCCCGCCTCCTCTTTGCCGATCTGAACCGGGTTCTCGTTTCCTGCCTCGCTGCCAGCCTGCTGCTCGCCACCGGCTGCGGCAGCAGCGGCCCCACCGTCAAGGCGCCTGCCCCTAACTATTATGTTGCGTCACCCGGAAACGGTGAGGTCACACTTTCGTGGGCTCCCTCCCCAGGCGCTACGTCGTATGACATCTACTACTCCGATGTCCCCGGAGTAACGGCCGAGAACGGCGTCAAATCCAGCGGCATCACGGGCACATCGTTTACGCAGACAGGCCTTCTCAACGGCACACGATACTTCTTCATCGTCAAAGCCATCAACGGCGCCGGCGTATCCAGGGCAAGCGCACAGGCTGCTGCCACGCCAACCTCCGATCTTCCCAACGGCCCCGACGGCCTCACCGCGGTTACAGCCGACTCCAAGGTTCTTCTCACCTGGGCTGCCGGATCCAACGCCACGCACTACAACATCTACTACGGAACCTCGCCCCTGCCGCCCACCTCCGGCGCCAGGGCGGCAGCAACAGCGAGCCGCGTCACGATTTTCGGTCTCACTAAAAACACGCCCTACTACTTCGTCGTAACGTCAGTGAACGCCCAGGGAGAGTCCGGCCCTTCGAAAGTCATCAGCGCCACTCCGTCTGCCGGAACCGTGACACTAGCTCCGGCCTAATCGGGGAAAGTGTCAGCGTGGTCGGTTGAGATGCGAAGAGAAATTCCGTGCTCAGGCAACGGGCATATCGTGTTTGACGAAAGGGGTCAGCCTGATTAGCTGACCCCTCTTTTTGCCTTGGGTCCGATCAGCTTGAAACGCAGCGCTTCGGAACGTCTCTCTCTCTAAGCAAACAGCATCCGCTGCGCGCCATCCGTCCGCACTCCCGCTGGTTCCTTGCGCTCCTCGCCCCCCACATCGCGCGTCAGCAGCGCATCGGTGGACCGCTCCCCCAACCCATGCTTGTGGCACACGCGTTTCACCATCAGTGCCAACTGCCGCTTGTACGCCGCATCGGCAAAATCCATCCGTTCAAAACGCTTCGCATACTCGGTCGAAAGGTGAGGGAAGTGTTCGCGAACGAAGCTCAGATAAGTAGGACGCGAACACGACTTCAAGAACAATGGCTGCGCCGCCAGGAAGCTCGCGCCGGCGGCTTTTGCCTTGGCCGCCACCGCCCCCAGCGCCGCGTCGTTGTCCGTGATCCCCGGCAACAGCGGACAGCACAACACCCCCGTCACAATCCCCGCCTCGCGCAGCTTCTTCACCGCGCCAAAGCGCAGGTCCGGCCGCGGCGCACGCGGCTCCAGCAGCCGAGCCAGCTTGCTGTCGGTTGTCGTGATCGTCACATGCACCCGCAGCAGGTTCTTCCTGGCAATCTCCTGCAGCAGATCGATGTCCCGCTCCACCAGCGTCGACTTCGTAATCAACCCGATCCGGTACCCCTCCTGCCGCGCAAACACCTCCAAAATGCTCCGCGTAATCCCCATTCGCCGCTCAATGGGCTGGTAAGGATCGGTCGCCGTTCCAATCGCAATCTCCTCTTTCGGATCGATCTTCTTCAACTCCTGTTCCAACAGCCAGGCCGCATTTTCCTTCAGATAAATCTCGCGCTCAAAAGCCAGCGCCCACGGCTGCTGCTCCTCGCTCATCCGCGGCACCGCCACGCTCGCCTTCACCGGCAACAGAAACTCATGCGTATACCGCGCATAGCAGTACTTGCACCCAAACTCGCACCCCCGATACGGATTGATCGAGTAAGCCATCCACATCTGCCGCTTCGAAACCGACTTGTTCAGAATTGACCGCGCCTGCATCGCCTTGAACTCGATCAGGTGCCCATCGTCGGCATGTTCGGCCTTGGCAGCCAGCCGGGCCATCCCCACCGGCCCGGCCGGCAGGATAGGGAAGAGCGCCTCGCCAGAATTCGCCTTGATCTTCGCCATATCTTCGCCTCAGTGAGCACGACACTATGCCTGCCAAAGCGTGCAGTCAAGTAAAAAATTTAGCCGTCAACAGGTGCGGCCCACGCGGCCGGCAACCCCTACCACTGGTATTTTCGTAACCAGCCCGCACCGCCCCTAGGCCGCAAAGATCGGCTGCATCGCCACCACCACCTGGTCGCGTCCCTGGCCCTTGGCACGGTACAGCGCCTGGTCCGCCTTCTGCAGCAGCACTTCAGGCGTGGTTCCGTCGTCCGGGAACATCGCCAGCCCAATCGACACCGTCAGATCGCCATACGATCCGCCGGCACCCCGCACCTGCACCTGCGAAATAGCATGCCGCAGCGCCTCGGCGCGCTCATAGGCGTGCTCCGGGGTAATCTCGGGAAGAATAATCGTGAACTCCTCGCCACCATAGCGGCACGCCGTATCTTCGTTCCGCGTATTCGCCTGGCACACTTCCGCGACAGCCTTCAGCACGGCATCGCCAGCCGCATGCCCATGCCGGTCGTTGAACTCCTTGAAGTGGTCCACGTCCAGCATCAGTACTGCCAACATTTGCTTCTTCCGGCGTGACCGCGAAAGCTCGCGCTCCAGCGCAATCTCCATGAAGTTCCGGTTGAACAGCGTCGTCAGCGGGTCCCGGATCGACTGGTGCTCCAGCTTCATCCTCAGCTTCATCGAAGCCACAGCCATCCCCGTAAGCTGCGTCAATTGCCGCATCCCCGCCATCCGGTGGTGAACGTTCTCCATGCAGACCGCATCGGCGCACTCCACATAAAGCAACCCGATCGTGTCACCGTGCGCCATGATCGGCACGCACAGATACCGCTCCGGCGCCTGCCCCGAAAAGTGGGTGCAGTGCACTTCAGATGCACCCGGCTCCCGCCACCGCGGCTGCCCGGAACGCAGCCCGCAGCAAGACCCCGGCAGATGGCAATCTTCCAGCGCCATCTCTCCCCACGTCGCCACTGTCTCCAGCATGTTCCGCGAGTTGTTCAGCATACAAAGCGCGCCAGAGGTCATCGGCATCAGCCGCGCAAAACCATTCTTAGCCGACTCATAAACATCCTGCAGCGTCACGCACAACTGCATCTCATCCCGCGAGGTCGTCAGCACATTCGTCTCATCCGCCTGCTCCTGCAGCAGTGCGACACTCTCTTCCAGCGTGCGGTTCGTCTCCAGCACCTTGCTCTCGGTACTCTGCCGCAACTCCGCCGCCCGCAGCAGGAAGCCAAACACCGTAATCAACGTCAGAATCGCCAACCCGACAAAAACAAAGTCGCTGGTCAGCGACACCATCGCCGTATGTTCCGAAGTCTTTTCGCGGTCCGTCAGCAGCCGCCGTTCCAGCTCCATCATCTTGGCAATGGTTTCCTGGCAGCGCTGGATCGGGCTCCGCGGCGGCGCTGATTTCCCCGCAACATTCAGCGCTCCGCTAATGCCATCGCTACAGGCTACAAGCTGATCGGCATTGATCACTTCCTCAGGATTATCCGAAACCAGTACCCGCAGATGGGTCGCCGCGCTGTCCAGATTCCGTGCGCTGGTCCGTGCCACATCCAGCCGCGCCTCGTCGTTGGTCGCCTGGAACAGCAGCGTGCTCGAGTCGATCCGGTCGGTCATCTGCGATGCCGTGCGCAGCGAGTTCAGCACTTCCTGCGTATGGTTCACCCAGTCAGCCGCCGTCACCGTACGCCGTGTATTGGCATAAACCAGCCCGCCGGCAATCAGCATGAAGAGCACGCACGTCGTCGCCGCGGTAATCAGCATCGGCACCGACGTGTCGGCAGTCTTCAAAGGTTCTTTGATCTTCAGCAGCATGGATGGAGGGCCGTTCAAACAACGAGCGGGATATCAGTTACCAAGTTAACGAAAGAGTAGCCCCACAAGTCGCTAACCGAACACAAAAAAAATCTTTCGTAATACTTCTTTCGATCCCCGCAATAACCCAGCGCCCCCACTGCATCGCCCACCGATAGGTGTCCGCAGCTCCGCAACCGGAGTAAACTCCCCCCATGCAGATCGCACTCGGTCAACTCGACGCCCCGGTTCGTGTCATTCCGGCTGAGCCAATTTCGGTTGAGGCCTTCTTCCAGCTCAGCGCCAACAACCCGGATCTGCGCATGGAACGCGAGCCCAACGGAGAATTGATCGTGATGACACCCACCAACCGCGATACCGGTTTCCGGGGTTCCTATATAACCCGCGCTCTCGGGAACTGGGCAGAAGCGGATGACCGTGGCTACGACTTCGATTCCAGCACCGGCTTCATTCTGCCCGACGGCTCGGTCCGCAGCCCGGACGCCGCCTGGATCAGCAGCGACCGCTGGAAGCCCGGCTCCGACTCTACAGACGAATTCAACACGCGTCTTTGCCCTGACTTCGTCATCGAGCTCCGGTTCCAATCCGACCGCCTTCCCGCCCTGCAAGCCAAGATGCAATCCTGGAGAGCCAACGGCGCCCAGCTAGCCTGGCTCATTGACCCGACCCGCAAAACAGTCGAAATCTACCGGCCCGGCAAACCCACAGAAGTGCAGGAAGGCCACACCGCCGTTTACGGCGAGAACCCCGTGGGCGGCTTCATTCTCGAACTAGCCAGAATCTGGGCCTAGAAATCTTACGGGTCGATTGGATCGATTGAAATAAAGCCGATTCGCAGCTCTTTTGTGGGAATGAAGTTAGTCGTGTGTGCCCTGATGTGAGTCGCATCCGGTCGCTCAACCGGCCCGTCCCAGCAAAAACTCACCAGTTTCGCACTGCTTCGAGGGTGCGCGGCAGTTTTGGTAGTGCGAGGCGGGTCCGCTTTGGGCCGATCCACGATCAGCGTGAAATCTTCAATGGGTGTTTTCCAGGTATTCGCAGTTGTCAGGATGAAATCGACATAGCTAAAGGGAACCTGCATATCGTTTCGCTGTGACTGGCGGAACAAAGAGTTTTTGAGCGCCGGTTCCAGGCACAGACTATCGATCTCGTCGATGACGTACTGCTCATCCTTGTCACGGTGTTTTTTTCGTTCCCTTTCAGCTTCGAGACCATAGGAGACACTGTTCGTGCCACCCAATACGGGTGAATAGGTATGCCGGATACGTACAATGCCGCGAGCTGGAAATGTTTGTGTCCAGTAGTACTTCTTCTCGACCCTCCAGTTTGGGTAGCCGTCCTTGAAAGCTCCTATAGCGATCAATCTTTGTCGGCCAGCGGGCGCAGTTCGTTCAAGGTCTCGTGGAGGGCCCTCAACTCCAGTCGCTGTCTCAGCATGTCCAAAGCTCGTCACGTCGATGTGTTCGCGGTTGAGCTGAGCCGTTATCTCACGTTTCCCGACAAAAGCACGGGCTTCGACCGTGAACTTCACCGGAGTGCCTCCAACCATGAGCTTGAAGTCGTCGAAACCGGGGTTCCCCCAACTTCTTTCTCGGTTAGCAAATTTGTAGGACGGCACAGGGAAAGCGACGACGGTGGTGATGTCTTCGTCCGAGTCGTTCCGAAACTCATAGTCGACAACGACCTTGGCGCCGCCAATTTCCAAAACCTCCTTGGCCATCACGATCCGCGGCTCACGTTTCATCAAAACTAATCCTCCGGCGGCAATGGAAGCAGCACCATCGTCGGCGAGAAGGGCAATGGTGTGCAGACAACACAGCAGGGCGAGCACCAAAACACGCATGGAAAGGATTCTCCCACAATTTCGGACTCCGGATTGACGTTTCCCTGCCATTCCGGCATACTTAGAAGGTTGTCTCGACTCCCGTCGAGGCAGTCGAACCACGCCCGGCAGTATCACCGCCTGAGGGGTGGAAGACAGAGGTAAAAGATGGCCCGTAAGATTTCCAAGAATTTGACGAAGGCGCGCGCCCTTGTGGAACCGCGTCCGTATGCGATTGGCGATGCCATTCCGCTTCTCCAGAAAGCCAAGTACGCGAAGTTCGACGAGACCGTCGACCTCACCATGCGTCTCGGCGTCGACACCCGCCACGCCGACCAGATGGTCCGCGGCACGGTTGTACTGCCCCACGGCCTCGGCGGCACCAGCAAAATCGTAGCCGTCATCGCCTCGGGCGACAAGATCAAGGAAGCCGAAGCAGCCGGTGCGGAGTTCGTCGGCGGCGAAGAGCTCGTTGAGAAAATCCAGAAAGAAAACTGGACTGCATTCGACGCCCTCATCGCCACTCCCGACATGATGCGCTCGGTCGGCCGTCTCGGTAAGGTCCTCGGCCCCCGCGGCCTTATGCCCAACCCCAAGACCGGAACCGTCACCACCGACGTCGCCTCCGCAATCAAAGAGATCAAGGCCGGTAAGGTCGAGTTCCGCGCTGACAAGACCGCGCTGGTCCACGTCCCGGTCGGCAAGCTCTCGTTCGACCCTCAGAAGCTCATCGACAACGCCATGACCGTTATTTCCTCGGTCGTCAAGGCGAAGCCGTCGGCTGCCAAGGGTAAGTACATCAAGCGCATCGTCCTCAGCTCCACGATGGGCCCGGGCGTTGAGCTCGAAGCCGCTGTCGCCGACGTTGCCGGCAAAGCGTAAAGCAGCTCTTAGCTATTAGCTGCCAGCTCTTAGCTAAAGCCCGCCGTATCCAGAGATTCAGCTCCTCCGCGAAAGCTCAGGAGCAACACAAATTGAGCTAGCAGCTAAAAGCTAGCAGCTAAAGGCTGAACATCATGGCTTTGACCAAAGCGAAAAAGAACGCAAAAGTAGCAATGCTCGCCACCGAGCTCGAGCACTCGACCTCGGCCATCATCGGCACCTTCAAGGGCCTCACCGCTTCCAAGGACTTCCAGCTCCGCAAGGTTGTTCGCGAAGCCGGCGGCTCTTACCACGTCGTCAAGAACAAGCTGGTCGCGCACTCCTCCAAGGGCACCAAGGTTGAAGCCGCTCTCCAGGGCCTCAAGGGTGTTTCGTCGGTGGCCTACACCTCCGGCGACCCCGTCGCTCTCGCCAAGGCCCTCAGCACCTGGGTCAAGGACAACGCGGAGTTTACCTTCAAGCTCGGCATCGTCGACGGCAAGGTCATCAACGTCGCCGAAATCGCTGCGCTGGCCACGCTTCCCGGCAAGGAAGAGCTCTTCTCGAAGCTCCTCTTCCTCATCCAGTCGCCCGCACAGCGCCTGGCGACGGTCATCAACGCCACCGGCCGCAACCTTGCCGTCGTGGTCAACATGGCCGCCGAGCAGGGCAAGTTCGGCGCCGTAGCCGAAGCTATCGCCGAAGTCAAGGCGCCTGCTGCGGAAGCCGTAGCAGAAGCGCCCGCAGCAGAAGCAGCAGCCGCTCATGTTGAGGAGGCCGCCGCTGGCGATCAGCCTTCCGGCGCCGCTCAGCCGGAAAACAGCACCGCAACCCAGGGTGGCGAAGCCGCCGCATCCGAGCCGGTCGAAGGATAAAGAAAGCAGGCAGAGCGCTTTCGCTTTTGCCTGACACAACTTTCGTCGCAACATGATCGGGTGCGCCAGTCTGGGTGCAGCGGAAACCCGAAAGTGAGGCGGCAACCTGGAGCGCAAGCTACAGGGAAATGCAATCAGCAACAGGAATCGAATTCAGTTACACACGGAGAAGAATCATGGCAGACATCCAGCAACTCGAAGATCAGATCGTAGCTCTCAGCCTCCTCGAGGCATCGGAATTGGTGAAGAAGCTCGAAGAGCGCCTCGGCGTTTCAGCAGCCGCGGCCGTTGCTCAGAGCCCCTCTAACCCAAATACCCCCATCCCCGTCGCTGAAGCTCAGACCGAGTTCACCGTCATCCTCAAGGATGCCGGCGCGAACAAGATCAACACCATTAAGACCGTTCGCGAAGTCACCGGCCTCGGCTTGAAGGAAGCCAAGGACGTGGTCGACGGCGCTCCCAAGCCCTTGAAGGAGAACATCTCCAAGGACGACGCAGCCGCCATCGCCAAGAAGTTCGAAGGCGTCGCGACCATCGAAATCAAGTAACTCATTCTTCAGCGGATGCGGGGCCTTCGCGGCCTCCGCATCTGCTGGAAATTCCATGCACTTGCACGCCGAGGCAAACTGCGGTATCCTTTTCGATGGAGAAGGACCGCTGCTGCCTTGGCGTGCAGCGCATTTCAGTTCACTCACAATTTTCTAGGCAATAAGGGTAATATCCGGTTCATCCTGGCAGTGCGAAGCAGGTTATGGAGCCGGCCAGCATGGGGTTCGAGCGGCGGATCCCCAGGCTGAAACAGTACGACCAGCGGCAAACCTTGAGACTCGGCCAGTTTCAAGAGGCGGCGACTATACCTCGTTTTAATCGGCATCTAGTACAGGCAACTTCACCTGCGCTCTCGGGACGCTCTGTCCCCACGGGCGCATTCGCTGTTTCCGTCAGTGCCCACAGCTTATTTGTGGCCAACAGCAGCCCGGCAAAAACGAACTAGCGTCCCCACCCTTCCGCCCTGTCTATCGGCACGGTGCGGCATTTTTAGCAGCTTCCCCTGTGGATTCGCCAATCCCACCGGAAGCCAAGACGTTCAGGGCCCCGCAGAATGCTTCGCGGGGGTAATCAGAGTGCGCTGAGGCAGCATCGCCGCGAGGAGCGACGCTGCCGGAAGGGCGCAAAAGAAGTCCAACGGAGCAGCCCCGAACCCGGGCCGCTCCCCTCCCAGGCCGGCTTTCCCTCTTCCCCGGGAACGCTAGCCAAAAGAGGCCTCGAGCCACGCAACAGGAGAGAGCATGTCGAATCCGAACAACCGCGACACGAACATTGCAATGCGGGCCATCCGCAGCCGTCTGGATTTTTCCAAGATCCCGACCAGCATCCAGATCCCCAACCTCATCGAGGTCCAGCGCCGCAGCTACGAGCGCTTCCTCCAGATGGACAAGCTGCCCCAGGAGCGCGAGGACAACGGACTCCAGTCCGTCTTCACCAGCGTCTTCCCCATCACCGACTTCCGCAACGTCTCCGAGCTCGAGTTCGTCGACTTCTCCATCGGCAACTGGGAGTGCAAGTGCGGCTACCTCAAGGGTCTCAACCACCTGCGCACCGCCTGCACCAACTGCGGCCACATGGTCATCACCGACCCCTTCCACCCGGGCGACGTCCTCTGCAAATTCTGCGGAACCTACAACAAGAACACGCCTGACTTCTGCACCAAGTGCGGCGACCCCGTCGGCCTTCAGCTGAAGTACGACCAGGCCGAGTGCGAAGAGCGCGGCATGACCTACTCCGCTCCGCTCAAGGTCACCATCCGCCTCAAGATCTACGACAAGGACCCCGAGACCGGCGTCAAGAGCCTCCGCGACATGAAGGAGCAGGAAGTCTTCTTCGGCGACATCCCGCTCATGTCCGCCAACGGCACCTTCATCGTCAACGGCACCGAGCGCGTCATCGTTTCGCAGCTCCACCGTTCGCCCGGCGTCTTCTTTGAGACGGCGAACAACCGCACCTACTTCCTCGGCAAGATCATCCCCTACCGCGGCAGCTGGGTCGAGTTCGAGTACGACCAGAAGAACATCCTCTACGTCCGCATCGATCGCAAGCGCAAGTTCCTCGGAACCATTTTCCTCCGCGCGCTCGGCCTGCGTACGGACGAGGAAATCCTCAAGACCTTCTACACCTGCGACACCATCAACGTGAAGGACGGCAAGCTCACCTGGAACGTCACCCCACCAGACAAGGCGACCAACCTCGTCGGCATCCGCTCGGCTGTCGCCATCCAGACCGGCAAGGACCCCATCGTCAACGCCGGCCACAAGGTCTCGCCGTCAGTCCTGCGCAACCTGCGTGCCTCGAACGTCGCCACGGTTGAAGTAGAAACCAGCGAATTCGACGGCGCCATGACCGGTGCCGACGTCATCGACATGGCCACCGGCGAGCTGCTCTACGAAGCCAACCAGGAGCTCACCGCCGACAAGCTGCACAAAATCCTGCAGTCCGGCGTTGCCAGCTTCGAGGTCTTCTTCCCCGAGCGCGACGACGTAGGCAATATCATCGCCAACACCCTGCGCCGCGACAACGTCCGCAAGCCTGAGGAAGCGCTCATCGAGATCTACCGCAAGCTGCGCCCGGGCGACCCACCGACGCTGGACACCGCAACGGCCCTCTTCGAAGGCATGTTCTTCGATCCGCGCAAGTACGACTTCTCGCGCGTCGGCCGCCTCAAGTTCAACATCAAGCTGTACGAGAACCAGGACCCCTCCGGCCTCGACAAGCGTACGTTGACCCCCGAGGACTTCTACGGCACCATCCGCTACCTCCTCAAGCTGCGCAAGAACATCGGCGCAGTCGACGACATCGATCACCTTGGCAATCGCCGCGTCCGCGCGGTCGGCGAACTCATGGAAAACCAGTTCCGCATTGGCCTGGTTCGCATGGAGCGCGCCATCAAGGAAAAGATGTCCGTCTACCAGGAGATGTCGACGGCCATGCCGCACGACCTCATCAACGCCAAGCCCGTCATGGCGGCCATCCGCGAGTTCTTCGGTTCATCGCAGCTCTCGCAGTTCATGGACCAGACCAACCCCCTGTCGGAGATCACGCACAAGCGTCGCCTCTCCGCCCTCGGACCCGGTGGTCTGTCGCGTGAGCGCGCCGGCTTCGAAGTCCGCGACGTGCACCCTACTCACTACGGCCGCATCTGCCCGATTGAGACCCCTGAAGGTCCGAACATCGGCCTGATTTCGTCGCTCTCGTGCTTTGCGCGTATCAATGAGTACGGCTTCATCGAGTCCCCCTACCGTCGCGTCAAGGACGGCACGGTCCTCGACTTCGTCGCCGTCACCAACGCCGGCGAATCCGGTCTGCGTCAGGGCGATTACCTCGAAGTTTCCGAGGCCGCCAAGCAGAACAAGCAGCTCAAGAAGGACGGCAAGCGCACCATGGACCTCGAGCCCTTCTCGTTCTACTTGTCCGCCTGGGAAGAGGATCGCCACACCATCGCGCAGGCCAACATCCATCTCGATGCTGACCTCAACATCACCGAGGACCTGGTCAACGCCCGTAAGCAGGGCAACTTCGTTCTCGTGCCCAAGGCTGAAGTCGATTACGTCGACGTCAGCCCCAAGCAGCTCGTCTCGGTCGCCGCCTCGCTCGTTCCGTTCCTCGAGCATGACGACGCCAACCGCGCGCTGATGGGCGCCAACATGCAGCGCCAGTCCGTTCCTCTGCTCGTTGCTGAAGCTCCCTTCGTCGGCACCGGCATGGAAGGCGTCACCGCGCGCGACTCCGGCGCCGTGATCCTGGCGAAGCGTAACGGCATCGTGGACTCGGTCGACTCCGAGCGCATCATCGTGCGTGTCGAAGGCGAGCACCACCCCACGCAGCTCTCGCGTGAGGTCGGTTCCGACATCTATCAGTTGACGAAGTTCAAGCGCTCCAACCAGAACACCTGCAT
>CAIQPK010000019.1 GCA_903873705.1 uncultured Acidobacteriota bacterium
GCCATTAGCAACCGCGACCTCGATCTGCCGCAGCAAGCTCACAATCTGCTCAGCCGTATGCTTCTTCCCTCGCGCCATCTTCAGCTCCTTTAAGACCAGTTTCTCTCACTAAAACTGGTACATAAAAGACCGGGCACTGCAACCCTCACCCGCAGCGGTAACTCCCTCACCGTGGCCATACTCGGCTACTCCAACATCCGCTCCGTCGACCACGTCGTCTTCCACTTCGTTCCGGCTCAGGGCAAAACCCTCTCCACCAGCGACATCAGCATCGATGGCGCCGCCCTCTTCGGCCCCTACTACCAGTCAGCCGCTTCCAACACGGTCGGCTCGGCCTTCGAGTATGACCAGGTCTTCAACCTGAGTGAGGACGCCTCCGTCGTCGGCGCCGTCCAGGTCACACTCGTCAACTCGCTCGGCAGCTCGCAGACGGAGACCGCGCAATGATCCCTACCCACTCCCCGCTCCGGAACGCTGCACGCCGCGCAACGGCCATCGTCCTCGCCATCTTCCTCCTGCAGGCACCGGCAATCTTCGCCCAGATCGCGGGAATCTCCGCATCCAAGGCCGGCGCCCCCATGGCCCTGCAGATCGTCATCCTCGAAGGCGAAGACGCCCTCAATAACATCCGTCAGCGCACCGCCCGCGAGCCCATCGTCCAGGTGCAGGACGAAAACCACAAGCCCGTCGCCGGCGCCGTCGTCCTCTTCACCATCAAGCGCGGCGCTAAAGGCGCAAGTGCCAGCTTCGGCGGCGGCGCCACCCTCGCCGCTGTCACCGGCCTCGACGGCATCGCCGTCGCCAAGGGTCTTACCCCCAACGCCCTGAAAGGCGCCTTCACCATTAACGTCCAGGCCAGCGTCGCCTCCGTCACCGCGTCCGCAGTCATCACCCAGACCAACGTCATCAGCGCCGCCACCACCGCCTCAGCCAGCTCCCAGGCCGCTATCGGAGCAGCGCATCACGTCGGCCTCTTCGGCGCCCATTTCTGGATCGTAGCTGGCACCATCGCCGCCGCCAGCGGTGCGATCGTCACCACCCTCGTCGTCACCCACCAGAACGGCGCCACCATCAGCGTAGGCAACGGCACCGTCAAACCCTAACCGCCTCGTAACTTTTCTCTAGTTCTAGGGAGTCGCAGTGGCCTTTAGGCCATTCAATCAGCTTATCGCCAAGTGTGGGCTTTATCCCTCGGTCGCTACCACCTACCCCAGCAGATAATCCAGCAACGCCATCCGGATATAAAGCGCATTTTTCGCCTGCCGAAAATAAGCCGCCCGATAATTCGCATCCACCTCGGGTGATATTTCTCCCAGCCGCGGCAGCGCATGCATGATAATCGCCTTCTTCTTCAAAGCATCCGCAATCGCCGCATCGATCACATAAGCATCCTTCACCCGCTCATACTCTTCGTCAGAAGCGAACCGCTCCCGTTGCACCCGCGTCACATACAACACGTCCGCGCGCTCAATCGCCCACGCCAGCCTGTCCGTCTCCACAAAACTCACGCCTCGCTCCGTCAGCTCCCGCGTGTACTTCTCCGGTAGCCGCAAACTAGGCGGCGAAATCAGCGAAACCTCAACATCCTTGTACAAACTCAGTAGCGGCAGCAGCGAATGGATCGTCCGCCCATAAAGCAGATCGCCAATTAGCGCGACCTTCAACCCCTCCACCTTCCCCAGCTCTTTGCGAATAGTAAAAATATCGCCCAGCGCCTGCGTAGGATGCTCCCCCGCCCCATCGCCCGCATTGATCAGCGGCACCAGCGAAGCCTCTGCCGCAATCTTCGCCGCACCCTCCTGGTAGTGCCGCATGGCAATCGCATCCGCATAGCCATTCACAATGCGAATCGTATCCGTGATCGATTCACCCTTCGTCGACGACGAACTTTCCCGCGCATTCTCCGCCGTCAACACACTCCCACCCAGCTTCTGCATCGCCGCCTCAAACGAGAACCGCGTCCGCGTGCTCGGCTCATAAAACAACGTCGCCAATATCAACCCGCGCATGGACTGCGGCAACTCCCGCAGCTTGTCCGCAGCCTCCATCTTCGCCGCGGAGTCCAGCAGCACCTCCAGCAGCTGCGTATCCGCAAACTGCCGCGTACTCACGATATGGCGAAGCTTTTCCATACTTTTAGGCCGAATAAACCTTTCCCTTCACCACCGTCCACCGCACGCTTCCCGGCAACGTGTAGCCCTCAAAAGGCGACCACGCACACTTCGTCTTCACCGACTCCCGCGTCACCACATACGGCTTATTCAAGTCCAGAATCGTCAGCGATCCCGAATACCCCGCCTCAATCCGTCCAAACCCCTTACCTGACTCCCTCGGCAGAAACTCCCTGACAAATAACCCCGGGTTATAACTACAAACCCGCGCCACGGTCTGCGCCGAAACTCCCTGCTCCACCATCAGCCACGCCGCAAACGCGCCATAAGTGTCTAGGTGAGGCACCCCACTCGCCCCCTTCAACTTCTCCGCATGAGTATGCGGCGCGTGGTCGGTAGCAATATAGTCCAGGTCCCCGTTCTTCAAGGCGGCAATCAACGCCGTTCTATCTTCAGGCCCACGCAGCGGCGGATTCATCTGCAGCCACAACCGGTTCTCCTCCGTAATCATGCTGTCATCGAAGAACAGGTGATGCGGTGTCACCTCGCACGTCACCTTCACGCCGCGCGCCCGCGCCGCCAGTATCTTCTGCAACCCACCCCGCGTCGAATAGTGGCATAGCTTCCCCACCAGCTCGTACTTCTCAATCAAATAAAGCGCAAACGCGGTCGCCGATATCTCCGCCTCTGCCGGCCGCTTCAACTCATGCGTAGCCGCCCCTTTATTCGCTTCCAATATCTCGGGATCCTCACAATGAAAGCTCACATTCCTTCCGCGATACTTCGCAATCGCTTCTTCCAGCTGCGCCTGCGAAGTAAAAAACAAATCTCCCACCGAAGGCCCCATAAACGCCTTATAAGGAACATGCCTCATCAGCGGAGAGGTGCCCGGCCCAATCCCCGCATACAGCGTCACCTGTACCACCGACTTGTGCGTCAGTAGCTCCTTAGCCGCGTACCGCGCGTCATCTACTGGCGCCACCACATTATTCGGCATATCCGCCACCTGCACCACGCCGCCATGCAGCGCCGCATCGGAAACCGAAAAAAAATCTTCCTTATAGACCTGCGTCCCGCTCGCATCCTCTCGCGCATGAATATGCACGTCTCCAAATCCGGGGAAAATCAAACACCCGCCCGCATCCACATCGCTGCGCCCTTCCATCGGCCCCACGCGCTCAATCAACCCGGTCTCGCTATTGATCTCAATAGCACCGTCAAACTCGCCGTCATGCTGGACAATCCGACCCTCAACGCGCAGCATATACAGCCTCCCGCGCCGCATTGATCTCGTCCCGCAGCGCGCGCGCTGCCGCACCCGGATCATCGCTAAAGATCACCCCCCGCGAAGAGCTGATCATCAAGCCCTCACCCCGCGCATCGAGCCCCGCCTCCACTACCGCCTGCACATCTCCCCCCTGCGCCCCCACACCCGGCACCAGCAGCGTCACATCCGGTGCAAGCTCTCGCACCCTCCGCATCTCTATGGGATAAGTAGCACCTACCACCAGCATGCAGTTACCCCTGACATTCCACTCCCCACTTACCTTTTCCGCTACCCTTTCCCACAAGGGTCGCCCGCCAACGTCTAAATCCTGCATCTCACCCGCTCCAGGATTAGAAGTCCGGCAAAGGATAATACTCGCCTTATCCTCACGCCCCAGAAAAGGCAGCAACGCCTCCCGCCCCAGGTAAGGGTGCAGCGTGACGCAATCAAAGCCCATAACATCAAAAATCGAGCTCACATAACCGCGATTAGTATTTCCAATATCCGCTCTCTTCGCATCACAGATAGTCACAATATCCGGATAAGTCGTCCGCAGATAATCCGCCGTCATCTGCAACTCAGAAATACCCTGCGCCCCGCGTGCTTCATAGAAAGCCATATTCGGCTTGAAGGAAGAGACAAACTCCGCAGTCGCGTCAATGACCCCTCTGTTGAACTCAAATTGCGGGAACGCCGCGCTCGCAAATCGCCCCGGCAGCTTTTCAAACTCCGAATCCAAGCCCACACAAACCAACGACCCCGACCGCTCCACTCGGCGGCGATACTTCTCCACAATCGACTTATCGCTCACTCACCCATCCTCGCGGATCTTTCAGCCAGCTCCGCACACTCGCTGCTCCCGCTTCGTCGATCATCCTGCGGTCAACCGCAATCTCCAGTACCACCTCAAACGTCGTCAGCGGATGCAGCGCCACTCCCGCTGCGGCGAACTTCTCTACCGCCTCAGGAAATCCATAACTGATAATGGCAAGGCAATCGGTAACCACCGCTCCCTCAGCACGCAACGCCTCGATCCCCGACAAGCTGCTCATCCCGGTAGTCACCAGGTCTTCCACCAGCACCACGCGCTTGCCGGAAACATCCCCGCCTTCAACGCGCTTCTTGGTCCCATGTTCTTTAGCTTCTTTACGGATAAAGATAGAAGGCTTCTCTGTCGCGAAACCGAGCGCGGCACTATGCGGAATACCTGCCGCTTCTATCCCTCCAATAACATCAAAATCGATCCTGTTCAGAATCAGAGTAGCTTCAAATCCACGAATAACCTTGGCCCACTGTTCGGGCCAGAAAGGAAAAGTGCGGTTATCACAATAAACAGGCGACTTAATCCCGGACTTGAAAATAATCGGATCATGAGGCCGAAACCCGACACCCTTGATGTCAATAAGCGCTTCCGCTACCTCATAACTCATACCCGCGCTCCTTTGATCTCCTGCGCCAGCAGCGGGTGCCACATCGCCGCCGTAGCCGACATCACGGCATCGGCCCCCGCGCTGCGATAAACTTGGTAATCCGCAGCACTCCCCGCGCCGCCCACTCCCACAATCGAAAACGCCAATCCTAGCTTCTCCCGCATCCGTCCTAGCTTCTGCGTCATTTCCAGCCCTGCCCACTTCACCGCCGCGCCACAAACCCCACTCCGCAACCGGCCTTCACCCGGCAGCGCCTGGTTGCCCTGCGCATCCACAATGTCCGCCGCAATCGTATTGATCGATGACGTCGCGGCAATCGCCCCACCTACTGCGCGCAGCAATTCCTCTAACCTCGCATCATCCGGAAAATAAGCGAGCTTAATAATCAGCGGCAACTCGCCAATTTCATTCTTTATCGCAGTTACCACCCGTGTCGCCTGCGCTACGTCATGGCAAAGCAAGCTCGACGTCCCCTCATTAGGACAACTCAGGTTCACCTCAATCACCTTTACGCCGGTCTCCTTCAACAACCGCGCCCCCAGCGCGAAGTCGGAGACATAGCCATCGAGCCCGCCACCTTCAACCTTGGTTCCCTGGAAGCTGGCAATGACTACCTGCCCCTCACGCGCATACTTCACCGCGTCCGCAATATCCGGTTGCCAGAAATCAGGATCGAAGGAAGGTACGCCAAACGAGTTAGTAATAGACAGCGGCTCAGAATAATCTTCGCTGGCAGTAAGTCGCGTCTTATCCAAAGTAAGATCGCCATCAATTTCCACCGCCAGCACATTCGGCCACGGATGACTCGGATAAGGCCGCGTCCTCACCGTCTTATAGACGGGTAAATCAAAGCCCATATCCAGCGCCGCCTTGACGTAACGCCCATTCAGCAGCGGTCCGGCGGGAATGCCGAACGGCTCAAAAACTTTGTGTCCCAGAAAGGTTTGTCGTGGCTCGCCACGGTCCAGGTAAATATCAGGAGTCGCGAATAATCCGAAAGGGCCGTCGTTAAAATTGTCTTGGTAGGATCGTGCCGGATCATAAAACGGCTGAACGACCAACTGTCCCATGAGTCCTGATTATACCGCCGCACCCTGCGCAAATCGCCGCACACGAAAAAGAGGCAGCGGAAAACTCCGCTGCCTCTCTCGCAAAACCCGCCAACCTAAATCGCGCCGTCGACCTTGCCGTACCAGGGATGCGCCGCCTTCAACGCCTCGTTCACATTGTTGATGTTCTCCACGCCAACCGTGTTCAACCAGTCCTCAAACGCCTTCTCGCCATGCTTCGCGTAGATCGGAATCCCGTCCTTCCACGTAGCGCGGCCGCACAGCACGCCATTAAAGCTCGTGCCAGACTCGCCCGCCAGCTCCAGCGTCTCAATGAACACCGGGTTCGAAACACCCGCCGACAGATAAATAAACGGCAGGTTGGTCACATCCGCAGCCGAGCGGAAATGCTGCAGCGCCTCTTCACGCGTGTAAGCCGCTTCGCCCTTGAACGCCTTCGTGCCCGCAACAAACTCCATCACGATCGGCACTTCCACCTTCAGCACGTCCACGTTGTAGCGCGGCTTCGAAAACTCCGCCATTGCACCGGACACAATCGACGGCTTCTTGCGCGCATACTCGACGCTCTACTCGTCGCCGCCCTCCGCATCGTATCCGACGAACTCCAGGAAGAACGGAATATCCAGCGCGATGCACTCATCGCCGATGCGCTCAATCCACGCATGCTTGAATTCGTTCACTTCCTTCGTGTCGAACGGCGTGTAGTACAGCAGAATCTTCACGCAGTCCGCGCCCGCTTCCTTCAGCCGCCGCACGCTCCACACGTCCAGCAAGTCCGGCAGGCGTCCCGGAGTATTCGCGTCATAGCCGGTCTTCTCATAGGCCAGCAGCAACCCCTTGCCGTTGCGGTGTTTGGAGGCCGGCAGCCCGTACTCCGGGTCCAGCAGGATCGCCGACGCATGCTTGGTCAGCACCTCGGTCACCAGCGTCTTGAACACTTCAAGGTCATGCCCCGTCGCCGGCGCTCCACGCTCCTTGGCCAGCGACTTCTGCAGCGATCCACGCTGGTCCATCGCCGCCGCTGCAATCACGCCGCGCGCATCTGACACTGCTTTGATCCCCGCCAGTTTTCCCGGTGTAAGCTTCATGCGTTTCCTGTCTCCTCTTATTGGGCGTAACTACAGAATAGGCAGCGATTGTAAACGCCTCGCTACACGACTTGCGAACTCAAGTATCCGTTTATCGCGCAGTAATGCCGAATTTCGCACACATCGCAAACCCAAGGCGGCCTTTGCCTTTCTTGGACAATTTCTCCAAAGAGAAATTGTCATTCTGAGCTCAGCGAAAAACCTGCTTCTCGCTTTTGCTCTCTCCCGTTCTTGCCTTTGTTCGTCCGTGCGGTGACCGGGTGCCGGGGTGCCCCATTCATGCCGCGCACCATGCGGC
>CAIQPK010000020.1 GCA_903873705.1 uncultured Acidobacteriota bacterium
TGCAGGTTATGGATGGCCTGGAGCTTGACGTCGAACGAGTTGCCGACCTTGCGGTGGGAGTTGGCAGCGTTGCCGATGCCGTCGAACTGCAGGTAAGCGTAACGCAGACCGGCTTCCGCCGCGGCGCGCGAAAACTCAGCCGACTTGGCAAACTCGATGCCGTTGGTAGCCGCCTGCACGGAGTTGTAACCGACCTTGCGGGCGTACGCGACGGCGTCGAGGAAGTAAGGCGACAGGGTCGGCTCGCCACCCGAGAACTGCACGGACATCTGCCGCCTGGGCTTGATGGTGATGGCGTTGTCGAGCATGGTCTTGATCTCGTCCCACGTCAATTCGTGGACGAAGCCGACCTGGTTGGCGTCCATGAAGCAGGGGTCGCACATCATGTTGCAGCGGTTGGTGAGGTCGATGGTGAGAACTGAGCCGCGGCCGTGGGTGACGGTGGAGGTGCCGTGGTTGTGCAGCTTGGAGTCGTTGTGGGCGCGGATATCGCGGCCCGGGAAGACGTCTTCGAGGTGCTTCATCATCGGCGGATCGATGGACATGACGTCTTCGAAGTGGCCGTGGACGGGGCAATCCTTGACCATCAGGATCTGGCCGTCGCGCTCGATGATCTGGGCCTTGATTTCGCCGACCTTCTCGTTGAGGAGGATCTCGTGAGGCAGCTTGCCATCGACGATCTGCTGACGGATTTCGGGGACGCACTTGGGACAGAGGGAGTCGGTGGTGCGGGGCCAGCCGAGGGGCGGCTTCTCTTTCTGGTAGCTCTTGAGCAGCGGCTTGTCAGACCACTTCGGTGTGAACGATGCGTTGGGGCTGATGGCATTCAGCTTGTCGAACACGGCCCATCCCGCTTTTGCTCCGAGGACGACGCCCTTTTCAACGATCTTAGTAACTTTTCCCATGTGTATCTTTCTCCTGAAGTTTTCCGCCGCAGCGGTGAAATCCGTATCAGCTTTTGATGTATCAGCGTGGAGCTTGATTCGGGCCCGTAAGTACTTTCTGGATTTGTCCTGATGCCGTTGTATCGAGGCTTCAGGAACGCACAGCAAGGACAAACGCTAATTCACCATCAAGCCTATTCATCCGGATGACGAACATGAAGCGCAACACGGTGAACGGCGAGATTCTGCATTGAATGGCAACGCCGCGACCTGAACGGTCGCGGCGGTTAGTGGCACCTGGATGTTGTCTGGCGCACATTGCGTGAGTTACACGACGAAGAGGCTAACGAAAGCGTCTACCGGCATGGATTCGAGTTGGGACTGGTCGGCGGTGGCGGCCAGGATTTTTTGCTGGGCGGCGGGAGAAAGACGGTGGGCCAGGTTGGTTTTGAACTTTTCGAGGAGGAGGGGGATGCCGTCGGTTCGGCGTAGGCGGTGGCCGATGGGGTACTCGACGACGACTTCGGGGAGAGTGGTGCCGTCGTTCAGCTCGACCCTGAGGGCGTTGGCGATGGAGCGCTTTTCGGGGTCGTGGTAGTCGGCGGTGAACTGCTTGTCTTCGACGCAGTGGATGTTGGCGCGGAGGGTGTCGATTTTTGCGCCGAGGGTGGGGTGTTTGGCGACGGCGTCGTCGTAGTCCTCGGCGCGGAGATGGCCGGTGAGCAGGGGGACGGCGACCATGTACTGGATGCAGTGGTCGCGGTCAGCGGGATTGTTGAGCGGGCCCTGCTTGTCGATGATGCGGATGCAGGCCTCGTGGGTGCGGATGGTGACCTGCTTGATGTCGGCGGCGGTCTTGCCGGCGGCGGCGAGTTGGGCGTGGAGAGTTACGGCGGCTTCGACGGCGGTCTGGGAGTGGAACTCGGCGGGGAAGGAGATTTTGAAGAGGACGTTTTCCATGACGTAGCTGCCGTAGGGGCGCTGAAACTTGAAGGGCTGGCCCTTGAAGCTGACGTCGTAAAAGCCCCATGTTTTGGCGCTGAGGACGCTGGGGTAGCCCATCTCGCCGGTCTGAGCGATGAGGGCGAGGCGCACGGCGCGGGAGGTGGCGTCGCCTGCGGCCCAGCTTTTGCGGCTACCGGCGTTGGGCGCGTGGCGATAGGTGCGGAGGGACTGACCGTCGACCCAGGCGAGTGAGACGGCGTTGAGGATCTCGTCGCGGGTGAGACCGAGCATCTGGGCGACGACAGCGGTGGAGGCGACCTTGACGAGGACCACGTGGTCGAGGCCGACGCGGTTGAAGGAGTTTTCGAGCGCGATGCAGCCCTGGATTTCGTGGGCCTTGATCATGGCGGTGAGGACGTCGCGGACGGTCATGGCGCCGCCGTTGCGGGTGAGCCAGTCGGCTACGGCGAGGATGCCGCCGAGGTTGTCGGAGGGGTGGCCCCACTCGGCGGCGAGCCAGGTGTCGTTGAAGTCGAGCCAGCGGATGAGGGTGCCGAGGTTGAAGGCGGCGGCGACGGGGTCGAGCTCGTAGCTGGTGCCGGGGACGCGGGCGCCGTTCTTCATGGTGAGCCCGGGGACGATGGGGCCGAGGAGCTTGGTGCAGGCGGGGAAGTCGAGTGCCTGCAGGCCGCAGCCGAGGGTGTCGAGGAGGCAGGAGCGGGCGGTCTCGTAGGCCAGGGGGGACTTGATTTCGGAGTTGAGGCCGTAGTCGACGATGTCGATCAGGGGCTGGTCGAAGGGGGGGCGGATGTTGGAGATGTGGGATGACATTCTTTTCTGGCTTTCTTTGCTTAGGGTAATTTCTCGACGGTGACGTCTTTGCCAAATGCCTTGATCGCCTGAAAGGTGATCGGAGTATTGCCGCGATAGGTGATGTTCAGGTTTTGCGGAGACGCCCAGTTCATCCTGATGTCGTGAACAGGATCAGGACCGCCATCCTGATCGAACATAAGCACTTGAACGGACTCACCGTTTGGTATGTCCTGTTTCATCTCGACCATCGTCCACACAGATTCTCCGCCAAAGCCGTGGTTTGTATGTTCAGTCCGAGCCAAGGCGAGCCACGCATGATCGGAAGACCCACTTTGGGCTGACCATGTAATTTCGTTCGGCTTGCGGCATCCGCCGAATGCGACACAAATGGTGGCCACTGCGCATGCTTGTCGGCTAAGTTTCATTTGCTCATCCCCAGCTAGGCGACGCGCAGTTCAAGCCGCTTGCCGAGTGCATTCAAAGCCTTGGCGGTGGTATCGATCTTGGTGTTGTGCCTCCAATCAAGCATCCGCGTCACTTCCTGGCGCGGAACGCCCAGCCGATTGGCCAAATCGATGGGACGCACGTGTTGACGCACCATTTCATTGTGCAAGAGGATTTTTGCGGAGACGCTCGGAGGAAGTTCAATCACCTTATGGCTTGGCTTAGCGGGAGATGGCAACGGTATTTGCCGGCCATCCTCGAAGTAGAAGTCAAGAGCGGTTTCGAATGCATCAAGGGCTTGGCGGCGAGCGTCCGCGGCATCATCGCCCTGTGTGATTGCTTCAGGAATATCTGGAAATGTCACGACGATCACACCATCGCTACTTCTGAACCGCGCGGGATACCGCATCACTCCTCCTCTTTCGCTACTTGAGACCTAGCTGCTTCTTGATCGCGTTGACAGTACCGGTGGCCAGTTCCTTGCTTGGGTGCATAGGCATGACCGTGCTTCTGCCATTCAGAGAGACCTTAAGGTGAGAGCCTTTCCGTTCACCAAATTCCGCGCCACACTTCGACAACCATCGCTTCAATTCGCTGCTGGTCACAATACTACTCCACGTAAGCAAAAATGATGACAGCGAGTTGCAGCACTCCTAGACGCGATCTTCGATAGGCACGAACGCTACATTCTCCGGCCCGGTGTAGTTGGCGGCGGGGCGGATGATTTTGCCGTCTACGCGCTGCTCCATGACGTGGGCGCTCCAGCCGCTGGTGCGGGCTATGGCGAAGATGGGGGTGAACATGGCGGTGGGGATGCCCATTACGTGGTAGCTGACGGCGGAGAACCAGTCGAGGTTGGGGAACATTTTTTTGATCTCCCACATGACGCTCTCGAGGCGTTTGGCTACGTTGTACATGGCCATGTCGCCAGCGGCGCGGGAGAGGTCTTCAGCGACTTTTTTGATGACGACGTTGCGGGGGTCGCCGGTGGTGTAAACGGGGTGGCCGAAGCCGATGACGACTTCCTTGTTGGCGACGCGCTGGCGGATGTCGGCTTCGGCGGCGTCGGGTGAAGCGTAACGCTGCTGGATTTCTAATGCCACCTCGTTGGCGCCGCCGTGCTTGGGGCCTTTGAGTGCGCCGATGGCGCCGGCGATGGCGGAGAACATGTCCGAACCGGTGCCGGCGATGACGCGGGCGGTGAAGGTGGAGGCGTTGAACTCGTGCTCGGCGTAGAGGACGAGCGAGATATTCATGGCGCGGACCCACTCGGCGCTCTGTGGCTGGCCGTGGAGGAGGGTGAGGAAGTGGCCGGCGATGTCGTCGTCGGCGGTCTCGACTTCGATGCGCTTGCCTGAGTTGGCGAAGTGGTACCAGTAGAGAAGCATGGAGCCCATGGAGGCCATGAGGCGGTCGGCAACATCTAGCGCGGAGTGGGCGGTGAACTTGACGCTTTCGAGGGTGGTGGCTCCGGCTTCGGGTTCGGTGGTGGCGAGGACGCTGACGCCGACGCGGAGGACGTCCATGGGGTGCGAGGTTTTGGGGAGCTGCTCGAGCGCGATTTTGACGCCGGGGGTGAGAGCGCGCAGGCCGCGGAGGCGGGTCTTGTAGGCGTCGAGCTCGGATTGCGTGGGCAGCTTGCCGTAGAGCAGGAGGTAGGCGACTTCTTCGAACTCGCACTTGGCGGCGAGGTCGAGGATGTCGTAGCCGCGGTAGTGGAGGTCGTTGCCGTTGCGGCCGACGGTGCAGAGCTCGGTGTTGCCGGCGGGGACGCCGGAGAGGGCGACGGATTTTTTGGGCTTGAAGCCGGGGGTGATTTCTTCAGAGGACATAGGCACCTTGATGGAAAGCAGTCGTGGCTGATGGTTCGAACAGTACGGTGATACGAGCGGAGTGGCGGGTCCTTCGACTGCGTGAGCCGCAAGTGCGCGTCTCACTTCGCTCAGGATGACGGATTTTGGTTAGGTCTTTGCTTTGGTGAAGAGTTGGTCGAGCTTGTCTTCGTAGGCGTGGTAGCCGAGGAAGTCGTACAGCGCGGCGCGGGTTTGCATGGTGTTGACGACGCTTTTCTGGGTGCCGTCTTTGCGGACTGTTTCGTAGACCTTGAGCGCGGCCTGGTTCATGGCGCGGAAGGCGGAGAGCGGATAGAGGGCGATGGCGACGTTGACGGCGCGGAGCTCGTCGAGGGTGAAGAGCGGCGTGGAGCCGAACTCGGTGAGGTTGGAGAGGACGGGGACCTGTGTGCGGTCGACGAAGGCTTTGTACTGCGCGAGTTCGGTGAGGGCTTCGGGGAAGACCATGTCGGCGCCGGCTTCAACGCAGGCGGCAGCGCGGTCGAGTGCGGCGTTGAGGCCTTCGTTGGCGAGGGCGTCGGTACGGGCCATGATGACGAAGCTGGGGTCGGTGCGGGCATCGACGGCGGCCTTGATGCGGTCGACCATTTCTTCGCTGGAGACGATGGCCTTGCCGGGGCGGTGGCCGCAGCGCTTGGCCTGGACCTGGTCTTCGATGTGGCAGGCGGCGGCTCCGGCCTTGATGAGGGAGCGGACGGAGCGGGCGAGATTGAAGGCGCCGCCGAAGCCGGTGTCGATATCGACGAGCAGCGGGAGGGAGCAGACGTCGGTGATGCGGCGAGCATCAGTCAGAACATCCTCGATCGTTGAAATGCCGAGGTCGGGCATGCCGAGCGAGCCGGCGGCGACGCCTCCGCCGGAGAGGTAGAGCGCGCGGTAGCCGACGCGCTCGGCCATGCGGGCGGCGTAGGCGTTAATGGCGCCGATGATCTGGAGGGGCTGCTCTTCAGTGATGGCAGCGCGGAGGCGGGCTCCGGGGGTGAGATTTGCTGGGTTGCTCATGGCCTCTCGCATCGCGCAGGGCGAAAGGTCATCCTAGCAGTTTCGGCGGCTACGGCGCAGGTGTTCCGGCTGACGGAACGGGGCAGATGCAGGTCTTGTAGGCGGCGGGGGTGTTGTTCTGCATCATGCAGACGTACTGCGGCCAGACGAGGCGGATGGCGAGGGAGCGGAGGCCGCCGTTGACCATGAAGTTCTGCTCGAAGGCGTTGGATTCCGGCTTTTCGCTCTGGGCGTCGGCGCGAAAGGTCTTCAGGATGGTGGCGAGGGTGGCGGGCGTATAGGCGGAGGCGTGGTAGGCGGTGGAGAACTTGTAGGTCTGGGCCCATTTGGCGGCTACGCCGGTTTTGCTGTCGGAGGCGAGGACGCGGAAGTCTTTGAGGATGGCTGTTTTGGGGTCGACTTCGGCGAGCGTGAAGGCGGGGTAGTTGCCGTTGATGGGACTGATGGAGGGAACGAGTTTGCCCGCGACCAGGGCTGAGCCGTCGGCGCTCTGGAAGAGGCGCATTTCGTCGTTGTGAGTGTGGGCGAAGATGGCGAGGCGGATGTCGGGGGCGAAGTCGGTGAGGACGTCGACGAGCTTTTCGTCGTGCAGAAACATGACGGGGGCTTGACCGCCGCAGACGTCGCGATTGCCGGTGGTGGTGGAGTAGAGGTCGAGGCCGGGAGGTATGTGGGCCATGACCCAGACCTGCTCGTGGGCGGCGTGGGCGGTGGAGAGCTGCTGGCGGAGCCAGTCGAGTTGCGCGGCTGCGGCTGCGGTGTCTGGCTTGCCGTTGCAGCCGGCGTAGGTGCGGGCGAGGAAGAGATCCTGCAGAACGATGAGGCGGCCTTTGACGACGGGGGCGGGGAGGGCGACGGTGTAGCTGCCGGAGTCGGGGAAGACGGTGAGGATGTCTTTCATGGCGTCGGTGGAGGCGACGTCTTCGGCGAAGCTTTCGGCCGCGTTCTTGAGGAAGGGGCTGTTGCTGGACTCGCGGTAGTCGCCGCAGCCGGAGTCGTTATTGCCGAGGGCGAGATAGACGGGTGTTTTGCCGAAGGTGCGATGCATTTCGGCGGCGACGTAGGCGAGGGTTTTGGCGGCGAAGGCGCTGTAATCACCTTCGGCGGGTTTGGTGGCGAGCGCGTTGAAGCGGCAGTCGAAGAGGTGGGCGAGGAGGTCGCCGGAGACGGTAACGAAGAGGGCGTGGGGCGACTCGGCGTGAGCGGCGGCGAGGCTGGATTCGAGGAGAGTCCAGGGAGTGTCGACGCCACGGGAGCGGCATTTGGCGTTGAGCTTGGCGATGTCTTCGGTGATGGTGGGGGAGTCGGGCTCGGCGAGGATTTTTTGCCACTGCTCTGCGGGGGCGGCGCGGAGGCGATCGAACTTGGCGGGGTCGTGGAAGGGGTCGAAGTGGAGGTCGCTAAGCATGACGACCGGGACGGTTGTGGATGCTGCCGGAGCTGGGGTTCGCTTGACGGTCGGGGTCTGTGCGCGGCACGTTGCCGGGGCGAGGGCAAGTGCGCTGCCGAGCAGCATCAAATTCAGCGTGCGATAAGACCGGAGGCAGGTCATGCGGGAAATCTCCACTAAGCGTTTAATCTAAAAAGGCTAATCGAGGGATGCATGTTCAGTGTATTCGCCGGAGCCATTTTCACCTTGCGAGCTTGCGACCATGCTTGTCCGTTTCGATGAACTTCGCGGTACTTTGGAACGCGCCCTGCTTCGGCTGGGGGTTACGGGCGAGCGCGCGGCGCTGTCTTCGCGGCTGATTGCCGAAGCTGATCGGGATGGCGTGCATACGCATGGGATCGCGCGGTTTCCGCTGTTTGCGGACATGATTACAGCGGGGCATTTGAGTGCGACGGCAGAGCCGACGGTGACGGCGAGGTTTGGCGCGCTGGAGCGGTGGAACGGCAACCTGGGGCCGGGAAATCTGGCGGCTCATGCGGCGATGGCGCGGGCGATGGAGCTGGCGGCGCAACATGGGCTGGGCGGCGTGGCGATGGCGAACACGGCACACTGGCAGCGGGGCGGGACGTATGGGTGGCAGGCGGCGGAGGCGGGGTTTGCGGCGATCTGCTGGACCAATACGCTGCCTAACCTGCCGCCGTGGGGAGCGACGACGCCGGCGCTGGGGAATAATCCGCTGGTGATCGCGATTCCGCGGGAAGGGGATGGGGGACCGGCGCCGATTGTGCTGGATATGGCGATGTCGCAGTACTCGTATGGGACGTTGGCGGCTTATCGACAACGGGGACAGGCGTTGCCGTTTGCGGGTGGGTTCGATGCGGCGGGAGAACTGACGACGGATGCGGGCGCGATTGAGACGTCGCGGCGGGCGCTGCCGATCGGGTTGTGGAAGGGGTCGGGGCTGTCGTTTGCGCTGGATGTGCTGGGTGCGATGCTCGCAGATGGGCAGGCGACGTATCAGATTCCGAATGACTTTACGCAGGAGATGGGGTTGTCGCAGGTGTTTTTGGCGATGTCTCCTGAGGCGCTGCGGTCGAACGAGGGGATGAGGGCTATAGCGTCGGAGGCGATTGCTTTTCTGCATGCGGCTGAGCCAATTGTGGCGGGGCGGCCGGCGCGGTATCCGGGGGAACGGACGCTGGAGACGCGGGCGGAGAACCTGGCTAAGGGTGTGCCTGTTCCCGAAGCGCCCTGGGCGACGACGCAGCGGCTGGCGGCTGGGGAAGTGCGGGTTGCGCCGGTGGATAGAGGACCGCTGGGGTTTGCGGAGAGGTAGTCAGGCTTCGGGTGTTTCGACGGGGCGATCTGGTTGGGACTGGTAGATTTCTTCGACGCGGGCGAGGGTGTCGATTTCGCTGACGGGCTTGTCGGTGCGAATGCGGATGATGCGCGGGAAACGCATGGCGAAGCCGGAAGCGTGGCGGGTGGAGCGCATGATGTTGTTGAAGGCGACTTCGAGGACCTGGAGGGGTTCGACAGTGCGGAAGTGGCCGTGGTCTTCGAGGGTGTGGGCCTTTAGCCAGGCGGTGAGTTCGAGAATTTCGGCGTCGGTGACGCCGGAGTAGGCCTTGCCGACGTTGAGTAGCTCGCCGTCTTCGCCGCGGACGGCGAAGGTGTAGTCGGAGAGCAGGCCGGCGCGCTTGCCATGGCCGAACTCGGCTCCGGTGATGACGACGTCGAGGGTGGCGAGCTCGCGCTTGAGCTTGACCCAGGCGAGGCCGCGACGGCCGGGGAGGTAGGCGGAGTTGGCGGCCTTGAGCATGACGCCTTCGTTGGCGCGGGCGCGGGCGTCGCGGTAGGCGCGGTCGATGGCTGCGGCGTCGACGACTTTCTGGGTGGGAGAGAGGAAGAGGCGTGCGCTTTGGGCCGAGGGTGCAGGAGCGAAGAGGGTGGCCTGATCGGCGGCTTTTTCGAGTGGTGCGGTGACGTGGGAGCCCCAGCGGGAGGTTACGGCTTCGAGTGTTGCGCGGCGCTCGGTCAGTGGTTGGGGGAGGAGGAGTTCGCCGCCGGCGTAGAGCAGATCGAAGGCCATGAAGATGACGGGGATCTGCTTGCGGATGGCGTTGGTGACGATCTTGCGACCGATGCGCTGGCCCATGATGGCGAAAGGTAGAGCATGGGCGGTGGCGTACTCCCAGCCGAGGATTTCGCCGTCGAGGATGAGGGGTTCGGTGATGTGGCTGAAGGCTTCGGCGAGCTCGGGGAAGCTTTGGGTGATGTCTTCGCGGTTGCGGGAGTAGATGACGACGCGGCCGGGCTGGGCGGGGTCGCCGCAGTGGATTTGAGCGCGCATGCCGTCGTACTTGTCTTCGAGGAAGGCGAGAACGCCGCCGGGGGTTGGCGGATTGGACGCGGCGGCTTCGGTTTCCACGTCCTCGGCGATGGCTTCTTGGGCGGCATCGACGGGGCTCAGGGCTTCGGCGGAGGAGTTCTTTTTGCGGGGTTTCTTTTCGGGTTTGGGAGGGGGCGCGGCGAAGCGGGCGACGGCCTCTTCGGGGGTGTCGACGGGGGAGGCGAGCATGAAGCCGAGGCAGTGGAAGAGTGTCATGCGGGCTTCGGCGAGGGTGTTGTCGAAGGCGCGGACTACGACGTGGGCGAGGTCGGCTTCGAGCATGACGGCGTGGCGGACCGCGGCGACATCTGTGAGGGTGGCGGCGGCGATGGCTTCTTCGACGAGGGATTGCTTTACACCGATGCGCATGTCGCCGAGCATGAGTTTGAGGAGGTACTTGGCTTCGCGTGCGGTGGTGCGGCGGAGGAGGCCTTCCACCAGCGTGGCGCGGGCGGCGGTGGTGCGGGCGGTGGCCATGCGGTTGAAGGCTTCGTCGACGTCCGCGAGAGTGAGTGTGGGGATGACGGGGGCCGAGCCGGCGAGGAGATCGGCTGCTGCGGCTCCGAGGTCTCCGTGGCGGCGGTAGGCGGCGGTGAGGGCGGCCTGGGTGGCTGCGGCGACGGTGAGCAGGGCGCGGCTGAGGAGGGCCCCGCCGGCGTTGAGTTTGCGGAGGTCGTTCTCCGCAAAGGGCTGTCCGGCGAGGTAAAGGGCCAAACGTCCGGCGGCTGAGGGGCCGTCTGCCTGACGGGCGGCGAGGATGCCTGCCTGGATGGCGGCGCGCTTTTTGAGCCGGCTGGCGGTTCCGGCCAATGCCTCGGCCAGGTCGGCTATCGCTGCAAATCGCACCATTTTGCCAAATTCCTCATTTGAAACAGCTTGTGTGTCATTTTGAGCGTCTAAACTGGAGCAAGCCCGGTAAAACCTGACGTCGGCCAGCGTATCGTGTGCTTTCACGATCGCCAACCCAGAGACGTCAGATGCTTTGCCCACATTTTAGGAGCGCCGACACGATGAAGCCGATCTTCCGCAGCAGCTCCACCCGGCTCGCCGAGACCCTGCTTCTTGGCGTCCTGCTTACCGTCTCGTTCGTTGCGCTGCCGGCACAGCGGCTGTTCGCGTTGAAGAAGACGCTGCCGGAAGCTCCGAGCGCGCTGCTTGCCCAGCAGGCACGCGGCGCTGAGGGGGCGGCCATTGTTACCGGTACGGTATCCGATATTCGCGGTGGCCTGGTGGCGAATGCGGAAATCAAGCTGATCGAAAAGGGCCACCAGGACGCTGATGCGCACCAACTGGCGTCCGATGCCGAAGGACGCTTTCGCTTCACCGGCATTGAGCCGGGGGTTTATAACGTCGTGATTGCTTCGCCGGGGCTGGAGACGTTTCTGTCGCCGGCGTTCACGCTGCGACCGGGTGAGCATTATGAGCTGCCGGATATTGCTCTTCCGATTGCTTCGGCGACGGAGACGGTTAACGTCGTTATGACCGAAGTGCAGGTGGCGGATGAAGAGATCAAGGCCGAGACGCAGCAGCGGGTGCTGGGGATCGTGCCGAATTTTTATACCAGCTATCTTTGGAACGCGGCGCCGCTGAATACCCGGCAGAAGTTCAAGCTGTCGATCCGGTCGATTACGGACCCGTTTGTGTTTGTGAATGTGGCGATTGTGGCGGGCGTGGAGCAGGCGCACGGCACGTTTCCGGAGTACGGTGACGGGCCTGGAGGCTACGGCAAGCGTTACGGCGCGGCCTATGCCGACGCGACGATTGGGCGGGTGATCGGGTCGGCGGTGCTGCCTTCGCTGTTCCGTCAGGACCCGCGCTACTTCTTCATGGGGCCTAACCACAGTACGGGCGCTCGGCTGAAGCATGCGCTGCTGGCGGGGATGATTGCGCGGGGTGACAACGGCAAGTGGCAGCCGAATTACTCGCACATTGGGGGCAATGCGGCGGCGGGGGCGATATCGACGCTGTACCGCGATAAAACCTACTCGGCGGGAGAGCTTGCCGGGTTGAATGCGGCGATCGGGATTGGCGGCGGTGCGGTGCAGGGTCTGTTCCGCGAGTTCCTGTGGCCGCATATTACGACCAAGATTCCCAGCTATGGGAAGGGTAAACCGGCGTCGCCTGGGTCAGCCAAAGCGGCGAATCCTTAGGCGCGCATCAGCGCCGTCACCACGGATGCCGTACCGCATCGTGGCGACGTGCGATAACATCTAACTCATCATGCGTGTTGTTGCCGCACATTCGACGAGCCTTCCCCGTCACGACTTTGCCTAGCTGCGCCTAATCGGCTGCGCCTCGCATCGCTTTCCTTATGATTTGAAATTTCACGCTTCACTCTCCTTCAGGAGTCCCCATGTTTGAACGCCTTGAGCAATTAGAAGAACGCTACGACGAGCTGTCGCGACAGATGTCCGACCCCGCCTTCGTCAACGACCAGGAGAATTACCGCAAGGTCTCCAAGCAGCACCGCGATATGGAAGACACGGTAGAGAAGTTCCGGCAGTACCGTGCGATCCGGCAGGGCATTGCGGATGCGAAGGCGATGCTGCTGGAGCCGGATGCGGAGATCAAGGCGATGGCGGAAGAGGAGCTGGCACAGCTGGAGCCGCGGTTGACGACGGTTGAGGAGGAGCTGAAGGTGCTGCTGCTGCCCAAGGACCCGAACGATGAGAAGAACATCGTGATTGAATTGCGCGCGGGAACGGGTGGGGATGAGGCTTCGCTGTTTGTGGCGGAGATGTTCCGGCTTTACCTGCGGTTTGCGGAGCAGCACCGGTGGAAGGTGGAGGTGCTCTCGCAGACCGACTCCGATGTGGGCGGGCTGAAGGACATTACGGCGATTTTTGAAGGCAACAAGGTGTACTCGCAGATGAAGTACGAATCTGGCGTGCACCGCGTGCAGCGGGTGCCGGCGACCGAGACGCAGGGCCGGGTGCACACGTCGGCGATTACGGTGGCGGTGCTGCCTGAGGCTGAGGAAGTGGACATCAAGATTGAGAACAAGGACCTGCGGGTGGATACGTTCTGCTCATCGGGGCCGGGCGGGCAGTCTGTGAATACGACTTACTCGGCGATCCGGATTACGCATCTCCCGACGAATACCGTGGTGAGCTGCCAGGATGAGAAGTCGCAGATCAAGAATCGCGAGAAGGCGATGCGCGTGCTGCGCTCGCGGCTGTACGAGGTTGAGGCCGAGCGCGTGCACCAGCTGCAGGCCAAGGAACGGAAGCAGCAGATCGGGTCGGGTGACCGGAGCGAGAAAATTCGGACGTATAACTTTCCGCAGAACCGGTTGACGGACCACCGCATCGGGTTGACGCAGCATAACCTGGCGATGGTGATGGAAGGGCAGCTGCAGCCTACCGTCGATGCGCTGATTGCTTATTACACGGCGGAAAAGATGAAGGGCGAGCCGACGGCAGCTTGATGTTTGCGGTTTGGCGACGATGAAGACATCGTCATGATTTCAAAGGGCGTTCCGGGCAACCAAAACGGGGCGCCCTTGCTTTTTGATTGCGCGGATAAGGACAACGCCGCACGGCTGTCGCCCGTCTCATTGCAGGTGTATGGGCGCTTGCGCCCGGAACCGAGGATGCGATGAAGAAGACAATTGGAATTTCGATTTCGGCCCTGACGCTGGCCCTGGCAGTGAGCGCTCTGCCGATGCAGGCGCAGCAGTATCCGCAGCAAAATTACCCACAGCAGAACAACGGTTACGGTCAGCAGCAACAGCAACCACAGGGCGGCTATCGCCAGGACCGGGATCATGATCGCGACGGCGATGGATGGGACGCTCCACCCAACGACTTCAATGAGATGAATCGCCGCGCGTTCCACGATGGCATGGACGCGGCCCGCGCCGACTTCTTTGCGCGTCGTCCGATGGATGCACGCATGTCAGCACAGTTCCGTCGTCCGCCGACGGGGCGCATGTTCCGCGATCAGTATCGCAACAGCTTCACGCGCGGCTACCAGGCAGCGATGCAGCATCGCGATCGCTGGTCAGGCCGGGATCACGATCATGACCGCGACCCGTACGATCAACGGTAGGTTGTCAGAAAAGGGATGTTGCAAGAGCGAGGAGCCCTGGGGCTCCTCGTTCTGCGTTCAAGGCTCTCCTACCTTAGCGGATGGAGAAGCGACGGCGTGCTGCTCCGATGACCCCGAGAAGGCCTGTTCCCAGAAACACAAGGCTTGAGGGTTCAGGAACGTTGCTCACGGTAAAGGCGTTGTCGTAGTAGGTGCGGAGTGGGTAGGAGTAGCCGATGAAGCCGCTCTGTGCACCGCGACCGTCGCCATCGCTGGAAGTCGCCCAGCCCCAGTCGTCAGTTTGACCCGTGGGGACGATGCTCATCCAATATTCGACGCCGGCGAGTGCGGTGAAGGGGTCGACGCTAGTGCCATAACTGTAAAAGAAAGAGTTGAAGGGCGTGGGGCCGATCAGGGTGGGGTTACCGTCGCCTGCGATGACGGTTGTGCTGAGCAGCATGTCAGGCGTATCGAGGAGGTTGGAATAAAAGCTGATCTGGAATGACGTAATGCCATAGCCGTTGAAGGCGCCGGTCCAGTCGACCTGATTGATGACGCCGTCGGAGGCGAGGGTGAAATTGTCATAAACGACCAGGGGGAGACCGAGTGCGTAGCCAGAAAACTCCGCGTTCAGGAAATCGGGTGCCTGGCTGTAGAGAGCCGTGGCGGACGCAGGGGTGCAGGCACTTGCAGCCAGCACAAGGCCGACGCAGAGCGAAAGAATACGTTTCATGGGGTGTCTGGACGAGAATCGCGACGCCTTGAAGTTTGCGCCGGGAGCTTTCTACTCAGGAAGAGCGGAAAGGCGCGACATATTGTGTAGTAAATAAATGATTTATTACCGCGCAGCTCAAAAAAGTTAATTCGGCAAATCCAAGCTGATACCCTGCCGACATGCGCCGCCTGTTTCTGCTGCTCGGTTTCCCGGCCCTTTTGTGCCCTGCTCAGCAGCCCTTTACGCTGCAGCAGGTGTTGAGCGCGCCTTATGCCTTGTCGCTGACGGCGTCGCCGGTGGGGGCGCGGTTCGCGTGGGTGGAGAATGCCGAGGGGCGGCGGAATATCTGGGTGGGTGGGCCCAATGAGCCGGCACATGCGCTGACGCTTTACACGGAGGATGACGGGCAGGATCTGGCTGCGCTGACGTGGTCGGGTGATGGGAAGATGCTGGCGTTTACGCGGGGGGCGGAGACGGGAGCGGGAGGAAGGCCGGCGAATCCGGCGCATTTGCAGCGGCCGACGCCGGTGGAGATTTTTGTTTCGAATTTGACGGGCGATCCGGTGCGGGTGGCTGAGGGAAGGTCGCCGCGGTTCACGCGCGATGGCAAGTCAATTTTGTTTGTGCGCGGCGGGCAGATATGGATGACGCCGCTGCCGCTGGCTAAGCCTGTTGCGAAGAGCGGGGTGGAGCAGCGGGGGTTGCTGGAGGGGGTGGCGGCGCTGGTGGGGAGTGTGCCGACGCCGGAGATGGCGAAGCAGTTGGTGTTTGATCGCGGGTCGGCTTCGGGTTTGACGCTGTCGCCGGATGGGACGCTGCTGGCTTATATTTCACACCGGCGGACGCATAGTTTGCTGGCGCTGTTCAACCTGGAGACTCATGCGTTGAGTTTTCCCGCGGCTTCTACGGGGAATGATTCGGCGCCGTCGTTCTCGCCGGATGGGCATCACGTGGCGTGGCTGCGGGAGCCGTTTACGGATTTTCCGGAGTTTGCGGCGGCGAGGGTTTCGGCGAATCCGTGGTCGGTGCAGGTGATGGACCTGCTGACCGGGGAGGCGCGGACGTTGTTTGCGCCGGAAGCGAATAAGCCGGGGAGCGTGATACCGCGGATGTCTACGGGCGAGCCGCGGGTTTTTTATACGTCGAATTATCGGCTGCTGTTTTTCTCTGAGGCGGATGGGTGGGTGCATCTTTACTCGGTGAATCCGTCGGCTCCGCGCAATGCGGTTCAGCTGCTTACGCCGGGGAAGTTTGAGGTTGAAGACGTTACGGTGAGCCGGGATGGACGGCGGGTGGTTTATGCGTCGAACGGGAGCCCAGAGGGGGCGCCGGGGTCGCAGACGGATGTGGACCGGCGGCACTTGTGGGAGATCGATTTGACGGCTGCGGCGCCGGCGCCGGTGGCGATGACCTACAAGGAGTTTTACGGCAATATCGACACGCATCCGGCGCTGGCAGGGGAGGGGAGCGGCGAGCTGGCGTTCATCGACTCGAGCCCGGACCTGCCGCCTTATGCGGCGATGGCGGAGCCGAGAGGCGGCGGGATTATGGCGCTGCATCGCGATGCGGTGCCGGAGGGTTATCCGGAACACTTGCTGGTGACGCCGACGCAGGTGATTTTTCCTTCGGCGGGGACCGCGCCGCTACAGATTCATGGGCAGCTTTTTCTGCCGACGGGTGGGGGTGCGGGGAAGCGGCCGGCGATACTTTTTGTGCACGGAGGACCGAAGCGGCAGATGTTGCTGGGTTATCCGACGATGGATTACTACTCGGACGCGTATGCGATGAATGAGTACCTGGTGTCGCGCGGGTATGTTGTGTTGTCAATCAACTATCGGTGTGGGATTGGGTATGGGCTGGAGTTTCGGCAGTGCGAGCATGCCGGGGCGGATGGGGCGATGGAGTACAACGATGTGCTGGGCGCGGCGGCGTTTTTGCGGGCGCGGACGGATGTCGATACGGCGCGGATTGGCATCTGGGGCGGGAGCTATGGGGGGTATCTGACGGCGCTGGCACTGGCGCGGAATTCGGATTTGTTTGCGGCGGGTGTGGACTTTCATGGGGTGCATGAGTGGGCGGTGGAAGACAATGCGCCGGAGGACTGGCTGCATGGGCCGACGTGGGATCGCTCAACGGTGCCGGTTGAGGTGGCGGCGATGGCTCATGCGAGCTCGCCGATGGCGGATGTGGCGAAGTGGCGGTCGCCGGTGCTGCTGATCCATGGCGATGATGATCCGGAGGTGGCCTATGCGCAGACGCCGATGCTGGCCGATGCTCTGCGGGCGCGGAATGTGCATGTGGAGGAGTTGGTGCTGCCGGATGAGGTGCATGACTTCATCCTGCACAAGAGCTGGCTGGCGGCGTATACGGCGGCGGCAGAGTTCTTTGACCGGATGCTGAAACCAGCGGCGGTTCCCGTAAAATAGATGTGACCGATACATCGCGAAGGAATACGCACATCATGAGCACGAGCACCGCCCCTGCACTGCCCGGACAGATTGAAACTCTTCTTAAAGCGGCTGGCCTTTCGCTGGCTAATACGGCCTCAGGCATGGACTATACGGGCCGCGCTACGACGCGGTTTACGATTGCGCTGGCGACGGATGCGGCGAAGACCGAGACGATTGAGCTGTCGGAGGATTTTGACGCCCGGAATCCGAAGTTTGCGGCTGAACTGGCGAATTACTTCAAGGAGAGCGCGCGGCGGTTGCAGAATCCGCGGCCGGATTGCTACCTGGCGCTGCTGGGTTTGCCGCTGAGCTTTTCGAATTTTGCGTGGCCGTTCCATGGGTCGACTTCGGGCGCGGATACGTTTTTGGTGCATGGCGAGATCAATCTTGAAACCGGCGAGCCCGCTACGCTGCACGCTAAGGTTTCCGCTTCGCTGACGCAGACGTTCGCAACTATCGTTTCGGCGCTGGAGCAGCCGTTTGCTGAGGGGTTTATCTACAACGCTGTGCGCAAGACTATCGACCAGGGGCAGCTGGAGCTGACCAAGTCGGGCAATCGGCAGCCGGTGCCGGTGACGACGCGGTACTACTCGATGAAGCAGCAGATCTTTATCTTCAACGACACGGATGAGGCGCAGCGCTCGCACTTTATCGAGGGTAAGGTGTTCTGGCTTTCGGCGGTGCTGGGTGGGGATGCGCCGGTGTGGATTGCCGATCCGCGCGATGCGCAGTATCTGAATACGACTGCAGCGGAGCTGAAGGCTGCGGCGAAGAAGCTGGCTGATGCGGGGTTGCTGGCGCTTTCTGCGGATGGCGAAGCGGCTACGGCGACGGCGGAGTTGAAGGCGCGTGAGGCTGAGTTCCGTGAGGAAGTGGAAGAGGCGCTGACGTTTATCAAGCCGCACTTCAATGAAGACATGCGCAGCGGTCACACCAATATGTAGGGTGCGCGGGAGCTGAAGTTCGGCTCACAGCGCATCGATCAAGATGAGAGATTTTGGTGGGGTGGAGGAGAGCTGTCGTTTGCTGACGCAAACGATACCCACCCTTTCGGCAAAGTGCGCCGAAAGGATGGGCCACCCGGGTCGTGGTGGTTCCAGCCGCAGGTCCCTCCGCGGCGAATGACGATGAAGCTGTCGGGCTCCCGTCGAGAGGACATATTTAGGGTGGTTTTGGGAGATCCCACGTCCGAGAATCCGGACGTGGGGCACCCGTAGGGAAGGTGGTTGATTCACGTGAGGATGGTGGGTCGATTCACGTGATTTGCGGGTTGAGTTAGTCGAGTTCGAAGAGCAGGACTTCGCCGCCGGTGGCGGTAGTGAGTGAGAGTTTCTGCTCGTTGGTGAAGGCGATTCCGTCGCCGCCCTGGAGTTTGGCGCCGTTTAGCGTTACTTCGCCTTTGACGACGTGGAGCCAGCCGTGCGGTTTGCCGAAGGTGTGCTCGACGGTTTGGCCGGGTTCGATGACGGCGGCGAAGAGGTCGGCGTCGGCATAGATGGGGAAGCTGTTGTCGCGGCCGGGAGTTTGGCCTCCGGAGGCGAGCAGGTGGAAGCGGTTGGGCTGCTCGGCTACCGAGAACTTGCGCTGGTGGTAGACGGGCTTTACGTTGCGCTGGTTGGGTTGAATCCAGATCTGCAGCGAGTGCGAGGAGTCGGTCTCGGAGGCGTTGAACTCGGAGTGGGTGACGCCGGTGCCGGCGGACATGTGCTGCAGCTCGCCGGGGACGATGATGCCTTCGCCGCCGGTGGAGTCTTTATGGGCGAATGCGCCGGAGATCATGTAGGTGAGGATCTCCATGTTGTCGTGCGGGTGCTGGCCGAAGCCGCGACCGGGGGCGACGATGTCGTCGTTGATGACGCGGAGGGCGCGGAAGCCCATCCACCTGGGGTCGTAGTAGTTGGCAAAGCTGAAGGTGAAGTTGGCATCGAGCCAGCCGTGGTTGGCGTGGCCGCGTTCTGCGGCAGGGCGCATGGTGATCATGTGCGGGTGTTCCAGTCTGGATACGTGGACTCAGTACCCGGATGGAGTAGATGTGGGACGGTGCGGAAAGATTCATGGGGTCTACTTAGTCTCGACCCACAGAGGCGGCGTAGGTACTGAGTACAAGTCGGTTGGTACAACTGTGGTGAAGCGGCCGTTGCCGGTGGTGTCGTAGTAGATGTAAGCCGAAAGACAGGCAGCTTCCCAGCGGTTACCGTTGGAACTGAGAGAACTGCAAGCGACGGAAATCGCATAGGCGAAGACGTTTTTGTTCCTGCTGAAGCGCCAGAGCTTGTAGACGTGAACCTGATGTGGTCGATCTTGTTTCCATGGGCCGGGCCCTTGCAACACGGAGTAGGGCGTGGGCGTCATCTCGTTCAGCGTTAGGCCGGTGGGCTGGTCGCAGGCATTGAGAGTCATCTCCTTGTGTGCGGTGGCGCCTCGCAAGCCCGGTATGGTGAAGCCAGCGGGGTCGTTAAAGCCTGTTCCTGCAGTAGGTAGTGGTGTGCGCCTGCACTGAGCGGCGCTATGGGCGCATAGCCAAAGCATGAAGAAGGCTGTGACGCGATGCGGGGTAAAGGGCTTTATCACGGCGATGCTCCGGTCTTGCGCGTTCACCATGATAAACACGCCTCTTCATGGTCGGTGGGCGGCCATGAAGAGGTAGTCCATGTGCCAGTCGGGGGCGATGCCGGCGTGGCGCATGAGGGTGGCCAACTGGGCGTAGTGGCGGATGCCGTGGAGCAGGCCGTGGAAGAGGATCACGCGGCGCGGTGCGACGAGCGGGCCTTCGGAGCGGGTGAGGAAGCGGAACTCTTCGTCCCATTTGTAGTTGGGGTCGGCGAGGAGCACGCGGTACTTGGCGACGGCGGTATCGTGGATGTGGAAGAGCTCGGCGAGGGTGGATTTGGGGAGGTCGGCGTAGTCGGTGGGCGGCTCTCCGGAGAGCTGCTGGGCGTAGCGTAGCTCGGCTGCGGCGATGTGCTGGAGCAGGTCGGCGACGGTGTTGCTGCCGCGGACGTCACAGGGCAGGGCGAGGGCTTCGGGGTGCGGTTCGAGGAGGGCGCGCCACTTCTGGGCGGTAGTGTCGTTCCAGAGCAGGAGATCCTCGGCGGAAAGATTGGGCATGGGGCGAGCTCCTTTTGTGCGATGAGATGAGCGGGGGAGGGCAAACGGCGCAGAATCAGTAGAGTGGAGCGGCGGTGCACTCTATACTCAAAGATAATGGCCGGTCCTCACTCCCAACATGACGACATCGATAGAGAAGTGGCGGCTTCTCCTGCGGCGAGCGCGGCAGCGACGGCGGGGCTGAAGGTGAAGGAATCAGGGGCGGGGATTCTGCCTCCGTTTCGTCGCAACGAGATGTGGAAGTACTTTGGGCCGGCGTTTGTGGCGTCGATTGCGTATATCGACCCGGGTAATTTTGCGACCAACATCCAGGGCGGGAGCCGGTTTGGGTATCGGTTGCTTTGGGTGTTGCTGTGGTCGAATGCGATGGCGATCCTGATCCAGTATCTGAGCGCAAAGCTGGGGATTGTGACCGGACTGACGCTGCCGCAGAACTGCCGCAAACATTTCTCTCGGCCGATGGCGATTGCGCTTTGGGTGGCGGCGGAGGTGGCGGCGATTGCGACCGACCTGGCGGAGTTCCTGGGGGCGGCGCTGGGGCTTTATCTGCTGTTTGGGCCGGCGTTGCTGGCGCGGGGGTGGAGCGCGACTCAGTCGCTGCTGGCGGCGGCGCTGGTGTCGACGGTACTGGTGTTTGGGATACTGGCGCTGGACCTGGCGGGGTTCCGGTGGTTTGAGCGCGGGATCATGGTGTTCCTGGCGATCATTGGCGCGTGCTATGCGATTGAAGTTTTCCTGGTTCATCCGGACTGGCAGAGTGCGGCGCTCCATGCCGTGCTGCCGACGTTTGCGGTGGGCAGCAAGAAGGACCTGAGCGACAGTGTGTATCTTGCGGTGAGCATGCTGGGGGCGACGGTGATGCCGCACGTGATTTATCTGCACTCGGCGCTGGTGCAGCCGCGGCTGATTGAAATGGCGCCGCCACCCAAGCGGGTGCTGCCGGCGATGGTGCGGGAGTATTTGCGGTATGAGTTGATCGATGTGTTTGTGGCGATGAATGGGGCCTGGCTGATCAATTCGGCGATGATTATCATGGCGGCGGTGGCGTTTACGCACGGCGTGGTGGTGGACGACGTCGAAGTGGCGTACAAGACGCTGGGGCCGCTGCTGGGGCCGATGGCGGCGGGGGCGTTTGCGATTGCGCTGCTGTGCTCGGGGCTGTCGAGCTCGACGGTGGGCGTGATGGCCGGGCAGGTGATTATTGAAGGGTTCCTGAATATTCGCTTCCCGATTTTTGTGCGGCGGCTGATCACGATCATTCCGGCGATTGCGGTGATTGCGACGGGGTTCTCGCCGTTGAAGATCATCGTGCTGTCGCAGGCAGTGTTGAGCTTTACGCTGCCGGCGGCGCTGATCCCGCTGCTGATCCTGACCAATCGCCATGGTGTAATGGGGGATTTTGCTTCAGCAGGGCGCACGCGGGTGGCGGGGTGGGCCTGCGTGGGGATTATTGTGTCGCTGAACGTGGTGCTGCTGGTTCAGTTGGCGATGGGGTAGAGCAGGGAATAGGGAATAAGGAATAGGGAATAGGGATCGACTTCGCGGTGGGAAAAAGGTGAGGCCCGCTGTTGGCGGGCCCTGACTTTTTGGTTTGGGTGATGTTTGGTGGTTACTTGTGGCCGTCATGGCCATTTCCGCCGCCGTGGGGATTTCCGCCGCCGCCGTTACCTCCTGCATTACCGTGGGGGGCTTCGACGTGGGGAGCTGCGGCGGGCGGGGGAGCCGGCGCCGGATGGGGTGGCTCAGCACGCGGGGCAGGAGCTGCTGCGGGCGCAGGTCGTGGGGCTTCTACGCGCTGCTGCTGTTGGCGCTGCTGCATCTGCTGTTGCACTTGCTGTTGACGCTGCTGCTGCTCGGCCTGGTGCTGCTGCATCTGCTGCTGCTGGCCCTGCTGCCGTTGCTGCTGTTCTGCCTGGCGCTGCTGTTGGCGAACCTGCTCCTGCTGGGCCTGACCCGGCTGTTGCTGGCGAACCTGTTCCTGCTGCTGGCGTTGCTGATTCTGTAACTGCTGCTGCTGCTGGCGGCCCTGCTGCTGTAGTCGCTGCTGATTCTGCGCCTGGCCTTGCTGCTGCTGGCGGAGTTGCTCCTGTTGCTGGTGTTGCTGGTTCTGTACCTGGCCCTGCTCCTGCTTCTGGCGCAACTGGTTTTGTAGTTGAACCTGCTGTTGCTGGCGAACCTGATCCTGTTGCTGGCGCTGCTGATTCTGGACCTGCGTCTGCTGTTGGCGTTGTTGCTCCATCTGCATGCGCTGGTCCTGCTGCACGGCGTTGTTTTGCGCGGGGCGACCATTGAAACCGCCGCGTTCGGCGGGAGCGGCGATGCCGGGAGTAGCGGCTACGGGGCGGGCGAAGGTGGCCTGGTTGGGGCGGCCGTGATTGGCGTTGAAGGACTGGTTGCGGTCGCGTGCGGCATCGTTGCGGATGGCGATCTGGGTCTGCATGGGAGCGGTGTGCTGCTCGTGCATAGCTGAGAGTTCAGCCGGGCGCGGACGATACTGGCTGCCGCCGGGGCCGTTATAGCTGAAGCGCGAGCGATTGGCATCGTTGTAGTTAGGGGCGGGGCGCTCGTAGATGTAGCGGACGTTGTTGTTAATGCGGTTGTAAGTGCGGTTGTAGTAGAAGTCGTTGCCCTGCCAGTACCCGCCTTCATAACCGAAGCCGATGTAGCCGAAGCCGTAGTTGATGCCGCCGTAGTAGCCGATGTGGCGTCCCCAGTAGCCGTGGTGCCAGCGATAGCGGCTGGCGGAGTGATCCCAGTAGCCGGGGGTCCAGAGCGCGCCGTAGTAAGGTGCCGCGACCCAGGCCCCGGGGACCCAGTAGTAGCCGTAGGTGCCGTAATCCCAGTAGCCGGGAGTCCAGATGTAGTTGGGGCCGGGTGCGGGAGGCTGTTCATAGTCGGGCAGCGGGGGAGGCGCCTGGTCGGCGTAGATGTTGTCGTCGTAGGGCTGATCGTCGTAGTAGCCGTCGGGCGTTTGGGCATAGTTGCGCTGGACGGGGGCTGGACCGTAGTTCTGCGCCTGTTGCTGCGGGGCGTAAGAAGCGCTTTGGCCGAGAACCTGGGTGGGCTGCGAGCCGTCGGCTGGGGCCAGGTTGCCGGCTGCCGGGTCGGCGCCATTGGCGGTGTTATCGACGATGGGGGCCTGCTGGGTGTCGCTCTTGCAGCCGACGAAAGTGAGGGCCAAGGCTGCGGACATCACGATAAGGCCGGCAGCTCGTACTGAGAGGGAACGCGGAGAAGATGGGTTGAGACGGGTCGAACGCATAGGAAAAGTCCTCACTCTTTGAGATGCATGCGGGGGTTGGCAAGGCCCCCTGAGCGGAACGGAGAAGCATGACGATTCGTTCAGCGAGAAAAGTTGCGGTCGCACAGCCAGGAAGCACGCTGGTGTACCCAGAGCGGTGGCCCTGAAGTTTCTTATTGAGCGAAGAGGGTCGTGCGGGCATGATGTTCTGCAGGTGAGCTCGATGCCAACCAGCCTCGGGCGAGAAATGTTTCCGGGGTGTCGGAAGAAGGATGCATGAGGAAGGGCGGCAGGGGTAAAATTGGGAGCATGTTGAGCTGCGCTCCCATCAAGCGCTTTCGCCGTGGCCGCCACGATCGCGGCTGGTTTCTATAGACCCCGCGCATCCTGCGCACTCGCTCTGCTACCCTCATTTTGATTTTTTTGCCGCTCGGCGAAGCGTTTTGAAGACGCTTCAGCTTTCAGCCGTTGCGCCCTCACTCGATCCGGAGATTACCCGCGCCCTGGTGCGCGCTCCGCGACATACAGGAGAGATGAACCATGCCAAACACTCAGCACCCGAACAGCTTCAACGCCGCCGCTACGCTTACGTCGGGCGGAAAGACGGTGGACTACTTCAACCTTGAGGCGATGGAAGGCGTCAACCTGAAGCGGCTACCGTTTTCGCTGCGCATACTGCTGGAAAACCTGCTGCGGCGGGAGGACGGCGAGACTGTCACTGCTGACGACATCACGTTCCTGGCAAACTGGGACCCCAAGGCGGAGCCCTCGCGCGAGATCGCTTACATGCCGGCGCGGGTGTTGATGCAGGACTTTACGGGCGTGCCGGCGATCGTCGATCTGGCCGCGATGCGGGATGCGATGCGGGCGCTGGGTGGGAACCCGGAGAAGATCAATCCGCTGCAGCCGGCGGAGCTGGTGATCGACCACTCGGTGCAGGTGGATGAGTACGGCACGGCCAACGCTTATGACTTCAACGCGGCGCTGGAGTTCCAGCGGAACCGCGAGCGGTATGCGTTTTTGAAGTGGGGACAGACGGCGTTCCGCAATTTTTCTGCGGTGCCTCCCGGTATGGGAATCTGCCACCAGGTGAACCTGGAGTACCTGGCACGGGTGACGTTTACGACCGAGATTGACGGCAAAACCGTGGCTTATCCGGATACGGTTGTGGGCACGGACTCGCACACGACGATGATCAACGGGCTGGGCGTTCTGGGATGGGGCGTCGGTGGCATTGAGGCCGAGGCCGCGATGCTGGGGCAGCCGGTGTCGATGCTGATTCCGCAGGTGGTGGGCTACAAGCTGGTTGGGAAGCTGAAGGAAGGGTCGACTGCGACGGACCTGGTGCTGGTTGTGGTGGAGGCGCTGCGCAAGCTGGGAGTGGTGAACAAGTTCGTGGAGTTCTACGGGCCGGGCGTGAGCGAACTGCCGCTGGCGGATCGCGCGACGATTGCGAACATGGCTCCGGAGTATGGGGCTACGTGCGGCATCTTCCCGGTCGATAAAGAGACGCTGAATTATCTGCGGCTGACGGGCCGCCCTGAAGAGCAGATTGCGCTGACCGAGGCTTATTACCGTGCGCAGGGTCTGTTCCATACGCCGGATGCTCCGGAGGCGGAGTATTCGGCTACGCTGACGCTGGATCTCTCGACGGTGGAGCCTTGTGTTTCGGGGCCGAAGCGTCCTCAGGACCGGGTGCTGCTATCGAAGACGCCGGAGAGCTTTGCGCAGCAGCTGCCGAGCCTGCTGGGGCCGAACGCGAACAAGAGCGTGGCGCGGCAGATGGTGCGCTGGGAAGGTGAGGGCGGTCATGCTTCCGCAAACGGCGACGTGAGCGGAACGGTGGGTGCGCCTGCGCCTGCGGTGCCTGAGCTGGTGCAGGTGAACACGACCACCCACGATGGCAAAGGCGGCGGAACGGCGCTGTTGGAGGCGCCGAACTCGGTAGAGGCGCGGTTTGGTGTGCAGCCGGAGAAGTATCTGGACAACGGGTCGATTGTGATTGCGGCTATTACGAGCTGCACGAACACGTCGAACCCCTACGTGATGATGGCTGCCGGCCTGGTGGCGAAGAAGGCTGTTGAGGCCGGGTTGACGATGCCGCCGTGGGTGAAGACGTCGCTGGCGCCGGGGTCGCGGGTGGTGACGGACTATTACACGCGGGCAGGGTTGCTGCAGTACCTGGATGCGTTGCGCTTCAACGTTGTGGGCTATGGCTGCACGGTGTGTATTGGCAACTCGGGGCCGCTGCCGACGGATGTTTCCAAGGCGATTGAGGACCATGGGCTGGTGGCGGTTTCGGTGCTCTCGGGCAATCGTAACTTTGAGGGACGTATCTCGGCTGAGGTGCGTGCGAATTACCTGATGTCGCCTCCGCTGGTGGTGGCCTATGCGCTGGCGGGGCACATTTCGCATAACTTCGATACCGACCCGCTGGGTTATGGCAAGGACCGGAAGCCGGTTTTCCTGAAGGACATCTGGCCGACACAGCAGGAAGTCGCGGACACGGTGAACCAGTGCATCGATGCGGAGATGTACAAACACCAGTACTCGACGGTGTCGTTGGGCGATGCGAACTGGCAGAAGATGGAGTTTCCTTCCGGCGATACGTATGCGTGGGACCTGGAGTCGACGTACATCCGCAAGGCGCCGTACTTTGACGGGATGCCGGCGACGCCGAAGGAAGTGGAAGACATTGTCGACGCGCGGGTGCTGGCTGTGCTGGGCGACTCGGTGACGACAGACCATATTTCTCCGGCGGGATCGATCAAGAAGGGTGGACCTGCGGGCAACTACCTGGAGAAGCATGGTGTGAAGCCGTCGGAGTTCAACTCTTATGGCTCGCGGCGCGGCAACCATGAGGTGATGGCGCGGGGCACGTTTGCGAATGTGCGGCTAAAGAACAAGCTGGCTCCTGGCACTGAAGGCGGCGTGACGCGGTTGCTGCCGGAGGGTGAGGGCATGTCGATCTATGACGCCAGTGTTAAGTATGCCGAGCGTGGCGTGAAGCTGGCGATCATTGCGGGCAAGGAGTATGGTTCGGGGTCGTCGCGCGACTGGGCGGCCAAGGGGCCGAAGCTGCTGGGGATCACGTTTGTGATCGCCGAGAGCTATGAGCGCATTCACCGGTCGAACCTGGTTGGCATGGGCATTCTTCCGCTGCAGTTTGAGCCGGGAGAGACGGCGGAAACGCTGGGCCTGACCGGTGAGGAGACGTACACGATCGGCGGCGCGCCGGGTGAGCTGAAGGCCATGCTGGACGGGAAATTCGCTAACGGTAAGAACATCACCGTGGTGGCGACGTCGCCTGAAGGCGAGGTGACGGATTTCCCGGTGGTGGTGCGGATCGATACGCCGCAGGAGATCCTCTACTACCAGCACGGCGGCATTCTGCAGTACGTGCTGCGGCAGCTGGCGGGGAAGGCGTAAGGGCAGACGGTAGAGTGTAGATGGTAGAGAAGAGCGAGCCCGCGGTTGGGGCTCGCTTTTTTCTTTGTGCGGTGGATGAATTTTTCGTCACGTGGGCGGCTTTGGCTTGCGGGTGGGTTGGGTAACGGGAGAGCATAGGCGCATGGAAATTACGGCTCGGGGACTTTGGACGCTGGTGCATGGGATGGGGTTTGGGGCGTTGTACTTGCTGGCGTGCTCGGGTGCGCTGGTGGAGCTGTACCGCTTTACCATGCCGGATCGGCCGGGGCATTTCAGCGAGAATCGGTCGGGGTTTTTGCGGGGGTACATGCTGGCGATGGTGGTGCTGGCGTGGCTGGCGGTGTTGAGTGGCGCTTACGTGATTTATCCGTGGTATCGGGCGGTGGCGCCGGCGGGGACGGTGGATTTGGCGGGCTATCCGCAGCTGTATCTGCGGGCGCACCCGGAGATGGTGGGATGGCACACGCTGGGCATGGAGTGGAAGGAGCACGTGGCGTGGTTGACACCGATCGCGATCACGATGGCGGCTGCGGTGTTTATCCGCTACGGGCGTGAGCTGCGATCGCATCGCGGGTTGCGGCAGGCGGTGGTGGGGTTTACGGCGGTGTCGTTTTTTGCGGCGGGTGTGGCGGGGTTCTTTGGCGCGATGATCAATAAGACGGCACCGACGCAAGGCGGAGACACGATCCGCATCATGGGTGAGGTGGCGCGATGAGCGACGAACGGGTGAGCTCGCTGACGAATGGGCCGGGAGCGGCTGCGGTGCTGGCGGCGGGGATGGGGTCGTTTGCGCTGGGTGTGCTGACGGTGGCGGGAGACAAGCTGCCCAAGGTGCGGGCTGCGATGAATTTTTATCGGCCTACGGGGCCGCTCTCTGGCGTGACGACCGTGACGATTGCCGTGTGGCTGCTGGCGTGGGTGCTGCTGGAGTGGCGGTGGGGGAAGAAGAGCGTGCGGCTGGCGCAGGTGAATGGTGTGGCGCTGGCGTTGCTTTGCCTGGGGCTGCTGTTGACGTTTCCGCCGGTGATCGATCTCTTTTAGCCGGAGAGCAACGCTACTTTTTGACGGCGCCGGTTGCTTCCTTGTATCGAGCGGCCCTGGTGGCGCGGAGCCGCTTTGACGTAATGCCAATCGCGACGGGAGCGACCCAGAGCCATTGGACCGGAAGGAACGTGGCTGAGACGAGACCTGACGCCATGGCGAGGCACATGGTGAAGAGCCGCAGGCGAAGGAGCGAGGTCTCGGGCCCGACGCGAAGGTGGCCGTGATAGCGAGCGAGTTCCAGCTTGACCGTCAGAGCCACCGCAATTGCGGCCTGGTTGGCGAAGTACAGGATGAACGCCAGCGGCGTCTGTATGTAGAGGCCGAGCAGGTGGGTGGTGAAGGGAAGTATGGCGACCAGGCCGAGGAAGACAAAGGTGGGGATCAGCGTTTCGTGGCTCATGTGCTGCATCAGGTCGAAGGTGCGGTGTTGCAGCGTCCAGAAGAGCGACGCGATGGCGAACGTGATGAGGAAGCTGAACCACGCATGGCCGCCATGGCGAATTGTTGCGCCGAGCAGTGCAGCGGGCGCGCCCGGTTCGACCTTGAGGTCGAGGACGAGCAGGGTCATGGTGATGGCGAAGATGCCGTCGCTGAGGGCTTCAATGCGGTTCTTGGTGAACATGGCGGTTGGCTTCCATAGTGAGGCCTGAGGCGGAAAGCGGCAAGTTTGCCGTAGCATGGAAGCGATGACTTCTACGGCGACAGAACGCACGATGTATCTGCCGGAGATCCTGACGCACCACCGCGCGGATGTGGCGCGGCGGAAGGCAGAGGCAGATTTTGCGGTGCTGGAGCGAGCGGCGGCGGCGCATACGCCGCGGGGATTTGCGCGGGCGCTGCGGGAGAAGGCAGCGGCTGAGGGTGTCGCGGTGATAGCGGAGTTGAAGAAGGCTTCGCCGTCGAAAGGGCTGATACGCGCGGAATTCGATCCGGCGGCGCTGGCGCGGCAGATGGAGGCCGGTGGGGCGGCGGTGCTATCGGTGTTGACCGACGAGAAGTTCTTCCAGGGGTCGCTGGAGAATTTGCGGCTGGCTTCGGCGGCGGTGGGGATTCCTTGTCTGCGGAAAGACTTTATGGTGGATGCGTTCCAGGTGCTGGAGGCGCGGGCTAATGGGGCGGATGCGATTCTGCTGATCGTCGCTGCGCTGACCGATGCGGAGCTGCGGACGCTGCGGGATGAGGCGCGGCGGATGGAGCTGGATGTGTTGTGCGAGGTGCATGATGCGGAGGAGCTGGAGCGGGCGCGAGAGCTGGAGTGTGAATGCGTGGGCGTGAACAGCCGGGATTTGAAGACGTTTACGGTTTCGCTGGAGCGCGCGGTGGAGCTGGCGGGGTCGCTGCCGAAGGAAGCGGTGAAGGTGGCCGAGAGCGGGATCCATACGCCGGAGGACATGCGGCAACTGCGGGATGCGGGGTATGAGGCGTTCTTGATTGGGGAGTCGCTCATGCGGAAGGCGGAGCCGGGTGCGGCGCTGCGGGCGTTGCTGGACGCGGTTGGTTGAAGATAATGCCAACCCACCCGTGCCGCAAAAAGCGCGGCACGAATGGGGCACCCGGGCTGTAGTGGAAGCCCATGTCCCTGAGTGCGAGGGACATGGGACACCCGGATTTGAGGTGAGTTAGCGCGATGTGGGTGAAGATTTGTGCGACTACGAATTTGGAAGACGCGCTGCTGGCTGTTGAGGCGGGCGCGGATGCGGTGGGGTTCGTGTTTGCGGCGAGCAAGCGGCAGGTGACGGCGGAGCAGGTGGCGGCGATAACGGCGCATTTGCCTGCGGGTGTGAGCAAGGTTGGGGTGTTTACCGCGACCGATGCTGCGGAAATATTGGCGCAGGCGGGGATGGCGGGGCTCGATGTTGTGCAGCTGCATAGCGTCTTCAATGCAGGTTTGATTGAGGCCGTGGCGGGTGCGGGTCTTAGGGCGCTGCAGGTGATCGATGTGCCGGCGGAGGCGGGTGCGGATGAGATCCGAGCGAGCCTGGTGGAGGCTCTGCAGCATCCTCAGGTGTACGCGGTGCTGCTGGATGCGTCGCATGGCGGGCACTCGGGCGGGACCGGGAAGACATTTGACTGGGAACGGATGGCTGGCGCGGTGAGAGAGGCTGAGAGCGCAACCGGCGGGCGAGTGGTGATTGCGGGTGGACTTCGGCCGGAGAATGTCGGGCTGGCGATTGTGAGGTTTGAGCCGTGGGGCGTGGACGTGGCCAGCGGTGTCGAGGCAGTGCCTGGGAAAAAGGATCCGAGCCGGGTAAAGGCTTTCATTTCAGCAGCGAGGGGCGTGGTCCCTTAAACACGGAAGCCCGCCGTGGCGGGCCTGAGTGGCTAGACATCCTGGCGCGTTATTTGTGCGGGAGGATGGCGTGGGAACGCATTTTGGGACTGCGGTCGTGCGGTGCACTGACGTGGGATTTAATGCCACCCGGAGTGGATGGCGCTGCCTGCGCGGCAACGGTGGTAAGCAATGCCAGAGCGACGATGGTGGCGATTCGTTTCATAAACGGCCCTCCTGATCAATCACGTATCTGATTGCGGTACTGGATTGCACGATGCAGGTTTTTCCCAATAAAAAGAGCAACCGAGGGTTCCGGTTGCTCGAATATGTCGCGTTTCGGGTGGAAACGCAAGAAAATAATGTGTTTTAGCCGTTAATAACGCTCTCCGCGTTCCCGTTCGCGCACATCGCGGTCTTTGCGGGCCTTGTTGGCGAGCAAGCCACCGCCTGCGCCTACTCCGGCACCGATGATCGCGCCCTTGGGACCGCCGAGCAGGCCACCGACTACGGCTCCGCCTACGGCTGAGCCGCCGACGATCTTGGCCTTGGTGTGATGACGGGCGTCGTGGCGACGCTGAATTTCGCGCTGACGCTCATGCTCGCGATAGCTGGTGTATTGAGCCGACGCGGCGAGGGGAAGCATCATCGTCGCGAGAACTGCGGTAGCTGAAAGGGATTTGAGGGTCATGGCCGTACTCCTGAGTGTGACGATGCCGGGCCGAGGGTCAGGCCCGGCTGGATTTGAGAGGTTAGCGTGATTCCGGCGACGCGTACTTTTCGCGCTGGTGGATCGCGTGGTGCTTGCGGATGTGGTTGGCTACGAGGCCGCCACCGGCACCGACACCGGCACCGACGAGGGCGCCTGCGGGGCCGCCGACCTTGGCACCGATAAGGGCGCCGCCAACGGCCGAGCCGCCGACAATCTTGGCCTTGTTGTGGTGGTGGGCGTCGTGGCGTTCGACCTGCGCGCGGGCATCTTCGTGCGATTCCTGGGCGAGAACACTGAGGGGCATGGAGAATACTGCGGCGCTGAGCGCGACTGCTGCAAACTTGTTGAGCTTCATCTGGGCCTCCTGCGATCGTTTACTCCCGATCGCTTGTGTGTATGTCCGATGCGCGGCTTTGTGCGAATAGATGCATTAGATAAAAGAATTTCGCGGGCAACCCTTGTCGTGAAAGGGGCGGCGGGTGTAAGGTGGAAGCCATGCGTGTGTGCTTCAGCCCGAGCTTGTTTACGTTCCGCTACTGGCCTACAGTAGCGGCCACGGCGGACTGAGCCTCGCTGACGAAACTCTCAGCAAGGAAACTCAAAGAACCCACCGAGCCGCGACAGCAACTGTCGGGGCTTTTGTTTTGCGCGCTAGGCGAGCAGTAGATGGAGAAGCGATGAGCGTTGGTCAGTTGACGAGTCCGATGGTGGCACCGAGCACTTCGACGCCGGGCCGGTTTGGCGTGTACGGCGGACGGTATGTTCCGGAGACGTTGATGGCGGCGCTGCTGGAGCTGGATGCGGCGTATGAAGCAGCGCAGGCGGACGCGGCGTTCCATGCGGAGCTGGATGGGTTGCTGAAGGATTACGTGGGACGGCCTACTCCGCTGTACTTTGCGAAGCGGCTGACGGAGACGCTGGGTGGAGCGAAGATTTATCTGAAGCGCGAAGACCTGCTGCATACGGGCGCGCACAAGATCAACAACGCTTTAGGCCAGGCATTGTTGGCTCGCAGAATGGGCAAACAGCGGATTATCGCCGAGACCGGCGCTGGCCAGCATGGCGTGGCGACGGCGACGGTGTGTGCGCTGTTTGGGCTGGAGTGCGTGGTGTACATGGGCACCGAGGACATGCAGCGGCAGGAGTTGAACGTCTTCCGGATGCGTCTGCTGGGCGCGGAGGTGCGCGGGGTGAGTGGCGGATCGGCGACACTGAAGGACGCGATCAACGAAGCGATGCGCGACTGGGTTACGAATGTGCGGTCGACTTTTTATATTCTGGGGAGCGCGCTGGGGTCGCATCCTTATCCGACGATGGTGCGGGATTTTCATCGCGTGATTTCGAAGGAGAGCAAGCGGCAGATCCTGGAGCACGAGGGCCGGCTGCCGGATGCGATTGTGGCCTGCGTGGGCGGCGGGTCGAATGCGATTGGCGCGTTCTATGAGTACATCGGCGAGAAGGATGTGGCGCTGATTGGCGTGGAGGCCGGTGGGCGCGGGACGGCGCTGGGTGAACATGCGGCGCGGTTTCAGAAAAATGGCGGCGGGGTTCCGGGGGTGTTGCAGGGCACGTACTCGTACGTGCTGCAGAATGATGCGGGGCAGGTGGCGGCGACGCACTCGGTGAGCGCGGGGCTGGATTATGCGAGCGTGGGACCGGAGCACGCGATGCTGCATGACTCGGGGCGCGCCACGTATACGTCGGCGACGGATGCGGAGGCGCTGGATGCGGTGCGTGTGCTGTCGCGGACCGAGGGGATTATCCCGGCGTTGGAGAGCGCGCATGCGGTGGCGGAGGCGATCAAGCTCGCGCCAAAGATGGGTAAGGACAAGATTTTGATGGTGAATGTGTCGGGGCGCGGGGATAAGGATATTGGGATCATGACGCGGGAGATGAATTTGAGTGGTGTGGAGGCGAAGGGATGAAGCATCTTTTCGTCCTAGCTCTTGCGGTGAGCGCTGTTGCGACGCCTCTATGCGCGCAGACCATCACCGTGCGCCTGCTCGACGGCAAATCCGGCAAGCCGATTACCGATAAGAACATCACCTTTCATTGGAATTCTGACCATTTTGAGGAGAGTGTCGTTCGCATTGGCAAGGATGGAGTGGGAAAGGTAACCGCTCCGGCAAAGGCAACCGACTTTTTCCTTATGGAGGGACCAAAAGACGGAGATGAACCTTTTCGCGTTGCGTACTTCGATTGCAACACACCAGCACACAGTCGCAACTCCATTTCTGAGGTGCTTTCTCGTGGCATTGTGCCGGGAAACGAATGCAGCAAGAGAAGCGCTAAAGCAGAGCCGGGCGTAATCATTTTCTGGGGACTCACGCGCCGCTGGTACGAACCGGACATGCAATAACTGAAAAATCGAAAAGAAATTGAGAACCGATGCCCATTACGTTTAGTCGCAAACCCGGACTTGTTATTTACTTCACCGCTGGTGATCCTGATCTCGCGACTACGCGGGATATGGCGATTGCGGCTATCGATAATGGTGCTGAGGTGATTGAACTGGGTGTGCCGTTTAGTGATCCGCTGGCGGATGGGCCGGTGATTCAGCGGGCTTCGGAGCGGGCGGTGGCGCGGGGGACGCGGCTTTCGGATGTGCTGGGGATCTGTAAGGAGATTCGTGAGGCGCGGCCGGGGGCGGGGATTATTTTGTTCAGCTATCTGAATCCCGTGGTTCGGTTTGGGATCGAGGCGTTTGGCAAGGCGGCGAAGGCTGCGGGGGCGGATGGGGTTTTGCTGACTGACATGATTGTCGAGGAAGCGGACGAGTATCTGCGCGTGATGGCGGCGAATGAGTTGATGCCGGTGTTCCTGGCGGCTCCGACTTCGCCCGATGAGCGGCTGAAGGCTATTGCGGAGAACTCGCGTGGGTTTGTTTATGCGATTTCGCGGGTGGGCATTACGGGGACGCAGACGGAGCTGGCGGCGGATGCGGCTTCGCTGGTGGCGCGGATCAAGCAGTTCACTACTCTGCCGGTGGCGCTGGGGTTTGGGATTTCGAATGCGGCGCATGTGGCTGAGGTTGGCAAGTTTGCGGATGCCGCAGTGGTGGGGAGTGCGATTGTCGGGCTGATTGAGAAGACGCCACAGGATGAGGTGGTAGCGGCGGTGGGGAAGTTTGTGGCGGAGTTGCGTCATGGGTAAAGCGTTTGTGTCTGCGGGGAGAGTAGTGGAAACCTCTGTCCCCAAAAGCGAGGGACATGGGGCACCCTGCTGTGATGTTGGGTGCTGCTTAGATTCTGTTGTGAAGACGTATCATCGACTAGGGCTTGTGGCCGCTGCTGGCGGCCGCCAAAACATTTTGCGCGGCGCGGATTTTGAAGGTGCGCGGGCGCTGGACGAGGCAGCATGGAGATCGCCGACTGGCGGGACAAAATCGATTCACTGGATGAGCAGATTGTGCAGATGCTCAACGAACGCGCCGCAGCGGCGATTGCTATTGGCGAGATCAAGCGGCAGAATAGCGCACCAATTTATGAGCCGAATCGTGAGAACACGGTTTATGAGCACATCCGCGCCGTCAATCCCGGGCCGCTCAGCGGGGCGCAGGTGCAGGACATTTATGAGCGCGTGATTGACGTGATGCGGGCGCTGCAACGGCCGAGGGATTAGCGAACAGGGATTAGGGATTAGAAAAGCACACGCGACGCCCGGCGTCAGCGAATTAGATAAGAAGAGGAAACGAAGTGATGATCGTAGCTATGCAGTCCCACGCCACCGATGAGCAGATTCAGAACGTAATTGAGCGGATGGTTGAGCTCGGCTTCAACGTGCACCGCACTACCGGAGAGACGCAGACGATCCTGGCCGGCGTCGGCACACCGTCGCACTTTGAGGTGACGGAGTTCCAGGTACTTTCGGGAGTGCACCAGGCTTACCGGATTTCGTCGCCGTACAAGCTGGCGGGGCGCGGGTTCCGTCCGGAGGGCACGCGGATTACGTTCCCCAACGGGCTGGTGATTGGCGGCGATGAGATCGTCGTGATGGCGGGGCCGTGTTCGGTCGAGAGCCGCGACCAGATTCGGCTGAGCGCGTCGCAAGTGGCCGCCGCGGGGGCGCGCTTCCTGCGCGGTGGAGCGTACAAGCCGCGCAGCTCGCCGTACAGCTTCCAGGGCATGGGCGTTGAAGGCCTGAAGATCATGCGCGATGCGGCCGATGAGTATGGCCTGCTCGTCATCACCGAGGTGATGGAGATTTCGCAGATTGAGCAGATGCTTCCTTACATCGACTGCTTCCAGGTGGGCGCGCGCAACATGCAGAACTTCAACCTGCTGCGTGAGCTGGGCCAGGTGCGCAAGCCGGTGGCGATGAAGCGTGGCCTGGCGGCGACGATTGAGGAAGTGCTGCTTTCGGCCGAGTACATTCTCTCCGGCGGCAACTACGACCTGATGCTGGTGGAGCGCGGCATTCGCACGTTTGAGACAGCAACGCGCAACACGATGGACATTTCGGCGATCCCGGTGCTGAAGAAGCTGACGCATCTGCCGGTGCTGGGCGACCCGTCGCACGGCGTGGGTATTCGCGACTTCGTTCCGCCGATGGCGCTGGCGTCGGTTGCGGCGGGAGCGGATGGCTTGCTGATCGAGATGCACCCGAATCCGGATAAGGCGATGTCGGATGGCGCGCAGTCGTTGCGGCCGGAGCAGTTGACGGAGTTGATTGCGAAGCTGCGCAAGCTGGCGCCGGTGGTTGACCGCAGCATTTCGCCGGCGGTTGACGCTGTGACGGCGTAAGGAGTGGATGTGCGACGCATTGTCGTCAAGCTCGGAACGAACGTCATCATGCGCGCGGATGGCAAGGTGGCGCTCGGCCTGGTGTGCGGGCTGGTAGAGCAGATTGCGGCGCTGCGCGAGCAGGGTGTCGAGGTGCTGGTTGTTTCTTCTGGCGCGATTGCGCTGGGCGTGGAGCGGCTGGGGCTGAGCGAGAAGCCGAAGGCGGTGGAGCAGGCGCAGGCCTGTGCCGCCGTCGGCCAGTCGCGGCTGATGAACTTGTATGAGGACGCTTTTGATCGCCTGGGCTGCCGGGTGGCGCAGGTGTTGCTTACTGAAGAAGACTTCCGCGATCCGGTGCGTCATGCGAACCTGCGTGCGACGCTGCGCGCGCTGCTGTCGCTGGGTGTGATTCCGATCGTCAACGAGAATGACACGGTGTCGACGATGGAGATTGACCGGCCGGCGGAGTCGCCGCAGCGGGAGCGGATCTTTGGCGACAACGACAAGCTGTCGGCGCTGCTGATGAAGCATGTGGATGCCGATATGCTGGTGCTGCTGTCTGATGTAGACGGCCTGTATGACCGCAACCCGGCGGACCCGAGCGCGATGCTGTTGCCTGAGGTGCATACGATTGACGCGAGCATCCTGGCGCTGGCGCATGGGGGCAACGGGCGCGGGCGCGGGGGGATGACGTCGAAGCTGGAGTCGGCGCGGATTGCCCTGGAGGCGGGCAAGCCGGTGGTGATCGCCAATGGGCGGACGCCGCGGGTGCTGGAACGGATTGTGGCGGGTGAGGCAGTCGGGACACGGTTTGCAACGGCAGGGCACGAGGTGTTGCGATGAAGTCGGTTCACGAGATTGCTGAGGGAGCGAAGAAGGCTTCGCGGGTGCTCGCACCGCTGGGCGAAGACTGGCGTAACAAAGCGCTGGAAGCGATGGCGAAGGCGGTGCTTGGCGCCAAGGAAGAACTGCTGGCGGCTAACGCGGAGGATCTGAAGACCGCCGCGGCGATGCAGGCGAGCGGCGAGCTTTCCGGCGCGACGATTGAGCGGCTGAACCTGGATGAGGGGAAGCTGGCGGAGATGGTGGCGCAGATACGGTCGGTCGCGGCGCTGCCCGATCCTCTGGGCAGGAAGCTGGATGCGGTGGAGCTGGATGACGCGGATCCGGGTGATGTCCGGGCTGAGGCTGTCGGTTTGCGGATGGAGAAGGTCAGTGTGCCGCTGGGTGTGCTGGCGGTGATCTTTGAGGCGCGGCCGGATGCGGTGACGCAGATTGCGGCGCTGGCGTTGAAGAGCGGCAACGCTGTCATTATGAAGCCGGGGCGTGAGGTTGAGCGCACCGCTGAGGCACTGGTGCGCGTACTGCGCGGCGCGTTGAAGGAACAGGGCCTGCCGGAGGATGCGATTGCGCTGGTGCTGGGGCGCGAGCAGGTGCATGAGCTGCTGGGCGAGCATGCGCTGGTGGACATGGTGATTCCGCGCGGCTCCAAGGCTCTGGTGGAGTTTGTGCAGGCGAATACGCGGATCCCGGTGCTGGGTCACGCGGAAGGTGTCTGCCATATCTATGTCGATCGCTTGGTTGACGAAGAGATGGCGCTGCGGGTGATCGCGGATGCGAAGTGCGATTATCCGGCGGCGTGCAATGCGGTGGAGACGGTGCTGGTGCATGCGGAGATTGCACCGACGTTTCTGCCGAAGCTGGCCGCGAAGCTGCGTGGGTGTAACGTGGCGATCCACGCGGGTAGCGAGCATGTGGAGATGCTGAGTCTGAATGCGGCGGATAGTCCGGACAATCCGGGTGGGCCGCAGGGCGGCGTCGATCCGGGCGATAACTGGGTTCCTTACAGCCGCACTGTCCAAGCCGATGCGCAGGCGGATGCGCCTGCTGATCCGCCGCAGGGCGGTGTCGATCCGGGTGACGATTGGGTGCCGCTGATGCGCACGGTGTCAGCGGACGCTTCCGATCCGACCGGGCCGCAGGGTGGAATCGATCCGGGTGATGACTGGCAGCCGCCGCGGCATGTGCATCCGGTGCACGGCGGCGGTAAGGACGATGTGTTGCCGGTGAAGGACTGGCACACGGAGTATGGGGAGCTCGCGCTGTCGGTGGGCGTGGTGGCGTCTTTGGATGAGGCGATCGAACATATACACCGGCATGGATCCTGTCATACGGAAAGCATCCTTACCGAGGATGACGCTGCGGCGGCGCGTTTCCTGCAGGAAGTGGATGCGGCGGGGGTGTTTCATAACGCGTCGACGCGGTTTGCGGATGGGTTCCGTTATGGTTTCGGTGCGGAGGTTGGGATTTCGACGAGCAAGTTCCATGCGCGTGGCCCTGTGGGGCTGGATGGGTTGACGACGTATAAGTACGTGCTGCGCGGGAATGGGCACGTGGCCGGGGATTATCGCGGCAAGGATGCGCGGGCCTTTACGCATCGCCGGGCGGACAAGACCGCGTGATGCGGCGGGTGGCCATCGTCGGGACAGGGCTGATTGGGGCGTCGGTGGGCCTGGCGTTGAAGGCTGCGGGGTTCGATGGCGAGATTGTGGGCTGGGATGCGAATGCGACGGAGTTAGCCGAAGCGCGTGAGCGGGGCGCGGTGGATGTGGCGCTGACCTCGCGCGATGCCGTGCTCAGTTGCGGCGCGGATGTGTTCGTGCTCGCTACGCCCGTGCTGCCGATATTGGACTGGATGCAGGCGCTGGCGCCGGTATTGAACGAATCGCAGCTGGTGACGGATGTGGGGAGTACCAAGCGCGAGATTGCGCTGGCGGCAGTGAAGCTGTTCAACCAGCCGGGGCGGGCGCGGTTTTTGCCCGGGCATCCGATGGCGGGTAAGGAGTCGGGCGGTGCGGCGCTGGGAGATGCGGAGCTGTTTCGCGGGGCTCGGTGGCTGTTTACGCCGTTTGATGAAGGCGGAGAGCAAGAAGCCGAGTGGCGGGGGTGGGTGGAGAAGATGGGCGCGGTGGTTCGCGATCTGGAGCCGGAGGCGCATGACGAAGTGTGTGCTTGGGTGAGTCATCTGCCGCAGATGCTGTCGACGGCGCTGGCGGCGCTGCTGGAGGACACGTTTGCGGGCGACGTGGAGAAGATGGCGGCGGTGCAGGCTATCGGCGGGCGTGCGCTAAGGGAGACGACGCGGCTGGGGGCGTCGCCTTACTCGATGTGGCGGGACATTGCGTTGACCAATACCGCCGAGATTGCCGCTACGCTGCATGCACTGGAGCAGCGGCTGGCGCATGTGCGGGAGAACTTGCGGACGCCGCAGCTCCGGGAAGAGTTTTCTACGGCGAACAAGTTTCGGACGGGGAAATAGAAGGCTGGCTCTTCTGCCTGCAGTGGGTTAGCGGGTGCGGCTGCCGTGGCTGGAGCTGGAGGGCGGCGGGTAGTTGGGCTTGCGCTTTTTTGGCGCGGGGGCGGCCGGTACGACTTCGATACTGCGGTGGGCGTAGACGGCGTCGGCTATGGCGAACTTGAGTTTTTCGATGCCTTCGCCGGTGACCGGCGAGATGGTGAAAAGCGGCAGCTTTTTGCGCTTCGCCATGGCGGTCAGCTTCTTGAGCTTGTCGGGGTTGGCGATGTCGGCCTTGGCGGCGACGATCAGGGTCGGCTTGGCCGCAAGTGCGGGATCAAATGATTTCAGCTCGGCGAAGATGGTGTTGTAGTCGGCTACGGGGTCGGGGCGTCCGCTGCCTTCGATGGCGGTGCTGGAGTCGGAGACGTCGACGAGGTGGACCAGGACGCTGGTGCGTTCGATGTGCTTGAGGAACTGCACGCCGAGGCCGGCGCCGAGGTGGGCGCCTTCGATGAGGCCGGGCATGTCGGCCACGGTGAAGGACTTTTCGTAGGGGAAGTCGCCGACCTGGACGACGCCGAGGTTGGGCTCGAGGGTGGTGAAGGCGTAGTTGGCGATCTTGGGCCGGGCGGCGGAGAGGACCGAGATCAGGGTCGACTTGCCGACGTTGGGGAAGCCGACGAGACCGGCGTCGGCGAGCAGGCGGAGTTCGAGGCGGAAGTTGCGGGCCTCGCCGGCGCGGCCGAGCTCGTGCTCGCGGGGGGCCTGGTGGGTGCTGGTGGCGAAGTGCTGGTTGCCGCGGCCGCCGCGGCCGCCCTTGGCGATGACGATTTCCTCGCCGGGGTGCGCGAAGTCGTGGATCAGCTCACCGGTGTCGTCGTCGTACAGCAGGGTGCCGACGGGGACTTTGAGCACGGTGTGCTCGCCGGCGTGGCCGGTCATGTTGGATCCCATGCCGTGCTGGCCGCGCTCGGATTTGTGCTCCGGGTTGAAGCGGAAGTGGATCAGGGTGTTGTGCGAAAGCGACGAGGTCATCAGGATGTCGCCGCCGTGACCGCCGTCGCCGCCGGAGGGGCCGCCGCGGGGAACGAACTTTTCGCGGCGGAAGGCCATGCATCCGTTGCCGCCGTCGCCGGCCTTGATCCTTATTCGTGCTTCATCAATAAACATTGCAGCTCCATTAACCAGTGTATCTATTGTGCGGAAATGGTGTGGGAATCGGGGACGGCGGGCCTCCCGAATGCGGTCACTTTATTCGAAAAGTAATGAAATGCCTCACTTGCGGCTGGTACACTTGGGTTACTAACTATTCACTCTCTGCGCCCCATCGCCACTCCAGGCGAGGGAAAACTCGAAGACGAGAAGCAGAAGGTAACACCGCAGTGGCGACGCCAATGGACCCTCGCATAACGACTTTGGGACCGGGTGATCGCGCGAAACCCCTTTGAGGAGAGCACATGATGCGAACAAAACTTCAGAAACTGGCTCTGATCTGCGCCGCGGTTTTCACCGCCGCCGGAACAGGATATGCCCAGTCCACTACGCAGGGCTCGATTGCCGGCACGGTATTTGACGCGACCGAAGCCGCCATTCCGAACGCGAAGGTCCTGATCCACAGCGACGGAACCAATGCTGACCAGACCCTTACCACGGATGGTTCCGGTGAATTCCGTGCGCCGCAGCTCGCCCCCGGCACCTACACCGTGACCATCACCGCCGCGGGTTTTGCTGCACAGCGGCAGAACGGCGTGGTTGTTGAAGTGAACGCGGTGACGGCAGTAAATCCTCATCTCACCACGGGTGACACGACCACCGCGATTGAAGTAACCGCCGAAGTGCCGGTGCTGAAGTTTGACAGCGCTGAGTTTGGCGGCCACCTCGACAACAAGGAAATCGAGAACATTCCGATCAACAACCGCCGCTGGTCGTCGCTTGCGCTGACCACCCCGGGTGTGACCAACGATGCTTCCGGTTTCGGCCTGCTCAGCTTCCGCGCGATTCCGTCGGTGCTGAACATGGTGCAGATTGACGGCGCCGATGACAACCAGGCGTTCTTCTCCGAAGAGCGTGGCCGTACGCGCGCCGGGTACTCGACGTCGCAGGTTGCGGTTCGCGAATTCCAGGTGAACACGGGTGTGTACTCTGCTGAACTTGGCCGCGCCGTGGGTGGCGTGGTGAACTCGGTTACCAAGCAGGGCACGAACCAGCTCCACGGTGAGGTGTACTTCTACCACCGCGATGACGCTTTCAGCTCCAAGAATGAGAAGACGACGCTGACGACGGTTGTGACTTCCGGCTCGACGGTGACCCCGACGACCTCGGTCATTCGGCCCAAGGATCGCCGCAACCAGTACGGCTTCGGCGTTGGCGGCCCTATCATCAAGGACAAGCTTTTCGGCTTCTACGCCTTTGACGCATACCGCCGCAACTTCCCGGGTATCGCCGTTTCGGGCAATCCTGGCACGTTTTACTCGCAGACCGCTGGCCCGTGCCAGACGAGCAACTTGTTGACGTCCACCGGCGCGAGCCTGGCCCAGTGCCAGGCTGCGTTGACTGATCTGAATGGCGACCTCGGACAGGTTCCCCGCTTTGGAAACCAGCTGATCAATACGCCGAAGCTGACGTGGCAGATCAACAGCAAGAACAGCGTGGACATCCTCTATCACCGCCTGCGCTGGGATTCGCCCGGTGGCGTTCAGACCCAGGCTGCGTTGTCCTATGCTCGTGACGCGTTCGGTACAGATTTCGTGAAGCTCGATTACGGCGTTGCCAAGCTGAATTCGCTGATCACAGACAAGCTGACCAACGAAGTGCGCTACCAGTATGCGCGCGAGCTGAACGACGAAGGCCAGCAGCCGTATACCGACTACACGAAGGCCCACCTGCTGGGTACCAGCGGTCTCTACACCTATGCTTCGATCGCGACTGCGAGCGGTGGTTTCAACGTGGGTTCGCCGTACTACAGCTATCGCGTCTCGTATCCTGATGAGCGCAAGTGGCAGATTGGCGACACGGCCGCTTTCCTCTGGGGCAAGCACACCATTCGCTTCGGTGCTGATTTCGACCACAACTATGACCTGCAGAACAACCTTTTCCAAAGCAACGGAGCTTACAGCTACGCGAGCGTCGGCCTGTACCTGGCTGACATCCTGAAGCCTTCCGGTGCCTGCAACGCGCTGACCGCTTCCGGCACACCCGTACTGAGTGCCACGGGCGCCTACGGCTGCCATAGCGGACTTACGCAGGGCTTTGGTGGCCTGGTGTTTGACCTGGCGACCATGGATTCAGCCTACTTTGTTCAGGACGACTGGAAGGTCACCAACCGCCTCACCTTGAACCTGGGCGCGCGCTACGACTACACGTCGCTGCCGGCACCCTACACCAGTGCGCTGAGCGCCAACGTTCCGCAGGAAGCCAATCACCCCAGCGACAAGAACAACTTCGCTCCCCGGCTTGGCTTTGCCTACGATCCGTTCGGCATCGGCAAGACGGTTATCCGCGGTGGCTTTGGCTTCTACTACGGCCGCATCCCGAATGCTGTCATCCTGAACGCGTACGTGAACACCGGCAACACCGCCGGTGGCCAGGTACAACTGACTGCCTATAACGGAACCAACATCGGCAGCACGGCGACACCGGCGTATCTGAAGTTCCCGCAGACGCTGACGGCGGCCCCCGCCGGTGCGTTGCTGAACGTGCAATATCTGGACAAGAATCTGCAGAATCCGTACACCGAGCAATTCGATCTCGCGATTCAGCAGGATCTCGGTTTCCACAACGTGCTGTCGGTTTCCTACATCGGCTCGCTCGGTCGTGAGTTGCCGAACTACATCAATACGAACCTCGATCCGGCGAAGTCTTACCTGGCTACCTACACACTGGCTGCCAACGCTGCTTCCCCCGGCAACTGCCTGGTGGCTGCTTGCGGTACGACGTTCCAGCAGCGCGTGTACTCGGCGTCGGATGCGGGCGGTTCGAACACGCTCAACAAGTCCTACCTTGCGATCACGGATGTGGTGAGCAACGCCAACTCGAACTTCAACGCGCTGTCGGTGGATATCACCAACCGCCAGTGGAAGTTCATGACGTTCGATGCCAACTACACCTGGGCGCATGCTCTGGACTATGGTGTAACGTCCTTCACTTCGGCCAGCACCAACAACTGGATCGATCCGTTCAACGGGCGCAATAACTACGGCAACTCAGCCGTCAACGTGCGTCACCGTGCGGTAGGCTGGGCGATCTTCAACGTTCCCGGACTCAAGGGCAACGGACCGCTGACCTACCTGACCAACGGCTGGTCGGTGAAGCCGTTGATCCAGGTCCAGACGGGTCTTCCGTACTCGGTTGCCATCAGCTCCGGTTCGCCGGCTACGGATGCGGCCACTGGCCTGAAGCCTTACGGCTCGGGTGTTTCGGGAACGGGCGTTAGTTCCTACATCCCGTTCTTCGGCCGCAACCAGCTGAATGCACCGCGGAACATCGTTGTTGATGCCCGTCTCCAGAAGGACTTCCGGATCGGCGAGGGCAAGAGCTTCCAGATTCTTGCTGAAAGCTTCAACCTGGCCAATCACCGTAACATCACGGGCGTGAACTCGGGTGCGTTCGCACTCGGTGCCGGCAACACGCTGACCGCGACGACGAACTTCGGTACGCCGTCCAGCTCGGGTGTGAACGGCAACTACGCCTACCAGGTACGTCAGTTCCAGTTTGGCCTGCGCCTGGCGTTCTAACTCACCTGCTGTATCCAGAAGGGCGGTGGCTTCGGCTGCCGCCCTTTTGTTTTGCCTGTAGGTTTTCCCAAAAAGGGAATGACGAATTTCTCGAAGCATTCTGTCGTCCCAAAGTGGGCGTGGCGCTGTACTCTCGCGGTACTTCCTGAGGGTTCGGGGTGTCGTTGAGCGTGGGTAGAGCTAGGGGGCGAGTGGGGCTGGCGTTGCGCATCACGGCGCTGGTGACGGCTCTGCTCGTTGCTGGCCTTGGCGCGGCGGCGCAGACGGCGGTGGATGGCGCGGTAGGGGGAACCGTCTTCACGGCTCAGGGTGAGGCGATGGCTGGTGCACGGGTCGTTCTGCGGGCCGAGGATGGTGACCGCGAGCGCTGGGTGACGGCGGGACGGGGCGGGTCCTTTCTGGCGTTGCGGCTGGTTCCCGGGACGTATGTGGCCGAGTTGAGCGTGGCCGGAAAAGTGGTGGCGCGCGCCACGGTGGCGGTGAAGCTCGGTGAAGTTAGCGAGGTGGTCCTGCGCGACGGTGTGTTGAAGACTGGTGCGCGGGATGCTCCGACGGGGGATCTGCCCGTGGAGTCGCAACGCTGGGAAGACGAACGCACGTTGGTCCCCGAAGGGAGCGAGGTCAGGGTAGCGGATAGTACGGAGGAGGACGATCGCGCTCCGGGTGCAGATGATGGAGACCGCCGTGCGGCCGTGAGCCTCGTGAGTTTTCGGGGGGTTGCGCCGACGCAAAACGCCACCTTACTGGATGGCGTCTCCGGAGACCAGGGATTCAGGTCAGGAGCACGGGGAGCGTCGCCGGGAGGGCCGCGTGCGCAGTCCACGTTCAGCGCGGGGTCGGTGCGCATGTCTCGGGTATCGGTGCATGGGTACTCGGCACAATATGGGGGCGGAGCGGGGGCGGTGGTGACCACGCTTTCGCGCGGCGGTGGTGACAAGCTGCACGGCGTGCTCGGGTATGTGACGCGGCGGAGCGCGTGGGACGCGACCAATCCGTTCTCAGTGGAGACGCATTATCAGGACGGCGTGATCACGACGGGATTCGCCAAGCCCGTCGATGACATGGAGAGCCTTAGCGCGAGCCTGGGTGGGCCGCTGTGGCGAAAGCTGACGGGGTTTGCGTCGGCTGAACAGCAGTGGAGGGACTATCCCGCAATCGCGTCACCATCACTAGCCGGGTTCTACGCGCTGACTCCCGTGCAGCGGGGTCTGTTGGCAACGCGTGGACTAAACGCTGGAGCGATCAATACAGCCTTGAATTATCTCGACAGCCTGACCGGCGAAGTGCCGCGACGCGCGGACCTGGGGCTGCAGGTAGGACGGATCGATTGGCGGCCCGATGGATTGGACAACGTGATGCTGAGCTACGCGCGCGGCAGGTTGAGTTCGCCGGCCGGCAGTGGTCGCGGGCTCTCGGCGGCGGTGGTGGCACGCGGACGAGCGAGCCTGGGGGATGACACGGTGAGGACCGATTCGGTCACGGTGCGATGGATGCACCTGTTTGGGCGGCGAGCGACGAACGAGGTGCGCGGGCAGTTTGCGCGGGACCTCGAGTTTGAGACACCGCGGAAGTCGCTGGCACAGGAGCCTGGGGTTGGACCCGGCGGGTATGCGCCGCAGGTATCTCTGCAAGGTGGGGAGTTTGCGTTTGGAACTCCGGCCTCGCTGGGGAGGAATGCGTGGCCGGATGAGCAGCGGGTGCAGGTGGCGGATGTGCTGCAGTGGTCCGTGGGCAGACATCTGATTACGGCTGGACTGGACTGGAGCCGGGTTGAAGATCGCGTGGACGCGCTGGCGAATACTGAAGGCAGCTTTGTGTACGACAGCGGTGTGACTGGTGGCCATGCGGGTGGCCTGGTGGACTGGATTACGGATTACACCTTCAGCGTGGGCGCAGTGCGGACGGGAGGCTGCCCGGCCATCTTTGCGCCGACGCACTTCTTCTGCTTTCGCAGCTTTACGCAGAGCTTTGGGCAGCAGCAAGTGGACTTTGTGATGCACGATTTTGCGAGCTTTGCGCAGGACCGGTGGAGGCTGGCGGCAGGGCTGACGATGGAGGCCGGGGTGAGGTATGAGTACACGCTTCTGCCTCTGCCGCAGCGGCCGAATGCCGCGCTGGATGCGGCGTTCGGGGCGCGGGGAGCGACGAGTATTTTTCCGGAAGACAGGAATAACGTCGGCCCGCGCGTAGCCATTGCGTGGGTGCCGAGTTGGAAAGGAAAAGAGGGGCGATGGGGTACGGCGCGGTTGGGGTACGGGGTTTATTACGGGAGACTGCCGGGGAGCCGGGTGCGGGCGGCGCTGCTGGATACGGCGTTGCCGACGACGGCTACGCGGATCCGGATACGTCCTACGACGGAGACGTTCTGCCCTCAGGTTGCCGCGGAAGGGTTTGGGTATCCGTGCGCGTTTGTGAGTGCGCCGCCGACGGTGGTGACGGCGACGAGCTCGGCGGCGATGTTTGCGCGGAACTTCCGTTTGCCGATGGTGCAGCAAGCGGAGTTGACGCTGGAGCGGGGGTTGGGGGGATGGGGGCGGGTGTCGGCGACGTACTCCATGGCGAATGCGATACAGATGCCAAATACGGTAGATGTGAACATTGCACCGTCGACAGTGATGGGACGGTACATATTGCTGGGTGGAGATGGCAAGCCGGGTGTCAAGGATGGGGAGACGTTTGTGGTGCCGCTGTATACGCAGCGGGTGACAGCGGCTTATGGGCCGGTGACGGTGATGGAGTCCAATGCCAATGCGACTTGGCATGGACTGACGGTGCAGGCCGAGGCGCGGGTGGGAGCTGGGCTCGCGGTTCGGGGCGCTTATACGTGGTCAAAGGCGATCGACTATGGGCCTGAGCAGGGTGTGACGCCACGGGTGAATGGGCAGTTCGATCCGTTCAGTATTGGGTACGACAAGTCGCTCGCGGACGGGAACTTTCCGCAGCGGTTTGCGGGGACAGTGGTGTGGCAGAGTCGGTGGCGGAGTGGGTCTGAGCTAATGCGGAGGGTGCTGAGTGGTTGGCGGGTTTCGGGGATTGGGACGGCGGGGAGCGGGAGGCCTTATAGCTACCAGATCTTTGACGGATCAAATTTGAGTGGAGGGTCGAACAGTATCAACGGGTCGGGTGGGAGTACGTGGCTGCCTACGGTGGGGCGGAATACGCTGCGGCTTCCGGAGAGGTGGAATGTCAATATGCGGGTGGGGCGGGGGTTTCGGGTGGGGAGGGTTAGGGGTGAGGAGTATATTGAGGGGTTCAATGTGGCTAACCATGTGAGTGCGGCGCAGGTGAATGCGCGGGCGTTCCTGGCGGGAGATGCGGTGAATGGCGTGGTGCCGCTCGTGTACCAGGATGCGGCAACGGTGGCGGCGGAGGGATTGAATACGCCGGCGTTCGGGACGGTGACCTCGTCGACAACGGGGCTGGCGCATGAGCGACAGCTGCAGATGGGGTTGAGGCTGACGTTTTAGGCTGGATAGAAAGGGTTGCAGACCATTCGGCGTCGGCGCGCATCCAACGTGTACACGAGGAAGCGCACGATGAACTGGATGGCGGTGGTGGAGCATCACGGGTACGCGACCACGGCCGCACTTCTGTTTGTGAGCGCGTGCGGGTTGCCGCTGCCGCTTTCGGTGGTGCTGTTGACTGCGGGAGCGGCGGCGCATCATGGGTCATTGAACCTGGGTATGTTGATTTTGTGTGCGGGCCTCGCGGGATTGGCGGGCGATACGTTGATGTATGCCGGCGGGCGGTACACCGGGTGGTGGCTGCTGGCGGGGATCTGCCGGATCAGCATGAACCCCGAGACGTGCATCTTCGGGTCTGCTAACTCGTTTTACAAGCGCGGGCCGAAGACGCTGATGTTTGCGAAGTTCGTGCCGGGTTTGGCGACGGTGGCGGCGCCGCTGGCCGGCAGCCTGAACATGCGGGCGGGGCGGTTTCTGCGGCTGGATGCGGTGGGGGTGTTTGGGTATGTGACGGTTTGGTCGACGGTGGGCTACCTGTTTAGTCCGTTCATCCGGGAGATCCTGAGCTGGGTGGAGAGCGTGGGGCACTTTACCGCCGAGACGGTGCTGTTCCTGGTGCTGGTTTATGGGTGCTGGCTGGCGATCAACTGGCTGCGCGACAAGCGGTTTTCCAACGTGGAGAAGGTGGCGGCTGAGGAACTTTGGGCGCGGATGCGGGCGGCTACGCACGAAAAGCTGGTGGTGATTGCGGACGTGCGCAGCCATGGTTATTACGATCCCGGGATGCAGCGGATCAAGAATTCGATCCGCGTGGAGCCGAGCCGGCTGAAGGATGAGCTGGTTGCGCTGCGGGAGTTCATGGCACCGGAGTGCGAGATTTATTTGTACTGCTCGTGCGCACGGGAGGCGACCAGTGTGCGCGTGGCGCACATGCTGGAGATGGAAAACTGTTCGACCAAGGTGATCCAGGGCGGGCTGAAGGCGTGGCTGAAGGCCGGCGGGCCAACCGAGCCGGTGCCGGCGGGGGATGTGGAGCATCTGCCGCGGTTCGACTAGGGAGGGGCGTGGCCCCCCCATACTCAAATCTCTAAAATATTGATTCTGTTGGGCGAGGTCTGGGCAGACCTTTGTCTTTTTCGCCACAGCACTGCTGGTGCGCTGGGTGGTTGTTGGTGGTCCTGTGTGAGAGATTCCCTACTTCAAGGATAGCTAGCTGGGGGAATAAGTACGCCAGGTTTTTGAAATGGAAATGGCCAGTGTCGATGGGGGTTTTGGAGGTTTCGCACGGGTGGTGGGGCTTGACAGGTTGGATTCAAGGCGCGAAGTGCAACATTTCTTTCAAGGAGTGTTGCGATGGGTATTGTGTACAAGCATCTGTCGATGGAGGATCGTTGTTTGATCCAGGTTCAGCTAGCTCTTGGTTTCCGTCCTGCAACGATCGCTCTGGTACTGCGGCGAGCACGCTCCACAGTGGTTCGCGAGATGCGCCGCAACGGCTGGAGCGCTAACAACGGCAAGCCCGGTTCAGGTTGCCCTTATGGGGCTGGCTATTACGCCGGCGCGGCGCATCGCCGTGCCGAAGAGTTGGAGCGCAAACCGCGGGTGGAACGCAGGCTGGTTGTGGGCAACGTGCTGTGGCGGTGCGTTGTCGGCCATCTTCGCCAGGGCTTGAGTCCGGCGCAGATAGCGGTCACACTGGCTCGTATGCCCGATCCGGTGCGGCTGTCGCATGAGACCATCTACACCGCGCTCTACGCTATGCCGCGTGGTCAACTGCGGGCTCGCGTACTGACGCTGTTGCGGCGCTCGCACAAGCAGCGCGGCGCACGCTCAGGGCGGGTGCCGCATCCCTTCACCGACACCATGACCATGATCGATCAGGGTCCTTCCGAAGTCGACGAGCGGCTGGTTCCGGGGCACTGGGAAGGCGATCTCATCAAGGGCAGGCTCAACCAGTCCAGAGTCGGCACGCTGGTGGAACGCACCACCCTGTTCGTCGCCCTGGTCAAGCTTGAGGATGGCCGTGCCGAAACCACGGCCAATGGCTTCGCCTCCATCATGAACCGCTTCCAGGCTCCGATGCGCCGCTCGCTTACTTACGATCAGGGTCGGGAGATGGCGCAGCACAGCCTGCTCTCGCGTCAGGCTAATCTGAAGGTCTACTTCGCCCATCCTCGCAGCCCGTGGGAGCGAGGCATCAATGAGAATACCAACGGTCTGCTGCGCCAGTACCTGCCCAAAGGCCAGGACCTCAGTGTGTTCTCCCAGCAACAGCTAGACGAAATAGCCATGCTGCTTAACGCCAGACCGAGAAAGACCCTCGGATGGAAAGCCCCCGCAGAACTCTTCCTCCCACAAGGAGACTTCGACTTCGTCAAGTACTGGTCAAATGGAATCAAATCTGTTGCGCTTCGACCTTGAATCCAACCAGGGTTTTGGGAGTTTAGGGTTGGGAATCGGCTTGGCTTCCAGGGGTGCGAGTTACTTTATTGAGCGCGCTTATTCGTGATGGGAAGCCGACGTATCAGTACCAATCCAGTCTTGAAGAGTTACTCGACGATTTCGCACTCATCGTCGATTACTACTGACGAACGGCGTCCGAGTACTAATCCGTTCCGTCGCCACCAAACCCGCTGAAGCTACTATGCCGACGCCAAACTAGCCGAGCTGTGACTGGCAATTTGTCCGGTCCGGCTCGCCGGTTTTCCAAAGACAATCTTCGTCCTTCAAATGAATAGGTCCGCAGTTGAGAATGGTCTACAAGGTTCGGGATCAGCGCAACGATGGGCGTATGGACCACTTGTTGTGCTTCTGCATTTACGGTAAATCGACCACAATAGGCAATGTATCCCGCCGCGAGTTCTGCGAGTCCAACAGAACGAGCAATATCCCAGAGATCCCCACTCATTTCTTTCCGCCCCGACTTCATCAGTTGAGCGGAAACAAAACCTTCCTCCGTATAGATAAGAATTCCCGAGGGACTTTCACCCAAAGGATGAACCAAGCCCGCTGCTTCTGAGTGCTCAGTGAAGCTTTCCAGCGCCCAGGTACCGATGAACGCTCGCGCTGTCGGCGTTGTTGTGGTGTTCGACGACATTCCGGCCTCCTGTAGTGAAGTTCTCTTGCCATAGCCGAATCCGGATGTCTCAGACTCCGGCAATGTTGGTGCTTTGAAAGTGCAGCAGATGAAGACGCGAGGCTGACTCCATGTACACAGCCGTTAGACGAAAGTGCGACCGAGCTTCAACGCCATTCTTTTCGGAGACCGTCATGCTCTCACCGGTGAGAACCGCCATAGCCCCACTCAAGCGGACGTCTTGATTTCGTAACTCGATGGATTTGAAGCTTAGGTCTCCGCTGCGAAGTTCTGACAGCACCTCGCCCTTCCCGAGTGCCGTTCCGTCTGACCGCACGAGTGTGTAATCGTCCGCGTAGAGGTCAGAGAGTGCATCCCAGTCGCCGTTCAGTAAGGACGCGTAGAAGATGTTCTGGTGTGCTGCAAGCACTTCTCGTCTTGTCATCGAGCGTCCATACTTTCAATTGCACCGTCCTTCACCGCTGGCGGATAGTCGGTATAACCAAGCTCGCCACCTCCATAGAAGGTAGAGCGATCGTATGGGGCGAGCGGAGCACCGTCGGCGATGCGTTGCGCGAGGTCGGGATTCGAAATGTAGTGCCGGCCAAATGCTATGGCATCCGCAGAGCCTTCTTCGATTGTGCTCGCGGCAGAACTCGCCGTATAAGCAGCCGCCGACAACAGAACTCCATCAAAGTGAGGACGAAAGAGTTTGGCATTGTTCAAGGCGTCCTCATGCAATGCGTCCCCTAGGCCAATCTCCGAGCCGCGGCCTTCGATAAGGTGGAGGTACGCCAGACCACGTCCGCTCAGTTCCTGGATTGCGGAGGTGAACAGCTTCATTGGATTGCTATCGCGAATCCCTCCGTATTGACCAAAAGGAGAAAGACGTACTCCGACCCGGCCAGCACCCGTTACTGCTGTCACGCTATCGAGAATTTCCATGAGGAACCGCGTGCGATTCTTGATCGATCCGCCGTACACATCGGTTCGGACATTGGTACCGTCCTCCAGAAATTGATCAATCAGATGGCTGTTTGCCGCCTGCAGCTCGATTCCGTCGAAACCTGCTTCCATCGAATTTCCGGCTGCCCGTGCAAAGTCTTGAACTATGGAGGAGATTTCGGCGATCTCAAGAGCTCTTGGTGTCTCAATAGGAACTTGTCGAAAATCTCTGGTGAACCCGGACAGCGTGGAAGCGACTGCCGAGGGTGCAACTGGCGGCCCTCCACCAGGAATGAAAGATGAGTGAGAGTTCCGACCGTTGTGAGCGATCTGCAGAAAGATGCGGCCGCCAGCAGAATGCACGGCCTGTGTCACTGTCTTCCACCCCACGATCTGCTCTTGCGTATAGATACCAGGAGCGCTCGGGTAACCCTGCCCCTGCTCGCTCACGGCTGTGCCTTCCGCGATAATGAGGCCCGCAGTCGCCCTTTGCACGTAGTAGAGCGCATTTAGGGCGGTAGGAACATTCCCCGCTCCGGCGCGCATCCGGGTCAGCGGGGCCATTACGACGCGGTTAGGAAGGGTGATGTTTCCTATCTGTAGAGGATCGAATAGTGAAGCGTGTTTCATAGATTGGCCTGCCCTCCTGCTGCAAGAACCAGCGTTTGCCTATGGCACATTGCGGGGGGCGACTGCCGCTGAGAAAGACCACCACGCCGGGATTTTTGAAGAAAAGTGAAGTATCCGTCGTCGCCTTGGTACAGCGGACGTACCGCTGCACCAAGGACAAGAAGGCTAGCTCACAGTGATTTCACCCATGTCGATTTTGACCAGCAACGGCTCCGGAACCAGTTGGTAGTCGCCTTCGTAGGCGTAAATGCGTCGCTTCGTTGGAAAGACGATTCCCCCGACTTCGCGGTAGTCCGTAGCGTAGTTGAGTCCCGTAGCACCACCGAGGATGTCCACGGTGTAATCGTGCCGACGGATCAATCCATCCGGGCCGAAACAAGAAATCTGCTCGCGGCTGTGGCTCTTGATGTGTTCTGGGAATGTGATCTTCAAGCGCCGCCAGGTTTCTCCGTCCACCACGATTGAGGCAATCTCCTGCGTCTGAAAACCCTCCTGCGTATAGAGAAATGGCGTGTTCAGGTAGGTCCACAACGCCTCCCCTTGGAAATAAGCGACATGCAAATCATCCCAAGGCGTCTCGCGAAGTTGTCCTTTGAAAGATTCTTCGGGATCGTTACGTTCCTGAAGGATCGTTCCATCTCGCCTCGTCATCACGACACGGTTCGGTCCGAAGATGAAGCGCTTGTCCTGTCCGGGAAAGTCGGTGACGATCTCCTCTTTGGTCGTCTCGATCGTCATCACCACATCCTTGAGATAGTCGCCCGGCTCTTGACGAACCAGATGGCCCCGGTCATAGACGCGGGTACAGTGATCTTGCTTATTTCGTTCCAACGCTCGAGCCCGCCATGTGCGTCAACGGCTTTCTGCAATAGATCATTCATCTCTGGTTCCTCGCTTCAGACTGTGGGCGCCTGCGGTGGACCTCGAAAGAACCACTACAAACGACGTTGCGAATTTACGGCTGGGGAGCTTCCAACTGCTCGTTGAAGCTCGTCACAAATGCTTCCTCTGCAGGGCCAGCCCGATCCCGCAGGAACTTAGCACGCGTCACCAAGACTTCTGTCGGTTCGGTAGCCAGAGCCTTCATGGTTTCCGTGATGAATTCCTCTAGCGACATCGCACGCGGTTCTTCGCTGCTGTTGAGGAGTTCCGTGCGTACCCAGGGAGGAATCACTTCCAACACCCGGACGGAGGTTTGCCTCAGCTTGAAACGCAGCGACATGGAGTATGAGTGGAGAGCAGCTTTCGTAGCCGAATAAACACCCGTCATCGCCATGGGAGTGAACCCCAGGACTGAGGAGACGATCAAGACATATGCAGTCTCCTGCTTCTTGAGGTGCTCGATGAGTGCGCTGGTGAGGCGGATTGGCCCTACTAGGTTTGTCGTGATGGTCGAAGTGACCAATTCATCCGCGATCTCTGTTGCTACATCGTCGATTTGCATGACTCCGGCTTTGTTGATGAGGACATTGAGAGCGGGATAGCTCACCATCAATTTCGCTGCAACTGCAGCGATACTCTCAAGACTAGTAATGTCGAGTTCAAGCGCCTCCATCCCTGGGTTTGCTTCAAGCGCCTTCTGAAGATGCCCAGCTCGCCTGCCTGAGATGATCACTTTATTGCCACGCTTGTGCAGCGCCTCGGCAAGCGCTCTGCCGATGCCCGAACCGCCGCCAGTAATGAAGATCGTGTTTCCTGTCAGATTCATGTCTTCTCCTTTGAAATCGATGAGACCGCCGCAAGGCTGGTCTGATCTGTAGCTGCGAAGCTAGAGCCAAACATCGGAAGACCGCTCTTCGACTCGGCTCTAGTGCACTCATCCTGAATGACGTCCCAGTGCTCGACCAGCATTCCGCCTTCCAGGCGGACGATGTCAGCAACTACCCAGTTCCTTGGGAGACCATGACCAGAAAAGCGTCCATGCAAGATGACTACGTCGCCATCGGCTGCGGCATGGGCGCTGTCGTAGCGCAGGGTTGCCGGTAAAGCTTTGGTCAGCTCGAATAATCCTGCGCGACCAGGAGCTATGTGAGCACTGTGCTGGACGTAGTCAGGTGACCAGAAACGAGCTGCGGCCTCATAGTCCCGTTTGTTAAAGAGGGTGTCGAAGGCCCTGAGGACCAGGAGCTTGTTGCTCTCTGCCGAAGTGATACTCATGCGGGCTCTCCGAGGACAACCGTCCGGTTCGAGGAAGCGGCGTCCACAATGACGTCGATGATCCGATGCATGGCCACAGCATCGGCGAAGTCGCGGACCGACTTTCTGCCAGTAGCGCGATCACGAGCGAACGCCGCGTAAAGCTGCGCGAGATCCTGCACGCTCACGTCCAGAGGAGACGCCGGAATGATGCGGAGTTGATCCGGAATCGGCACTTCGGCCCAGATCCCTGCTTCCCCCTGTGCACCCCTAACCAAGTCATGGCGCTTGGTCACAAAGGATCGATCATTGGAGACTTCGAGGTCGCCGGCCGTTCCCGTGATTTCAATCTGCAAACCCTTTTGATTCAGCTTCCCGCCTTCAATGTGAATCTGGAACAAGGCACCATTCTGAATTGTGCCCATAACCATCACGGCGTCAGCGTTCTCGTTTCGTACCTTAGGGCCGTCTCCCGCAGTTAGCTCTGGGAATTGCGTCTTCAGGATTGCGCTCAGAGCGACGGGCTGCCCTACTGCATGGAACAGCATGTCCATGAAATGGCCGCCGTAAATCGACAGTACATTCGAGAAGTTGATTGCAGGGAGAGTCCAATCGAGGGAGGCAGATCGAACCGGTCCAAAGCCGGACATGCTGACATGCATCCGAACGGAGAGTAGGTGTCCGACGTAGTGCGAAGCAAGAAGATCGGTCAACAACAATGAGCTTGCGCCGACAGTGCGCTGCAGGCCGACGAAATGCTTCACGCCCGCCTGATCTGCAAGACGCAGAAGCTCCTCAGCGTCCGCGGTGTTCGTCGTGAGTGGCCATTCGCAATAAACATCTTTGCCGTTTGCTATAGCCGCCTTCACGATGTCTACGTGCTGTGGAGCGGGTGGTAGCACCACTACGAGATCGACTTCAGGATGCTCCACGAGCCTTCTGTAATCACCCAGGGCGTTCGGAATTTCGAACTGCGTCGCGAGTTTCGACGCCGTTTCCATGCTTCGGCTGGCGACAGCGATGATCTCGTATTCCGGCAGGAGCTTGAGGGCCGGAATATGCCCGTAGCGGCCCCAGTTGCCCACGCCTATCAAACCAACTCGTATCTTGTTTTCTTTAGACATCGTTTTCTCGTTTCCGCGTTCCTAGTAACGAAACTGCTCCGCGTTCTTCCGCGCAAAATCAGCGAGGGTCCGTGGCTGGCGGCCTGTCAGCTCTGCGAAGCCGCTGAACGTTTCGTCAGAGCGAATGTCCACGCCGTTGGTCAAATCGGCGTAACTGTCGAAGACACACTTCATATAGGCGGGTTCCGCCCCAGCAGCCAGTACGTTGCGAAGAAAGTCGGAAGGAGGTTGCGGCTCATATGAGAAAGGCTGCCCAAGTGTCGATGTGAAGACATCGGCTAGTTCGTAGTAGGTCTTCGCTTCGTAACCCAGGCGGTAGGTTTTTCCCGCGTGCAGTTCAGGGGCAGCCAGGCATGCCGCCGCCACTGCTGCCACATCCTCACAATCAACCCAGCTCAACCGTGCACTGCCGACGTAATGCTTGATGACGCCCTGCTTCACATAGCTCTCACCGCCGTAGCCCAGGAGATTCTGCATGAAGATCTCAGGACGAAGATGCGTGAAGCCGATCCCGGACGAAGCAATATAACGCTCGATGAACTGATGCCATCCGTAGTGAGCAACGCGCGTATCGTCGTCTCCGCAAGCGCCCAGATGGACGATTTGCTTCACTCCCGCCCGTTTGGCGCAGTTGACGAGATCTTTGCTTTGACGCAGCATGTCGACGGTATAGCCCGTCGCCATAAAGATCCGATCGATCCCTTCGAGGGCTGGAGCGAAGGTCGCGAAGTCGTCGAGGTCGAGATGAACCGTAGGCATATCCAACTTCGCCGCCTTCGCTGGGTTCCGGGCTGCCGCTACCAGCTCGATAGCGGGATTGCCTGAAAGCAGCGGGATCACGGCTCCGCCAACTTGACCTGTCGCACCCATTACAAGAACTCGTGCTTTTGCCATCTCCTCCTCCTGAACTTCCGTAAGCGTGACTCCGCCGGCTTCGCATTGCGCGAAGTCGTTTGCCGCGTGATGGATGCCTAGTTCTTCAGCGATTCGGCCGCGAGCGCGATGATGTCAGCGACCGCTTCCGGGTGAGACATGAATGGACAGTGACTCGACGCCACGGAACGAATCGTAGCGTTCATGCGCTTCGCCATGAACTCCTGAGCAGGCGGCGGAATCATCTTGTCATCCGTGCAGGTCAGGTACCACGATGGGACGGTCTTCCAAGCCGGCGTGGTCTCCTTACCCGCGAACGACGCGAGTGATAGGGGCTTCTGCACGGCGGCCATCACGGCTGCTTCTTCCGTTGAGGCACCACCAGCGAACGAATCGTGGAACTTCTCGCGGTTGATCCAAAGGAAACCATTGGTGTCCGGTTCAATCGCCGCAGAACCGGGCGATGGCGAACCTTGGCTTGCGAGTGATTCGAGGCTCTCGCCCTCATCCAGTCCGAAGGCGGTTATGTAGACCAGAGCCTTGACCTGAGGTGTTTCGGTCGCCGCCCCTGTGATCACTGCACCACCGTAGGAGTGACCTACAAGAACTGTAGGTTCCTTGACGGCTGAGAGCAATCGGCGCGTGACCGCAACGTCATCGCTGAGAGACCTCAAAGGAATCTGCGCCGCCGTCACCTTGAAACCCTTCACTTCGAGAAGCAAGATGACCTTGCTCCAACATGTTCCATCTGCCCAGGCGCCATGCACCAACATAATGTTCGCTTGCTTGCTCATAGAAATCTCCCAGTTTTTTGTAGCGTTGCGATTAGGTTCCGACAGCTATTTCGCCGGTGATTCCTGGTATGTGGCATAGTCCGTATAACCAACCGCGTCGAAGGTGTAAAAACTGTCGCGGTTGTAGGGCGTCAAGGGCAGTTTTTGCTCGATGCGCCGGACAAGATCGGGGTTGGAGACAAAGTGTCGACCAAAGGCGACCGCGTCGACGGTTCCAGCTGCGACGGCAGCTTCAGCCGAGTCCGGCTCAAAGCCGCCAGCAGAGATGAGCTTGCCGTGGAAGATTGGCCTTAGCCATTCCGCAGCCACTGGGCCTTGAGTTGTGTCAATGAGATCGCTGCCTGAGATGCGCGGCTCGATCAAGCTCAGGTACGCGAGCGGAAACTGGTTCAGGTGGTCCGCCACATACGAGAACAGAGCCTTCGGATCGCTGTCGGAGATGCCGTTCCATGTTCCGTTCGGCCCGATCCGTATGCCCACCCTTCCTGGCCCCCACACGGAAATCAGAGCCGCGACGATTTCTGACAGGAAGCGGGCGCGATTCACAATAGGACCGCCGTAGTCATCGGTACGCTGATTACTGCCGTTTTGCAGGAACTGGTCTACCAAATATCCGTTCGCGGCGTGCAGCTCAACCCCATCGAAGCCCGCATCCATGGCCCGCTCGGCCGCTTGCTTGTAGTCCTGCACGATTCCCTGGATTTCAGGGACAGTAAGCGCACGGTGGGGAGATGGCTGCGTCCAGCCGCCCGGAATCGAAACAAGATGACCCGGATGAAGCCAGTATTGCTCGTTCACAGAGGCTGAAACAGGCATCTCGCCGCCTGTCATCGATGTGTGAGACGAACGCCCTGTGTGCCAGAGCTGCGCAACCATGTGGCCGCCTTTAGCCTTCACGGCAGATGTGATCTTCTTCCAACCGGCCACTTGAGGGTCAGAGTACAGACCGGGAGCTCCAAGCCATCCTCGACTCGTGAGTGAGATGTTCGTGGCCTCGGCGATGATTAGGCCGCCCTCTGAAGCACGCTGCTCGTAATATTCCCGCATCAAATCGCCGGGAATCGAATCTGGCTGAATGGAACGTGAGCGGGTCAGCGGAGCCATAATGACTCTGTGCTTGAGTTCAACGCCACCGAGACTTACGGGACTAAAGAGTGGATTGGTGTGTTTCGTAGACATTATTCCTCCGCTGCAACTTTCTCTTTGTTCAAACTAGGGCGGAGTGGCAACCTGCGCCAGACCAATTGCAGCCAAATCTCCATGGCCCTTTGGAATAAAGACGGTGCCACGTGAGGGTTTACCGTTTCTGACCAGAGATGACACGTCGTCCGTAGCGTTTCGCATCGATCGAATATGCTCCTGGGCCAAGGAAGAGCAACACGATCGGAAGTGCCAAAGGCACGATCAACGGCCAAGCCGCCAAGCGGCTCTCGCTCTGAATAGTGCTGAATTGCAACAATACGCAAGCGAGACATGCTGCGGGTGTGAAAACGCCGCCCACAAGTGCGAGGACGGCAATTGGAACGCCGAAGCATTTCAGCATGGGAGGGAGCTCGGTCATGAGCGGGCTCGCAAAGACGACTTGCAGAGCTACCAAACAGCGGAGAATGACGAGGGCGATCCCAGCCCGATTCGCTGGGAACATTGAATAGAGTCTTTGCACCAATCAACTGTAGGGGCGAGTGGCAAGAGCCGAAAGCCTCCGTCGTAACCTCGAATGTTGACTCTTTAGGGCTAACCGCGAGCTGCAGTCGGCGTTCGTTCTGGGTCTACATCCTGGTATTCCGGGGCAAGACAGAAGCAACTAGCCCTTTCGAGGCAAGCTACAAACGTCGCAAGCCCCGTAGTATTGAGACACACAGAGGTCAAAAACGATGAGTGACCATCCAACAATCCGAGTGTTGACCGTCGATGACCACCCGCTCATGATGGCGGGAATCTCTGGTGAGATCAATGAGCAGCCAGACATGGATGTAGTCGCCCAGGCTACCGACGGCGATGAGGCTCTTGAGCTCTTCCGCGTCCATCGCCCCGATGTTACGTTGATGGACATCAGGATGCCCAAGGTCAATGGTATTGACGCAATCAGCTCCATCAAGGCGGAGTTCCCGAAAGCGAGAATCATCGTTCTCACCTCAAGTGCGGGCGACATTCAAGTGCTAAAGGCTTTCAAGGCGGGTGCGGTCGGGTATCTTCTAAAGAACTTACTCCGGACGGAACTCATCACAACCATACGCAGCGTTCATGCTGGCCACATGAACATCCCGCCCGAAATTGCTCAACAGTTGGCTCTTCACGCCACAGATGACGCTCTAACTCCGAGAGAACTTGAAGTGCTTCGTAGCGTGGCTAAGGGCCAATCGAACAAGATCATTGCTTCGGATCTGAACATCGCCGAGCACACGGTGAAGAATCACATCAAGAGCATCCTCTCGAAGCTCGACGTGGATGATCGGACCGGTGCAACAGTGACAGCGTTCCGTCGCGGCTACATCGATCTCTAGGCGTCGTTCCGACTGCCTCAGAACACGACACACCAGCAAGCTACGCGCAGCTCACGTCATGATCCCCATGAACGTGCGACCTCCCTGCGTACTCTGAAGGGCCATTCAAAGATGCCCAGATGGGAACTGTCGCTTTAGACCGCTCTACCCCAGAATCGGTCTTGTCACATACCTCAGCCCATCTATCGAACTCTGCTGGACAAGCCCTGATGCATCTATGAGCAGAAGATTCGCCCAATTATCAAGTCAACCTTGCCTACGGATTCGATTGCGTCGGGTGAGTCAACATAAGGAGCCTTCCCTTGAAACTCTTACACGCATCGTGGACGCTGATTCGAATCGCGTTCTTCCTCAGCGCGGCGATTCCAGCCACGTCACAAACACCTTCGACCCCAGTTCACAACATCGTCTTAGTGCATGGAGCCTGGGCTGATGGTTCAAGCTGGGCCAAAGTGATCCCTATTCTGGAAGCGAAGGGTTATCACGTCACAGCGGTTCAGAATCCGTTGACATCGTTTGCCGAAGATGTGGCCGCGACGAAGCGCATGATTGATGCGCAAGATGGGCCTGTTCTCCTGGTCGGGCATTCCTATGGTGGTGCCATCATCACCGAAGCGGGAAACGACCCGAAAGTTGTCGGGCTTGTTTATGTTGCAGCATTCGCTCCGGACAGTGGAGAATCTGCCGGCAGTCTCGGTAAACCCTACGGTGCAACGCCCGGCGTCACTGAACTGCGCCCTATTGCAGACGGCTTTCTTGTGCTGACACCAAAGGGAGTACGGGAAGACTTTGGGCCCGATCTCCCTTTGCAAGAAAGAAATTTGCTACTGGCAACTCAAACTCCAACGCAAGGGGCGGCGTTAGGGACTCCCGTGAGCAACGCGGCTTGGCATACAAAACCGTCGTGGTTCGTCGTTGCTGCCAATGATCGAATGATCTCGCCAGAGCAAGAACGCTTCACGGCAAAACGGATGAATTCAAGAACTCTCACGCTTCCGACGAGTCACGTGCCTATGTTGTCGAAACCGAAGGAAGTGGCCGAATTCATTGGTTATGCCGCCACCGGGAAAGATCTTCCGGTTTCCCCTGCGCAGTAACGTACTCATGACTCCAGGCGGGCCGTTACGGCCCGCCTCTTTGTTTCAATGTCCCAAGTCATCGCAAATCTCCTGGAGGTTACCTGTGCAGATGAACATCGTAAATCCGCTCGATTTAGAGCGAAGTGAGATTTCCATTGAGCATTTTGGGGCTTTTTCTCTGTGGCAAGAAGCGAAGACCAAAGAGAATCGAGAACACATGCTCCGAGCTCACGCACTCCGTGCGGAAGACCGGCAGCCACTGATTGTGGTCGTGGATGATGAGCCCGTCGTGGCGATCACGTTGAGCGAGATACTCCGACGGCATGGTGCCAATGTGACATGGTTTACCGAACCCCTTCTCGCTCTTGCCTACGTCGCGAGCGGCCCTATCGAGCTCCTGATCTCGGACATCAACATGCCGCTATTGGACGGGCTGGACCTGGCAGCTCAGGTCTCACTATTGACGCCATCTTGCCGGATGATTCTTCTTTCGGCTGTCTGCGGTCAGACCGAGATCACGGAACGCGTCAGTGTGATGAACTTGAAGGTGAAGCTACTCACAAAGCCTATCAATGTGCCTTGCCTTCTGTCAGCAATCAGTGAAGCGCTCCCGGGATGCGATGAAGTAGCACCCGCATCCCGGCTTGGCGATGCGGCTCAGCGTCAGGACTAAGGAGCGGCAGCTTCTTCAGGCGATCAATCCCGTACCGTCCTGCTAACCGATGGCTGACGTTCGCGGTCGGAACCACCGGATCAACCAGCTTGGCAGAACGGAGTCCGATGGCTGCCGATATGCGGTTGTCGCAGGGATCGAAACTTCCACTTCCGTGCCACTCCCCTTACGGCTCCATAGGGTAAGCTTCCCGCCGAGTTTCTCCGATCTCTCACACATTCCTGGCAAGCCCCAATGCCCAGCACGCTTGCGTTCACGCAGTACGTCTTCATCGATACCCCGACCATCATCGCGAATCTTGATGTTCATGTAATCAGCCGTGTAGTGAAGTTCGACTTCGATCAATTCGGCCTGAGAGTGTCGAAATGCGTTATAAAGTGCTTCTCTCACGAGAGAGTAAAGCTCTGTCGATGTCGAGGGACGAAGAGGACGAGTCTCACCGAGGACTGTTAGTTTGAACTTTGCCGGATGCAAAGATTGGAACTCATCTCCGGCGCGAGCCAACACGTCTTCCAGTAATGAACTCTCGCTGGTCTCTCGCAAATCCAGGACGAGCTTACGTCCCTCAAGCATCACGCGATCTGACTGCTCCAGAGCCTCCACAAAGATAGGCCTTGCAGGCTCCCCTACAGGGAGGCGCGCCGTGCCTGTGTTGAAGCGGAGCAAAAGCCCTTGAATACCTTGGAAGAAGGTGTCATGCAAATCTCTGGCAATTCGTTCGCGCTCGGCGATACGCTCCTCCAAGCGGACTTTCACAGCTTCTGTTGCCTTGGCTAGACGGTACAGATAAACCAGCCAGAGTATTAGAGCGGCGAGCGCACCCAGAAGGACTTTGAACCAGACACGTTGATAAAAGGTCGGCGCGACGTAAAACGAGATGGAGGAGCCTTCGTTGTTCCAGACGCCGTCGTTGTTTGCCGCAATTACGCGAAACCGATACGGCCCGGGAGGCAGATCGTTGTAGAACGCTTGACGCCGCGTTCCGGCGTCTACCCATTCGGTATCGTGCCCTTCAAGCTTATAGCGAAACTGCATTCGATCTGGCGCGACAAAGCTGAAGCCCGCATAGTCCAGACGCAAAGAATGGAGATGAGGCGGTAGCCGAGTGCCGTCTTGTACCGTGAAGCTTTTTCCATCATCCGCGAGAGCTTCGATAGCGACTGGCGGAGGCCGGCGATTGAAGATTGGATGTTCCGTATCGATCATTTGGAGCGCTCCCTCGGAGGGGGCAAACCAGATTCGGCCATCTGAGGTCACTGCCGTTGAAGGAGAATCGTAGGTATGAGCCGGGCGCGCACCGTCGCTTGCGCCGTATTCCTTAAAAACCAGCGGTGACCCCGGACTGCTCCACCAGCGCTCCATTTCTGCGGCCGAAATGGAGATGTAAGTGCAACTCATAAAGAGAAACAGCGTTCCATGAGAGTCCCGCTGGAACGCTTCCACAAAGCCTTTGCAAGGAAGTCCATTGGCTACTGTCAAGTAGTGGAAGACTTCGCCGCGCTTTTCCACTAACCCTTCGGTGCCGGCAGCAAGTACGTTACCTTGGGCTTCTGTCGTGATGTTCCAAATGGGACGTATCTTTTTCGTGGGGTACTGAGTAGGAAAGTGCAGATGATAAACGCTGGCATGTCCGCCATTGAAAGAAGCAAGGTCGCCATTCATAAGCCCGATCCAAACGCCCCCTGCGGGGTTGCGTCCGACGGAATAAGGCGGCGAATAGTCTGGGGGCAGGCTTACGTCTTCCACATGCCGGTCTAGAACGCGAGTGAGCGAAAACCCAGTCACGGAAGGATTCGTCATCCATACGCTTCCGTCCGTATCCTCCGCGATGGAAGTGTGCTGATCTAACGAGGTTCCGTCTGCTTTCTTTATGGGCGAGAACACGCCATTGTTGTAGGTGACAAGATCGTGGTCCACACTTAGCCAAAACTGTCCATGTGAGTCCTGATAGATGCTGTCGACGACTTTGCCAGGAAGACCTTCTTTTTGGCCAATGTGCGAAATGCTTCCTTGTTTTAGGATGTCTATCCCGCTTGCGGTCCCCAGCCAGAGGGCTCCATCCTTCGTAGCGACGACCGACGATGGGCTCGGAGAGGTTAGCCCCTGACCAACTGTGAACGTGCAGTGCCCGGTCTTTTATGTACCAGTTTTAGTGAGAGAAACTGGTCTTAAAGGAGCTGAAGATGGCGCGAGGGAA
>CAIQPK010000021.1 GCA_903873705.1 uncultured Acidobacteriota bacterium
ACCCGCGCCCGCCTCGCCGCCATCCGCCTCCTCTACGAGCCCCACGCCGAAGCCCTCTCCGAGTTCCTCTGCATGGACCTCCCGCTCTGGGTCTCGCCGCCTCGCGCCAAGCCCGACCAGTGGACCACGGTAGCCAACCTCCGCACCCCCCTGACCGCCCGCTCCGAGTTCTCTCAGCACATCAGCTCCCAATCGGCCGCCTCCAGCCTCAACGACGACGCCTCTCACCCCCTCTAATTGCTGGAGTGCCGTGCAGGCCATCACTATCCGAAAATTCTTCAAAGGGGCGCGTGCGTTCATGTGCGCTAAAACCGGAAGGCCCTCCGTCCTCGGAGGGCCTTCATGATGTCGAATCTCTTGGAGCACCGGATGGGATTTGAACCCATGAATACTGGTTTTGCAGACCAGCGCGTTAGCCACTTCGCCACCGGTGCTCATGCGCGTGCCCTTACTGCCACGCGCAAACTTTGAAGCACCAGATTACTACTTCGGCTGGGGCGTTGTGCGCAGGTAAGGCTTCACCGTTTTGTAGCCGGGGAAGATCTTGTCTGCGTCCTCATTGGAAACCGCGCCGGTGATGATCACATCGTCGCCCTGCTTCCAGTTCGCCGGGGTCGCCACCTTGTGCTTTGCGGTCAGCTGCATCGAGTCGATCACGCGTAGGATCTCGTCAAAGTTGCGGCCGGTCGTCATCGGGTAAGCCAGCTGCAGCTTGATCCGCTTGTCCGGCCCAATCACGAACACCGTGCGCACGGGAGCGTTGTTTGCAGGGGTGCGGCCTTCGCAGCTATCGCCTTCGTCGGCGGGCAGCATGTCGTAAAGCTTGGCAATCTCCAGCTTCGGGTCGCCGATGATCGGGTAGTTGACCTTATGGCCGCCTACGTCTTCGATGTCCTGCGTCCACTTGCCATGGCTGTCGACCGGGTCGACCGAAAGGCCGATCACCTTGACGCCACGCTTGGCAAAGTCGCCTTCAAGGGCCGCAACGGCGCCCAGTTCGGTCGTGCAGACCGGCGTGAAGTCCTTCGGATGAGAGAAGAGTACCGCCCAGCCATCGCCAATCCACTCGTGGAAGTGAAGGGTGCCCTGCGTGGTTTCTGCGGTGAAATCGGGAGCTACGTCGTTGATGCGGAGTGACATCGTTTTGCCTCGTCTTGGCTTTCCAGCCTGGATTTATCAGCGTTGAGGTTCTTACTGCGGTCCGATGGTTGAAATGTGTCGCTGGCCCCTCAAGGAAAAACCCACCCGGCTTGGCCTGGGTGGGTTCTGACTTCGAGCTTCTTGACGCTTACCGTCTTGACTCTCTAAATCGACTCACCCGCGCAGGGGCCACAGCAACAGCAGCCACAGCAGCAGCGTGAAAGAGTCGAGATGGAGTTGACAGTCGTCATCGCTTGAAAACTTTAGAACCGCCACCAGCGCTCAGCGCTAGCATAGAAGCAGGTTTGCTCCACTGCGGTGATTCCAAAACTACGCTTCGCCGCTGCGTCGTGTCAAACCCGAGCCTGAACGGAGTCCACCATGCCCCCACGCACGCTGCCGTACTCGGTCGTCGACGTCTTTGCCGAGCACGCGCTCGAAGGCAACCCCCTCGCCATCTTCCATGATGCCCGCTCGCTCTCGACGCAGGAGATGCAGGCGCTCGCGCTCGAAACCAACCTGGCCGAAACGACCTTCATCCTCCCCGCAAAAGACGAAAGCGACGGCGTCCGTGTCCGCATCTTCACTACGCAGGAAGAGCTGAAGTTCGCCGGCCACCCCACGCTGGGCACAGCGAGCTGGCTCTACTGGAACCACCCCATGCTGCGCGGAGCCGAGAGCATCACCCTGGCGCTCAACGTAGGGCCTATCACGGTGCGTTTCACGCCTGCGGTTGGGGGCGAACTCGGCATCCGCGGCACGATGCAGCAAAACGACCCCACGTTCGGTACCACGCATGATCGCGCCGCCATCGCCGCTGCGCTGGGTTTCACCATCGACGACCTTGACCCGCACCATGCCCCGCAGACCGTTTCCACCGGCATGGCGTTCTGCGTTGTGCCGCTGCGTTCGCTGGAGGTTTCGCGCCGCCTCCAGATTGCACAACGCGAGGCGCAGCGCTACCTTGACGCCTCTGACGCCAAGTTCTTCTACTGCATCGCTCCTGCCGAAACCCAAGCGCAAGCTGAAGGACCGCACTGGCACGCCCGCATGCAGTTCTACGGCGGCGAGGACCCCGCGACCGGGTCGGCCTCCGGCTGCTGCATCTCCTGGCTGGTACGCCACGGGCTCGCTCTATCGGAGACGCCGGTCATCATCGAGCAGGGCATTGAGATGCGACGACCGAGCCGTATCACAACGCAAGCGAAATGCGTTGGAGAATCTGTGTCAGAAGTTCGTGTCGGGGGCCGCACCATTCCCGTGGCAACGGGATCGTTTTTCCTGCCGTGACGGCGGCGATTCCCACAGGCCTTATCGCGCAATCGCCAATGTTAACGCACGGTTAAGATTCAACGGTGGAAGCGCCATGCCTATCGCGGTGTCAATTCGCTTAAATTTTGCTGTTGCCACGCGCTCAACTCGCGCCTATGCTCGGCAAATCGTCAGCAAAGGAACTCCCTTAGCGACACACTACTTTCGCCAGAATTACCGTGCTTTACCAAAGTTTTAATTAAGTTCTTTCGCCAGCTTTACCAACAACCTGAACTGAACCGGACGATCCACTTACGCCGCTGTTCGTCCTGCGCCTAGAGCTGTTTCGAGCGCACCACGAGCATCCCCGTCAGCCACCGTCCTGTTCAAAAACCCGCGGCCCGACTGCGCTTTTCTTCTGCGTCCAGGCTTCAGGGGCACCGCTCCATGCAGGAGCGGACAGGAGAGCCTCGCTCTTCGTCCGACTTTCCCGCACCCACGGAGCGACGCATGCCTTGGTGTGACGCGTTCGCGTCGGCAAGGCAGCGGCCCCGCCTGCGCATGAAAGCGGCAGCATCGTCGTCGCGACCCACCAAGCGATCGCCCGCACCCGTGCCTTTGCGCGCGTCAGCCCTTGATCGCCTCATTTTCGCTTTCGTTCTCATGCTCTCGCCGCAGCGACTCCGTTCACGCACGGCATTGAGCGCTTCATTCACCAGGACCCCAAAGGCCCCGCAATAGCCGGCCCCCCAACCGGCAGGGAGAAGTACAGCACTATGCGCCCACGCAAAACCATTCTCTGCGTCGAAGACAACGAACAGATTCTCTCCATCCGCAAGTTCATGCTGGAAACCCGCGGCTATCGCGTGGTCACCGCGATCTCCGCCGCTGAAGCGCTTGACCAGATCCACGCCGCCGCCCCCGGCGCCATCGACCTTCTGCTGTCGGATCTGATCATGCCGCAGATGGACGGCAACGAGCTTGCCCGCCGCGCCAAGCAGCACAACCCCGCGTTGCCGGTGCTGCTGGTCTCCGGCACCGTCACCAACTTTGACCGCGCCACGGCCGCGGACGCTTTTCTCCCCAAGGGAGCCTGCACGCCGGTCGAATTGCTCGATCGTATCCGTTTGCTGGTCGCACGCAAACGCGGGCCCAAGAAGCAGCCCGCGTCAGTTCCGGTTCCAGGCGTAGCGATGCGTGCAGCCGGATAGTGCGTTCGGCGTGCTGGCTTGGTTGCGCTACACGCGGTCGTGGTCGGCGCGCCAGGCCACGATGGCCTGCTTGATTTGCGACCGCGTCATCTTCTCGCGCACCGCACGTCGTGCCAAATCAGGCAGTTCGGGGTTTGAAGCAAACCGGAGACCGACGTATTGGTCCACCGTCAGCGATTCGAGCTCAACCAGCTCCGAGTGGCTCACCAGCGAAGCGAGCCGCAGCCGCTCTTCCAGCCGGATCAAGCGGTCCTGCACTTTCAATGCGTTCGACCGTGACTTGATCGCCAGTATCAATAGCGCCATCGACAGCAGCACCAGCCACATGCCGCTGTGCACGTGCTGAGCATAGTGCCGGTAGTACCAGACGCTGACGGCAACCACATTCAGCAGCATCACCGGCGCAACGAAGAAGTGAAACGCAGGGTCCCAGCGGGCATGGCTCTTATAGCTTTGAACAGCGGACATGGAAGACTCGCTTTCGGAGAAAGATTTTGGGTGGTTAGATTCGGCCCTGGGGAAGTTGACTCGAAATATACACTCCGCCGAATGCGATAGGCTCACAAAATGGCAACAACTAGAAAACGGATTGGCGTACACGTCAGCACCAGTGGCGGCGTGTGGACGGCTATTGGCCGCGCCGTCGAGGCCGGCGCCAACACTCTGCAAATCTTCAGCTCCAGCCCTCGCGCCTGGAAGTCCGGCACGGTCAAGCCGGCGGACGCCCTCAAGCTCAATGCGCTCCGGGCTGAGTACGACGTGCATCCGCTCGCCATCCACGCCAGCTTCCTCATCAACCTCTGCTCCCAGACGGAAAGCATCCGCGTCAGCTCCATCGACGCCTTCCGTGCGGAAGTGCAGCAGGCGCTAGCCCTCGGCGCCGAGTACCTGGTCGTCCACACCGGAAGCTGGAAAGGCCTCACCCGTGAAGAGGGCCTGCGCCTGGCTGCGCAGTCCATCGAGCGCGCGATCGACGGCCTCCCATGGCAGGACGCCAACTTCAAAATACTGATCGAAAACGCTCCCGGCGCGGAGTTTGCGCTGGGCTCCACGCTCGAGCAGGTAGCCGAGCTGGTCGCCTGCCTGCGCACCTGCGCTCCCGTCGATGTCTGCCTCGACACCTGCCATCTTCACGTCGCCGGCTACGACCTCGTAACCCCTGAGGGCTACGCAGCAACGACCGGACTTATCGGCAGCACGGTTGGCTTTGACTCCGTCCGCGTGTGGCACTGCAACGATGCGAAGGCGCCGCTGGGCTCAAAGCTCGACCGCCACGAGCACATCGGCGAAGGCACCATCGGCGCCGAAGCCTTCCGCCGCCTGCTGCATGACGACCGCTTCAGCCACTCTGCCTTCATCGCAGAGACTCCCGCAGATGACGAAGGTGACAATCTGCGTAATGTCATGACCCTGCGCGCACTCTCCGCAGGCTGAGCAGTCACGATAAGCTGTTAGCCATGCGCGCTTCCTTCGTTGCCTCAATCGCCGCTCTCGCCATCAGCCTGCCCGCTGCCTCGCAATCGAAAGGCTCGGCCTACCCCGCGATCAACCTGCCCACGTGGTCGCAGCAGATTGCCATCCGCGAAGGCTGGCTGGTCAAGCGCCACGCTGCGCTGCTCGAGATGATGCGCCGCCACCAGATCGACATGTGGATCGTCGTCAATGAAGAGTTCCACAACGATCCCCTCACCGAGTACATCGCTCCGCCGCGCCCGTACACCGGCAACCGCGATATCTTCGTCTTCATCGACACGGGCACCGCTCTCCGCAAGGTGGCTGTGACCGGATACGCGGAAGAGAACGTGCAGCGCTTCTTTGAAGCACCCGACGATCCCAAGCCCGCCGATCAAACGCTTCACGCGCTATACGAGCAGTACCATCCGAAACACATCGGCCTTGCTATCGACGCTCGCCGCGGCGTCCAGCGCTCGCTCACGCGTGACGCTTATCTTTTTCTTGCAAAAAGCATGGGCGGCGATGCCGAATCACACTTTGTACCGGCTGCGGATCTGATCGAGGAGTACAGCGACACCCGCCTTCCCGATGAATTCGAAACCTACAAGACCCTGGTCGCACTCACCGATCAGCTAACGAAACGCGCCTTCTCCAATGAGGTCGTCACGCCCGGCAAGACCACCGTCGGCGACATCCGCCGCTGGCTCTATGACCAGATGGGTGCGCACAACGTTTCGACGTGGTTCCAGCAGGACATCCGCCTGCAGCGCCGAGGCCGCAATCCGTCGAAGTCGCGCGGCTTCCTCGCCGTCGAGCCTGAAGAAACCGTGATCCAACGTGGCGACGTCCTGCACCTCGACTTCGGCATCACGGCGATGGGCCTCAACACCGACTGGCAGAAGGAAGCCTACGTTCTGCTACCCGGTGAAAAGGATGCACCTGCGGGCCTTAAGCTTGCGCTCGCTCACACTAACGCGCTGCAGGAGTCGCTGATGACGCGGTCCCGCCCCGGCCGCCTTGCCGGCGACGTTTACAACGACATCATGGCCGACATGAAGCAGCAGGGAATCGAACCCATGGTCTACTCCCACCCCATTGGCGACCAGGGCCACGGTCTGGGCGCGGGCCTCGACTATCGCGCGTCTCAGCAGTCCGCCGCGGAAGGCAAGCGCATGCGCAAGGGCTCCTACATCTCCATCGAGCTCAATTCAGCAACGCCTGTGCCGGAGTGGGACAATCAGAAGGTCTACATCATGGAAGAGGACGATGCCTACCTCACCGACGACGGCTTCAAGACCTTCCTCCCCCGCCAGACCAGCCTTTACCTCATCCACTAGCCTTAGCCATTGAGGGCCTTATGACTATCCTCCGCTACGCCGCCATCGCTTCGATTCTCTTCTCCACCGCAGCCCTTGCGCAGAATGTCCCTGCCGACCAACTCGCCAAAGACTTCAAGGCCCCTCCCACAACTGCGCCCGACTACGACAAGCGCGTCGTCATGATTCCCATGCGCGACGGCGTCAAGCTCTACACCGTGATCGTGGTCCCGAAAAACGCCAAGGGGGCGCCTATCGTGCTCACGCGCACCTGCTACAACGCCGCTGCGCGCGCCACGCGCTCCAACTCGCCGAAGATGATTGAAGCTCTGCCTCTCTCGGACGAAGACTTCGTGAAGGCCGGCTACATTCGCGTCTACCAGGACGTGCGCGGCAAGTACGGATCCGAAGGCCCGTACCTCATGACCCCGCCACCCGTAAACTCCGGCTTCAACCCCAGCGGGGCCGACGACACCACGGATGCCTGGGACACGCTCGACTGGCTCAGCAACCCGAAGAACCTGCCGGAGTCCAACGGCCGCATCGGCATGATCGGCTCGTCATACGAAGGCTTTACCGTCGTCATGGCGCTGCTGCACCCGCACCCGTCACTGAAGGTCGCCGCGCCTGAGTCCCCCATGGTGGACGGTTGGATGGGCGATGACTGGTTCCACTACGGCGCTTTCCGCCAGCCCAACCTCGACTACATCGTCGGCCAGACCACCCAGCGTGGCTCCGGCACACGTGTCCCGCATCCGCAGCGCGACGATTACGCCGGCTTCCTCTCGGTCGGCTCGGCAGGCGACATGGCGCGCCTGCTCGGCGAAGAGCAGCTGCCCTTCTGGAAGCTGATGGAAGCCCACCCCGCCTACGACGCCTTCTGGCAATCGCAGGCGCTCGACAGGCTTATCGCCAAATCCGTCCTAACCGTTCCCACCCTCTGGGAGCAGGGTCTCTGGGACCAGGAAGATATGTGGGGCGCCATCCACAGCTATCGTGCGCTCGAAGCCGTGAAGAAAGGCGACCCGCTCAATCACATCGTGATGGGCCCCTGGCGGCACTCGCAGATCAACCGCGAAGGCCGCACGCTCGGCCCGCTTACGTGGGCCAACGACACCGCCCTGCAGTGGCGCAAAGACTACCTCGTACCTTTCTTCAACGAGCACCTCAAGCCGGGCTCACCCAAATCCAACCTGCCCAAAGCTATGATCTACAACCCCGGCGAAGACCGCTGGGAGTTCCCCAAAAACTGGCCTGAAGCCTGCGATTCCGGCTGCCCCACACAGGATAAGCCGCTCTACTTCTCGGCCGCCGGCATGCTCAGCTTCACCCCGCCCACCGCGGCCACTTCGCAATTCGACGAGTACACCTCCGACCCCGCCCATCCCGTCCCCTATCGCCCGCGCCCGACCGCCGGCGATGATGGCCAGTGGGGCAACTGGCTGGTCACCGACCAGCGCTTCGTCGATGGCCGCCCGGACGTGCTGACCTACGAAACCGCTCCGCTGACCGAGCCGCTCAAGCTCTGCGGCGAACCCGTCGCCCATCTCTTTGCCAGTACGTCTGGCACGGACTCCGACTGGGTCGTCAAGATCATTGACGTCTATCCCGACACCTACCCTGACCACACCCCCGCGCCCGGCGAGTTGATCGGCACGGAGCTCCCGATCGGCATCGACATCTTCCGCGGCCGCTACCGCACCAGCTTCGAGCACCCCACTGCCATCACGCCGGACAAGCCGCTCGAATACACCTTCGGCATGCCGATGATCAACCACACCATCCAGCCCGGCCACCGCATCATGGTTCAGATCCAGTCCACCCTCTTCCCCCTTTACGACCGCAACCCGCAGACCTTCGTCCCCAACATCTTCAACGCAAAGCCAGCCGACTATCAGAAGGCGACGCAACACATCTGGCACACGCCTGCAACGGCAAGCTACATCAGCTTACCGGTGATGCCGTAGTCCATGCGTCGCGACGGTGGCCGAGGGCGCTACTCCACCCTTGGCCACTTTTATTTGCACAATATTGACTGCTGCACCTTGTGCCACAAAAGCCTGTAGGCAAAGGCCTTGCGGGCAGACGTCACTCGCGCCTTCACTGGATTCATGCTGCATTAACTCCCTGTAACCCTCCATTGATGATGCCGTCCGCAGCCTTCGCTAGGCTGCGAGGTATGAACCTCTTACCGAGAAAATTCCTGCTGGGTGCGATGCTGTTCGCCGCAACCCTCCTCTCTGCCCGTGCGCAGACCAGTACCGCGCGCGTCTCCGGCACCGTTACTGACAGCACCGGCGCCACCGTCACCGGCGCCACCGTCACCGCGCACAACGAGCAGACCGGCGTAGACCGGACCGCCACCGCCGGTGCGGGCGGGGCTTTCGTCTTCTTCTCACTTCAGCCCACGGAATACACCCTCAGCGCCACCGCGACCGGCTTCAACAACGTCCAGCTCAGCAAACTCGCGCTGAAGGTCGGCCAGGAGTTCATCTGGAACCCCTCGCTCTCGGTCGCCTCAGATAAATCCGTCGTTACCGTCAGCGCCGATGACATCTCCGAGCTCGACACCTCTTCCGCGCGCATCGGAGGCAATGTTTCCAGCCGAGAAGTGGAGCAACTGCCTATCAACGGCCGCCAGATCTCGCAGCTCTACCTGCTCATCCCCGGCGCCACCAACACCGGCGTCGGCAACTTCGACAATATCCACTTCAGCGGCCGCGCTACCGAGCAGAACATCATTCGCCTCGACGGAATCGAAGCCACGTCCATCATCGATACGTCCCCGGGCAATCTCAACGGCGAGCTGACCTCGATCTTCCGCCTGCAGCAGTCGCTTGAGGCGGTGCAGGAGTTTCGCGTCGATTCCTCCAGCTACCCCGCTGAAATGGGTACGGGCACCGGCGGCCAGATCAGCTTCGTGACCAAGTCCGGTTCGAACAACCCGCACGGCTCCGTGTTCGAGTACCTCCGCAACGACGTGTTCGACGCACGCAACTTCTTCAATGCGGCTCCTAAGAGCACCAAGTTCCGGCTCAACCAGTTCGGCGGTTCCTTCGGCGGCGCACTCATCAAGGACAAGCTCTTCGGCTTCGCCGCGTATGAAGGCCTCCGCCAGGTTTACGTCGCTCCTTATACTCAGGCGACGCTCAGCAATTATTCGCGGTCGCTCATTCCCGCGGGTTCGCCGATCCTGAACCTGCTGGCCGCTTACCCGAACGATCCCAACAGCCTCGCCTCCGAAACCGTCCCAGCCACTCCCTCGGTTACGGTGAGCGTCAACGGGCAGAACCGCATCCAGGAAGACTTCGGCGACATCCGGTTTGACTACAACATCAGTGACCGCTTCCACCTGTACGCGCGCTACAATCGCGACCAGGGCACGTCCGCGCAGATCCAGGACGCCTCGCTCAGCAAGTTCGGCCAGGTTGAAGTTCCGCAGAACGCCGTGCTTGCGCTCAACCAGGTGTGGTCTTCGCGCATCTTCAACGAGACCAAGTTCGGCTTCAACGGTATCAAGATGCGTGTGCAGGGTATCGCCGGTCCCAGCCCCAACGCTGACCTCAGCCGCTCGCGTATCGCCGTCGCCGGCCTAACCAACATTGGCGCGCTCATCTCGCTGTCGAGTTCCTTCAACGGTGTCGGCGCTCCCTACACCGGCCAGACCTACTCGTACATCGACAACTTCTCCTACGTTGCTGGCCGCCACAATATGAAGTTTGGCGGCGAAATCCGTCCGCTTGGTCTTTACAACGATCAGATCGGCGGACAAACCTACACCTACACGAGCATTGCGGACTTCATCAATAACCGTAACTCGACGATCGCCTTCTACGGTAACCTCAGCGACAAGAGCCCCTTCACTGGACTCAGTGGCAATGCGTACGTCAAGCAGGCGTATTACATCGGCTACGCGCAGGACGAGTGGAAGGTGCTGCCTAACCTGACCGTCAGCTACGGCATGCGCTACGAGTTCTACTCGCCGCTGCATGAAACCCGCAACAAGGACGTGGTCTTCAACATAGCTTCCGGCACCATCTCTCCCGGATTCACCGGCGACTGGTATCACAGCTCAATGAAGAACTTCGGACCGCGCATCGGCATCACCTACGCGCCCAGCCTGTTCGCGCTGAAGACCGTCATCCGCGCCGGCGCCGGCCTCTACTACGGCCCCGGACAGACCGAAGACCAGATCCAGCCCGAAGCCAACGACCGCGTCTCGACGACGTTTTCGGCCAGCTCCGGCAAGATCTATCCCATCGATCCCGTCGCCATCACCGCGGCGTATAACGTCAACGATCCCAACCTCGGCTACCAGCCCCGGGCCTACACCAGCAACTACACCATCCCCGAGCGCGTCGGCACGTACACGTTCTCGGTCGAGCAGGAGCTGCCCGCCAAGTTCCAGCTCATGGTCGGCTACGTCGGCTCGGGTGGCCGCAACCTCTTCCTGCGCGCCATCACCAACACCATCACCGGTGTTTATCAGAACCCCACCACCGGCGCTGGCACAGCCATCCGCCAGTTCACTGTCGGAGGCACGCCCACGACTTCGACGGTTGCCGGCGCTCCCGGCACTAACCGCTTCGCCGAAATCGACTACAAAACGTCCGGCGGCAGCGACAACTACAACGCTCTGCAGTCCACACTGCAACGCCGCTACAACTCCGGGGTCTCCTTCGGTGCACAGTATACTTTCGCCAAGGAGCTGGGCACCTCCAGCGGTTCCAACGAAGCCACCACCGCGCAGAACCCCTTCGACCTCAGCACGGAGTTCGGCCGCGGCACCAACGATATCCGCCATAACCTGAACGCCACCGTGCTGTATGACCTCCCGTGGGGCCACGGCAAGCGCTACTCGTTGAGCGGCCCGGCAGACATGCTGCTCGGTGGCTTCCAGATTGGCGGCGTGGTGAATGCGCGCAGCGGTCTGCCCATCGACGTTCTGATCACGCGCCCTGACCTCGCCTACGTCGGCAACGCCGGCAGCGCGATCGCCGGCCAGGTCTTCAGCTCGCCGGTCGTCACCGCTGGCGTCGTCCAGACCACGGCTGTCGTCAACGTCCCTGGCGGCGGCAACACCCGCAACATTAGGCGTCCCAACGTCGTGCCCGGAGTAAGCAAGTACCTCGGCTCGCGCGGCCAGTTCATCAACCCCGCAGCCTTCTCGGTGCCTGTACCCGGCACCTTCGGTAACGCCCGACGCAACGACACCACCGGCCCCGGCCTCACCCAGTTCGACCTCACGCTCTCCAAGAAGTTCTCGCTTTACGAGCGCGTCCACGCCGAATTCAAGGCCGATGCCTACAACATCTTCAACCACCCCAACTTCGCCAACCCCGGCACGGTCCGCCTCTCGCAGGGCATCCCGTCGGCGCCCGGAGCAGCCAACAGCCTGCAACCCGGAACGCCGTTCCCCAACGGTAACAACGCCACCGCCGGCAGCGCCTTCGGTGCGCTCAGCGCCACCGTCGGCAACCAGGTCGGCCTTGGCACCAACCGCCAGCTTCAGCTTTCGCTGCGCGTCAGTTTCTAGTCCACCCCCCTGTACCTCTTGGCCCGGCGCTCGTCGCCGGGCCTTACTTTTTCCAGTTGACTTTAGCCGCCCCGCTTCCTTACCGTTACCTCAGGCGCTAAGGGCGCATCCGGTCCGCGGAAAGGGCAGTGCCCACCTCAGCCGTTCCCAATCCGACGAACTTCTTTCCAGCCTGACAAGTGCGGACACCCAGGCAAGCAACCGAAAGGAGCTTCGTATGTTTGAACAGCAACTCCCCGCCCACCCCAGCATCGAGCAATACAAAAATCAGGCCAAAGACCTTCTCCGCGATGCGCGGCTCGGCCTCGCCGAAACCCTCGCACGCCTGCAGCGCAATCATCCGCGCTTCCATCCGCTCTCCGCGGAAAAGCTCGCCGCCGAACCCGTCTCTCTCACGGATGCCCAACTCATTCTCGCCCGCGAGCACGGCTTTCTCAGCTGGCCCAAGTTCGCCGCGCACATCGAAACCCTTCGCCTTATCCGCGAAGTCGAAGCCATCACTGACCCGGTAGCCGCCTTCATCGACGTCGCCGTCATCCCCCGCCACACCGGCCACGCAACCGGTACGCTGGAGCACGCCGAGCTCATCCTCGCCCGCTACCCGGACGTAGCCACCGCCAGCATCCACACCGCCGCCATCCTGGCCGACGAGGACGCCGTCCGCCGCTTCCTCACTGCCGAACCCAGCGCCGCAACGGCGAAAGGTGGTCCGCTAGGCTGGGACCCGCTGACTCACCTCTGCTTCTCCCGCTTCCTGCGCCTCGACGCCAGCCGCTCCGAAGCCTTCGTCCGCACCGCCGGCGCACTGCTGGATGCGGGAGCAAGCGCCAACACCGGTTGGACCGAACTCATCGACCAGCCCACTCCCCGCGAGACCATCGAGCGCGCCATCTATGGCGTCGCCGCGGTCGCCCAGCACGTCGAGCTCACCCGCCTCCTACTGGAGCGCGGCGCCGACCCCAACGACGAAGAGACGCCCTACCACGTCCCTGAAAACTACGACAACGCCGTCCTGGAGCTGCTGCTCCAGAGTGGTAAGTTCACCCCCGCCAGCCTCGCCATCATCCTCATCCGCAAAGCTGACGTCCACGATTTCGCTGGAATGAAGCTGGCTCTCGAACACGGCGCCGATCCCAACCTGCAGTCCCGCTGGGGGATCACCGCGCTCCACCAGGCCCTGCGCCGCGATAACCAGCTCGCCACCATCGCGCTGCTCCTCGATCACGGCGCGGACCCCGCCCTCATCACGCGTGAAGGCTTCTCCGCCACCTTCATCGCCGCGCACCGCGGCCGGGGCGACGTCCTCCGTCTCTTCGAAGAGCGGCAAATTCCTCTCGGCCTCTCCGGCCCCGCCACTCTCCTCGCGGCCCTCGCCCAAGGCGACCGCGACGGCATCAGCACCCTCCTCTCCGAGCAACCCGCGCTCCGCACCCAACTCCTCGCTTACGGCGGCTCGCTTCTCGCGCCGTTCTCCGGCAACGGCAACCTCGAAGGCGTCCGCTGTCTGCTCGAACTCGGAGTCCCAGTCGACGCGCTCTATACGGAAGGCGACGGCTACTTCGAAGTCGCCCGCAACAGCACCGCTCTCCACGTAGCCGCCTGGCGAGCCCGTCCCGCCGTGGTCACCGAGCTCATCGCCCGCGGCGCCGACGTCAACGCCCTCGACGCCCGTGGCCGCACCCCACTCCAGCTGGCCATCAAGGCCGCAGTCGACTCCTACTGGACCGACCGCCGCACCCCCGAGTCCATCGCCGCTCTCCTCACCGCCGGCGCTACCACCTCCAACATCACCCTTCCCACCGGCTACGAAGAGGCGGACAACCTCCTCCGCAACTGCTAACCTACCGACGGGCAGCGAAGCACTCCAAGCCTGAACCGGCAGCTTCGGCTCGTCGTTCTCTCCGGGGATACCCCGGGGTATCGTGGTGACTGACACTTCGTCGCGGCGGGGACCTGCGCTTACAGCGCAACATCCAGCCGCAGAGTGAGACTCGTTGGAGCGCTTCGCTGCCCACTGCGCGCGTCAACCCGGTTGCTGTTGAGGTCATCGCCGCCGCGCTCCTCTCAGCCGGCACGGACCCGGACGCCGCCTGGACTCTACTCGCAGCGACCCTCGGCACCGACCGCCCCTGGATTCGTCCCCTTGTCCGTCGCTTCATGGCCCACTTTGGCGATCGGTTGCGCCCCCGCGAAAGCGAAGTCGTCGCCTTCCTCAAAAGGGACACCGGCTTCCGCCGCATCAACGCAAGACATCCGGGCCACCTGCACATCGCGCACTGGATCACAGCCGCCGCCCCCATGCAGCCGATGCCCGCAGTTGCGACGTGGGCCCTTCCCGCGCTCGTCACCGTCGATGACCTGGCCGCGCACCTCCGCCTCAGCCCCGCTGAGCTCGCCTGGTTCGCCGATCTCAAAAGCCTCACCCGCAAGCCCCGCGTCTCTGCTCAGCTCCAGCACTACCACTACCGCTGGCTCACCAAGTCCACCGGAGCGCTCCGTTTGATCGAGTCGCCCAAAGGCCTCCTCAAAAAATTCCAGCGCCACATCCTTACCACCATCCTCAACTGTGTTCCTCCCCACCCGGCCGTACACGGGTTCGTTGCCTGTCGCTCCATCAAGACCTTCGCATCGCCGCACACCGCGCAAGCCATCGTTCTTCGCCTCGACCTCCAGGACTTTTTCCCCTCCATCCGGCGTGCGCGCGTGCAAAGCATCTTTCGCACCCTCGGCTACCCGGAAACCGTCGCCGACCTGCTCGGCGGCCTCTGCACCAACGCCGCTCCCAGCGCCATCTTTCAAGACCAGCCATCCTCTCGCGACCTCCGCGACCTCTACGCCCAGACCCACCTTCCCCAAGGCGCTCCCACCTCTCCCGCGCTCGCCAACATTGCTGCCTACCGCATGGACTGCCGCCTTTTCGGCCTCGCGCAGGCCTCAGGCATCACCTACACCCGTTACGCCGACGACCTCGCCTTCTCCGGTTCCGTCACCTTCGCGCGAAGCGCCGACCGCTTCGCAACCCACGTTGCCTCCATCGCCATGCAGGAAGGCTTCGCCATCAATCACCGCAAGACCCGCATCATGCGCAGCGGCTCCCGCCAACACCTGGCCGGCCTGGTCGTCAATCAACACCCCAATATCGCCCGGCCCGACTTCGATCGCCTCAAGGCCACCCTCCACAACTGCCTTCGCAACGGCCCCACTGCCGAAAACCGCGAAAACATCCCCCACTTCCGGTCCCATCTCCTGGGCCGCATCGCCTTCGTCGCCATGGCCAACCCCACCCGCGGCGCCCGGCTGGCCCGTCTCTTCGAAGCGATTGCCTGGAGCGAAGACCGCACAGAAAACCATCTTGCCGAAGGCCTTCCTAACGATCGCGCTTGACGCCTTCTCTACAATGGAAGCATGTCCGAAGTCGTCAGCACTGCGTTACAAAACGAGCGCGAAGAACCCGTGCGCTACACCCCCGCCGAAATCGAAACCCGCTGGCAGGCCCGCTGGGACGCCGACCCCACCCTCTACGCCGCCGAGCCCCACTCCTCCGGCAAGCCGAAGTTCTACTGCCTCGAAATGCTGCCGTACCCCTCCGGCGCGCTGCACATGGGCCACGTCCGCAACTACTCCATCGGCGACGCCCTGGCGCGCTTCATGTGGATGCGCGGTTATAACGTCCTGCACCCCATGGGCTGGGACGCCTTTGGTCTCCCCGCGGAAAACGCCGCGCTCAAAAACAACACGCCACCCCGCGAGTGGACCCTCCGCAACATCGAGCAGATGAAGGTGCAGATGCGCCGCATCGGCCTCAGCTACGATTGGGCCGGCACCGAAGTCGCCACCTGCCTGCCCGACTACTACCGCTGGAACCAGTGGTTCTTCCTCAAGATGTATGAGAAGGGCCTCGCCTACCGCAAATCCTCCAAGGTCAACTGGTGCCCCCAGTGCGCCACCGTCCTCGCCAACGAGCAGGTCGTCGGCGGCTGCTGCTGGCGTCACGAAGACCAGCTCGTCGAGCAGCGCGAGCTCGAGCAATGGTTCTTCCGCATCACCAAATACGCTGATGAACTTCTCGACGGCCTCGACACCATGCCCGGCTGGCCCGAAAAAGTCCGCACCATGCAGCGCAACTGGATCGGCCGCAGCGAAGGCACCCACGTCGACTTCGCCGTCGCCGCCACAGCCGACACGCCGCCCATCCGCGTCTTCACCACCCGCGTCGACACCATCTTCGGTGCCACCTCCGTCCAGCTCGCCCCCGAGCATCCGCTGGTCAAGCAATGGGCGCAGACCGATCCCACCCTCGCCACCGCCGTCGAAGAAATGATTGCCCAGCAAAAAGCCGCACGCGAAACCGGCGACATCGGCAACATCGAAAAGCACGGCGTCTCCACCGGCAAGAAGGCCATCAACCCCTTCAACGGCGAAATGGTCCCCATCTGGGTCGCCAACTACATCCTCGCCGACTACGGCACCGGCGCCATCATGAGCGTTCCCGCCCACGACGAGCGCGACTTCGAGTTCGCCCAGAAGTACGGCCTGCCCATCGTCCGCGTCATCGCCCCCAGCCTCTCCGGAGGAGCAGGAGACGACACCGAAGACCTAGCCCTCCCCTACACCGGAGAAGCCGAAGCCGTTCTCATCGACTCCGGCGAGTGGACCGGCGAAGCCTGCCTCGAAGCCCAGCAGAAGATGGCCGCCTTCGCCCAGCAAAATGCCTTCGGCGAAAAGACCACCACCTTCCGCCTGAAGGACTGGGGCGTCAGCCGCCAGCGCTACTGGGGCACGCCCATCCCCATGATCAATTGCCCCGATCATGGCCTCGTCCCCGTCCCCGAAGACCAGCTCCCCGTCCTTCTTCCCGAAAAAATCGAGATCACCCAGGAAGGCGGCAGCCCGCTCTCCAAGGTGCCTTCCTTCGTCAACGTCCCCTGTCCCGTCTGCGGCAAGCCCTCCCGCCGCGAGACCGACACGATGGACACCTTCGTCGACTCCAGCTGGTACTTCTACCGCTACACCGACGCCCGCAATACCCGGGCACCGTTCGATAGCGAGAAGGCCAACTACTGGTTTCCCATCGACCAGTACATCGGTGGCGTCGAGCACGCCATCCTGCACCTCATCTACTCGCGCTTCTGGACCAAGGTCATGCGCGACATCGGCCTCATCCACAACGGCGAGCCCGCCGAGCGTCTCTTCACCCAGGGCATGGTCATCAAAGACGGCGCCAAGATGTCCAAATCCAAGGGCAACGTCGTCTCGCCCGATCTCATGATCGAAAAGTATGGCGCCGACTCCACCCGCATGTACGCCCTCTTTGCCGCCCCGCCCGACCGCGACCTCGAGTGGCAGGAAGAAGGCGTCGCCGGCATCAGCCGCTTCCTTTCGCGCGTCTATCGCCTCACCACAAAATTCTCTCCCGCCATCCGCGCGCTCCACACCCAGACCCACGGTGACGAAATCCCCGCCGCAGGCTTCGCCAATCAAACACCCAAAGGCGAGGCCCTCCTCCGTCTGCTCCACCAGACCATCGCCAAGATCACCGAAGACTTCAGCGGCCGCTGGCACTTCAACACCTGCATCGCGGCCATCATGATCCTGATGAACGAAATCAGTGCGCAGGAAGCGGCGCTCGAGAACGGCGAAATCCCCGCCGCCACCATGGCCGAAGTCTTCCGCACCCTCATCCTGTTGCTCTCGCCCTTCGCTCCCTTCCTCGCCGCTGAACTCTGGGAGCAGATCGGCCACTCCGGCGTCCTCTTCCGCCAACCCTGGCCCGTCGCCGATGCCGACCTCGCTCGCGAAAGCGAAATAGAGATCCCCGTCCAGGCCAACGGCAAGCTCGTCACCGTCATCCGCGTCCCCGCCGGCGCTGACGAGGAAGCCATCAAGACCGCCGCCCTCGCCGACGAAAAAGTCCTCTCCCGCATCGCGGGCAAAACCATTGCCAAGACCATCGTCGTCAAGGGCAAGCTGGTGAACCTGGTGGTGAAGTGATGCCCGGCCCGCAGCTCGTCCGGGCCGGTTCCAACATACGGGGAACGCAATCCTTCGTGCACATCATGGCGTCGGTGTGGCGCCGTCCTGCGCTCGTCGCGCTGGAGCTCGCCTGGCGCTGGATCTTCGGCATCATCCTGCTCCGTCTTCTCTGGACCAGGAACCCCGACCTCCACGACAAGCTCTTCGACGCCTCCTGGTGGAGCCAGCTTGGCGACCACTTGCTGCACCACACCGCCGTCCTCGATACCAACACCGGCGGCCCGCTGTCGCTCCTCGCCCTTCTCATCATCTGGGCTGCGCTTTCGGCGCTGAGCCGCGACAGCATCCTGCGCAAACTCGACCCCCGCCTGCAGCAGCGCAACGCTACCGTTGTGGTGCTCGCGATCCTTCGCGTTCTCGCCTTCAGCGCTGTCCTTGCCATCTGGGTGGCCGCCTTCGCCAGCACCTCTTCCAGCATCGTCCAGCAAAGCGACCCCAACTACGTCCTCGGCTTCGGCCTCATGGTCACCTGCACTCTGCTGCTCTTCATGCTCTGGAGCGTGGTCAGCTGGATCTTCCCCATCGCGACCGTGCTGGCCATGTCTCGTAACCTGTCCCTGGCGGCCAGCCTTCGCGCAGCAGCCCGCAGCGGCCCGCTGCGCGGCAAGCTGATTGAAATCAACCTCGTCATGGGCATCGTCAAGGTCGCCCTCATCGTTCTGGCGATGGTCTTCTCAGCCACCCCGCTACCCTTCCAGAGCTATACGACCGATGGCTTCCTGCACTCGTGGTGGATCGGCATCGCCATCCTTTATCTGCTCGCGTCAGACTACTTTCATGTCGTCCGCCTCGCCTCCACCGTCGCGCTCTGCCGCGCCTATGACTAATCCGTCATTCTTCCGACACCACCGCTGAAAACTGCATCCTATGGCCCATGTAGCCCCCAGGGCGCTGCATTCAAGGTTACGGAGGTAGTGCGATGTCATTTGGAATTTACGCAATTGGAACGCTCATTCTGCTCGCAGGGGTCGTCTACGTCGCCCACCTCGCGCACGTGCCCGAAAAATGGATCGTCGCCATGGCCCTGCTCGTTCTCGGCGCCGGCATCATGGGCGGCGTTTCTTCCACCCGCCAGAAGGACCCCAGCTAACGTCACCGGGAGCCAAGGCGAAATCCTCAACAGGTACCGAAACCGCCCGCATTAGACTGTAAGCGTGCCCACACTGCCTGATACGAACGCGACCTCGACCATCGTCATCCTCGACTTTGGCTCCCAGTACACCCAGCTCATCGCGCGCCGCATCCGCGAGTTCAACGTCTTTTCCGTGGTGCTCCCGTGCACCACGCCGCTCGATACCATCCTGGCGCTCCAGCCGAAGGGCATCGTTCTCTCCGGTGGCCCGTCCAGCGTTTATGACGCTGACGCTCCCAAAGCCGACCCCGCCATCCTGCAGGCAGGTCTCCCCATCCTCGGCATCTGCTACGGCCTGCAATTCATCACGCACCACCTCGGCGGCAAGGTCGTCCCCGCCGCCGCGCGCGAGTACGGCCATGCGGAAGTCGAAGTAACCGATCCAGCTCTAATCTTTCATGGCTTACCAAAGAGGCTCGAAGTCTGGATGTCCCACGGCGACCACGCCGAAACCCTTGCCCCTGGCTTCCGCGTCACGGCCCGTACTGCCAACGCCGTCGCCGGTATAGCCGACGAATCCCGCCGCATGTGGGCCGTGCAGTTCCATCCCGAAGTCGTCCACACCAAACACGGCATGGCCCTGCTCAAGAACTTCGCCGTCACGATCTGCGGCGCCACCCAGGACTGGACCCCCGCCCACTTCATCACGAGCACCATCGCTAAAATCCGCGCCCAGGTAGGCGAAACCGGCCACGCCATTTGCGGCCTCTCCGGTGGCGTCGACTCCTCCGTCGCCGCCGTCCTTGTCGCTCGCGCGATCGGCGACCGCCTGACCTGCATCTTCGTCAACAACGGCGTCCTGCGCAAAGACGAGTTCGAAAAAGTTCAGAAGACCATGCGCGAAGGCCTCGGCCTCAATGTCGTCGCCGTCGACTCCAGCGCCCGCTTCCTCGCCAAACTAGCCGGCGTCACCGACCCCGAACAAAAGCGCAAAGCCATCGGCAACGAGTTCATTGCCGTCTTCGACGACGAAGCCAAAAAAATCTTCGAAGCTGAACAATCATCCGGTGAAGAAGTAGCCTGGCTGGTCCAGGGCACGCTCTATCCCGACGTCATCGAATCCGCCAGCGTCCACGGCCCGTCGCATGTCATCAAGTCGCACCACAACGTCGGCGGCCTCCCCGCCGACATGAAGCTCAAACTCATCGAGCCCCTCCGCGACCTCTTCAAGGACGAAGTCCGCCGCATCGGCCGCGACTTGCGGATGCCCGAAGAAATCCTTGAACGCCAACCCTTCCCCGGCCCCGGCCTCGCCGTCCGCATCCTCGGCGAAGTCACCCCCGACCGCGTTGCGATTCTGCAGGAGGCGGACGCCATCTGCGTCGAAGAGATCAAGCGCGCCGGTCTCTACAGCAAAGTCTGGCAGAGCTTCGCCGTCTTACTTCCGATCAAAACGGTAGGCGTCATGGGCGACCAGCGCACTTACGCTTACACCTGCGCCATCCGCGCCGTAGAAAGCGAAGACGGCATGACCGCCGACTGGGCCGCGCTACCCTACGACGTCCTCCGCACCATCTCCAGCCGCATCGTAAGCGAGGTCCGCGGCATCAACCGCGTCGTCTACGACATCACATCCAAGCCCCCCGGCACCATCGAGTGGGAATAAGAGTTCGCGATGGACAAGCTGATAGCGATTGTCGCCATACTCGCAGCAGGTCTAACGAATGCAGCTGAGGCGCAGGGCATCGACCAATCCAGATCGTCCCATCCGGCTCATCAGGGGAAAACACTGGACCTGACCAAACCATTTCACACCCGCTCCTCCTGGCGTTTGGTCGTGACCGAGGGTACCCCAGTAAGGGACTTCGGAGACAATGAAGCACCCGGTGCGCTGACTCTATGTCTATACAAAGTCTTGAGAGGGCCCTGCCTATCTGACCCAGTTACCCTTCCCCTCCACCCGCCGGACCCCGATTACGCCGTTGCGTGGGAACCCCACTACCTGATCAAGGCAGCGATCGTTTACCCGCATGGTCCGGCCGCCGCTCCGTTCCTGTTGCTTGTTACCGGCAGTCTTTATTCAGGAGACGGCGACCAACTAAGGTCTACCCAGCTGGTTAGCTACGACGCCGACAAGGATATGTTTCAACGCGTCTATGGCCAAAGTACCGGTCACAACAACAACCAGGAAATCCGCTTCGTAACCGACGGCCCACTGCGGGGAAGCGTGATCTCCGCTGAGCCACAGGAGCATTTGCCCTACGGCTTCTGGATCGTAGTCAATCAGTTGACGCCGCAGGGAACCTACCACCAGGTCCTGCGCTACGCCAGCGCTACGCGCTACAACGACGGCAACCCACTCGCCGTGATCGACTCCGAAATGCCCAACATCCAGAACCGTCTCGCCATGTGGAAGCCCGGCGAGCCAATCCGTACCCCCAAAAGCAAACCCTGCCCCAAGCCGTCATTACGCAATACCGAGTTGTGGTGCCGCTGAAGTCCCGCGGACACAAATTCGGTCAAGCTTCCATCTCCTTCAAAGTCATTCCGTCTCAAGCCAGCTAGCGAACATTGATCACGGTTCGATTGAGCGTCAACACCACCTCAACCGTATGCGTATTCGGATCGGCAATCGCCTTATAGCCGCCGCTATAACCTTCAAGGCTCTTCACGGCCGTGTTGTTCTTCAGAAAATTCGCCACATACTCCGGATTGAAAACATCACCCGGCTTAATCTGAAACGTCCGATCAAAGTCCGCCTTCGCCACCGCATCCAGGCCATCTGCCGTAAACGTCTTAAGGCGATACTGCTCACCCGGCTCAACCGTAACCGCGTAAGCCACCTGTTTCGCCGCAGCATCCAGCGCCGCGCCCGAGTGCACCATCACATCCAGGTACCCTCGCCGCCGGTAAGCCGCATCCAGCGGCGCCAGTGTCTCCAGCAGCGCCAGCCGCGAAGCCAGATCGCCCTCATGCAGCTTCTGCGTCGCGGCAAACGCCTCCGCACTCATCAATGGCGAGCCGGCGAAACTCAGATGCGACACGTGATAAATTTCCCCCGGCGTCAGCGTCCCTGACACCACCAGCGCCACATCGCCGTTCGCCCCCGCCGTAGGTTCCAGCGTCACGCCGGTCAGCTTCGCATCGGCATAACCCGCATCCAGCAGCGGTGCAAGAATACTTTCCGACGTCAGCCGACCGGCGAGTCCGTCGTTGTAAGGCGTTCGCGCCACTGCATTCACTGACTTCTGCACCAGGGGCACCAGTTCCGTACTGACGCCGCTCAGGTGGATATTGGCCACCCGCACCGGTGGCCGCACTACGCGAAACTCCATCGCGCGTTCGGGATGCAGCAGTGTCGACTCCATCGTCTCGTGCGTCACCTCGGCTTTGATGCCCTTTGTGGCCAGTGCCCTGGTGAGAGCATCGGCGATGCCGTCCGGCTGTATCGTGCTCTCGATCACATAACCGCCGAAGAGCGGAGCCGTCGCGTGAATGGCGGTGGTTATCTCGTCTGGCGTCAGCCACACGAAATTTTCGAAACCCACACGCACCATGCCCTTTTGAGCACGCGGTTTCAACTCGAAGTCGACAGTGAATCCGTCCTTGACGGGAGCCAGAGACACACTCACATCGTCAAAGTAAGCCGTATCGGCGAGCCGTTGTGCCGCTGCGGCCAACGATTCGTTGGTGACCGTCTGGCCCACATGCACCTGCGCCACAGCCTCGAGCTGCTGCTGCTGATACGGCCCGGGATGTTCGAACACGATCTTCTTCGCCAGCCATCCTTCGGCACTGGCAGGCACGGAAAGAAGACTCAACAGGAGCGCAGGCAAAGCACGGTAGAAGGACATTGGCGCTGATCATAGCTGCGGCGGAAGCGCATCGCAACTGCCTATCGCACACGCTGAGTGCTCAATAACTTTGCCTCCACCTGCTCCCGCGTCACCCCGGCGATGCGCAGCGTCTTCGTCCTGCTCGAGGCGCCGGTAACCAGGGTGATTCTCGCTCGCGGCACGTCCAGTAAATCCGCAAGAAACGCCACGAGCGCGGCATTGGCCCGGCCATCCGCCGGCGGCGCGCTCAGCGATACCCTTAGAGCGCCGTCATGCACGCCGTTGATCGCGTCCTTCTTTGCCCCCGGGTGAACCCGCACTGGGAGTACGCATCCGCCCTCCCCATCACGCAAAGCAAGCGTCACGCGAAAACGCGCTTTCCGAAGATCGCTGTTCCCACCCGGACCACCGTGGACCCCTCTTCGATCGCCACGCGGAAGTCTCCGGACATCCCCATCGATAGCTCCGCCAGCTTCGGAAACCGCGCCGCTTGCGCGTCCCGCAGCTCCCGCAGCGCACGAAAGTAAGGCCGTGCTGTCTCCGCATCCTCGCTCCACGGCGGCACCGTCATCAGCCCCCGCGCCTCCACGTGCGACAGCGCCGCCATCGCCTCCAGCAGCGCAGGCAGCTCGGCTGGCGCCAACCCATGTTTCGACTCCTCATGCGATAGCTTCACCTCGATCAGCACCGGCAGTACCTTACCCAGCGCCTGCGCTGCGGCATTCAGTCTCTCCGCGGTCTTCAGCGAGTCCAGCGTATCCACAGCATCGAACAGTTCCGCAGCCTTCGCCGTCTTGTTGTTCTGCAGCGGCCCAATCAGGTGCAGCTTGATCCCCGCGAGTCCCGCTACCGCGGCATGTTTCCCCTGCATCTCCTGCACGCGATTTTCGCCAAACAGCCGTTGTCCCGCTACATGCGCTTCCACGATAGCCTCGGCCGGGTGCACCTTTGACACCGCCATCAACGCGACATCCTCAACACGCCGTCCCGCCCGCCCACAGGCGTCCGCTATCTCGGCGCGAACCCGCTCCAGATTTTCCGCAATAGACATCGTCATCCAGTGTAACGACCCACCCGCTGGTGCATCCTAGTACCCATGTGGACAATCCTCCTGCTCATCGGCTCCAACATCTTCATGACCTTTGCCTGGTACGGCCACCTGAAGTACAAAGAGGTTGCGTTATGGAAGGTCATCCTCGTCAGCTGGGGCATCGCGCTCTTCGAGTACTGCCTGCAGGTGCCCGCCAACCGCATCGGTTCACGCACCTTCTCGCCGGATCAGCTCAAGGTCCTGCAGGAAGTTATTACCCTCAGCGTCTTCGGTGTCTTCAGCGTGTTCTACTTCGGCGACAAGCTTCACTGGAACCACGCCGCCGCCTTCGCCTGTCTCATCGCCGGCGCCTTCTTCATGTTCCACAAGTTCTGAAGCGTCAGTGCTTGCTGACCATCTCCGCGACATCCTTGTGCAGTCCGGCCTGGCTCGACGCGCGCGAGTAGAACATGTGGCCGCCCGGATACTCATGAACCTGCACGCGGTTCGCGTCGCCCATGACCGGCATCTGGTCCACCGTGAGGACGGACCCCATGAACGGGCACGAAAGATCGTTCCATCCATGCGCAATCACCACGCGCAGCTTTGGATCGGCTGCCACAGCGGACCGCAGATCCTGCACCGCACCCCGGCGCAAATCTTCGCCACGGTCCCATTGCCGGTTCACGTCATACGAAAGCGCGTTGTAGCGCGCGTCGGTCTTCCATCCCACCACGTGGGTAATGAAGTCCACCATTGCCGTCGTTGTCGGCGCAATGATGCTCTCCAGCAGCGGATCGCCACTGCGCTGCTCCGGCGCATACGGGAACGGATCGAAGCTCGTCACATTCGAGTCATACACTGACCCCAGCTTGCCTTCCGAACGATGCACCTCGCGCAGATAAGCACCGGTCTCCAGCCGCCCACCCGAGTACTTCACAAATGTCGGATCGAGTCCGGTCATCTCCGTTACCCGCTTCACCATTCTGTCCGTCGCTGCCTGGTCGGAGCGTCCTTTCAGAATGTCCGATGCATACTCGCTTCGGGTGTAGGCGATCACCTCGGCCATTGCCTCCGGCGTCAGCTTGCCCTGGCGCTCCAGGTTCGCGGCCGTGATAGACGGCAGGGTCACCATCCACGGAATCGGCGAAAGCTCCGGATAATCATCCAGACCGGGGTTCAGATATGGGCTGACCAGCACCACACCGTTCATCGCCACACCGAGCTGCGACTGCAGGTAGTGCGTAATGCGCGGCCCGCGATAGCCGCCGTAACTCTCGCCCACCAGGTACTTCTTCGACATCAGGCGATCGCTCTTCACGAGCCAGTCGTAGATCACCATCGACAGGTACTGGATGTCCGGCGTCGGCGCAAAGAACAGCTTCCTGGTCTCTGCCTCATCCACCAGCGACCGTGAAAATCCTGTGCCAATGGGATCGATGAAAACCAGGTCCGTAAAGTCCAGCCAGGTTCCGGGATTGTCATGCAGCGTTGCGGGGTCGGAAGGGCTGTCGCCTTCATTGCCAAAGTTCACGCGCTTGGGCCCGATGGCGCCCAGGTTCAGATATACGGAGCTTGCTCCGGGCCCGCCATTGAGCGCGAAGGTCACTGGACGCGCCGCCGCATCGCCGCCCTTCGGCACATCGAGCGTGTAGGCGGTGTAGAGAACGTCGCCCGTAGCCTTGCCGTCGCGATTGTGCAGCGTGATGGTGCCCACGGTCGCCGTATAGTGCAGCGTCTTCCCGTTCACGTCGATCGTCTGTGCCACATGCGCATCGGCAGGGAACGGGGCAGGCGTCGTTGCCGCTGGTTTAGGAGCGGCCGCGGGTGCAGCGGGCGGCGCTTTAGGTGCGTCATCCGATTGCGCAATAGCAGGGAAGGCAAACAGCACGGTAGACAGCAGCAGAGCCGGGCGAAAGTTCATGCTTGTACTTTATCGCGGGATGCGCCCCGCCGTTCATTGTTAGTGACAAAGCTAAGGCGCCGTCGTCCCGTGGAGGTCCTTCGCCGCCTGCGCCGCCACCTTCGCGCGATGTTTCCGGACGTAATGCGCCGCGATATCCGGATAGAACTCCCGGATCGAGGTGATCGCCACATCGCGCATCGCCGAATAACCAAACTTCGTGGCCAGCACGCTGAAGTCGCTCGACCCAGCCGGGTAATACCGCCGCGAAACCACCTGCGTGAGCACCTTGCCGCCCAGCGCGGCAATGTTCGGTGTCGGCCGTCCGCCATACGTACGCGCGACGGCCTGCCGGCTGATGACATACAGCACCCGAACGGTGGGGCTGTGCTTATTGCCCATCGCGTAGAAGCGCGTATCTTCATGCAGCAGGCTGGCCAGGAACCACGATCCAATGTAGGTCTGGTCTGTTTTGTCCAGGAAACCCCGCCAGCTATACGCCCACATTCCGGGAACGCCTTTGCCCAGGGCGGGATGCGAGTTGATGCCTTCCGCGGAAAGCGATGTGATACCCAGAAAGACGAACGCCGAGTAGTCAAACGCCTGCCGCGTCGCCACGGTAAAGTTGTACTTCCACCCCGGCGGATGCGCCACGGCGCCGCCGGAAACAGAACGAAAGTTCGGCATGAAGCCCAGGATGCGTTTCGGCTGCTGCCGTTCCAACGGAATCGGGTTACCATCCGCATCCACTTCAGGCGCTTCAGCCGCCTGCTCTTTCTGCTTCTTGTCATCCCCATTTTGCAGCGGGTCTACAGCAACCTCTCCGTCGATGGCGGAGTTGCTAAACAGCATGGCGTACGCCCCGGGATTCAGGGCAGCAGCAGTATCCGCATCCGCAGGAGACCGCAAAGTAGCAGACGGCGCATCGGGAAGGGAAGCAGCCGTTGCCGTCTCTGCTAAAGCAGAAACAGCGCACGTAACCACAGCAAACATGCTGAGCAAAACAGAGTGACGACCGAGCTTGGACAAAAGGAGTTCCTATTTCTTAATAACCGGACGAGGGCTAACGCAGCGAACGGTAGGCACGCGATTCAGAGGCTTTGCAGGATTAGACGCGCCCGTGCGGGCAGAGTTTCGCGAAAGTGACAATCCGCCAACTCTGCCCGCAGTGCCGGCTTTTAGCGCCCCCGGCTCTTCCAGGTACCGTTCCACCTCAAGCGCCGCCATGCAGCCCGTCCCGGCGGCCGTGATGGCCTGCCGATACCGCCGGTCCTGCACATCGCCGCAGGCATAAACGCCGTGCAGCTGAATGCCTTGCTGCGTTACAAACACATTGTGTTCGGTCTTGATGTAGCCGTCGCCGTCCAGGTCGATCTGCCCCTTGAACATGGTTGCGTTCGGTTCATGCCCGATGCCGAGGAACATGAACTGCACCGGCAACTCCCAGCGCTCGCCCGTCTTCCTGTTCATCAGCTTCAACCCGCGGACGTCCTTCTCTTCCACGCCCAGCACTTCTTCAACGACCGTATTGTGCAGGAACGCGATCTGCGGATGCGCAATGGCGCGCTCCAACATGATCCGCGACGCGCGAAAATCCTCGCTGCGGTTGATGATCGTCACCTTGGTCGCAAAGCGCGTCAGGAACAGCGCTTCCTCCATCGCCGAGTCACCGCCGCCAATCACGGCGATCTCCTTGCCCGATGCGAAGAAGCCATCGCAGGTTGCGCACGAGCTCACGCCGAACCCAATCAGCGCCTGTTCGCTTGGCAACCCCAGCCAACGCGCCGATGCACCCGAAGCGATAATCAGCGACCGCGTCTTGATCACCTCGCGCCCCACCGTGAGTTCGAACGGGCTCTTAACCAGGTCAACCGACGTCAGGTGCGCCATGCGCAGCTCCGCACCAAAGCGGGTCGCCTGCTTCTTCATGTTTTCGATCAGCTCCGGCCCCTGCACACCATCCGGCCAACCGGGAAAGTTCTCCACCAGCGTCGTAATCGAGAGCTGCCCACCGGGCTCATGGCCTTCCAGGACCAGCGGCTTCAGGTTGGATCGCGCAGCATAAATGGCAGCAGTAAGTCCTGAGCAGCCAGAGCCCAGGATTACAGTGTCGCGGACGGTTTCAAAAGAGGTGTTCTGATCAGACATAACCGTTTGATTGTACCGGGATGGCAAAGGGTTCAGCTGGCCCGGATAGCCGATTCGCCAGCCGAATGTCGTAGGCCAGTTCGGCGGAATACCCGGGCCTCGCGGTTTTCGGTTCGACAGCCGGGGTCAATGGACCTGACTCGAACTTTTGGGCAGGCGCGGCGAGAAACCGGCCGGAGGTCGATCAAGTCGAAGGCAAAGTCATAGAATGGAAGGGTCAATGGTGCAGCGCGCATCGGTGGAGCCGACTGGCGTGCGCACCTGTCATGAGTGAGGAGCTAAGGGAACGCTATGGTTCAGGTGCAGCAGGACGATCTCATCGAAAGCGTGCGGGCGGCGCTGCAATACATCAGTTTTTATCACCCGGTGGACTATATCGAGGCGCTTGCCAAGGCTTACGAGCTTGAAGAATCGCCGGCGGCGAAGGACGCGATGAAGCAGATCCTGGTGAACTCGCGGATGTGCGCCGAGGGCCATCGTCCGATCTGCCAGGACACGGGGATTGTGACGATTTTCATCAAGCTGGGCCTGGAGTGCCACCTGGTTAGCGCGGACGGCGGACCGGCGACGATGAGCTTGCAGCGCATGTGCGACGAGGGCGTTCGGCGCGCGTGGCTGGACCCCGACAACAAGTTGCGCGGCAGCATCCTGGCGGATGCGGCGTTCTCGCGTAAGAACACCAAGGACAACACGCCATGTGTTGTTGAGGTGGCGCTCGTTGAGGGCAGCAAGGTGGATGTGACCGTGGCGGCCAAGGGCGGCGGCAGCGAGGCGAAGTCCAAGTTTGTGATGTTGAATCCTTCTGACTCGATTGTGGACTGGGTGGTGAAGACGGTGCCCACTATGGGTGCGGGTTGGTGTCCTCCGGGGATGTTGGGTATTGGTATTGGTGGGACGGCGGAGAAGGCGATGCTGCTGGCCAAGCAGGCGTTGATGGAAGACATCGACATGCAGGAGCTGAAGGCAAAGGGCCCGCAGACCAACATTGAGAAGCTGCGGGTTGAATTGTTCGACAAGGTAAATGCTTTGGGCATTGGAGCTCAGGGCCTGGGTGGATTGACTACCGTGCTGGACATCAAGATCAACGAGTGGCCGACGCACGCGGCGAACCTGCCGGTGGCGATGATTCCCAACTGTGCGGCTACGCGGCACGCGCATTTCGTGATGGACGGCAGTGGGCCGGTGTATCTCGATCCTCCGTCGCTGGAGCACTGGCCGAAGCTGACCTATGACGTCCACGGCGCGCGGCGCGTGAACCTTGATAGCGTGACGCGTGACGAGGTGAAGACGTGGAAGCCCGGTGAAGTGCTGCTGCTGAACGGCAAGCTGCTGACCGGCCGCGATGCGGCTCATAAGCGGATGACCGACATGCTGGATAAGGGCGAGAAGCTGCCGGTCGATTTCAAGGGACGGTTTATTTACTACGTCGGGCCTGTGGAGGCCGTTCGCGATGAGGCGGTTGGGCCGGCGGGGCCGACGACGGCGACGCGGATGGATAAGTTCACGCGGCAGATGCTGGAGCAGACTGGCCTGCTGGGCATGGTAGGCAAGGCTGAGCGTGGTGTGGCTGCGATTGATGCTATTCGCGACAACGAAGCGGTGTACCTGATGGCGGTTGGCGGTGCGGCTTACCTGGTGTCAAAGGCTATCAAGCACTCGCGGCTGCTGGCGTTTGAAGACCTGGGCATGGAGGCGATCTACGAGTTCGACGTGGTGGATATGCCGGTGACCGTTGCGGTGGATAGCAAGGGAACCAGTGTGCACGTTACGGGGCCGGCGGAGTGGAAGGAGCGCATCGCCCACAGCATGGAAGTGGGTGGCGTCGCGATCCTGGGGCAGTAAGGGGGGTGTCCCCCCCGTACTTTGTACGTAAAGTATGTGAAATAAAGGATGAAGTATCGCGATACTGCGATACCGGTATAGGAAAGGCCGCTTGCCCTCGGGGGCGAAGCGGCCTTTCTTGATCTCTACTTCCATTTTAGTGGATTGAGGTTAATAACTACGCCAAATTTCTTGGGGAATTTGGTGTTTGTTTTGTGGGGGTTGCGGGAGGTTTGAGGGTTTGGGGGGTTGACAGGTTTTGGGGTGCAACGTGGGCTGGCTTGTGAGAGTTGTTAGGCGCGTTTCAGTTTAGTGGGGGCTGGGAAGAGGGCATACCCCAGGGGCTAAAGCCCAGGTTGCGGCTGTCCCCTATGAGACCCGAGCCTAAAGGCTCGGGGTACCTGTAAGCAACGGCAACGGCAACTGCAGCGGCAGCGGCAACTGCAGCGGCAGCGGCAACTGCAACTGCAATTGCAATTGCAACTGCAACTGCAACTGCAACTGGAACGGCGACGGCAACTGCAACTGCAAATGCACGGCAACTACGCGCGTTGGCTGGAAGGTACGAGCGGGCTTGCTGGTGTCAGCGGTGTCGGGGTCCTTCGACTGCGCTGCGCTCCGCTCAGGATGACAAATTTGTGGGGGTGCGGAGGATGGTAGGTTGTGGCGCGCGGCGGATGACCCATTTGTTGGTTCAGGTGGCAAATTTGCGGTTGCGGGGTGAGGTTCGGGGCAGAACGGTGGATGGGGCTGTCGGGTTGTCTCTGAGGGCAACTTTTTATTACGCGGTGTTGGGACTACTCCGCCGATGCCGACCGCATCGGAAGTTGTGGGGCCTTCTCTGAGAAGAGAACGCGGGCGGTGCCTATGCGGCTGCCGCTTCACAACAGGAGAAAAACATGCACGTAAATGGACGTAAGTTAGCTGGCATTCTGCCGATGGCAATGCTGCTTGGGATGGGACTGGCTTCAGCGCAGGAGGCGAATCCGACGGCGATTGCGCCGGGCTCAACGAAAGCGGATGTCGTTGCGGAAGGACCGAACGGGATTTACATCTACCACGTGAAGGTGGTGCAGAGAGAGCTTGGGGCGGTGAACTATCTGAACCGCCGGGGCGCAACCCACGTTGGATTCATCGGAACGGAATTGATGCCCGCCGCCAAGGGCGACGCGAAGGTTGACTCGCAGACGGGCAAGACCGCGATTGAAGTGAAGTTCTCCGGACTGACGCCGGCGAATGGTTTTGGGCCGGAGTATCTGACCTATGTTCTGTGGGCGATTTCTGCCGATGGACGTCCGCAGAATCTGGGTGAGCTAGAACTGGCCGGCGACAAGGCGAGCCTGCAAGTCTCGTCGGGTTATCAATCGTTCGGGATGATCGTTACGGCGGAGCCCTACTTTGCGGTTTCGCAGCCGAGCGATGTGATCGTGCTGAAGAATGTGTTCGACGACCGCACGCAGGGCGTGTTGCAAACGGTGAATGTGCATTACCAGCTTCTGCCGCGTGGCCTTTATGCGAATACCAACGGTGCGCGGTCGGTGGATATGCCGGTGACGGATCGCGAGCACTATCCGCTTGCACTCTATGAAGCGCACAACGCCGCGCGCATTGCGCGTAACGCTGGCGCCGACAAGTATGCGGCCGACATTATGCAGGAAGTGGCAACCAACCTGCGGAATGCTGACGATATGCAGGCTTCGAAGCACCGCGATGTGAAGATGCTGTTCACCGAGGCGCGTGAGGCTGTGCAGCGTTCTGAGGACGCACGCATCACTACCCTGCGCAAGCAGGCTGCTGAACGCGATCGCCAGAATGTAGAAGCTCGTGAAGCAGCGCAGGCCCAGGCCGCAGCGGCGCAGCAGGCCGCTGCTGATGCCCAGGCAAAGGCGTCGGCGTCGCAGATTGCGGAGGCCAATGCTCGTGCCGATGCCGATCGAGCGGCGGCGGAACGCGCGAAGGCTGATGCTGAACGTGCGCGCGCGGAAGCTGAGGCGGCAAATGCTCGTGCTGAAGCGGCGGCGGCGAATCAGAGTGCGCAGAAAAGTGCTGAAGATGCGGCCTCGGTTCGCGAAAAACTGCGGTCACAGCTGAATGCGATCCTGGCTACGAGTGAGAGCGCGCGGGGCCTGATCGTGAACATGAGCGACGTGCTGTTTGATACCGCGAAGTACACGCTGAAGCCGGGGACGCAGGTGAGCCTGGCCAAGGTGGCTACGATCCTCGAGCTCTATCCTGGGTTGAGGATTCAGGTTGAGGGCTACACCGACTCGGTTGGTGGGGACGACTATAACCAGAAGCTGAGTGAGAACCGTGCGAACGCGGTGCATGATTTCCTGGTCGCTAACGGCGTGCCGGCCGCGAATGTGACGGCGGCGGGCTATGGCAAGAGCAATCCCGTAGCCGATAACAGCACTTCCGCCGGCCGCCAGCAGAATCGGCGCGTGAACATGGTGGTGTCTGGCGATGCGATCGGCGTTCAAACCAGTGGTCCCCAGTAAAGAACGCTGCTCAGTTGGAAGTTGAAGCATTATCGGCCGCGAGAAATCGCGGCCGATGTGCGTGTGCGTCGTGTTCAGTTGTGATTAGCTAGAAGAGACAGGTGGAGGGGACGTGAGCGTTTCGATGAAGGGTAAGACAGTGTTAGTAACCGGAGCCAGCGCGGGGATTGGCGCGGCTACGGCGATGGCGTTCGCCGGCGAGGGGGCGCGTGTGTTGGTGTGTGCGCGGCGGCTGGAGAGATTGCAGGCGATGGAGGCGGTACTGCTTGAAGCGGGTGCGGCGGAGGTGTTCAGCTTTGAGCTGGATGTTCGTGATCGCGATGAAGCAGAAGGAACGTTGAATACGCTGCCGGATGGTTGGGGCGATATCGATGTGCTGGTGAACAACGCTGGCCTGAGTCGGGGACTGACGAAGTTGTGGGAAGACGATGTTGAGAATTGGGAAGAGATGATCGATACGAACATCAAGGGGCTGCTGTACGTGACGCGCGCGGTGGTGCCGAAGATGGTGAAGCGCGGGAGCGGGCACGTGATTGGACTGGGGTCGGTGGCGGGCTACATTACGTATGCGAATGGCGCCGTTTATTGCGCGACGAAGGCGGCGGAGAAGGCGATTTCAGAGGGGTTGAAGCTGGACCTGATGGGGACGCCGGTTCGCGTGACGAGTGTGGACGCTGGAATGGTGGAGTCGGAGTTCAGCGTGGTGCGGTTTCGCGGGGATGATGAGCGGGCCGCGAAGGTGTATCAGAACATTACGCCGCTGCAGCCGGAAGATGTGGCGGATGCGATTGTGTGGGCGGCGACTCGGCCGGCGCACGTGAATGTGCACAGCGTGGTTGTCACGTCTATCGATCAGGGGAATTCGGTGACGTTCAACCGGCGGGCTTAGAGCTTGATGAGGATGCCGAGCTGCTGGAGCTCGCGCTCGATATCAGCGAGGGCGAGTTCGAGAGCGGAGCGGCGATGGGGGCTTGAGGTGCGCTCGGAGAGGACGCGTTCGCGCTGCATTTCGAGTGCCTGGATGCGGCGTTTGCGGTCGGCTTCAGCCTGGATGGAAGCCTGATCGGCGGCCGGAGCTGCGGGTTTGGCCGCGCTTGCTTCGGCCTGCTGTTCTTCGACGCTCTTCGATTCCCAGCCTTTGGACATACCGATATTTTACGCCGAGTCGGGACCGGGCGGAGGATTTCGTGAGATACAGCACGGGGTGTGCCGGGGGGGAGTGGTGCGCGCTCCTATAATCAGTGAGAGTAAGGCGCCGGCGGTGAGTGTTTTGGAAGCGATTGTCGAAGTTCGCGGATTGAGAAAAGTGTATGCGGCCAAGCCGCCGGTGGTTGCCGTTGATGGCATCGATCTCAGCGTGAAGGACGGCGAGATTTATGGGCTGCTGGGGCCGAACGGTGCGGGTAAGACGACAACTATTTCGATAGCGACGACGCGTGCGGTGGCGACGTCGGGTTCGGTGTGCATTGCGGGGGTCGATGTGCTGAAACATGCGGCTCTGGCGCGGCGGTCGATCGGCGTGGTGCCGCAGTACAACACGCTGGATCGCTCGTGCACGGTGGAGGAGAATATCCAGTTCCACTGCTTGTATTTCGGCATGTCGCGGGCTGAGGCGCGGACGCGGACGGCGCAGCTGCTGGACCAGTTTCGGCTGACGGACAAGGCGAAGGCGTATCCGGCCTCGCTGAGCGGGGGGCTGGCGCAGCGGTTGCAGATTGCGCGTGCGATTGCGCATCGGCCGCGGGTGTTGTTCCTGGATGAGCCGAGCGCGGGGCTCGATCCGCAGAGCCGGATTGCGATGTGGGAAGCGGTGCGCGGGTTGCGGGATGAAGGGATCACGGTGGTGCTGACGACACACTATATGGAAGAAGCGGATGAGTTGTGCGATCGGCTGTCCATTATCGACCACGGGAAGATTTTGATTGAGGATACGCCGGCTGCTTTGAAGGCTCGGATTGGCGGCGAGAAGATGGTGGATTTGAAGCTGGCTTCTACGGCGACGGCGCGCGATTTGATTGCCAAGCTGCAGTCGGTTGCGGGGGTGACCGGGGTGGAGACGACGGCTGATGGCGTTCGGGTGCTGGTGAAGGCGGAGGACGGGATTATTGAGCGGGTGGTGACGGCGTCTGCTGGGTTTGGGGTGCGGGACCTGGCTACGACCGAGCCTACGCTGGAGACGGTGTTCATCAAGATGACGGGTAGAGAGTTGCGCGAGTAATGGCGATAGATCAGGCGATGATGGGACGAAGGGTGAGCTACTCGCGGGCGTTTGCGGGGCTGATGATGCGCGACCTCTACGTGCTGCGGCGGGAGATTGGGCCGTTCCTGGTGCGGGTGTGCATGAACCCGCTGCTGTTCCTGTTCGTGTTTACGTACATCATGCCGCACATGTCGGGTGGAGCGGCACTGAACCCGACGGCGTCCATGGCGGCTTCCGCGGGGGCTAACTTCTCTACCGTGTTGCTGCCGGGATTGATGGCGGTGGCGATCATGTTTTCCGGGATTGCGGCGGTGGCGCTGCCGCTGGCGCAGGAGTTCGGGGTGACGCGGGAGATTGATGACCGCGTGATGTGTCCGCTGCCAATTGAGGCGGTGGCGATAGAGAAGATCGTGTTCAGCGCGGTGCAGAGCCTGATTGCGGCGGGTATCGTGTTTCCGCTGGCTTACTATGTGCCGAGCACGCCGGTGGCGGCGCATGTGACGAGCTGGTGGTTCCTGGCGGTGGTGCTGGTGCTGGCTAGTCTGCTGGCGGGAGCGCTGGGGTTGACGATTGGGACGGCGGTGAATCCGAAGCAGATTGGGCTGATCTTTGGCGTGGTGTTGATGCCGATCACGTTCCTGGGATGTGTGTATTATCCGTGGACCGCGCTCGAGCATATTCACTGGCTGCAGCTTGGCGTGCTGGTGAATCCGATTGTGTATATGAGTGAAGGACTGCGGGCTTCGCTTACGCCAGCGCTGGGCCACATGAATGAGGCAATCATTCTGGGGATGCTGGTTTTCTTTCTGGTGCTGCTGACGTGGCTGGGGTTGAAGGGATTTCGGCGGCGCGTGGTGGGGTGAGGCAGTGAATAGTGAAGAGTGAATAGTGAATAAGGCGTGCTACTCGGCGGCGTAGGTGTGGGTGGGGGCAGTGGGGGTGGTGACGGGGGCTTGCTTCATTTTGGTGGCGAGGTCGGCGGCGATCTGGTCGCCGTGGAAGCGGCCGTTTTCGATGAAGATTTCGTTGGTGCGCTCGCCGGCTACGACGACTCCGGCGACGTAGAGGCCGGGGACGTTGGATTCGAGGGTGGTGGGGTTGCAGATGGGGCAGCGGGCGTTGGCGGCGTCGAGGTGGATGCCGAGGGACTCGATGAAGGCGAAGTCGGGCTGGTAGCCGGTGAGGGCGAAGACGAAGTGGTTGGGGATGGTTTTTTCGCCTGAGGGGGTGGCGAGGGTGACGGTGTCGTGGGCGATGTGGGCTACGGTGGTGTTGAAGTGGGCGGCTACTTCGTTGTTCTTGATGCGGTTCTCGATGTCGGGCTTGATCCAGTACTTGATGTTGCGGTGGAGTTCGGCGCCGCGGTGGACGAGGGTGACGCGGGCGCCGTGGCGGTAGAGGTCTAGCGCGGCGATGGCAGCGGAGTTTTTGCCGCCGATGACGAGGACGTCCTGGTTGAAGTAGGGGTGGGGCTCGTTGTAGTAGTGCTTGACCTTGGGGAGGTCTTCGCCGGGGATGTTGAGGTAGTTGGGGAGGTCGTAGTAGCCGGTGGAGACGATGAGCTTGCGGGCGTTGTGGGTGAGACGGCGGCCGAATTTGTCGGTGGTGTGGACGTGGAAGGCGCCGTCGGTTCCGGTGACGGAGTCGACGTTCTCGTACTGGCGGACGTCGAGGTTGTAGTGCTGGGTGACCTTGCGGTAGTACTCGAGGGCTTCGGCGCGGGTGGGTTTCTGGTTGGGGGAGCTGAAGGGCATGTTGCCGATCTCGAGCAGCTCGGGTGTGGTGAAGAAGGTCATGTGGGCGGGGTAGTGGAAGAGGGAGTTGGTGAGGCAGCCCTTGTCGACGAGCATGACGCGGAGGCCGATGTTTTGCGCGGCGATGGCGCAGGCGAGGCCGGTGGGGCCAGCGCCGATGACGAGGACGTCTGCTGGTTGATCGGTCATGTGGCCCCTCCCCCCTCCAGATCAGGTCTGCAAAGTCTCAGATTCTATTAGGCGAGGTCTGGGGAGACCCTTGCCCTGGTTTGCTGCGGTCAGAAAAGAAGGCCCGGGTGTCCGGGCCTTTGCCTCTTGGCTTAATTGTACGTGGTGCGTCAAGAGGTGGCTCTGAGGCAACGGCAGCAGCTTTGACGCAACGTTCGCGAAGTTTAAACGCCAAGTTTCGCGAAGAGGTTGTGCTGTCGGGTGTGGATCAACGGCAACTTAAAATCGTAAGCCGCCGGTTAGGGCGGCTCACTTGGATGGGTGGAGATCTTCTATTACCTAGACTTCGATGGCTACCAGCTTGTGGCTGATGGCGAAGAGGGCTAGTTCCAGGCGGGTGCTTACGCCGGTTTTGTCGAAGATGTTGGACAGGTGGCGCTTTACGGTTTCTTCGGAGATGGTGAACTGCTTGGCTACGTCCTTGTTGGAGCAGCCTTCTACGATGCAGGTGACCACTTCGAGCTCACGGGGGGTCAGGCCGAAGGTTTTCTTTTCGGGGACGGCGGCGGCCTTGGCCATGAGGCCGTGGAGGGCGGTGAGGAGGTTGGCTACGCGCTGGCCACCGATCCAGTAGTCGCCGGAGAGAACGGCTTTCAAGGATTCGCCGAGGTCGCCGGCTACGGAGTCTTTGAGGACGATGCCGCGGGCGCCGATCTGGAGGGCTTCGATGATCTGCTGGGTGCTGATGGTGCTGGTGAGCAGGATGATCTTGACGCGGGGGGATTTGGTCATGATGGCGCGCATGGCTTCGAGGCCGGGGAGGCGCGGCATCTGGAGGTCGAGCAGGAGGATGTCCGGCTCGAGGTCCAGGGTCTGGGTGATGGCGGTATCGCCGTCTTCGGCCTCGCCGACGACTTCAAAGCCGGGCTCGGCGTGGAGCATATTCTTGACGCCAAATCGCACGACGGGATGATCGTCTGCCACGACGATGCGGATGTTGGGGGCGTGCGTGGCGAGGGGTGTCTGCGGCTTATCGGATGCGTTGTTCTTGGGTGAAGCTACTGCCATTTTCAAGCCCCTTTCGGTCGACGGTATGTACAGCTAAGGTAAGGGATCGACGCGCTGCTCTACAGGACCATCCAACCGTTCTTTAAGAATACGACGAAGACGCTCAAAAGCCTGCTCGAAATCATTAAGCAGGGGGGAACATGCCAAGCCACCTGTCTCCAACTGACTGGCGATAAAGTGAATCTCCGTGGCGCCCAGCATACCGCACCCGCCCTTGATGGCGTGGGCTTCGCGGGAAAAGGTGGCTGCATCGTTAATGGCGGCGGCGGCCTGCATACGGGCGACACGGGCGGGAGCGTCCTCCAGAAAGAGGGCGTAGAGCTGGGGCAGTTGCTGGGGGCCCATGAGTGTGACGAGGGTGGAGAAGGTGGTTTCGTCGAGCGGGGGAACCTCGACTGGGGCGGCCTTGCGACCGGCGCGGGAGGTCCGCGGCGGGCGCTGCTTTGCGGCCGGCGGGGCCGGGGGTGGCTGCAGGCGGTTGAGGGCGGCTTCGAATTGCTCGACGGTGAAGGGTTTGCTGAGGAAGGCGTCGAAGGGGACGACAGGGCCGGCGTCGGGGTCGCTGCCGCTCATGGCGATGAGTAGCGCGGGTGGCGGGCAGAGGAGGCGGAGACGCAGGCCGAGCGCGCCGGCGGTGAGGCCGGGCATGCGGAGGTCGGAGAGGATGACGTTGGGGCGGACGGCGGGGGCGAGGCTGTCGAGGTATTTGAGGGCCTGTTCGCCGTCTTCGGCGGAGGAGACGGAGCGCGCGGGGGAAGCGAGCAGGAGGGAGAGCAATTCGCGCATGACGACGTCGTCGTCGATGACCAGGATGCGTTCGTTCGGGGGCGGGGCCGCGTGCATGGGTGGTTTCATTATCAACCTAATTGGATGCGGGGACTGGGTGGCGCGGCGGCTCGCGGGAAAGCGTGTGATCAGGGACGCACGGAGGGCATCCACGATAAAGTAGGGGCCATGCATGACGCAGAGCGGGATAAGCAGCAGGCAGAGCTGGAACGGCGGCTGGATGCGGTACAGGCGGCGCTGGAGGGGCAGCGGAAGGAAGTACTGGCGCTGCAGGCGGAGTTGCGGGGGTTGCGAGAAGATGCGCCTGGCGAGAATTATTTTTTGCAGCCGCGGTCGAAGCTGTTGGCGCAATCGCGACGGGCTGGTGTTGAGGCGACTGCGGCGACGCCCCCGTTTGTGGCGGCGGAATCGCCAAAGCCCAATGTCGGCACGCTGGCGGAATGGGGAGCAACTGCGGAGTCGATCGCGCGAGAGACGGTAAAGGGGGAAGAGAAGCCGTCTGTGCGCGTTCCTGCTCCACCGTCGCCTGTTGAATCGCGCGTCCCTGCCGGTACGCAGGAGGGAGTGGAGCGGCCGCCGGCCCCACCGCCGCCCGCGTTCACAAGGACGGCCATCTTCACCGAAACTGCTGCTGAGGCGGCACCAGAGGTACAGCGGTCGCTGGAGAATCGGCTGGGCTCAACCGTGTTCAACCGGGTGGCGATTCTTTCGCTGCTGATCGGCGTGGCGTTATTTTTGAAACTCGCTTTCGATAACCACTGGATTCATCCTTCGCCGACGGGGAAGGTGATCTCGGGGCTGCTGCTGGGGGCCGGGATTGTGTTGTGGTCGGAGCGATTCCGGCGGAAGGGTTATGGTGCGTTCTCGTACTCGCTGAAGGCGGTGGGGACGGGGACGCTGTACATGGCGCTATGGGCGTCGTTCCAGCTTTATCACCTGTTGCCGGCGGGCGTGGCGTTGACGCTGATGGTGGGTGTGACGGCGTGGAATGCGGCGATGGCTTGGACGCAGGATTCGCAGTTCCTGATGACGTATGCGCTGGTGGGCGGGTTTGCGACGCCGGTGCTGCTGGGGTCGGGCGGAAACCATGAAGTGTTTCTGTTTTCGTACCTGCTGGCGATGGATGTGGCGGTGCTGTTGCTGCTTGCGAAGAAGCCGTGGCAGCGGCTGCTGCTGGGGTCGTTCCCAGCTACGGTGTCGTACTTCATCGGTTGGTACGCCACGTTCTGGTCGGCTGATCAGGCTGGCGTGACGGGGCTGTTTGCGGTGCTGCTGGCGATGCCGTTTGCGGGGATGGCGCTGTTTGGGAAGCAGAGGGAGGATTTCGGCGAGGGGTTGCTGGCTCCTCTTGGGGCGGCTGGGTTTGCGTCGCTGGCGTTGTATTCGGTGCTGGAGGACAGCGGCCGGCATGGATGGCTGGCCTGGGCAGCGGTGGCGATGGCGGCGGTTTATCTGCTGCTGATGCGGTTTCGGCGCAACGGGATTGCGGAGGCGGTGCACCTGGCGATTGTGGTGGGGCTGCTGACGGTTGCTATTCCGTTGAAGGCGGAGGGGCGATGGATCACGGTGGGATGGCTTGCCGAAGGTGTGGCGCTGCTGTGGGTGGCGGCACAGATGCTGGGGCCGGAGGTGCAGGCGCGGGTGCGCGGGCTGATGCGCTGGATGGGTTGCGGGGCGCTGGTGCTGGGTGTGGCGCAGTCGTTGATTTACTGGGTGAGCGAGCCGGCGGCCAAGGCTTTCTGGAACGCTCGGTTTGCTACTGAGATGGTGGCGGTGGGCGCACTGGCACTGACGGCGTGGCTGGCGCGTCATGCGCGACGCGACGTCGACGGGGGACTGAGTGTGCCAGAGTGGCCGGCGATTGGGACGATCTGCGTGCTGGTGGCGCATGGCGTGGCGCCGCTGGCGGTGTCGCGCGAACTGGCGGCGTTCTGGTCCGGCGGAGCGGAGCGGGAGTGGGCGTATCGGCAGGAGCTGAGCGCGTTTTCGATTGCGTCGTTTGTGATGGTTTATGCGGCTTGCCTGGTGGCTTGGCTGGCGTTCGGTAAGCGGGATGAGACCGACAAGGAACGGGGACGGCTGGTCGGGGTGGTTGCGGTGGTTTACCTGGTTCTGGCGTTTGTGGCGATGGCGGTGACGCCGACGGTGGGGGATGGCAATCCGGCGAGGGTGTTTTTCAATGAGCGGTTGATTTTCGAATTGTGCGGTGTGGCGGGGCTTGCGCTGGTGGCATGGATGGCGCGGCTGGTGCGCCGCGGCGAAGAGTCGAATACGACGCTGAACTGGTCGCTGGTGAATGTGGCGAGCTTGTTGGCGGTGCATCTGCTGGCGGCGCTGGCTGGTGTGCGGGAGGTTTCTGCTTACTGGACGCAGGGGCAGCTGGAGGTGGTGGCTTATCGCGAGCAGCTGCATGTGATTTCGGTGGCTGCGTTTCTGATGGTCTACGGTGCGGTGGTGGTGGGGCGGGTGGCGTGGCGGCAGCGGGGCGATGTGGTGTCGGGCGACAAGGTGATGGCGGGGCTGCTGGGGACGGCTTACCTGGCTGCGGGATCGCTGCTGATGATGGCTACGCCGATTGTGGGCGATGGCGGACCGACGCAGGTGTTCTGGAATGCGAGGCTGTTGCTGGAGGTGATTGGCGCGGTGACGCTGGCGGTGACGGCGTTGATAGCCTGGCGGGCGGCTCGCGCTGGTGGCGATGAGCGGTGGCGGGAGATGGCTGCCGGGTGTTTCGTGGTGTTCAATCTGCTGCTGGTACTGACGGGTGTGCACGAGATTGTGGCGTACTTTGGTGTGCGGGCGACGGGTGATGCGGGGCTGGCTGAAGGCTTTTCGATTTCAGCATGGCTGATGCTTTACGCAGCGGCGCTGCTGGTAGCGGGGTTCTGGAAACAGATGGCGTTTGTGCGCTGGCAGGGGTTGGGGTTGCTGGTGTTTACGGTAGGGAAGGTATTTTTGTATGACACGCGGAACTTGAGCTCGGGGTACAGGGTGGTGAGTTTTATGGGTCTGGGGGTGGTGTTGATGGCGGTGAGCTTTGCTTATCAGCGTGACTGGCTGCGGCTGAAAGATGCGGCGGAGGATGCGCAGTGAGGGCGGTGGTGTTGGGGTTGGCGATGCTCGCTCTACAGAGCGGGTATGAGCATGCCGACGAGGTGGATGCGGTGCCGGGACACTTTCGGTATCAGCGGGCGCTGCGTGTGCCGGCGGGGGTGCAGGGGCAGGCGTGTGTGGTGGTGGATGGCGCGATGTATACGCACACTGACGGGAAGCTGAGTGCGCTGCGGATTTATTCCGGTGGGCAGGAGGTGCCGTTTGCGCTGACCGAGAGTGGACAGGCGGGTCAGGAGGAAGAGCCGGCGCGGGTGATGAACCTGGGGTCGCGGGGCGGCGCGATTGTGTTTGACCTGGCGATGCCGGCGCGGGCTTATACGCAGGTGGTGCTGGGTATTGGGGCGCATGATTTTTATGCGACGGCGAAGGTGTCGGGTGGGAGTGCGGTGGGGGAGACAAAGACGGAGCTTGGGAAGTTTGGGCTGTTCGATCTGCGCTCGCAGGGTCTGGCGCGGTCGACGACGCTGGGGCTGCAAGAGTCGACGTTTGCCGTGCTGCACGTGGAATTGACGATGACGGATATTTCGTCATGGGGAAAGGCGCATGAGACGGCTTTCGAACCGGGGATCGTGAGCGGGGCGAGTGTGCCTCCGAGCCGCGAGGCGCAGACGCTGTATACCGTGGTGGCGGAGACGGGGGCGGTGGAGCAGCGGGGGCGCGAGAGTGTGGCGCAGATGAGGGTGGCGGCGCATGTGCCGATCGAGCGGGTGCATATGGGTGTGGATGCGGGGTTCAAGCGGGACTTTTTGCGGGCGGTGACGGTTACGGGGAAGCCGGATGGAGGGGGGCCAGAGGAGACGGTGGAGGGAGAGATTTCGCGGGTGCAACGGGCGGCGCCGGGTGATGGGGTGCCTGCGATTCGAGCCGAGAAGATGGATGTGGATGCGCTGCTGGGGTCGGATTTAAGGCAGGCGGCTACGGTGACGGTGGCGATCAGGAATGAGGATGATGCGGCGCTGCCGGTGCGGAGTGTTGCGTTGATGATGCGGCAGCGAAAGATTTGCTTTGAGGCGGTGGCGGGCGCGGAGTATGTGCTGCGGTACGGCGATCCGGCTCCGGTGCGGGCTCCGGTGTATGACTATGCGCGGCTGTTCCGGGCTAGCGCGGCGGCGGCGAATGTGACGCTGGGGCCGGAGTTGATGAATGCGGATTTTCGGGATGACGTGGCGCCGAAGGGTTTTCTGGAGCGGTATCCGCAGGTGTTATGGGTGGTGTTGCTGGCGGTGATTGCGGCGCTGGGGAGTGTGGCGCTGCGGAATGGGCAGCGTATGGGGCGGCGAAGATGAAGGCTTGTAAGCGAGGTTTTTGGATGAAGCGGATGATGCTATTGCTGTGGGTTCTGATGGCATTGAGTGCTGCGGGGCAGGGAGGTGCGCCGGGGGAGTCTCCGCTGGTGGCGGGGAAGCGGGCGTTGGCGGCCAAGAAGTTTCGGGAGGCGAAGGCGATCTATATGTGGTACGTTCGTGCGCATTGGAAAGATGCGCAGGGTCAGCTGGGGCTGGCGGATGCTGAACTAGGACTGCATGAGTACGAGGCGGCGGAGTCGTCGTACCGGAATGTAGTGACGCTGGAGCCGTTGAACTGGGCGGCGCATAAGAACCTGGTGATTGTGGAGGCGGCGCTGGGGCGGTGGGAGGATTTTGATGGCGAGCGTAAGGTGCTGCGGGCGGCTCGGGAGCGCGGGGCGGCGGGGATTTCGGCGCATGAGAGCGATGTGATTGATGTGATCTCGGTGCGCGGCGAGCGGTGGATTGTGCGGGATTACTTTGAGCCGCTGGGACGGGCCCGGGCGCGGTATAACTTTGAGCGGTTTTCGGCTGAGGGCAAGGTGGTGGCTTATGTTTCGCTGGAGTCGGCTGATGCGTTCAAGGCGCAGAAGGTGGGGGAGGGCGTAGTGGTGGGGCCGGCGGTGAAGGGTGGGGAGGATGGTGGGTTTGCGCTGGACTGGTATGACGGGAAGGCGCATGGGGTGGTGGCTACTTATGGGGTCGAGCCGAGGTATGAGAAGGTGAGGGGAGATTTTTTGAAGTGGGTGCGCTCACGGCGGCCCTCGTCAGCGTATTAAGTGCCGCTCGGTAGCGATGCGTTTTGATTTCCGGTGTCTAATGCTGAGAAACAGGAGAGCCGTTCATGCGTCGCATTCTATTGCTCATTCTTTTTGTTGGTTGTCTTCGCGTCGCCGCTCAATCGGCGCCTGCGAGGATCGCTGTGCCGAAGCAGGGTGCAGGGTCAGAAGATCCGCTGGCGATGGGAAAAAATGCCATGCAGCACGGCAGTTTTGAGCAGGCCCGCAGCTTCTTTGCTGATTTTGTGAAGGACAATCCGGAGTCGACGGAGGCGTGGGTCCTTCTGGGTCGATGTGAGATTGAGTTGAAGGATTTTGACGCTGCGATTGCGGATCTTCAGAGGGTGGTTGTGGCTGTGCCGAGCCAGTGGGCGGCGCATAACTATCTTGCGCTGGCTTACGCGAAGAAGAACGACTGGGCTGATTTCGATAAGGAGCGCGCGCTGATCAAGGATGCGCGTGACAAGAATCTGGCGGGCGTTGATAAGGACCATGGAGACGTCGTCGACCTGCTGACGGTTAAAGGCGAGGAGTACGAGGTTCGCTATTTTTACAAGCTTTTTGGCTCACACAATGTCCGGTATGTTTTTCTGCATTTCGGCAAGGATGGGAAGGTGGACCACTGGATCGAGATCGAGTCGCTGGATGTAGACCAGGCGATGTTTGCCGAGAATCATCCGAAAGAGGCGGCGGCGGGGAAGCGTGTTTATTCGATGGACTCGATGACGATGACGCCGAGTGGCTTTCCTAATCAAGCGTTGTTCAAGTTCTATGAGGGTGAGCCCACCTACGAGACGTTGCGTGCGGATGCGATCAAGGCGCTGGGTGGAGAGGCGAAGGTTTCTGCTGCGATGACGCCGGGGGCGAAGAAGTGATGCATGGTGAACGCGAATCAGTTGAGGTAGAAGTTCACGACGATGGTGGTATCGAAGACGACGGGTGCGCCGTTTAGAAGGTAGGGCTTGTAGCGCCAGGTGCGGACGGCGTCGAGGGCGGCGGTCGACAGAGAAATATCGGGAGTTGAAAGGACGCCGAGGCGGCGGATGCGACCATCGCGACCGATGAGGGCGTGGAGAGTAACTGTGCCTTGTATGTGGCTTGCTCGCGCTTCGCGGGGATAGACGGGGTTGTCGCCGGCCAGCTTGATGCCTGCGCTGACACCGCTGGAGATGCGGGTCCGGCGTACCTGAGCGAGGGGCAGATCCGGGCGCAGGGCGAAGAAGTCCGGAGTGGGCGTGAAGGCACTCATTTCGGTGACGTTTCCGTGGGCCATTAAGAAGCCGTTTTCGCCCAGCGAGAAGTCGACCGGGACGATGTGGTCCTGAAATTTTCCGCTGCGATCAATAGCGAACTGGCCGTCGCCGGGGGTGAAGGCGAGATTCAGATTGCCGCTGGTGGGATTGAGGCAGTAGGTAGTAAACGGCTCGAACGGCCGGCTTTGCCTATCAGGATGCTGTGGCGCTAGAACCAGGCAATCGAACGGCGCTTTCTTGAGGGTCTGCTTGACCAGGGACAGGTTGGCGAGGGCGGATTCAGCGGCGACGGGCGTGGGATGGAGGAAGATGGCGATGAAGTCTTCCGCGGCATCTGTGGTGTCGGACGAAACAGGTTGTGCGAAGAACTTATTGTCCTGTTCGAGGACCGTGTATGTGATATCGCCCAACGTGGTGTTGCGCAGGGAATTCTTGCCATCGCGCCAGTACTCTACTGATCCTTCGATGGGGTTCTTTCCGTTGGCGTCGAATATGGTGATGGCGAGCTTGAGGTGCCATGGGCGCTGGATGCTGGTGAGGTCGGTTTCGGCAGATATTCTTGCGAGGAGATCGGCGGGTGTGGATTGGGCCGCGGCGGCGATAGTTGCTATGAAGAGAAGGGTCGCGATGAGGCAGCGGCGATAGTGCGTGGTGGGCATGGGGTGGAGTATAAATCCGGGCCCTGGTGATGGCGACGCCCGGGGGATTTGCCTGGGTTGTGCGGACGACAACTACTCTGCAGGATTGAGCTGGATGAGGATGGGGGACGTCTTTGCTCGCGGTGCCCACTGAGGGTAGACCAGCTCGGGCATGGGTTTGGCCTGGAAGATTTTGCGGGTTTGGCGGGCTAGCCAGCGGGCGGAGATTTTTGCTTTTTTGCGGCGGGCGCTGTCGGTGGAGATGCCGGTGCCGGCGTACATCTGGCGGTAAAGCTTGGAGAGCAGCACGAAGGCCAGGCGGGCGCGCAGGGTGGGGGTGCAGGCGGAGCGCTTCCAGATGGCGGGGAAGGCGTAGAAGCGGTCCCACACGGCCTGGGTGCGTTGACTGATGTCGGACGCGGCCATGGTGGGGTGGGGCGTGAACATCTTGGGGCGGACGGCTGTGGGGATGAGCCAGTAGCGGGTGAGGGGGACGTCGCCCACCGCTTCGATGACTTCTTTTTCGGATTGTGATTTTTCCCAGCGGCCGAAGTCGACCGTGCCGGGGAAGGGGGTCATCATGACGAATTGCGCGAAGGTGACGCCGGCACGCATGGCTAGTTCTACGGTGGCGTCGAAGGTGCTGGGCTTGTCGGTGGGGAGGCCGAAGATGAAGGATCCGAGAACGTGCAGGCCGTGTTTGCGGAACATCTGGAGTTGCTCTACGAGGCGCTCGCCGGAGTAGTTGAAGTCCTTGTAGACGGCCTTGAGGCCTTCGGGTGTGACGGCTTCTACGCCGACGAGGGCGCCCTTGATGTTGGCGCGGCGCATGGCGTCGAGGTACTCGCCGTCTTCGGCGGACTCCATGGTGATCTGGGTGAAGAAGACCATGTCCTTGGGGAGCTTGGCTAGCTCGTTCATGAGCAGGAAGCGCTCGTTGCGGGTGGCGAGGAGGCTTTCGAGTTTTTCGGTGTTGCCTTGTTCGCGGGCGAGGCGGAGGTCGGTGAGGGTGACGGGGTAGAAGTTGTCGTCGGCGAGCGCGATGAAGCGGAAGCCCTTGCGGCGGAGGTCGATGATCTCGTCGATGACGCGCTCGAAGGAACGCTGGCGCGGCTTTTGGCCGTCGGTGCGCCATACGGAGCAGAAGGAGCAGTGCTTGGGGCAGCCGCGGATGGTCTGGACGGAGGCCCACATGTACTTGTCGGATTGCATGAGGTCCCAGCGGGCGGAGAGGAACTCGTCGCCTTCGATTTTGCCGCCTTCGTAGATGCGTGCGGCGGTGCCGTGCTGAAGGTCGTTGAGGAGCTTGCCCCAGGCTATGTCGCCGTCGCCTTTGACGACGTGATCGGCGTGGCCCCGGTCGAAGGACTCTTCCGGGAAGAGGGTGGCGTGGATGCCGCCGTAGGCGACGGTGGCGCCGCGCTCGTGGGCGATGCGACCGACCTCGTAGCCGCGGAGGGCGTTGCCGGTGTGGACGCTGATGCCGACGACGTCGCCGGGGGCGATGGTGGCGGGGTCAAGGGCCTCGATGGACTCGTCTACGAGGATGGGGTCGCCGAAGGACGCGGGTGTCGCTGCTGCGAGCACGAAGAGCCAGCGCGGGGTGATGACGGCGGTGCCGAAGGAGTTGTCGCTTGGGTTGATTAAATGTACGGCCATGGGCCCCATTCCCTGTTGCAGGATCACTGGGCCCTTGCGGGCGATCTTCCAGTGGGATGGGGCTACGCTTGTGTGTCTATGTAGATCCGGGGCCGCAAGCGTAGGTTGATTGTACGCGAGAGGACATTGGGGGCGGGTGCAGAGGGGCCACGGCAACCGCAAGAGCAAGAGCAACAACCTTGACGCAACGTGCGCGGAGTTTAAGCGCTAAGTTTCGCAAAGTAGAACAGGCAATAGCAAGTGCCAATGCGGGGATCTCTCGACGGCGCATTGCATAAAGCAGCTATGCTGCGGTCGAGATGGACGACCGTAGCGGGTTTGAAGCTGGTTAGCGAAGGGCGGCGTCTACTTCGGCGTAGTAGGTGGGGGCTTTGAGGATTTCGCGGGGTTTGCTGCCGTCGGCGGGGCCTACGAGGCCGTCTTTTTCCATCATGTCGATGAGGTGGGCGGCGCGGCCGTAGCCGATGCGGAGACGGCGTTGCAGGAGGCTGGTGGAGGCTTTGCCGAACTCGAAGACGAGGCGGACGGCGTCGTCGAAGAGGGCGTCGTTGTCTTCGCCTTCGTTGGCGCTGCCGGATTCGGTGCCCTTGTCTTCCTTGGGTGCTTCGAGGAAGCCCTGGGCGTATTCGGCGGTGCCTTGCTCGCGCCAGAAGGCGGTTACGGCGGCGATTTCCTTTTCGGTGACAAAAGGGGCGTGGACGCGCTGGAGGCGGCTGGTGCCGGGCGGGAGGTAGAGCATGTCGCCACGGCCGAGGAGGGACTCGGCGCCGTTGGAGTCGATGATGGTGCGGGAGTCGACTTTAGTGGCGAGGCGGAAGCTCATGCGGGTGGGGACGTTGGCCTTGATGAGGCCGGTGATGACATCGACGCTCGGGCGTTGTGTTGCGAGCACGAGGTGGATGCCGACGGCGCGGGCCATCTGGGCGAGGCGGGTGATGGCTTCTTCTACGTTGGCGCGGTCGAGCATCATGAGGTCGGCTAGCTCGTCGATGATGATCATGATGTAGGGGAGCGGTTCCTGGTTGACGTCCTCGAAGAGGTACTCGGAGCCGTTGTCGAAGAGCTTGTTGAACTGGTCGATATTGCGGACGTGGTTGGCGGCGAGAAGCTTGAGACGGCGCTCCATTTCGCGGACGGCGTTGCGAAGGGCGTTGGCAGCGAGTTTGGCTTCGGTGATGATGGGGGTGAAGAGATGGGGGATGCCTTCGTACATGCCGAGCTCGACGCGCTTGGGGTCGACGAGGATCATGCGGACCTGTTCGGGTGTGGACTTGAAGAGGACGCTCATGATCATGGCGTTGATGGCGACCGATTTGCCTGAGCCGGTGGAGCCGGCGATGAGGACGTGGGGCATGGCGGCGAGGTCGGCGGTGACGATGCGGCCGTTGATGTCTTTGCCGAGGGCGATGGCGAGTTTGGATTTACTTTGTGCGAACGACTCGCACTCGACGACGTCGCGGAGCCAGATGGTTTCGCGCTCGTGGTTGGGGACCTGGATGCCGACGGTGGATTTGCCGGCCATGCGCTCGATGAGGATCGACTCGGCAGCCATGGCGAGGCAGAGATCGTCGGCGAGGCCGGTGACGCGGGAGTACTTGACGCCGGAGTCCGGCTTGAACTCGAAGGTGGTGACGACGGGGCCGGGGTTGATCTGGGTGACGTTGCCGTCGACGCCAAATTCGCCGCATTTTTCGACGAGTACCCTGGCTTCTTCGAGGAGCTCTTCTTCGCGGGCTTCGACCTGCTCTTCGCTGCGGTAGAGAAGCGAGGACGGAGGGAGCTTGTAGCCGCGGATGGATTTGGCGGCCATGGCTACGGCTTTGAGGTCAGCGTCTGCGCGGCGGCCGAAGGCGATGTTCTGATCGGCGATGGAGGCCGTGGGTGAGGGCATCGGGGGGAGCTCGACGACCTTGGCGGAGCGTGAGGTTTTGGGGAGCGGCGGAGGAAGTTTGCGCTCGGGGGAGTTGAGCCAGTCGTCGGCAGCGTCGTTGAAGCCGCTGTGGATGGGGGTGGGGAAGAGGTCCTGCTCGTAGGGGGCGGGGGCGTCGGCGGCGAGGGGTTTGGCGGCCTCGGCGAGGGCGGCGGCGAAGGGTGCGGCGGCTGCGGTGGCGGCGGCGATGGGGGTGGGCTCGGGGGCGTCGACGTGGGTGCGGGGGATGTTTTGCCAGACGGTCTGGGAGGAGCGGGATTCTTCGTCGGCGGTCCAGCGCTGACGGGGGGCGTGGTCGTCGGCGTCGCGTTGCTTGCGGCGGGAGAACCAGCCGAATAGCGAGGTGATGAGGCTGGTGTTTTCTGGCGCGGGAGCGAGGCTGGGGTCGGCGGGGAGTTTTGACTCGGCTTTGTCGGCGCGGGCCTTGGCCTTGGCGATGGCGCGCTCGCGCTTGGACTCGTACGCGCCGATGACCTTGTCGGCTTCGGCATCGCGCTTGCGCTGCTGGCGTGCGTAGTAGGCGTCGCGGATGCGGCGGGCGAAGGCGAAGTGGGACGTGAACCACTCGCGTGCGGAGCTGAGGGTGAAGGTGGTGGCGAGGTAGAGCGAGATGAGCACCATGAGGGTGCTGAGGACGGCGGCGCCGGGAAAGTTGAGGTAGTGGACGAGGCCATCGGCGAAGAGGCGGCCTTCGAGGCCTTCGATGGGCAGGGTGTGGCGCCATAGGACGTGGCCGGGGAGCAGGCCGATGATGACCGGGGCGAAGATGAGCCAGAGCGCGAGGCCGGTGATCTTGGCGCGCGAGGAGCCGACGGCGCGGGAGCGCATCCAGGAGACGCCGAGGCGAAGGATGACGAGCGGGAGGAAGAGGATGGCCGCGCCGAAGACCTGGAGGAGGGCGTCGGAGATGAAGGCGCCGAAGAGGCCGGTCCAGTTATACGCTGGGCGAGCGAAGCCGAGGGTGGTGGCGGGCGCGGCGCCGCCGACGGTGTTGAAGGAGGGGTCGGAGGGGGTGTAGGTGATGAGGGCGAGGAGGAGGAGGCCGCCGGCCGCGAGCACAACGAGGCCGAGCATCTCGTTGAGGCGACGGCTGCGCGTGGGACGGTAGACGAGTCGCTGTGGCTTCATGTGGTGGGCGGGCGCGGGGCTCTGCGCGTCTGCCCGCGCGGGTGGCGTGGGGACGAGACAGAGCCGGAACCTCCAGAGCTCTTTCATTGTTTCAGGGGGTGGGGTTGTGTGGGTGAGGGGGAATCAGGGTAGGTAAGAGCGAGGGCCCAGGGTCCAGGGCTCAGAGTCCAGAAGGCTTGTGGGCGGTAATGGGAGATGATGTCCAAGAATCGGAACCCTCGGATAAGCGCGGGCAGGCGAGGCGCACCTAGGTGGTGAGGCTCGGGTCGAGAAGACAAAGCGATGGCTCCCGGTGGAGGGGCAGGGCGCGGTGGGTGGCTGTTGGGGCAGATGAGGGCGAATGTGAACAAAATGTCATGCGGGTGGACGCGGGGATGGTTTTGCGCATCTATCAGTGCGGAAGGGTTTACGGAGCGGATAGCGCGTGAACCTGGGGATGCGAGCAGCAGGGGAATGGGATTTTCGCGATTTCTCCTGTTTGCTGCCGGTGAAGGAGAATCGCTGCAGCCGGCAGACCCTGCTATCGCTAAAACGCACGCTTAATACGGAAGTAGAGAGGGCCTGGCAATCATGATTGAAAATGGATCGGACAAGAACAAAGAGATGGAACGCGTGCTGATCGATGTGATCACCACACTGCAGGATGGACAGAAGGGTTTTGCCGATATTGGCGAGCACCTGCAGGACGACACGCTGAAGCGCTACTTCCTGGCGGAGAGCCTGAAGCGGGCGAGCTTCCGGGCTGACCTGGAGGCGGAGCTGCATCGGGCGGGCATTCACGATGTGAAGGACTCGGGGTCGGTTGCGGGAACGCTGCACCGGACCTGGGGTGACTTCAAGGCGTCGCTGGGCGGCGGGGATCATACGCTGCTGGAGACGGCTGAGCAGGGTGAGGATGTCGCGAAGAAGACGTATAAGGAAGCGCTGGAGCAGGATCTGCCACTGCCGATTCGGCAGCTGCTGACCGAGCAGCAAGCGCATGTGCTGACGTCTCACGATTTTGTGAAGCGGCATCGGGATGAGTTGAAGGAAGCGGCTTAGCGAGCGGTAATGGAAACCCATGTCCGAGAATCCGGACCTGGGCACCCTGAGCATTGGGCGGTGAGGGAGACCTCGCCGCCCTTTGCTGTTTGAGGGTATGGTGGTGCGATGAGAGTTGGGCGCGTGGTGATGGGGGTGTTGTATGTGGGCGCGGGGGTGGCGCACTTTCTGCTGACGCGGACTTACGAGAGCATCGTGCCGGATTATCTGACTTATTACACGTCGGCGCGGACGCTGGTGGTGGTGAGTGGCGTGGCGGAGATTGCGGGCGGCCTGGGGGTGATGGTGCCGGCTACTCGGAAGGCGGCGGCTACGGGGTTGGTGATGCTGCTGGTTTGTGTGATGCCGGCGAATGTCTGGATGGTGCAGCATCCGGAGCGGTTTCCGGGGGTGCCGGTTTGGGCGATGTGGTTGCGGCTGCCGTTGCAGTTGCCGCTGATCTGGTGGGCTTGGCGGTATCGGCGGGGGGATGCGGTTGCGGCGGGTTGAGGAAGAGCAACTGCAAAAGCGTTTCACGCAAAGTTCGCCAAGAAGGGCAAGTGCACGCAAAGGGCGCGAAGGTTTCTGTGGTGGATCAGGAAGGCGGCTGCGCTTGGTTCGGTGGCCCATCCTTTCGCAAAGGGCGCGAAGGGATGGGCTGTATGGATTCGTGCGGGTACGAGCGAGAAGCAGATCCTTCGCGGTGCTCAGGATGACAATGTTGAAAGTTGGTGCCTGATCGCTAGTAGCCGCGGTGGTTGAGGTAGAAGACGACGGCGCTGGCGGCCAGGCAGTAGATGCCGAAGAGGTACCACTTGCCGCTTTCGAGCCAGGAGCTTAGCCAGCGCAGGGCGGCCAGTCCGGCTACGAAGGCGAGGACCATGCCTATGAGAGCGGCTACGATGCTGCCGTGGAGGTCGAGGGGGGTGCCGCAGGCGGTGGCTAGCTGGGAGGCTTTGTGGAGGCGCATGGCTTCGCGGGCGATTGCGGGGGGGTGAGGATGACGGCGAGGGCGAAGCTGAAGCGCTCGGCGCGTTCGCGGGTGGAGCCGGTGAGCAGGCCGGCGGAGATGGTGGCGCCGGAGCGGGAGAAGCCGCGGAAGGGGAGGCAGAGGCCCTGGATGGCGCCGATCCAGCCGGCCTGGGCGAAGGTGACGTTGTCTCCGGAGCGGGAGGCGGCGCGGTCGTAGGCCGTGACCGAGCGGGCGACGGCGTTGCGCTCCTTCATGCCGGCCCAGAGGATGATGGGTCCGGCGGCCAGCAGGGCGGGGGCGACGAAGGAGAGGTGGGAGAAGATTTCTTCGATGTCGGTGGTGGCTGTGGAGCAGAGCGCGACGGTAGTGGCGGCGCTGGCGGCGGTCTTGAGGGAGTGCTCGATGAGCTTGATGATGGGGTAGCCGATGACCGCCGTGAGCGCGCTGGACCAGATGGCGCGGATGGCGAAGCGCTTGAAGGCGTCGGCGGTGGAGAAGTAGGCGCGCTTCCACTGGTTCCAGAAATAGACGATGACCGCAAACATGGTGCCGGTGTGGAGCATGACGAGGAGGAGCGTCATGTCGGGGGCGGAGGGGTCGAGTGCGAGGAGCTTTTCGGCTACGACGACGTGCGCGGAGCTGGAGACGGGGAGCAGTTCGGCGAGGCCCTGGACGATGGCCAGGATGAGGACTTTCCAGAGAGGCATGTTGTGATTTTAGCGGAGGTGGCGAAGGGCAAGGGCCTTGACGCAGAGTTCGCGAAGTTTAAGCGCCAAGTTTCGCGAAGTAGAACGCGTGCGCGGAACGGTTGGGGGTTAGTCGCGGTCGTTGCCGAAGACGGGGATGCCCTGGGAGACGCGGAAGGCTATGGAGAGGGCGCGGGTGGTGTAGTCGGATTGGGGGTATTGGGTTTTTAGCTGGTCGGCTATGGACTGGCAGTTGCGGGCGGCGTTGTCGGCGCGCCTTTTGTCTTCCTGGACGGTGTACATGGTGACGAGTACGCCCTGGCGATAGGCGGCGTTGTAGAGGGCTTCGGCGGATTTGGGGCCGTTGGGGAATTTGTCGGCGTACTTCTGGTAGAGGCTGGATTCGATTTCGGGGCAGTGGGGGAGGCCCTGCCAGTCGCCGCAGAGCTTGTTGTCGATGAGTGCGTAGGCGGCGCGGGCGGCGAAGGGGGTGTTGGGATAGAGCTTGATGACGCGCTTGAACTCGCCTTCGTAGAGAGCGGGGCGGAGGCTGGGGTCCTGCTCGCGGGCGCTGGGGAGGTCGGAGTTGGCGGCCTTGTCGAGCTGCCAGCGGATGTCGGCGGAACGGAAGAGAGCTTCAGCGGCGAGGGGGGAGTCGGGAAAGTAGTCGCCTGCCCGGCGATAGAGTAGGTGGGCGGCGGTGGCTGCGCCCTTGGGGGCGTGGGGTTCGGCTGCTTGCGCCTCCAGCTCGGCGGCCAGACCATAGATGAGGGCGTCGCCGCCTGGGGTGGTGGGGCCGACGACGCCCTTGTCGTGGATCCAGCCGGTGATGGGGTTTTCGGTTTCGTCGGAGAACTCGGGTTCGGTGTCTTCGTCCTGGGCGTCCTTGCTGTCTGTGTTAGCGAAGACGCGGACCCAGGGGCCGTTGCGGCTGGTGACGACGACTTCGTGGCCGGGGGAGACGGTGGTGAGGGGAGGGGCGCCGGTGTCGGCTGTGGCGTAGACGTTGGCGGTGTGGAGGACGGTGGCGCGGGCGGAACGCTCGTAGCCGCTGCGGTTGTCCTTGGGCTTCTTCTGGGCGTGGAGGAGCGTAGGTGTAAAGAGGATGGTGGCTAGGGCGATGGTGTGGGCGGATCGCATGGCTGTCAGTTTAGACGGTGCAAGCGGGGGTTGCGGGTGTGGGAAGTTTCACGCGAAGAAAAGCGAAGGGGGAAAGCACGCAGAGAAAAGCGAAGGCTTCTGGGGTTAGGCGAGGATTTCGGCGCGGAGGGTGGGGTCGAGGTTGCCGCCGGAGAGGATGGCGGCGATTTTGCTTGCTTTGGGGAGCTCGTGGGCGTGGAAGAGGGCGGCGGCGAGGGTGACGGCGCCGGAGGGCTCGGCGGTGAGGGCGGTGGCGGTGAGGATGATCTTGAGGGCGGCGCGGATTTCGACTTCGGTGACGGTGACGATGCCGTCGACGAAGTGGAGGATGTGGTCGAAGTTGCGCTGGCCGAGAGATTGGGTGCGGAGGCCGTCGCAGAGGGTGCGGGTGGTCTTGGAGGCTGGCCACTCGACGAGAGTTTTCCTGGTGAAGGACTCGGCTGCGTCGGCGGCTAGTTCGGGTTCGCAGCCGAAGATGCGGGGGTCCAGGGCCCAGGGCCCAGGGCCCAGGGGGCTTGCTGAACTGTGAGCAGGGGACTCTGAGCGCTCGGCGGTGAGGAGCTTGATGGCGGTGGCGGTGCCGCTGAGGAGGCCTCCGCCGGAGACGGGGGAGAGGACGAGGTCGACGTTGGGGAGCTGTTCGAGGATTTCGAGGCCGCAGGTTGCCTGGCCGGCGATGATGGCTTCGTGGTCGTAGGGGGGGACGATGGTGTAGCCATGGGTGACGGCGAGTTCTTCTGCCTTGAGGCGGCGGTCGCTGGAGGCGTTGCCGACGATGACGATTTGGGCGCCGAGGGCGAGGGTGGCGTCGCGCTTAATTTGCGGGGAGTTATCGGGCATGACAATAACGGCTTTGGCGCCGAGGGCGCGGGCGGACCAGGCTACGCCCTGGGCGTGGTTGCCGGAGCTGTAGGTAATGACGCCGCGACGGAGCTGGTCGGGGGTGAGCTGGGCGATCATGTTGTAGGCACCACGGAGTTTAAAGCTGCCGATGGGCTGTGCGGACTCGTCTTTTAGATAGATGTCAGGGGCGTTGTCGGCGAGCTCGGGGAAGCCTGCGAGGCGTAGCCGGGCACGGCTCAGGCGGACGAGCGGGGTGCGGACTGCAGCGGGGGCGATGCGGTTTTGGGCGGCCCGGATATCGGCTAGGGTGATGAATTGCGGCATGGGTGTTCAGTATAGTGGCGATAACGGGGTCCCTGTGACGAAGAAAGTCTGGCATGGAGTTCAGGGCAAGGTGACTGAAGCGACGGCGCGGATTACACGCGGACGAGTTCAGTATGCGGTGAAGTTCGCGTACGAGGTGCAGGACCGGAGTTATACCGGGTCGTTTTATACCTTCGCGGCGTATGAAGCGGGCGATCCGGTGGTGGTGAGGTATGACCCGGATCGTCCGGAGTGGAACAACTTTGCAGCGCAGGGGAGAGGCAGGAGGGTTGTGACGTTTGGGGTGGTCTGCTTTCTGCTGCTGCTGCTGTTGGCTCTGGCGGGGGTTTATCTGCGGCTGAAAGGGCGGTAGGTTTTGGTGTTCGCCGCCCTCGCTTCAGGGTTGGTGGGCGGCGTTGAGGATGAGGGCGAAGAAGTGGACGAGGCTCCAGCGGTCTTTGAGGGTGGGGTTTGCGCCGTCGAGGTTGATGTGGGAGAGGACGGGGGAGATCAGGACCGACTTCAGGGTGGTGGAGGGAAGCTCGGAGGCCATCCAGAGGGTTTCTGAGGCGGGACTGATGTTGTCGCCGGCGCCGTGGAGGAGGTAGACGGGGGTGGTGAGACGGGCGAGGTGGTTGTGGGGACTGACGCCGGCCATGGCTTCGATGTGTTTGGTTTCGGCGGCGGCGAGCAGGGCGCGGGTGGTGTCGGAGGTGGTGTTGAGGAGTTGGCGGGACTCGGCTAGCTGGGTGGGCGTGAGGGCGGCTACGGCGGCCTTTTCGGCGGGGCCGTCTTCGTAGAGATGGGCGCGGAGGACGGCGCGGAGCGGTGTGGTATCGGCGGCTGGGACGAAGTCTTCGATGTGCTCGTACTCGAGGACGAGGGCGCCGTACTCGTGGGGCGGAAGGAGCTCGGGTGGGCCGGTGGGGCGGGGGTCTTCGCCAGTGCGGTAGTAGCGGGCTACGCGGGACATCTCGTCCTGGGAGCCGATGGCGACGACGAACTTGATGCTGGGCTGGTAGGCGGGGTCGGCGGCGGCGAGGAGAGCGAGGCCTCCGGAGAAGCTGAGGCCCATTACGCCGACGGGACTATGAGTGCGGTAGGGCATGCCAAGCCACCGGACGAGGAGGGCGCGGGGGTAGAGAGCAAGGTTGTTACTGAATTTTTGCGTGGAGAGCCAGGAGGCGGCGTCGCCGATGGTGCGGACGGATTCGGCGGAGACCTGGTAGTCCTTGATGCCGGGGAGCTCGGGGGTGAGGACGACGAGGCCGGTGGCGGCCATGGCGGAGGCGAAGGCGATGAGGCGGGGCTCGTCCATGCCGAGATGGTGGACGCCGTGGAGGACGATGAGGGCGGGGGCGTCAGGGTGGTTGGTGGGGGTGTAGAGGCGGGCGCGGATGGGGCCGTTAACGGTGGGGAGGGTGAGGTCGCGGGTGGTGACGGGCTCGTGGGCGACGGGGCGGAGGAGCGCGGGTAGGGGCTGGTTGGCGACGAGGTCGAGTACAGCGGCGGCCTGGAGGTGGGCTCGGACGACGGGCCAGGCGACGGTGGCCAGGAGGGCGGCGGCGACGAGAGCGATGAGCGCGGCGATACGGCGACGGCGGCGCGGCAGTTCGCGGCGCTGGCGGAGGTTGTCGGCCAGGTGGTGGAGGCCGTCGGGTGGGGGTGGGTGGCTCAAGGGAAGTTTGGTTAGCGGTTGTGGAGGAAGATGGCGATGGAGAGGCCCAGGGTAATGATGAGCAGCAACGTGGCGGCCAGAAGGAGGGTAGCGATGCGGTCGAGGCGGCGCTCCAGGTTTTCAACGCGAGCCTCAGAGGCGGCTATGGCGGCGGTAGTGGAGCGGACGTCGATGGCGATGGTGGCGAGTTTTTCGGACTGGTCGTTGAGCTGGCGGTAGAGACCGGCGTGGGAGGCGGTGACCTGGCCGAGGTCGCCGCGGAGGCCTTCAGCCATGGCTTCCATGGCGCGACGGTTGGCTTCTTCGCCGGCGGTCTTCGACTGGAGGAAGCGGTCGAGGAGCGGGACCAGGCGGGAGGCGTGGGGAAGGAGCTCGATGAGCTGCGCGAGAACTTTAGGCCACATGGGTTTTATTGTAGGGGCTTCACTCGGCTACGACGACGGCGGAGTGGGCGAAGCGACGTTTGCGGCGGTGGTCGAGAATGAGGGCGACGATGGTGGCGAGGACGATGGCGGCGATGATGGCTTGCGACCAGACGCAGTAGATGCACCACTTTTCGATGACGAAGGCTTCCATGTAGGAGAGGAAGGCAGCGAAGGCAAAGCCGATTTCGGCGGCCTGCAGGGTGAGCCAGAGACGATTGGCGAGGGCGAGACCGAGGATCAGGAGATAGCCGACGATGCCGAGTGCGGCGACGGGGAGGTGGATCTTTGAGGTGGTGGCGTCGTCGTTGAAGGAGGTGGGGGGGAAGACGGCGAATCGGGAGTGATTGACGGCGCCGCAGTCCCATTTTTCGGTGACGGCGCAGGGCGGGGCAGCGCTGGGGTCCTGCAGGTGGATGCGGAGTGCGAGGGCGGAATCGATGATGCCGGCAAGAGCGAGTAGAGCGATGAGATAGCGCATGGCTTTGGCTATTGTAGCCGGGCGCCCGTGTGAGATCGGGCAGGAACGGGGCTTAAAAGGAAAAGGCGGCAGCGATGAACGCTGCCGCCCTAGGTGTTGGTTTGGATTACTGAGGCTGGGTGAAGTTGCCCAGCGGAAGCAGGGGCCAGGTGGGAGCCGCCACGCCGATGACCTGAAGCATGGCGCTGCTGCCGGGGATGGTGGCCCACATTGAACCGGTGGAGTCGAGTGCCACACTGCTGATACCGGTGTAGGGGGCCGTGTTGCAGGTGGCGTTGCCTGTGGTGGTGGCGTAGTGGCAGGGATTGAGTATGACCGTGGTTGAGGTGGCCGGGATGTACTTGACCAGCTGGCTTCCATCCGCGGCAAAGACCGTGCCGCTGCCGTCGACGCGGTCAGCCACTACGGCGTTGCCAGCCGTAGAGATGCTGCCTACGGTGCCACCGGTGACGGTGTCGCCGGTGAGGGTGGGATTGATGGGGGTAAAGCCCGATGAAGGACCGGCGGTGGATACATATGCGGTGTAGCTTCCGGCGCCGTTATCCTTGAAGGCGATTCCCGAAGCGAAGGAATCGGGGATGCCGAAGAATACGAAGTTGGGACCTGAGTAAGAGGGAGAAGCGACGGTGCCGGTGTTCTGAAGGACTTGAACGCCGTTCTCACCCGCTACCGACGAACCGGCGACTGCCCAGATGTTCTGGTGAGCGTCGACCGCGATGGCGGTTGCCGCACCCTCAAGACCGGTGATCAGCGATTCGTTCACGCTGCCGGCGGGGATCTCGACGATGGTCCTGTTCGAGGTGGTGGAGTACCAGAGGTTGTTCTTGGCGTCGATTGCTGCCGCGATCGGGGTGTCTGTCCCTTCGTGGAAGGTGAGCGGGGTGGGATTGATGGCACCGGACGTGGTGTCGATGCTTTAGCGGGCGATTGCGGTACCGGAGGTGCCGGTGGGGCTACCGAGAACGAAGAGATTGCCGATGGAGTCGACGGCCGCGGCTGATGCGGTGGGGTCGACGGTGTTATCCGGGGTGAAGCTGACGAGCGTGCCGTTGCTGGTGAGGGAGGCGACGTTGTACTTGGTCTTAGCCGACGAGTTGTAGTTGCCGATGTAGACGTTGTCGTTGATATCGAGCGCCGCCGAGTAGGGGTAGGTAAAGCCCTGTACGCCGGTGGTCTTGCCGAAGGTGCTGGCGTAGATGATGGCCACGCTGTAGTCGTGGGGGGCCACGGTCAGAGTCGGCTGATAAAAGCTGGTCTGGGGTGTGGCGGCGTTGAAGAAGTCCGGCGTGGTGTGGCCGCTGCCTGCGAGGGTCGGGTTCTTTGCCAGGTTGACTGCCACCTGGAAGATGTTGCCTGTGGTGGCGGTCTGGGTTGAGGCGAAGATGGCCGTGCAGGAGGCACTGGTGCCGTTGCTGTTGACGCAGGCGACCAGCGAGTTGGCGATGGAGTTGATCAGCTGCAGGGGAACGCGTGCCAGGGGTGTTCCCGGCAGACTGGAGGCGCCGTCTACGGTGAAGGGATTGACGAGGTTGGCGGCGTTGAGGAAGGCGTGACGGAGACCGGCTGCCTTGGTGGTGGCGCATGTGGAGCCGTTGGCAACGCAACCTACTGAAGCGTTGTTCGCGTCGGGCGCTCCGATGCTAACGACGGCGGCTGCACCGGTGCCGGTGACAGCAGAGAAGCTACCGAGGGCGTAGGCTGTGGCGACGGTGGTGCGCTCGTTCATGAAGATGAAGCCGCCGGTGCACTGTCCGGCGGTGAAGAGGTCTTCGCAACGGCCGAGTGCGGCAACGAGTGCGGCCTTGGAGTTGAAGCCGGAGCCGGTATCGCCGCCGGTTCCGACGACGTAGAGGAACTGCCCAGCCGGGCAGGAATAGCCGCCGGCAAACTGGAAGGCGCCGTCAGCGCCGGTATCCTGGCCGGCGGATGCGCCGACCTGGTTGGCTTCCTGCACCATGTGGGCTACGCCGTAGCCGCCGTTGGTGCCGTCGGCATTTCCAGTGACATAGAGCTTGATTGTTGCACCTGAGATCGGGTTAGGACCGCCGTACAGCTTGCCGCCCATAGCTGCGGCAGAGATTGTTCCTGTCGAAGTGGCAGTACCGCCGATTCCGCAACCGGCAATCAGTACTGAGCCAGCGACGCCAGCGACCGCGGCTAAAACGAGGCGGCCACGAAAAGTGAGGGAATGGGAATGGGAGGTCATGTCGGCTCCTGAATGCAGGGATGTCAAGCAAATCAATAGAATTGGCAGAATTGGCCTGCCTATGAGGCTAGGCTAATAATGCAGTGCCGTAAAGGGAATTCGACCGCGAAAATAAAAATGGCTGGGCTTACGGTGAACAGTCACCGGCGCTCACGAGTGGAGTTCCGTCTCCGTAAACGCGCAGAGAGATGAAAAAAATCTCACTGCGGGGCCGGAGCGAGATTCTTCCGACATTGCGGTAGGATTCGGAAATCGACAAAGGGAGCTTGGGCGGGTATGCACACATTGGAAACGTTAAAGATTACGGACGGTCTGCACGCTTGGATTGGTGAAGGAAGCGCGGAGGTTGTACGGCAGTGGACGGAATATCATTTGTCCTCGTCGCGGGAGCTGGTGGCAGGGCTGCTGGGGGTTGAAGGGCAGCGGACGGTGGAGAATACGCTGGCAGCGTTTGACCGGGCGCAGTGGCATTTGCGGATGGCGGGAAGCCAGACGGGCGTGATGTTCATGGTGCATCCGGCGGCTGATGTGCGGGACGCAGCGCAGGAACTGGCGCAGGCGATCAGCGCGGAAGGCGTGGCGTTGAGCCTGAATCGCGAGGTGTACCAGGCCCTGGAGTCGGTGGACGTGAGCGGCGAGGACGCGGCGACGCGGTACTACATGGAGCGGACGCTGCTGGGGTACAAGCTGGCGGGCGTGGATCGCGATGACGCGACGCGGGAGAAAGTGCGGGAGCTGGCTGACCGGATGACGGAGCTGAGCATGATCTTCAGCCGGACGGTGCAGGACGACGTGCGGCGGATCACGGTTGAGGACCCGAACGATCTGGCGGGGTTGCCGGAGGACTTCCTGGTTCGGGTGGGGGTGAAGAAGGTCGACGGAAAGCTGACGGCGGCGGAGGCGGTGGTGCTGACGACCGATCCGCCGGATATGTCTCCTGTGATGGCCTATGCGGGGAGCGCGAAGCTGCGGCGGAAGATGTACCTGGCTTATAACGACCGGGGCTATCCGGCGAACAAGACGGTGCTGCATGATTTGCTGCATCTGCGGCAGGAGATGGCGGAGCTGCTGGGCTTCAGGAGCTGGGCGGATTTGGCTACGGTGGACCAGATGATGGGGTCGGCGGCGAAGATGCGGAGCTTCCTGGGTGAGGTTGAAGTGGCGGCTCGGGAGACGGCGAAGCGTGAGTTCGCGGAGTTGGAGGCGTTTGTGGCGGTGCATGACCGCGAGGCTCTGCCCCTGACGCTGAGCGATGCGCGCTTCTGGGAGGAACAGTTCCGGCGGTCGCGGTATGACTTTGACTCGCAGAGCGTGCGGCCTTATTTTCCTTATGCGCAGGTGGAGGCCGGGATCCTGACTACGGCGGGCAAGCTGTTTGGGGTGCGGTTTGAGGCGGCTCCGGAGGCTGGGGTCTGGGCTGAGGGAGTGAAGGCGTTCGATGTGGTGGACGCGCTGGGGACGGATGGCGTGGTGGGGCGGATTTATCTGGATATGCATCCGCGGGAGGGGAAGAGCAAGTGGTTTTCGGAGTGCTCGCTGGTGGGTGGGGTGATCGGGATGCAGATTCCGGAGGCTTCGCTGGTTTGTAATTTTCCGGAGCCGAAGGAGGCTGATCCGGGATTGATGCAGTACTCGGATGTGGTGACTTACTTCCATGAGTTCGGGCACCTGATGCATGAGGTTCTGGGTGGACGGCAGCGGTGGGCGGGGCAGTCGGGGATTGCCACCGAGGGGGATTTTGTTGAAGTGCCGTCGCAGATGCTGGAGGAGTTTTTTGAAGACCCTGAGCTGTTGCGGACATTTGCGAAGCACTACCAGACGGGGGAGCCGATTCCTTATGAGACGGTGGCGCGGATGACGCGGGCGGCGGCGCATGGGCGGGCGTTGAGCACGTTGACGCAGGTGATGTATGCGACTTACTCGATGGAGACGCATGACCGGCGGGCGCAGGAGCTGGACCTGGATGTGTTGCTGAAGGAAGGGTACGACCGGTTCTCGATGTATGAGTTTGTTGAGGAGAACCGGATGTATGCGGCGTTTACGCACCTGGTTGGGTACACGTCGAATTACTACACGTATCTGTTCGACAAGGTGATGGCGCTGGAGTTCTTTGCGGAGTTTGCGAAGAGTGGGGAGAAGAGCTCGCTGGGTGGGGAGACGGCTATGCGGTATCGGCGGCAGGTGCTGGAGCCGGGTGGGACGAAGCCGGCTCGGGAGCTGGTGACGGCATTTTTGGGACGCGAGGTGAGTATGGAGGCGTTGCGGGGGTGGATTGGGCAGTCGGTGGGGTAGATCGTTTCCGGATTTGAGGAGGGCATACCCCAGGGGCTAAAGCCCATTTTGTGGTGGGCATGTGAGACCCGAGGCTGAAGCCTCGGGGTACCTTCAGGCAACGGCAAGAGCAAGAGCTAAGTCGTGGTGGGTTGGGTTTTGTTAGTCGAGGCGGGTGATGCGGTTGGTGGGTGCTGGGGTCGCGGGGGAGTGGGCTTTGATGTAGGTGACAAAGGCGTCGACGTCTGCGGGGCCGATGGTGGGGTCGGTGGCTTCGCGGAAGACGGTGAGGCCTTCGGCGCCGGCCGAGAGGAAGTCGCTGGCGGCGATGCGGAGCTTGTCGGTGGGGGCGATGGGGCGGCCGTTGAGCTGCATGGCGACGATGTGTTCGCCGGGTTCGGCGTTGATGCGGTAGGTGTAGGTGAATCCGGCGGAGATTTGCATGATGTTGGGGTTGGTGCTGCCGGGGTGGAATTGCTGCTCGAGGACGCGCTTGAGCTGGTCGCCGGTGAGGGTGTGGGTGGTGAGGGTGTTGCCGAAGGGCTGGACGGCGTAGAGGTTGGCGAAGGTGACGGGAGTCGGGTTGGTAGCGCCGGTTGGCTGGGTGAGGTCGGCGCGGATGCCGCCGGAGTTCATGACGGCGATCTGGGCGCTGCCGTTGGCAGGGGAGGACATGATGTCGAGCTCCGCGTCGGCGATGAGGTCTCCGAGGGTGGACTCGCCCGCGGGGTTGTGGGTGCGGGTGAAGCTGGCGGCGATGGTGCCGGCGGGTTGGCTGGCTATCCTGGCGACCTGGGGCCGGTAGCGTTCGAGGATGGCGGTTTGCGCGGGGTCTTTGGGGACGTCGCGAGTGACGATTTCGTTAGTGGCCTCAATGCGGAGGGGCTTGCCGGTGGCGAGGCCGATGCTGAGGTGGATGCGCGTGAAGAGGCGGCCGTAGGATCCGGCGCTGGTGACGCGGTGGCCGGCGATCTCGCAGTTGTAGAAGTTGTGGGTGTGGGCGCTGAGGACGAGCTGGATGGAGGGTGAGAGCTTCGGGGCGAGGTCCTTGATTTCGCCGCCGAAGTTTTCGCAGGCGTTGGGGTCGATGGGGGCGAGGGAGCCGTCGGGGAGGCGCGGCGGGCGCTGGAAGCCGCCTACGTGAATGAGGAGAACGATGGTGTGGACGCCCTGGCGTTCGAGGCGGGCGGCGGCGGCGTTGGCGACGCGAGATTCTTCTTCGAAGCGGAGGTCTTTGATGGAGTTGGTGGCGATGATGGCGGGGGCGTCGTGGAGGATTTCTCCGATGAAGCCGATGCGGACGCCGCCGATGGAGCGGATGGCGATGGGTGGGAAGAGGGTGTGGGTGGGGTCGGCGGCGAGGACCGTGTTGGCGGCGAGGAAGTGGAATTTTGCGGCGCGTAGCTGGGTGCGGAGGGCGGCGGGGCCGTGGTCGAGCTCGTGGTTGCCGAGGGCGTTGAGGTCGAGGTGGAAGGCGTTGGCGGCCTCGATGGTGGGCTGGTCTTTGAAGAGGCTGGAGAGGAGCGGCGAGGCGCCGAAGAGGTCGCCGGAGCTGACGACGAGGGTGTGGAGGTTGGTGCGGCGGGCCCGGGCGAGGTGGGTGGCCAGGTACTCGACGCCGCCGGCGGGGGTGGAGTTGACCATGCCGGCAGGGCCGCTGGGGGGCTCGAGGTTGCCGTGGAGGTCGTTGATGGCGAGGAGCTGGATTTTTACGTTGCGCTGGGCGTGGGCGGTGAGAGTGAGGAGTGCGGCCAGGGCGAGGATGGCGGGTTTGGGCAAGGGAGGACCTCTGGGGTCATCTTAGCCGGTGATCATTTTTTGAGGTTGAGGAGTTCGAGGGCAGTGCGGCAGACGGTGTTGGGGAAGGCGTAGCGCTCGGCGAGGAGGGTTGGGGTGGGGGTGCGGGTGTAGGCGAGGATGGGGTCGTTGTAGGCGAGGCCGCCGTGTTCGGTGGCGATGATCCAGCGGTCGGGGGTGGACCAGATGAAGATGAGGCGGCGGCTGGGGAGATTGGGCTCGATCATGTCGGTGGCGTTGAAGGGCTGGTTGGGTTGGGCGATGGTGCCGAGCTTTTGATGAAGGGCTTCGCGGAGGGCTGGGGGGAGGTCGGCAAGGCCGGTGGGCGTGGCGCTGATGGGGACGCGGCAGGCGGGGATGATGTCGGCGTGGGCGGTGGTGGCGGCGAGGAGGAGGATGGCGGTAACGGCGCGTGGGGTCATGGGTGGTGGTTGGACGCGGGGGTTGGGATTACACATGCCGTGCGCGAAAAGATTTGTGGCGGAGGAGGTGGTGGCTGACTGGGCTGAAGGCATACCCCAGGGGCTGAAGCCCCTTCTGGGGGGTCCTATGAGACCCGAGGCTGAAGCCTCGGGGTACCTTCGAGCAACTGCAACTGCAACTGCAACTGCAACTGCTAAAGCAAGAGCAAAAGCAACTGCAACTGCAACTGC
>CAIQPK010000022.1 GCA_903873705.1 uncultured Acidobacteriota bacterium
CGCCGCCAGCAACTGCCGCGTCTAGGCCTCCCGCGGCGTAACGCAATCCTCGCTCCACGTCCCCGTCTCCACCACCCGACCCCGCTGCAGCACCAGCACCCGATCACACAAATACCGCACCAGCGGCATCGAGTGCGAAATAAACAAACACGTCAACCCATACTGCTCCTTCAACCCGCGCAGCAGGTTGATCACCTGCGCCCCCACCGACACATCCAGCGCACTCACCGGCTCATCCAGCACCAGCAGCTCCGGCCGCAGAGCCAGCGCCCGCGCAATGTTGATCCGCTGCCGCTGCCCGCCCGAAAACTCATGCGGATACCGCTCCAGCGCCGACTCATCCATCCCCACCTCACCCAGCAGCTCCCGCAGCCGCGCCGCCACACCCTGCGTCGGCGCCTCGCCATGGATCGCAAAAGGCTCCGCCAGCGTCTGCCGCACCGTCATCCGCGGATCGAGCGCCGCATAAGGGTCCTGAAACACAATCGCCAGCCGCCGTCGCAACCGCCGCATCTCTCCCGCGGAAACACCCCGCAGATCAATAGCGTTTCCCCCGCTCTGCAGCCGAATCTCCCCTGACGTCGGCTCAATCAGCCGCAGCAGCAGCCGCGCAATCGTGCTCTTGCCCGACCCCGACTCCCCCACCAGCCCCAGCGTCTCGCCCGCAAAAATCTCCAGCGAAACGTCGTCGATCACCCGCGACCGTCCATACTCCTTCACCAGGTTCTTCGCCGAAATCAGGGGCAAGCTCACTGGCGTCGCCATCCCTTACGTCGTCTCGCTGAAAATGATCTTCCAGCCAATCAGCGTCTTTTCCATGATCAGCGTGAACGTCCCCTCAGCCGACCCACCCGCCCGCTTCGGCCGATCCAGGTGATACTTCCCCGTAGCCAGCGCAAAGTTTTCACCCAGCTCCCGCGCCTCCACGTTCGAGTAAGCAATCACCCCCATGGAGTCACGGTTGGGATAGTTGATGTGGTACGCCGACTTGATATTCGCCATCCCCCTCACGCTGCCGCCAATAATGGCCTGCGTCTCCGGTGCCACCTTGTAAGACTCCAGGAACTCGTCCAGATTGCCGCGGTTCCACGCACTCTCCTGCATCAGCACGACCTTCACCACGGCCAGCTGTTCCTTGCTCGCCGTAAACAGACCGTCGGGCTCTTTCTGCGCCCTCGCCGTTGGCGCCCACGCCACCACCGCCAAAAACACCACCACCGCTGCTATCCACCTTTGGGTCTTGCCGCCCGTCATCCGCATCGCTTGCCCCCGATTCCTGCTTTCAAACTTTCCGCTCGCTTCTCAAATCATACGAGCCCCGGGCCTTCCCGGTTTGTCATTCATCTGTCACTGCTCTCGATGCGCATCCCCCAACAACACCCACCCGCACCCACGCTCGTTGTAGACTTCGCCCATGCCCCCTCGTCACCTGCGACTCGGCCTCGTCCTCTGCGCCGCCACCCTCGCGCTGCCGCTCGCCGCCCAGACCACCTCCGCCCCCTTCCCCACCGGCCCATCCACCCCCCTCGGCCAACAGATCGCCGCCATCACCACCGACCCCGCCGCCCGCCGCGCCCACTGGGGCATCGCCGTCACCACCCTCGACGGCACACCTATCTACGGCCTCAACGAAGGCGAATTCTTCCGCCCAGCCTCCAACGCAAAACTCTTCACCACCGCCGCCGCAATGGCGCTGCTCGGCCCTGAGACGCGCCTGACAACTTCGGCAGAATCCACAGCAACCCTTAGCCGGATCGTCGCTGCAAGAGGCGTTCTTGACGGTGACATTGTTCTTAAAGGACTAGGGGATGCCAACATCTCCGGTCGAAGCTTCCCCTATCTATCTCCCGCTGAAAAAAAGCGGCACCCTTCATCTGTTGCTGCGAACCTTATTCCACTTGATCCGCTTCATCACCTTGATTATCTGGCTGACACTTTTGTGCGGGCCGGGGTAAAACGCGTTACGGGCAACATCGTTGGCGACGAAACCTTATGGCCACATGAGCCGTATGCCAACGACTGGACCATCGATGATGCTGTCTGGGGTTACGGCGCGCCAGTTTCCGCGTTATCGATCAACGACAACCAGCTAAAACTGACGATCAATCCTTCAGAGCACGTCGGCGGAGCGGCGTCCGTACAGATCGTTCCAGACATTGGCTATTACCAGGTTCGGAGCGAAGTGAAGACTGTTGCAGCGAAGTCGCCCGCCAGCATTCGAATAGACCGGGAGATGGGCTCGCGGATTGTCCGTGTCAGCGGAACAATAGCCGTCAGAGAACCCTACTCAACGGATATCGCCATTGACGATCCTGCGGAGTTTGCGGCGCAGGCGCTAAAGCAGGCGTTGGAAGCGCGTGGCATCAAGGTCAACGGTAATGCCCGCGCGGCTCATCGAGATAACGGCGATACGTCGGAATTTACAGACGAGCTAAATACACCTCTGCCGAAATTGCCACACAACAACAATGCCGATCAGAGCGAATGGACGACATGCCTTGACGATTGCCCAATACAGGCTGATCAGCGGTCACCGCCCCTCGCCGACGACATCATCCTCACCCTCAAAGTCTCCCAAAACCTCCACGCCGAGCTACTCCTCCGCCGCCTCGGCAAGCAATACGGCACCGACGGCTCCACCGCCCAGGGCGCCCGCGTCGTCCGCCAGTTCCTCATCAACGCCGGCCTGGACGGCGACGACTTCGTCTTCTACGACGGCTCCGGACTCAGCGGCCACGACCTCGTCACCCCGCGCGCCACCGCCCAGCTCCTCGCCTACGCCACCCATCAACCGTGGTTCGCCCAATGGCGCTCCGGCTTCCCCGTCGGCGGTGAAGACGGCACCCTGGCCAGCCGCTTCGCGCAGCCGCCGCTCAAAGACCACCTCTTCGCCAAAACCGGCACACTCTCTGAAGCCCGCGCCCTATCCGGCTACGTGGACTGCGCCAGCGGCAAAACGGTCATCTTCTCCGTCATGGTCGACAACCACGCCCCCAACACCCCAGCCGACCGCATCGCCATGGACCACATCGTCGCCGCCATAGCCGCCGCCAACTAACCCAACGCAACGACCCTGAACCCTGGGCCCTGAACCCTTGGGCCCGCCTACTTCGGCGTGTGCTTCTTGATGTAATTCCGCAGCTTCAGGTTCGTATCCAGAGCCTTGGCCACCCCGCCGTCCAGCATCCGCAGCCAGTCCGACGCCGGCTCCTTCAGCTCCGCCATGCTCAGCAGGTAGCTGGTCTGCACAATGATTTCCAGCGCGTTCGAAAGTTCATGCGCCAGCCGGCGCACTTCCAGCGCCAGCTCTTCCGGCATCTCCGCGGCGCCTTCGGTAACGGTCTTCTTTTCAGGTTCAGTCATAGTTTTCAGGCGTCTGTGGCGCGGTCTTCCCACCGTTCAGGACGCCGAACCCTCAGTCCGCACAGTGTACGGCACACCCGCCCGAATTGACAGCCCGTCCACGCTCTGGAACACTAGTTCTACACGCAAGGCGCGCAAGTCGCTGCTGGAGTGAGCCGAAATGGCGGAATTGGCAGACGCGCGTGGTTCAGGTCCACGTTCTCGCAAGGGAGTGGAGGTTCGAGTCCTCTTTTCGGCACCAAAATTTTAGTACCTGAATAAGGCAAAGGGCGGGAGCCAATCCCGCCCTTTCTGCTGCCCCGTCCGTGGTATTTGCCACTTAGCCACCTTACTCGAGCCGGCCACCAAAATCAGCCTATTACTTTTGGCACCCCTCCCGCTCACAGGCAAAATCCCCCCATTTCGCCCAAATTAGCAGGAATTCCCCCCACTCCCTTCTGCGTAATGCTCCTTTAGTGAGCCCCATCCCCCATCCGGGTCATGTCGTCTTTGCGTATCTCCACCGAAGGTAGATGCAGTACCTAAATCGGCCCGTCGGAGATACACCGTGCACGATCTCATTGTCGCTTGTACTTTCTTACTCATCGTCATCTCACCCTGCATCGTTGCCATGCGCGTCGCCGCAGCCGAGCCCGGTGGCGACTAGATACCTCCGCATCGCAGGCCAGCTAACCCTCCCCAAAACGCCGCAAACGACAAGGGCACCCATCTCGGGTGCCTTTTACGTTTTCCCCAACACTCTCCCACTCGCGCAACACGATCAACGAGCACACAGCGCCTTCACCCGTGGGCGAAGTTGCGAGTTCTTAGTTCTTAATCTTGTGGACCGCGTTGAATCAATTGCAAGCAAGACACTAACAACCCACAACTAGCTATACAACGCCGCTTCAAACTGCCGCAGCGCCTCATCGCTCCACGCGTGCGACTGCCTCCGCCACCCATTCGGATCGTCATCCAGAAAATTCGGAAAGTCGGACCGGCACACCGCAATCTTCGCCGCAAAATCCACCAGCGCCTGCGCCGTGCCATCCAGATACAGCACCGCCTGCAGCCCATCCCGAGACCACTGCACCGAAGCCAACCGCTCCCGCTCGCGGTCCTCCAGCGAGCTGACGTTATAGATCAGCATCGCATCCAGGATCGCCGCATCATGCGTCTCCCGCGACCGGTCGCAAGCATAAAAGTACCCCGCCGGCCCCTCATCCTCAAACACCACCGTCCACGGCGGTGAAGGCGAGTTTGAAGAAAGAAAAGCACGTCCGGGAGTGAAAGTAAGCGAGTCCATTATGAACAGGGTACAGGCAATGAGAATGTAAGGCATCCATGCGCGCGCTACTTTGGAACGATGTCTTTCATTTTCTCGTCGCCACCTTGGCCGAGCTGAAATGGGACAAGGGGCCACGGCAAATCGTTGTGAAACTGAAGTCTCACCGTTAGCAATTGGTTCAGAATCGCGACGTCGTTCGCAGTCGCCGTGAACAAGAACATACGGCCCTGGTAGAGTACCCCGATCATGGCAATCAATGTCTTTCCAGCTGATGCCCTGCGCTTTCCGTCCGCATCTTTCGTGTCAGCAGAAACTATCGACAGAATCACATGTGCCTTATCTATGTCGTAGTCGATCATGGAAGCCGCAGGAGTAAATCCCTGCCGCTTGCGAAGAACCGCCACTATCCCGGCAACGAAGTCATCGTCAGATTCATCCGCTGCTTTACATCTTCTCATCACTTCCTGCAAAGTGAGCCCGCCAGTTGGTGGTTCGGGGGAAAAATGCTTGGAATCTTCCGGCTCATAGTGGATCAGAGGATTACCCGCACCCACTTGGATATGGATCGGGTAGCACCCGTCTTTCTCCCCGTCTTTCGGATCTCCGAATGACGCGCGGAATGACCGCTGTTGCTCAGGATCCTCTTTCCGGAAGTCCGGAGAATATTGGACAACCATATCCGATTCCGGAATAGCAAACGTTGCCCGCTGAGGGCTTCCGGGAGGATCGACAACGCTCACACTCACCTTGCCACCCTTGGTCTTTGACGCGCCTGCACTCTGTGCATGGAGAGAAAGCGCGATCCCGAAACTCAACCCGGCGGTGATCGCAACACGCATTTTCATTTGGAAAGCTTACATCGATCATGGGAGCAATCTGTTGCCAAGTTTCGGTAGACTCAACTTAGACGATGCGATTCAAAGGGTTCTACATCGGCCGCGCCCAGCGCGTAGCCGCCTTACTACTGCTCTGCATGGCCGCCGAGTGCCTCGTCGTCGTTGCACGCCAGCCCCTCACCTCACAGGACTACCGCTTCGCCCGCTGCGGCCGTGAAATGTGGGAGAAGCCCTCCCCCCTCGCCGGCTACTTCACCACCTGCGGCAACCTCAACGGCGACGGCACGCTCGGCTACCGGCTCGCCGGCTTCCCCCTCACCGCGCAGCGCTACACCCTGCTCGCCATCGACCACTTCCGCAAACCCGAGAACCGCCTCTACGGCGAGAGCTCCCTCAACGGCTCCACCTGGGAAGCCCGCCACGAGTTCGGCAGCATCAAGTACCTCCTCCGCCTTCCCTTCGTCTTCTTCGCCCTCTGGCTCGGCGCCGGCCTCTGGTGGGTAGCCCGCCGTCTCTTCGGCAACGAGGGCGGCGCCCTCGCCCTCGCGCTCTACGTCTTCTGCCCGGCCATCATCCGCTACGCCTGCACGCCCAACAACGAAATCCTGGCCCTCTGGGGCCTCTACGGCCTCGTCTACACCGCCATCGGAGTAGCCCATGCCATGCAGGGCCCCCGCCGCAAATGGCGTCCCCGCATCCTGCTGCTCACCGCCGCTCTCGGCCTCACCTCATCCGCCCACCTGCTCGCCGGCCTCATCGGCCTGCTCGCCGCCACCATCTTCCTCTTCTACGTCGCCGACCGCCGCCGCAGCCAGATCTCCCAGGTACTCATCTACTCCTCGCTCGGCGCCATGCTCATCGTCTTCGCCGGATTCGGCTTCCGCGTCTCCGCGTTCCTCTACGTCTTCATCGGCGGCGGCGCCCGTTTCTGGTTCAGCATGGAAGGCCTGCGCAGCTTCATCGCCACAGCCGCGCTTTACCCCTACAACATCTCGCTCCCCGTCCACGGAGCCATCATTCTCGCGACGCTCATCGCGCTCAGCATTTACCTCGCCTCGCGCCCCAGCCGCTACTTCGGCAATACCTGCCCGCTGCTGATGACCATCGCCCTCATCCCTGTCTACGCCACCCAGACCGTCACCTCCCCCTGGCTCTGGGCGCTGCCCTTCCTCTTCACCTTCATCGGCGGCGTCTTCGCCGACGCTCTCGACAACTCCCGCCGCTCCCTCCAGCGCCGCCGCCTCACCGTCATCCTTGCCTCCGGTCTGGCGCTCGCGCAGGCCTTGCTCTGCATCGGTTGGCTCGCCCGATACACCCACTGAGCCCAGGCGCCAAAATCCTGCATCCAACTTCGCAACCGCTGTACTGTGTACTCAAAGGCCCGAGGAAACGCCCCACATGATCTCGCTGCTGCGCCGAACGCTCGTTGTTCCCGCCCCTGTTTCGATTGCTCTCCTCTGCGCGCTCGCCGTGCTCTCCGGCTGCCACCGCCATCGCGGCTCCAAAAACCTCGGCACCCAGGTCAAGCACGTCATCGACGTCCCCAAGCTTCAGGTCCTCAAGTGGGCTGACTTCTCCGACTACCAGCCCCAGGTAAAAATCTTCTACGACCACCGCGAAGACGCCCTCGCCTGGACCGAAGACAACCTCCCCACCCCGCAGGCCCGCGCCCTCATCCAGGATTTCGCCAACGCCGCCGACAAAGGCCTCCGTCCCGAAGACTACGACGCTTCCCGCTGGCCGCAGCGCCTCGACAAGCTCGCCCAGATCGAGCGCACCGCAGACACCTCCGCCGCTGCCGGCGACGCCCTCGCGCAATTCGACGCCGCGCTCACCATCTCCGCCATGCGCTACGTCTCTGACCTCCACTCCGGCCGCGTCAATCCCCAGCACCTCAACTTCGACATCGACGTCCCCGCCAAGCGCGCCGCCTTCGACATCCCCACCTTCCTCAACGACCAGGTCTCAGAAGCCGACGACGTCAACGCCGTCATCGCCACCATCGAGCCCCAGAACCCCATGTACACCGCCACCGCCCAGGCGCTGCAACACTACCGCGTGCTCGCCCATCAGCAGGACGCTCTCTCGCCCTACGACCGCGCGCCGCTGCTCAAGCTCACCTCCACTAAGCCCCTCGTAGCCGGCCAGCCCTACCCTGCGCTCGAGCTGTACAAAATCGCGCAGCACCTCGCGCTCGAAGGCGACCTCGCCGACGCTCCCGCCGGCCCCTCCACCGTCGGCAACATCTACACCCAGGAACTCTCCGACGCCGTAAAGCATTACCAGAACCGCCACAGCCTCACCGTCGACGGCAAGCTCACGCAGGCCACCATCGATTCACTCAACGTCTCCATGGACTACCGCGTCGAGCAGCTCAACATGTCGCTCGAACGCTGGCGCTGGCTCGATGAGCCTTACCTCAACCCGCGCGTGCTCGAAAACCTCGCCGAATTCGTCGTCCGCACCTACAACCCCGATCACACGCTCGCCTTCAAGATGAAGACCGTCAACGGTCAAGCCCACGGCGACCACGACACCCCCATGTTCACGCGCACCATGAAGTACCTCGTCTTCCGCCCCTATTGGAACGTGCCGCCGTCCATCATCAAGAAGGAACTCGTCGGCCACATCCAGCGCAGCGGCGTAGGGTATCTCGCGCAAAAGAACTTCGAAGTCACCCGCTCCGACGGCACACCCGTCGACGGCTACTCCGCTGCGGACATCGAGCACCTCCGCTACAACATCCGCGAGAAGCCCGGCCCGAAGAACTCCCTCGGCCTCGTCAAGTTCATGTTCCCCAACGAGTACGACGTCTACATGCACTCCACGCCCGAGCTAAACCTCTTCAACCTCACCCGCCGCGACCGCTCCCACGGCTGCGTCCGCCGCGAGCACGCCGACCAGATGGCCGTCTGGGTCCTCGACGGCCAGGGCGGAGACTGGGACGCCGACAAAGTCGCCGCCGCCATGACCAACGAAGACCAGAACAACAAAACCGTTGCCCTCAAAAACCCGCTACCCGTCACGATCTTCTACCTGACCGCCACCGCCGACGAAGACGGCACCATCCACTTCTTCGACGACGTCTACGGCTACGACAAGCAGCTCCTCCAGTTCCTCGACAAGGGCATGCCCTACCCCTCATCCCCTGCAAAGGTGAATCCTAAGGTCCCGCCGGGTGAAACAGTTTAGAAGTGAGTGGCTACGGTATCTGGTGCAGATACCTCTCGCCATCGATGACACCCGTCGTGTTCAGCCGAACATCCATCGTCGCCAGCTTGCCACCCTTGGATGCTGCGAGTGCGAGTAGGTAACTGTCCGTTACCTGATTCGAAGTAAGAAGTTTGCTAGTCTCCCAGATTCTCGTGTCGGACGTGCTTACGTCGTCAGGCCAGAACACGTGCCCTGGCCCTGCCTTCAGCACCGCCAGCATCGCAGCTGCCACAGCAGGACTCCCCACAAAGTTCGGCATCGCGGTATGGCTAAGGATGCGGAGAAAACCCAGCTCCGTAATGGGACATGTAGCCCAGCCCCCTGCTCGAATAGACAGAAACCATGCCTGTGCGCGCGCATGAAAGACGTGCGTGGGTGAAACCAGAGCGATCAGCACATTCACGACGAGCAGAAACATACGTTACAGAAGTTCGTCTCGCAACTGATTGACTACTTCCAGCGTGACGGGAGTCGTGTCGCGCACCAGTAGAACAGGGATCCCGTTGCGTATCTCATAAGGAGGACCGCTCGGCGCCAGGGCCTGACGCGTTAGGTCGGAGATGACTTTACCCACCGGCGCCTTTTTCTGCGCAGCGATCTCCTCGACTGCTTTCAGGACATCATCGTCGATGGTGAGAACCGTTTGCATAGGCCCCTCAGGTCAAATCATACATCCGCGGCTACGGCTTGCGTTCCGGCTCCATGCGCTGCTCGGCAGCCACCCACTCCGTCACATCCCTCTCCACCGTGCGCAAATAATCCGACAATCGCTGCCCCTTCTTCTGCTCAAACACCCTCTCCAGCACCCGGCACTCCGCAATCCGATCCACGCGAAAACTCCGAAAATCCTTCCGCAGCTCGCACCACGCCACCAGCGTCCACACACCGCCCCAGAAGTACAACGCCAGCGGACGCACCGTCCGCTCGCTCCCCGCGCCATCCAGCCGCAGATAAGCAAACTCCACCGCGTGGCAGCTCAAACAAGCCGCATGAAGCTTGTCGATCAGCTTCCGCTGCGCCTGCGGCAGCTTGAACCCCGGCGCATACAGCATGATGCTGTCCAGCCGCTCCGCCAGCGCCGGCGGCAGCACCGCCTCAATCCGCGCCAGCGCCGCACTCGCCGCAGCGACACTCTCCGCGCCACCCCACGCCTTCACCAGCCGCGCGCCCAGCACCAGTGCCGTCAACTCTTCCGGTGTAAACATCAGCGGCGGAAGATCAAACTCGCGGCGCAGCGTATACCCCACGCCCGCCTCGCCCTCGATCGGCTGCCCATTCAGCTGCAGGTCGCGCACGTCGCGATAGATCGTCCGCTCCGAAACCTGCAGCCGCTCGGCCAGCGCCCGAGCCGTCCGCAGACGCCCCGAGCGCAGCATCTGCACTATGCGAAACAATCGATCGGCACGTCTCATACTTAGATATTGTCATCCTGAACGCAGTGAAGGACCTGCTTCGCGCTTGTAGCGGCAAAAATCTACCGGCTGTGCAACCCAACATGATTGCCCTCCGAATCGATCAGGCAAGCATAAAAACCGTACCCGCCCGGAACCTGCGTCTTCGGCACCAGCAGCTTCGCATTCAGGCTCTGCGCACGCGCCAGCGCATCGTCCAGCTTCCCATCGACGTTCAGGTAAACCATCGTGCCTTCCGCCGCCGGCTTCTGCCCCAGCCGCTGCACCAGGCATCCCCCCACCGCGCCCTCCCCGGAAGGAAACATGTGGCAAGGCTCATCGCCAGGAAACGGCAGCATCTGCGCCGCCAGCAGCGTCTCGTAAAACTGCGTCGCCCGATCAATGTCGGCTGTCGGAATCTCAAACCACGTAATCGCGTTGCCTTCAAACTTGCTCATGTGGACTCATCTCCTGTGCGGAATGAACTACACACGCAGAATAGAAAAGCCCTACTGACAACATGGTGTCAGTAGGCTGTCAGGATGAACCGCACTTCCAGCGGCTTCAGGTCAGGCTTCAACCACCGCCCTCGCGCCGCATCCGACTTCACCACATCGAACCCGCAATACTCCCCATGCAGCCGCCGCTGCTCGCCAAACTCCTCCACCGCCAGCCGCACCGCATCCAGGTCTGTCGCGCAATCCGCGCCCTGCAAAAAGTCATCCACCACCGCCAGCCAGAAGATCGTCAGCGTCTCGTGATAAGCATTAGCCGGCGTCCCTACCGCCCGATTATGCCGCCGTATCGCCGTCCGCACCTTGGGCAGCACGCCATACGCATACCGCCGCAGATACAGCGCGGCAATCGCAACATGCGCGCCGTGCGTCCAGCGCTCGCGGGGTAGATGAGCGGTTTCGAAGAGATGCACGAAGTCGCTGAGCGCGGCTTCGGAGGTCAGGAAGTCATCCATGGATGAATTGAGTCTACAAGCCGCGGTCACGGCGAAAGCAGAAGTCGATGACGCTTGCGCACCTATTGGTCGTGACGTTCGCTGCTGGTAACGAAGTCGCCTTCTTTAATCCGGAAAGCTGCCTCGTCGTCATCAACAAGGTCGAAGCCCGTGTCGGTATGCGAAGGACGATGGGTGGACGTTCCATTCGGAGTCGCCGTGACTTGCACCGCGCCGAAGATAAGAGCGTAATTCGCTTCCCAGTAGTAGGTCTTGCCCGCTTCAGCATGGAGGGTCATCATCCCGAGCAGATCGCGCTTGCCTTTAACACTGCCGCAGAGCTTATGCTCGCCCGGCATGACGTCCACAAAGAAATAGCTGTTGTGTCTGGTCGCGCCAACCCACTTACCGTCCACCCCGAAGCGTGTGAGGATCGTGGAGCTAAGCATGGGTTTGTTGTATTTTTCCAGAAAGTAGACGCGTGCCTTGCCTTCCACCAGCGGCGGAAGAGTGGGAGTCGGGATAACATCGACGCGGAACTCTACCTTATTGTCGCCGCAGCCATCAGGCAGCAGGTTCTTCTTCTCATAGGCATGAGCGCACGGAACACCAAGAGCGAGAAGAATCGAACCGACCAAGACAGCAGACCGCATGGAAACTCCTGGCGCTGGACGATAACAGCGCATGGCAGCAGGGAATCAGGGTGATCTTCGTCACTATAGCATTCCGCGCCGCAGGCGAAGGTCAATACGCGTCGCCACCGCCGCCATCGCCATGCGCCAGGTTCTCAAACCGCGTGTAGTCGGCGAGATACGCCATGTGCACCACGCCCGTAGGCCCGTTACGCTGCTTGGCGATGATGATCTCCGCCTTACCCTTCAGGTCCTCGTCCTCGCGGTTGTAGTACTCCTCGCGATGAATGAACGCCACCACGTCCGCATCCTGCTCAATCGATCCCGACTCGCGCAGATCGCTCAGCAGCGGCTTCTTGTCGCCCGTCCTCTGCTCACTGCCACGCGACAGCTGCGACAACGCCACCACCGGCACACGCAACTCCTTCGCCAGCGCCTTCAACCCGCGCGACACCGCACTCACTTCCTGCGTCCGGTTCTCAAACTTCTTCTGCGCCGACCCCACCGACCCCGTCATTAGCTGCAAATAATCAATCACGATCAAATCCAGTCGGCCTTCCTGCTGCGTCAGCCGCCGCGCCTTCGCCCGCATCTCGGCCAGCGTAATCCCGGGCGTGTCGTCGATAAACATCTTCGAACTCATCAACCGCTCCAGCGCATTGATCAGCTTGTCCCTGTCCGAGCGCGGAATAAACCCCGTCTGAATCAGCCGCGAATTCACACTGGCCTCACTCGCCAGCATGCGTCGCAGCAGACTCTCCTTCGACATTTCCAGCGAGAACACCGCCACCACCTTGTTGTCCCGCACCGCGCAGTTCTGAGCAATGTTGATCGCCCACGCCGTCTTGCCCATCGAAGGCCGCGCCGCAATAATAATCAACTCGCTCGGCTGCAGCCCGCTCGTCATCTTGTCGAAGTCAATGTAGTGCGTCGCGAGTCCCGTAATCTCGCGCCCCTGCTCATACAGCGCATCGATCGACCCAAACGAGCTAGCCACAATTTCGCCGACGCTCGAAAACCCGCGGTTGATGGCCGAATCCGCCACCTCCGCCAGCTTCGCTTCCACGTCGTTCAGCACATGCGTCGCTTCTTCCGTCTGGTCAGAAGCCTGCGCCATCCCCTCCGAAAAGATGCTCATCAACTGCCGCAGCAGGCTCTTGTCCTTCACAATCCGGACATAGCTCTCAATGTTCAGGTTCCGCGGAATGCCTTCAGTAAGGTGCGCCAGGTACGCCGGCCCGCCAATCGCCTCCAGCTCACGCTTCCTTGCCAGCGCATCCTGCACGGTCAGCAGATCAACCGCATGATTCAGCGCCAGCAGCTCCAGCATCGCGCGATACACACGCTGGTGCGAGTCCAGCGAAAAATCCTCCGCCCGCAACTTGGCCGTAGCATCACTGATCGCCACCGCATCCAGCAACATGGCGCCAAGAATGGCCACCTCCGTGTGCAGAGACGAAGGCATTCCATCGGGCGAAAAGCGAGGTTCAGCGAAAGCGGCCATGAGTGCTTCCAGTGTAGAGACACAGCTTCAGTCCGGTGGACTTTAGCTCCCTGTGCATTCGTGGATAAACCCGCCAACTCCCCGTCACACAACAGAAAACGGCGACCCGAAGGCCGCCGCTCCCAGTGGATTTGCTGTGACTACTTCGTATGCTCCGCGTAAACCTTCTGCGCGGCAACCAACCCCGTCCCAAACTGAACACCCAGCTGCGGCAGCGACTTCACCACCACCTGCTCCATCGCCGCAAGCAGCGCCATCGTATCCAGATAGTCGAAGAAGCCCAGGTGAGCAATCCGGAATATCTGCCCCTTCATCTCGCCCTGCCCGTTGGTGATGATCGCCCCAAACCGCGACTTCAACTCCTTCACCATGATGCCCGAGTCCGTGCCCTCCGGCGCATACACCGCCGTCGCCGCCCCTCCCGGAGTCACCGCGAAGAGCTTGAAGCCCATCGCCGTCACCGCAGCCCGCGTCATCGCCGCAATCGTCTCGGCGTTGTCAACCAGCTTTGCTCGTCCCGCCGCAAGATCGCCATCAGCCTGCGCCGCAATCCAGTCCAGCGCCGCGCCCAGCGCCGCAATCAGCGCGACCGCCGGCGTATACGCGCTCTCGCCATTCTTCGCGTTCTTGCGCTCCTTGCGCAGATCAAAGTAGTAGCGCGGATTGTACGTCGCCTCCATGCGCTCCCACGCCTTCTGGCTCACCGCAAGATAGCTCAGCCCCGGCGGAATCATCACCGCCTTCTGCGACCCGCCAATCAGCACATCGATGCCCCACGCATCCATATCCAGCACGCTCGTGCCCAGACCCGTAATGCCGTCCACAATCAGTAACGCTTCCGAGTTAGCCGCCTTCAACAACTCAGCAACGCCCTTCACATCGTGCCGCGCTCCGGTCGAAGTCTCATTCGCCTGCATGAACACCGCACGCGTCTCCAGCTTCAATTCCTTCTTTACCTCTTCTAGGTCGAACGTCTGCCCATAAGGCACCTTCACCTCGTCAACCTCGCAGCCAAACGCCTTCGCCAGCGCGCTCCACCGCTCGCCAAACTTGCCCGCCGTCAACACCAGCACGCGGTCCCCCGGAGACGTCAAATTCGACACCGATGCCTCCATCGCGCCCGTACCCGAAGACGACAGGATAATCACATCGTTCTTCGTTCCAACGAAGTCCTTCAACTGCGCCAGCACGCGCGTGTAAAGCGCACGAAACTCCGGCGTGCGGTGGTGAATATCGGCGGCAGCCATCGCAAATTGCGCGGCAGGGAGCAGCGGCGTCGGTCCAGGCGTAAAGAGTCGTGTCTTGCGTATCATGCCTCCATTTTACCGGCCCAGCGCCCGCCCCACGGGCTTGATAAGCTGTAAGTTGGCATTCGGAGGCAGTGACATGGCAGCAATCGGCGACCGCATCGGCACAGACATCATCACCGCAATGAAAGCGAAGGAAGCCGACAAGCTCACCACGCTCCGCATGGTCAAGTCTGCGCTCAAGTCCAAGGAAATCGACAAGCGCGAGCCCCTTACCGACGCCGAAGAGCAGTCCATCCTTACCACCCTGCTCAAGCAGCGCCGCGAAAGCGTAGAAAGCTTCACCAAGGGCAACCGCCCCGAGCTCGCCGCAAAAGAACAGATCGAAATCGGCCTCATCGAGGCCTACATGCCCCAGGCCGCCGGCGAAGACGACATCCGCGCCATCATCACCGGCGCCATCGACACCCTCACCAAATCCAACGGCACCCGCCCCACCCCCAAAGACATGGGAGCCGTCATGAAAACCGTCCAGCAGCGCCTGCTGGCCGACGGCACCCGCGCCGACGGCAAACTCGTCAGCGAACTCGTCAAGTCAGAACTCGCAAAATCCTGAATCGATTTTGTCCCCAGACAACTGCGCAACGGGCGCTTTGAAGGGGCGGGACTTTAGTCCCGCCATACTCGTAACCGGTAGATAGCGGCTTTAGCCGCAGAGGCAATGCTGAGGTCGCCCTACAGCTTCGGATGCACCAGATGAAACCCCGTCTTCTGCTGATAGGCATGAGCCAACGCACAAGCCTTCGCCTCGCCATATAACGCCCCCAGGAACGTGATCGACACCGGCGTCCCCGGCCCGCCAACATTCCCCGGATCGCCATCCCCATCGTTCGGCGCTGGCGGCGCATCCGCCCCGCGCAAACCATTCGGCACAATCACCGCCGGCTGACCCGTCAGGTTCGTCGCCGTCAGTTGCGTCCCCCCACTCGGCGTCACCAGTACGTCAATGTCGGCGAACACCTTCGTCATCGCCGCCAACGCCAGCGTCCTCGCCCGCGCCGCCTGTATATATTCCACCGCCGGATACAGCCGCGCCACCCGAAACTGGTTCGGCCAGTCCCCCGGCTTCTGCCCGGTCAGCAGCGCATCCCGCCCACTCCGCGTCAACTCATCGAACGCCGCCGCCGCTTCCGCCTCCAGCATCGGCGTCAGCGCGCCAAACGGAAACTCCGGCAGCTCCATCGGCTGCAGCGCAATCCCCATTCCCCGCAGCGTCTCCAGCGCCTTCGTATTGAATGCCGCATCGTAAACCTGCCGGTCGAACGAAGCCTTGCTCCGCACCACGCGCTGCTCGTACTCCTCGCGCTCTTTCGCCGTCGCGCCCGCCCCCAGCGCCTTCACCGCCGCCAGCACCGGCGCATCGAACGCCGACTTGATATACCCCACCCGCAGCTTACGCACATCGCCCGTAAAGTCCAGATTGAACGCCGCGTCCCGCACCGCAAGGTCATGCCCATCCGGCCCCTGGATCGCCGCCAGCACCAGCGCCGCATCCTCCACGCTCCGCGCAATCGGCCCAATCTTGTCCATCGACCAGCTCAGCGCCATCGCCCCTGTCCGCGGCACCAGCCCAAAGCTCGGCCGCAACCCCGTCACGCCACACCGCGTGCTGGGCGAAGAGATCGACCCCAGCGTCTCCGTCCCAATCGCAAACCCTACGCACCCCGCCGCCACCGCGCTCGCGCTCCCGGCCGAGCTCCCACTCGACCCCTGCCGCACATTCCACGGGTTCCGCGTCCGCCCCCCAAACCACAGGTCCCCCTGCGCCAGCGCACCCATCGACAACTTCGCAATCAGCACCGCTCCCGCCGCCTCCAGCCGTTGCACCACCATCGCGTCCGTGTCGAACGACTGCTGCTCAAACCCCGCCGCTCCCCACGTCGTCGGGTACCCCGCTACCGCCAGCAGGTCCTTCGCTCCCCACGCAATCCCATGCAGCGGCCCCAGGTACTTCCCGCCGGAAATTTCACGATCGGCAGTAGCCGCCTGCTGCAGCGCCCGCTCCTCCGTGTACGTGATCACGCAATGCAGCTGCGCATCCAGCCGCCTCAGCCGCCCCAGGTACATCCGCGTCAGCTGTACCGACGTCACCTTCCGCGTATGCAGCATCTCGCCCAGTCGCCGCACCGTCAGGTACGCCAGCGACTCACCCGCACTCCGCGACGAAGGGTCAACGTCCGCACTCGCCATGCGCGGCAGGATTTCGAGTCGAGCCGCCTTCCGCACCGTCTCAAACTTGGCCCCGGCCGGCACCGGATCGAACACCAGCGACGGCGCCACACCATTCTGCAGCGGCAGCTTCCGCACCGCAGCCACGTCATCCCGTTGACCGCTAAGCCCCTCGATCATCACCTTCCGCTGCTCTTCCGTGAAGTGGACTCCGGCAATCAGCGCAGCCTGCTCAATCATCTCTATCGTGATCGCCAGCGGCTTCGCCTCCCCAACACCCGGCGTCTGCGCAGCCGCCGAACTCGCCACCCCCAGCAGCGCCCCTGGAAAAAGCGACTGCCCCACTCCAGCCAACGTCGCTAATGCCAAAAAATCTCGCCGCTCTACCAACCATGCTTTGGACATGCCAAATTATTGCACTTGGGCCCTCCCTTGCCCGGACTCGAGCTTAGCCCCCTATCGCCATCGATAAATGACAAAATCTTCAGAATCTTCACTTACGAGAACTCCAAAGTAACCAGACTGAGTGGTTACCTTAGGGGGAGGCCGCAACTCCCGCTAAATGGACACTTGGAAACGAACATTAATGTCTCGGTTGACGACACAAAAATGGTGCAACTCGGTGATGTTTATTGGTTTTTTAAGATAATTATCCTTGATACGCCCATCAGGAAAAGCCATCCTTGGTTCATCACAGCTTGTTGAAATCGTGTATAGGCAAGTCGCCAAGGCCCTGAATTTTGCCAAGATCAGCCTTGTCCCTGCCCGATCTTCGCGTTTTGTGAGCAGTTTCTAAGCAAGTTGCTGTTACTAAAGAGTGCCAGGTAACCTCTGCCGAGAGTGGTGAGTTCCACCCACCTTGAACTTCAGGTTCCTTGCTCGATGGCACACCGCTCATATGCGGAATGAATACCGGAGGCTTCACATGAAGTTCGGCAAGTTTATTCTTCTCGGCACCATTCTTGCGGCGACAGCACCTGTCGCCATGGCAGATTCCATCAACTATCTCGACAGCTCGTTCACCGTTTCCGGTACCGGCAACTTCACCGGCACAAAGGACACGTTCACCAGCAACAAGCAGACCGGGGTCTCCAATCCGCTGCGTGGCGCTTCCGCCGTCACCATTTCAGGCAGCACGGATGCACTCATCACCAACGGAACCACGGCCTACTTCGTGCCCAACACGCCGATGGCAGGCAGCGCGTTCCTCACGTTCAGCGATCCGTCGGACGCGGTTCCCGTGCTGCTGCTGCAGTTCACCACATCCGGGGGCCTCACCGTCAAGCTCTATGCGACCGATATCACCAACGTGTCCAACGGCAAGAACGCCACCACCGGCGCGCATCCCAAGCCCGCCACCTTTGGCGAATGGGACGGTGAAGGCTACATCGTCGAAACCGGCACGGGCGCTCTCAACTTCAACATTCCGGTCACCTTCGAGCTCGATAACCAAACAGCTGGTTCTGGCTCGGCTGCCTATGACTTCACCGTCACCGGTGAAGCTCCTGAACCCAGCAGCCTCGCACTGCTCGGAACCGGCATGATGGGCCTCGCTGGCGTTGGCTACCGCAAGTTTCGCACCAACAAAGTCGCCTAACCCTTATTAACTCCAGTAACGCGCATGCGGGACGCTTCGGCGTCCCGCTATTTTTTGCCCACCCACCGCTGGTCGCTAGGGGTAACTGTCCTCGAGCGACAGAAAAGGGAGAACCGCATCGCGGTTCTCCCATTTCTGTCGCTCCCACGCCTTAGATGTCCAGGTTCTTCACATCCAGCGCATTCTCTTCAATGAACTTCCGCCGCGCCTCAACGTCTTCACCCATCAGCGTCGTAAAGATCTCTTCGGTAGCCGCAATGTCTTCAAGTTTCACCTGCAGCAGCGTGCGCTTTTCCGGGTCCATCGTCGTCTCCCAAAGCTGCGGCGCCGTCATCTCGCCTAGTCCCTTGTAGCGTTGCACGTCATAGGCCTTCTTGCCCTGCTCGATGACGTAGTCGAACACCTCGCGCGCCGTCTTCTTCTCCACCGGGTCCTGCGACACCTTGGAGTTGCGCTTGATGGGCTTCGCGGGCTCCGTACCGGCCGGAGCAGCGCCCACTACATCCTGCGCGCCCTCGATGACCTCTTCTTCCTCAACCGCATCCTGCTCGGCCTGTGCCACCGCCGCAGCGCTGCCCGCCACCGGCTTCGCAGCGTACTCAATATGGAACGGCCCCACCAGCTGTTCCCGCAGCAAAGCATGCTTGTTCAGCAGTTGCCGGGATTCAGCAGACGCAGTCAGCGTCCAGTCAATCTTCCGCGGCGCTCCCTGGGCATCGGTAAACGTCACCGAATACGTCTGGTGCTCCTCGTCGAGCTCCACTTCGCTCACACCCTTGAACTGGTAAGCCCGCTCCACGTCCTTCAGCCGCGTCCGCATCACCTTCAGCTTCTCGGGCGACTCGAAGTCCGCGCGCCGTGCCGGGTCCTTGCCCTCGTTCGCAAAAATCTCCGCAAACGCCCGCACCACGTCTTCGTTCCGCAGCCGCTTCGAAACCTTGTCGAAGAACTGCAGGTACTCATTCAGCGACGCCATGTACTTGGTGAGCTCTTTGCCCTCCAGCCGCGCACCGCCCTCGCCGTAGCGAATCACCATGCCGTCGGAGGCCCGCTTCACCATCACCTGCACGTATTCGCGGTCGTCCTTGATGTACTGCTCAAACTTGCCCTTCTTGATCCGGTAAAGTGGCGGCTGCGCAATGTACACATGCCCGCGCTTGATCAGCTCCTGCATATGCCGGAAGAAGAACGTCAGCAGCAGCGTCCGGATGTGCGATCCGTCAACGTCGGCATCGGTCATCAGGATCAGCTTGCCGTACCGCAGCTTCGCAATGTCGAAGTCGTCCTTGCCAATGCCGGCTCCCAGTGCCGTAATCATCGCCCGGATTTCTTCATGCCCCAGCATCTTGTCGTAGCGGGCCTTCTCGACGTTGAGAATTTTGCCCTTCAGCGGCAGGATCGCCTGAAACTTACGGTCGCGCCCCTGCTTGGCCGTTCCGCCGGCCGACTCACCCTCGACCAGGTAAAGCTCGCACAGCTCCGGCCGCCGCTCCGAGCAGTCCGCCAGCTTGCCCGGCAGTCCGCCGCCATCCAGCGCTCCCTTGCGACGCGTCAGATCGCGCGCCTTGCGCGCCGCTTCACGCGCCCGCGCCGCGTCGATCGCCTTGTTGATGATCTTCTTCGCTACCTGCGGATTCTGCTCCAGGAATGCCCCCAGCCGCTCATTCACAAACGCCTGCACCTGCCCGGCGATATCCGAGTTCAACTTGCCCTTGGTCTGGCCTTCAAACTGCGGCTGCGGCAGCTTCACACTCACCACGGCGACCAGGCCTTCGCGCACGTCATCGCCCGAAAGATTTTCCTTCACATCCTTGAACAGCCCCAGCTGCTGCCCCGCAACGTTGATCGTCCGCGTCAGCGCCGTACGAAAGCCCGAAAGGTGCGTCCCACCGTCGACCGTATTGATATTGTTGGCAAACGAGAACACCGTCTCGTTGTACGCGTCGTTGTACTGCAACGCTATCTCCATCACCACGTTGCCGGTCTGCGTTTCCATGTAAATCGGCTTCTCGTGGAGCACCTGCTTGCCCTTGTTCAGGTGCTTGATGAACTCCGCGATGCCGCCCGTGTACTTGAACTGCTGCGTCTTCGCCTCGCCGGTCTTCGCGTCCGTAACACGCTCATCGGTAAGGTTGATCTCGATGCCCTTGTTCAGGAACGCCAGCTGCCGCAGCCGCGTCGAAAGGATATCGGCGTTGTACTCGTGCACCGTAAAGATGCTCTTGTCGGGCAGGAAGTGGATCTTGGTCCCCTTGCGCTTCGACGGCCCCATCTTGCGCAGCTCGCTGATCGGATCGCCCTTGGAGTAGTCCATCTCCCACGCAAAATCATCCCGCCAGATCTCCACATCGAACGCCTCGCTCAGCGCATTCACGCAGCTCACACCCACGCCATGCAGACCGCCCGAAACCTTGTAATTCGACGCATCGAACTTGCCGCCGGCATGAAGCATGGTCAACACCACCTGCACCGCCGGCATCACCTCGCCCGTGGGCAGCGTCTTGTTGTCCACCGGGATGCCGCGCCCGTCGTCTACCACCGTAATCGAGTTGTCCACGTGGATCGTCACATCGATCTTCGTCGCATATCCCGCCAGCGCCTCGTCAACCGAGTTGTCCACCACCTCATACACCAGGTGATGCAAACCCTGTTCACCGGTCGATCCGATGTACATCGCAGGCCGTAGCCGCACCGCAGCCAGTCCTTCAAGGATGGTGATGTTTTCGCCGGTGTAGCTGCCGTCGACGGGAGGAACGATCTGTTTCTCAGGGGATCCGGGAGTGATTTCTTCAGGCACGAACGGGACGCTCCATAGGGCAAAAAAGCCAGGGGGAATAAAGCAGGAAAACCGGGGAAGCAGAGTGCGTAAAACCCAACAAATACGCGCTTTTTTCTGGATTTCTCAACGTCTGAGTATAGCACGCCGAAGGCCCCTCCAGCGCCCCCGCCAGGGGGCCTCAGATTCGCTTCCCAAGCTCCCGATTCTGCCCCCACCGTGCGATATACTTTGCGCCATGACGCCGCCCGCGCCCATACCTGCGCGGCCCGCTTCAACCATCCGGCAAAGGCGGTGACCCCAGTGACCAATCCGGCCCGCTTTTCCGACCGAAAATCTCCCCGCCGCCGCCCAACGCAATCAACCACCCCCCGCTGGAGCCAGTCCTGAGCACCCTCGCCTCCCTCAGGAACTTCCCGCTCCTGTGGTTCCTCTTCACCTGCGCCGCGGCCATAGCCGCCACCCCCTTTCTCCGCCGCCTCCCCCAGCCCCGCCGGTCCCTCCTGCTCCGTCGCACCGCCCTCATCGCCGGCATCCTCACCCTCGCCACCTTCGTCGCGCTCGACCTCTACTCCCTCAACAGCTTCATGCTCGACACCGACGAGGCCAACCTCCTCAGCATCGCCGCCGCCAGCCTCCACGGCCAGCCCCTCTACCACCCCATCCTCTCCACCGACGTCAGCTACTCCCTGATGTACGGCCCCGTCACCTTCTTCGTCTACCGCCTCGCGCTCCTGTCCGGAAACGGCAGCTTCCTGGTCCTGCGCATCCTCGTCGTCACCCTCAACCTGCTGCTCTGCGCCGTCCTCTACAGCACCTTCCGCAAACTCCTCCGCCGCGACACAGCCATCGCCCTCATAGCCTTCGCCCTCTGCCCCCTTCTGCAATGGGTCAAGTGCAGCTTCGGCGTCCGCCCGGACATCGGGATCATCCTCGCCATGTCCCTCGCCGTCCGCGCCACTCTCATGGACGCCGAACTCCCCGCCGCCATCCTCACCGGCCTCTGCGCCGGCATCGCCATCGACTTCAAGCTCACCGTCCTTCCCGCCTTCGCCTTCCTCCTGCTCATCCTCTTCCGCCGCTTCGGCACCCGCGCCGCAGCCATCGCCGCGATCATCGCCACAGCGACCGCCCTCGCCCCCTTCGCCCTCCCCGCCATCTCCCTACACAACTACCTCGATCTCCTTGCCCTCACCCGCACCGAAGGCGTCGGCCACGCCGCCCTCATCTACTCCCTCTTCTTCGCCATCTTCCTCGCCGCGCCGCTCGCCATACTCATCGCCGCCGGTACTCCACCTTGGCCCGCCGCCCGCCAGGCCTGGCCCGAGCTCTCACTCCTCACCCTCTGCCTCGTCGCCGCCACGCTGATCTCCGCAAAACCCGGTGCCGGTCCCTGGCACTTCTGGCAGCTCATACCCGTCATCGCCGGTTACCTCGCACTCACGCTCAGCCGCTCCGAGCCATCCCCTTCCCCCCGCCTCGACCTCGCCATCTGCCTTATCGCCGTTTCCAGCGCCGCCTTCGGCCTCTCCTTCGCCGCGCGAAACCTCGCGACCCTGCGCGCCCCGCAGGACCCCACCGCGCAACAGCTTCGCCTCGGCCGCATCGAAATCGCCGCCGCCCTCGACCGCTATCGCGGCCACACCCTCCAGATGGGCTACGGCCCCTCACCCAATGAACCCGTTGAGCTCCTCCGCTACCTCCTGCCGCTCCACGGCCAGCCCTACACCCTCGATGGCAGCGGACGCCTAGAAGCCGGCCTCGTCCCCTTCCCCTCCCGCATCACGCAGAAGATGAACACCTGCACCGACGACCTCTGGCTCATCCCCCATGACGAGCAGCCCTTCGATCACTGGCGCTTCCCGGCAGCCCTGCGCCGCGCCTTCACCCAGCACTACGCCATCGCCCAGCGCGGCGCCATCTACGACGTCTGGGCCTGCCGCTCCACCCACTGACCCCGCCCCACCGTCGCTATAATCGTCGCAGATGCCAGCCGAACAGCCCCCTGCGGCCGCCATTTCCACGGCGGCAAGCGCAGTCGTCCCATCGCCGGAAACACGCCACATCCCCTCACTCGACGGCCTCCGCGGCCTCGCCATCCTGATGGTCATGCTGCTCCACGGCTTCGAAGTCAACCCCGGCAGCAGCCGCCTGCTTCACATCATCGCCGAGCTACTCAACTGCGGCCGCTATGGCGTCGACCTCTTCTTCGTCCTCTCCGGATTCCTCATCACCGGCATCCTCATCGACACCCGCCACGACGCCCACTACTTCAAGCGCTTCTTCGGCCGCCGCGCCCTGCGCATCCTCCCCCTCTACTACGCCGTCCTCCTGCTCCTGCTCGCGCTTACCCCCATCGTCCACTTCGCCTGGCAGGGCATGGCTCCCTACTTCCTCCTCTACATCCAGAACTTCCGCCCCATCCAGCTCAACGACTTCACCCTCTACCCCGGCCCCGTCGGCCTCTATCACCTCTGGTCGCTCGCCATCGAAGAGCAGTTCTACCTCGTCTGGCCCTGGATCGTCTTCCTGCTCGCCGGCAGCCAGCGCCGCGTCGCCTGGACGTGCCTCTTCGGCTCCCTCGCCATCCTCGCCCTGCGCCTCTACCTGCTCGCCACCGGCACCGCATCCTGGCAGTTCCTGCTCATGAGCTCCATCACCCGCGCCGACTCGCTCCTCATCGGCGGCCTCCTGGCCGCGCTCTACCGCAGCGCCCCCGCCTGGCGCCGCGTCCAGGCCTTCGCTCCGATTACCTTCATCGCGCTCGCCTCCGGCTTCTTCACCTATCTCTTCGCAACCGACTCGTTCCAGACCAGCGGCCGTTATTGGAGCCAGGGCTGTAACTTCACCGTCCTCGCCCTCGGCTTCGCCGCCCTCCTCGCCTGGACCGTCACGCCCCACTCCCTCCCTGCCCACGTCTTCTCGCAAGCGTGGCTACGCTGGCTGGGCAAATACAGCTACGGACTCTACGTCCTCCACGTCCCTCTTTTCGCCTGCCTCAGCCTGCCGCTGCGCACACACTTCAACGCGCTTTTCGCCAACAGGTTCCTCGCTGTCATCCTCACCGCCGCCGTCCTTTTCACCCTCGCCATCGCACTCGCCTGGTGCAGCTTCCGCTTCTTCGAGTCGCGCTTCCTCAGCCTCAAGCGCCTCTTCGCCTACCAGCAAATCGATCCCGCCCGCTAACCTCGGCGCAGCAAAAAGGCGCCGAAGCCGCAGCATCACGCTGCTCCTCCGGCGCCTCCTGCAACAGCAGCTACTGCGCTTCGAACGTTAGTGGCTTCTCCGTCACCGGCGGCGCCTCATGCTCCGCCAGTACAGCGTTGTAGAAGATCCCCGCCACCGCCGCGCCCACAATCGGTGCCAGCCAGAACAGCCACAGCTGCCCCAGGTATCCCAGCGCATGGTCTGAAAACAACGCCGTCGCCGTCGACCGCGCCGGGTTCACCGACGTGTTCGTAATCGGAATGCTGATCAGGTGAATCAGCGTCAACCCCAGCCCAATCGCCAGCGGCGCAAAGCCCTTCGCTGCCCGCTGATCGGTCGAGCCCAAAATGATCATCAGGAAGAAGAACGTCAGCACCGACTCCGCGATAAAACACGCCGCCATGCTGTACCCATCCGGCGAGTGCGCCGCCAGCACATTGCCCCCATAGCCATTCGACGCAAACCCGCCGGCCACAAACCCCGGCTTGCCCGTCGCGATGAAGTGCAGAATCCCCGCACCAATCGTCCCACCCACCACCTGCGCGCCGATGTACGGTAAAAGCTCGCTCGCCGGAAACCGCTTCCCCAGCCACAGCCCAACCGACACCGCCGGATTCAAATGACATCCAGAAATATGCCCAATCGCATAAGCCATCGTCAGCACCGTCAGCCCAAACGCCAGCGACACACCGACAAACCCGATGCCCAGCGTCGGATATCCCGCAGCGAAAACCGCCGCGCCGCAACCGCCAAACACCAGCCAGAACGTACCGAAAGCCTCGGCAGTACAACGATGAAACAGAGAAGGAGAAGACATAAGCGTGCAATCACTTTCAAAGTGAGATGGCGGCCCTTACAGGGCCCGGAGCCGCTTGGAAGTTGCGAGAAGTGTACGCGCGAATGAGGAAAGCGATGAGAATTTTTACAAATTCACCTGGCGGCATACAATCAAAACTTCAGGGACCGGAGGCCACAATGATTTTTCATGTTTCGCTGGAAAAAGCAGAGGATGGCTGGATCGTCGCTGAAGTCCCTGCGTTGCCAGGGTGCGTCTCTCAGGGTAAAGACGAAGAAGAGGCCCTTGAAAACGTCAAAGAAGCCATCACGGCGTGGATGTGGGCACAAGATCAAAAGGCGTCTGAGACAATGTCGCCGGCGAACCGAAAAGTTGTTGTCGCGGTCTGATCGTTCTTGTATGGTAGGCGCCGAACCCGCAACATCTCTGACGGAATTTTGTTTCGCCAACGCGTCAATTCTGTCTCATAGTTGGATTGGCCGTGTCGATATCGGCCCGCGCGAGGCCGATGGGAATACTGAGCAACATTTCCGGCAAGGAAGCAGCTAAAGCCTTCGGGAAGGCTGGTTGGCAAATTATGGGTCAGGTCGGCAGTCATCTCGTGATGACAAAGCCTGGCGAACGAGCAAACCTGTCAATCCCACAGCACAAGGAGTTATCCGTAGGCACGCTTCGCTCGCTCATCCGCTCCGCGAATCTCTCGGTCGACGATTTCCTGGACCTGCTGTAGAAGTCTTCATCACCACACCCGGCAAGCCGGCGCATGCACCATCGGTTGTCCGGCCTTGCACCCGAACGCCTTCTGAAACTCCGGCATATCCGACACCACGCCATTGATCCGCGCAAACCCCGGCGAGTGCGGGTCCGTGATCGCATTCACCCGCAGGTCCTCCGGCCGCGCGTTCTCGCAAGCCCACTGCGCCATGCCCACAAAGTACCGCTGGTCGGGCGTAAACCCATCCACATTCCCCAGCTTCATCCCCGCCGTCTGCTTCTGCCACGCGATATACGCAATCAGCGTCCCGCCAATATCCGCCACGTCCTCGCCGCTGGTCAGCTTCGAGTTGATGTGAATGTCATCGACGATCACGTACCCCGCATACTGGTCGCGAATGCAGTTGATGCGGTCTTCAAAACCCTTCGCATCTGCTGCCGTCCACCAGTCCTTCAGGTTGCCCTTGTCGTCATACTGCCGGCCTTCATCGTCAAACGCGTGCGTCAGCTCGTGCCCGATCGTCGACCCCGTATTCCCATAATTCGGCGCGTCATCCAGCTTCGGGTCATACAGCGGAGGCTGCAGCACGCCCGCCGGAAAGTTGATGTCGTTCATCTGCGGGTTGAAGTACGCATTCACCGTCGGCGGCGTCATGCCCCACTCATTCAGGTCCACCGGCTTGCCCAGCTTGTGCCACTCCCGCGCATCTTCAAAACGGCTCGCCCGAATCACGTTGCCCATATAGTCGTTCGGCTTTACCGTCAGCGAACTGTAATCGCGCCACTGGTCCGGATACCCGATCTTGTTGCGGACAGCATGAAGCTTGCGCAGCGCTTCAGCCTTCGTCTCCGGACTCATCCACTCCAGCCCCTCAATCTCGTGCTGCATCGCGCTCTCCACCTGCTCGGTCATCAGCCGCGTCTTCGCCTTCGTGTCTGCCGTAAACGTCCGCGCCACAAACTCCTGCCCCAGTGCTTCGCCCAGGTTGCGGTCCACGCCCCGCGTGCACGTCTTCCACCGCGGCGCCATCACCGGAACACCCCGCAGCGTCTTCTGGAAGAAGTCGAAATTCGCCTGCTCGTAAGGATGAGCCAGGTAAGTCGCCGCCACCGTCAGCAGGTGAAACCGCACATACGCCCGCAAGTCATCCACCGGCTCCGTCGTCAGCTCCGCCTGCAGTGCCTTCACAAACTCCGGCTGCGACACGTTCAACGACGCCACACCTGGCGCATCCTGGGTCGCAAAATACACCGGCCAATCCACCGCCGGCGCCAGCGTCTTCAGCTCCGCAATCGACATCATGTGATACGTCTTGTGCGGATCGCGCCGGTCCACCCGCGTCAACGACGCCTTCGCCAGCGCCGTCTCAATCCGCAGAATCGCCGTCGCATCCGCCGCGGCACGCTCCGGCGTCTCGCCGCTCATACCCAGCAGCTGCGCAATGTAGGCCGCATACTGCGTGCGGATCTTCACGCTCTTCTCGTCATCCTTCGTGTAATAATCCCGGTCTGGCAATCCCAGCCCACCGGCGCCCAGCTCCACGATCATCAGCGACGAGTTCACCGCATCCTGCCCCGTCCCTGAAGAAAAAAAGAAATTTCCCGGGGCCTCATGGTGCAACCAGGCCAGCGCCGCAATCAACTGCTCGCGCGTCTTCAACGCATTAACCTTCGCCAGCTCCGGCCGTATCGGCTTGTCCCCCAACGCATCGATCGCCGCCGTATTCATGCACGCCGCAAAGTAATCGCCCACCTTCTGCTGCACCGGCGTCCGATTCGCCGCCTTCGCATCCGCCTCCAGAATCCCCCACAAAAACTGCTGGTTATCGTTGTACAACTTTGCATAAACATCCCACCGCGCCTGGTCCGCAGGAATCGGATTGTTCTTCAGCCATCCGCCGCACGAAAACTTGTAGAAGTCCACACAAGGATCAACCGTGCGATCCAGGCTGGTCACATCCAGCGAAGGCGAGTACGGCATAGCCGTCAGTGGCCGAGCCACCGGAGCTGCAGCAGCAGGCTGCTGAGCCACCGCACCAACCCCACATCCCAGCATGATCGCCAAACCGGTCACACCGGCAAAACGTTTACCCAGCATAAAATCTCCTCCGGTCATCCTAACGCTCCTTCCGTCGATGGTGTAAAGCGCTCCTTCAGCTTCAGAATCGGCGCCTCAAAATACCGGTAACTCACCCACGAAATCGCCAGCGATCCCACCATCGCAATCGCCGCCGTCGCCCACACCGCCCGCGCGCGATGATGCCCGCACACCAGCACCGCCAGGTAGCTGAAAGCCGAGTAAAAAAGGAAGTGATAAATATAAAACCCGTAGCTCCGCTGCCCCAGTGCACGCAGCCACGAGTGCACGCAAAGCCTGTAAAACGCGCTTTTCGGGTCCAGTGCCAGCAGAATCAGCACACCGCCAATCAGCGCCGCGATCGTCAGCGCGAAAGGACTATTGCGACCCACATAATCGCCATCCAGCACATGCCCGAAACGCACCACACTCTCCACCTCCAGCAACCCCACAAGACCAATCAGGGCCACGCCCGCGGGTTTCGCCATGGCCTGCACGCGTGCACCCTCAGGACCCTTCAAGGCCAGCGCCAGAAACCCTCCCAGCAGCAGTGAGTCCCCCCGCAGCAGGGTCACGCGATCGAGAAACCCCGCATCAATCAGCCAACCCGGCAGCGCATGCACACAAACCATGCGCAGCAGCGGCGTCGCCACCACCGCTGCAATGCAAAAATTGCGCAACCGAACCCGGTCCTTCACCAGGAAAACGACGAACGGCCAAATCAAATAAAACTGTTCCTCGACGCACAAACTCCAGAAGTGGTCCAGCCGGTACTCCATCGGCATCACGACCGCCAGGCTCGAGCGCACGCCACCGATGTACTGCGGATAATCCTGCGGCCAGATAAACCGAGCGTAGTTCCCCAGGTACACCGGCCACAGCCACAGCCCCGGATGCACGTGCCACCGCAACAACGGATAAAGCAACACCCCCACCAGCAACACCAGGTAGTACAGCGGAAAGATCCGCAACGTCCGCCGAATATAAAAGCTGCGCACCCGGAAAGGCTTATTCCGCGACTCATACAAAATGCCCGTGATCAGAAACCCGGACAACACAAAGAAGAAGTCGACGCCGATCCCCAACCAGTTCTGCCGCGCCGGCAGCGGAACATAATGCGAGCAGAAAACCAGCAGCACAGCAATCGCCCGCAGGCCATCCAGCGCAGGGTAATAGACCCGATGCTCAGACGGCGCTCCAATCCCCGGTTCCGCTGTTCGCAAGGTGGACAACAAGTCCTTTCGATGGCTGAACGTTTAGTCTACATCGCAGCAAAACCCGCCTAACCCGCGCGATATGAGAGCATGACCCCATGCCCCCGGCGTCCGCCAGACCAAGCTCCCGCAGGCTCCTCTCCCTCGCCGCCGCCGCCCTGCTTCTTGCCCTCCTGCTCTTCGCCAAGTACCGCCAGCCCGACATCTCCACCCTCCAGATCATCACCCACGCCCTCACCTCACCCCCCGGCACCGACTCCACCCTCTACATGAACATGGGCGAAGCCGCCTTCCACGCCCCCGGCCACCGCATCTTCCCCACCCTCTTCTTTGCCGACCATCAGAAATTCATCTACCCCCCCTCCTCCCTCTTCTTCATCGAAGCCCTCAACCTCACACCCTCCCCCGACGCCACCCTTCGCATCCTCCTCCTGCTCAGCTGGCTGGGCACCCTCACCGTCGCCGCCCTCTTCTTCCGCACCCTCCGCGGCAGCATCACCGTCGCCGAAGCCGCCTCCATCACCCTCCTCGGCATCCTCTTCCTCCCCATCGCCGAAGCCTTCTACCGCGGCCAGGTCCAGCTCCTGCTCACCTTCCTCTGGGGACTCTCCGCCCTCCTCTGGCAGCGCCGCCGACCCGGCTGGGCCGGCTTCATCCTCGCCCTCACCTGCGCCTTCAAACCTCAGCTCGCCCTATTCCTCCTCTGGGGACTGCTCCGCAAACAATGGCGCTTCACCGCTATCTTCGCCGCCACCATCGCCGTCATCACTACCTGCTCCATCGCCCACTTCGGCCTCCAGAACAACCTCGACTACCTGCCCGTCCTCAGCTACCTCAGCCACCACGGCGAGGCCCTCTGGGCCAACCAGACCATGAACGGCCTCCTCAACCGCCTCCTCCGCAACGGCGACCCCATCAGCTGGAACCCCACCGTCTACCCACCCTTCAGCACCCCCGTCTACCTCATCAGCACCGCCTTCACCGCCGCCGCCATCCTCCTCGGCCTGGCCCTCCCCGCCCTCCGCCGCTGGGCCGGCACCACCGCCGACTTCCTCTTCTTCGGCGGCCTCTCCGTCCTAATCTCCCCCATCGCATGGGAGCACCACTACGCCATCTTCTTCTTTCTATTGATCTTTCTGCTCTCCCGCACCGAACAACTCAGCCGCCCCCGCTGGCTCACCCTCGCCGCCTGCACCCTGGCCATGGCCAACCGCCTCCCCCCGCTCGACCACCGCATCATCGGCCCGCTCGCCCTCATCGGCGCCTACCTCTTCTACGCCGGCCTCGCCATCCTCGCCCTGCTGGCAATCGAGGCACCCGAACCCAAAACCGCCCAAACTCTCTGATATACTGAGAAACGTTGTCCCATAGCCGTTTCTCAGCTAGGAATCAGCAGCAAGGAACCCCATGCCAAAGTTGAAAACACACAGCGGCGCGGCCAAGCGCTTCAAGAAGACCGCCTCCGGCAAGTTCAAGCGCGGTCAGTCGAAGATGCGCCACATCCTCACCTCCAAGGCCACGAAAACCAAGTCCAAGCTTGGCAAGATCGTGCTCGTCTCGGTTGCGGATACCCCCAAGGTCGCCCGGATGCTCCCTTACGCCTAAAGCGTAAGCCGCATTCGTAAGAGTTTTTCCCATCAAGCCGCTGGTAACAGCAAAGGGCCGCAAAGCGTAAAGGCCCCTGGATTGGCTAAGTCAGTCCACCGAGATGGGAAGCAGCAAGCGAGAGAAGAGGCCACCTTACCTCCATCCGCTCAAACGATGTACGCAAAAGGAGAACACCCATGCCCCGTGTAAAACGGAGTACAAAACGTAACGACCGCCGCAAAAAGATCCTCAAGCGCGCCAGTGGTTACTTCCTCACCAAATCAAAGCTCTACCAGGCAGCCCAGGAAGCCGTCGAGCGCGGCCTCAAGTTCGCCTACACCGGCCGTAAGCAGAAGAAGCGCCAGTTCCGCTCCCTCTGGATCGTCCGCATCGGCGCCGCTGCCCGCATCAACGGTATGAGCTACTCCACCTTCATCAACGGCCTCAAGCACGCCGGCAACGGCCTTGATCGCAAGATCCTTTCCGACATTGCGTCCAACGACCCCGCCGGTTTCGCCGCCCTCGCCCTCCAGGCCAAGGCCGGCCTCGAAACCGCCAAGTCCAACCGCGCCGCCGCCAAGGCCTAAGCACTCCGCATCACCCAAAAGGGCGTGGCTCCGGCCACGCCCTTCGCTTTGCGTCGAATCCTCGGTTGCGTTCCGAATCGTGCCATTTCGGCACATGACATGGGCATACCGACCAAATTTCCTTCCAGCATCGCCCGGTCAGCTGAGCCGCCGATAGCATGAACCCAGCATGATTTCCGTAACCATCTCCGAAGCCGAAGCCATCCTTCATGAACTCATCCAGAAGGCTCACTCCGGCGAAACAGTCATCATCACAGCGGACGATAGCATCCTGCCATTAGCTCAACTGAAGCCCATTCCTTCCGAGGGCCTGGGATGGGAACACCCTCTTTGGGAGTCCGAAGAGTGGCTCTTGGAGAGCTAGAAGATACTTCGAAGAAATTGGCTGTCGGTGTAAAGTATGTGCTGTTGAGGGCCGAAGGTCCGATCCATAACAGCCTGGGCCGAAGGCCCAGGTACGGTAAGGAAAGAATCAGAGGGCTGAAGGCCCGATCCATAGCCGCGCCCCCAATACCATCAGTTGATTTGCCCTGGCACCCTCCCCCCAAAGTCGCACCCCTGACCCACACGCATTATTGACCCCACCCCCATCTCCCCCTCTAATAGACCTCGGAGAATCCGCAGAGTGTCCTACTTTTCCCAACGCAAGAAAGCCATCCTCCGCTGGGGCTACGACCGCCTCTGGCATCGCTGGCCCTTGCTGCTCTATCCGCTCATCCGCAACTTCCGCAAAGAGAACCACTACTTCCCCAACGTTCTCCGCCCCCGCACCTTCAACGAGAAGACGCTCTATCGCATGCTCTTCGACCGCCGCGCCTTCCTTCATTGCCTCGCCGGCAAGCTCGAGTCGCGCCCCTTCATCACCCGTCGCCTTGGCCCTGATGCCCCGTTCATTCCGCTGGCCGGCGTCGTCCGCCGCCCCGAAGACCTCGCCTCCATCGCCCTGCCCGCGCGCTTCATCATGAAGGCCAACCACGGCAGCGCCATGCTCTACGTCCACGACCGCGACGAAGCACCCGACCTGAACCACCTGCAACAACTCTGCCGCGAATGGATCACCTACGACTACGGCAAGTACTTCCGCGAGTGGGTCTACAACGGCGTCGAGCGCTGCATCCTTATCGAACCGCTGCTCTCAGACCTCGACGGCAGCATCCCCATCGACTACAAATTCTTCTGCTACGACGGCGTCCCGCTCTTCATCAAAACCGACAGCAACCGTTTCTCGCACCACACCTCGTCCATCTTTCACTGCGACTGGACCCACATCCCCGGCCACAGCGAAACCCCCGCGTGCGACGTCCCGCCTCCGCCCCCACCGCACCTCGCCGAAATGCTCGAAATTGCCCGCAAACTTTCGCGCGGCATGGACTTCATCCGCGTCGATCTTTACGACACCAGCATCGGCGTCCGCGTCGGCGAGCTCACCAACACCCCCGCCGCCGCAGCCTACGTCTTCACTCCCCGCGAGCTCGACTACCGCTTCGGCAAACCCTGGAACCTCGTCACCAAAGGCGATCTACCCGATGCCTGGCCAACCCAGCCCGCCAGCCACTAGCCGGCAGCCATCCCCGAAGCCGCTTACTTGACCGCCGGCGAAGCGTAATCCGGCGGTGCGTAGTAAGGCAACTTCTGCTGCTCTTCCGTAGCCCGCTTCACCGCAATATCCGCAAACAGCAATGACGGCACAATCGTCGTCTCCGGCACCGGAGCCAGCGTCTGCGACACCCACGGATCGTCGCCCGCGGCCATGATCTCGCTCCGCAAACTCCGCTGGTCAAGCTCATCGAACACCGCGCCCCGCACCAGCGTTCGTTTGCCATCCGGACTCACCCGGTACAGCATCCGCGGCGCCAGTTCTCCACCCAGCGTCTCCACCTCGTACACATCGCGCCCCTGCTCCTTCGCCATTGCCAGCAGCTTCGCATGAAGCTCCGCCGCCGGCACCGGCGCACTCGACTTCACCATCAACACGCCCGCACGCGAGTGTGGCGGCTGCCCCGGCGCGGCCCGCCCATGCCCATTCGACATCGGAAAATCCTTCACCGGCTCACGCCCCACCAGGTAGTTCTCCAGCTTGCCCTTGTCGACAACCGTCACCGACTGCGCCGGCACGCCCTCATCATCCACCGCAAATGACCCCAGCAGCGACTGCCCCTTGAACGTCCGCAGCCCCGGATCATCCACCACGCTCAAAAAGTCCGGCAGCACCCGGCTCCGGAAGCTCGACTGAAACGCTCCTTGCGTCCGCGCCGTCGTCCCAATCTCCGGCCGGTCAGCCTCAATGTTCGGCACAAACAATTTATTGATCACATCCGAAGCCGCGTCGCCCGAAAACAACACCGGTCCGTGATAATCCTCCGCGTCCACCACCGGTGCATGACGCAGCGCGTCATAGCTCTTCAGATTGTTGATAGCCCGCTGCCGAAACTTCGCCCAGTCCTCCAGCCCCGCCGCCGTAGCCGCGGTCGACCCATTGTCCCGCCCCAGCTGCATCCCATCCGGAGCCTGCCCACCCACACTCACATTCGCCCCATACCCCGCATACCCCTGCCGCAGCACTGCGCCATCCGTGTTCACGGTGTACCGGTTGATCACAAACCCGCGCACATTCGCCGTCGAAAACTGCACATCCGCCGCGAACCCCTTCACCTCGGGCTCCGTCGCATACAGCCCACTCGCTTCAGTCAAACGCCGCTTCCACTCGCCCTTATCAATCTCCAGCTTCTCCAGCGGCTCAATGTTCACCACCGCCTTTGCCGGAGTAAAGTCGTCCGCCGTAGGCGGCGTCTGAAACCGCTTCAGCGTAGCCTGCTTGGTCGCATAAGCCCGCAGCGCATTCTTGTACGCATCATCGGTCGCGGTCCAAAGCGCAAACCGCAGCGCATCCGCATCGTTGTCCCCCGGCGCCAGCTGCAACACACCATCCCCGCGCGCCGAGCTCGAATCCGTCGCATAATCCCCAATCCGCACCGTCACCCGCACGGCCCGCTGATGACTCACATCCTCCCGCGTCAGCGCCCCATAATTCGCAACCGCCTCATACCCTTCCAGATCTTCCAGCCGATACTCAATAAAATAAGGCCGCTGCATCCCCGGCAACACCAGCAGCTCCTTCTCCCGAGCCAGCTCATCCCGCATAGCCTTCAACAACGGATCCTTCTCCGCCTCAGCCGCAGCGCCAGCACTCATCTCAATCGCACCACCACCAATCACAACGGGTGCCCCATGTCCGGACTCTCGGACATGGGCCTCCGCAGAGGCACCCATCCCCATACCCAACACCGCACCCAACACCACCGCAGTCCGCACAGAGATCACCATCACCGCCCACCCTTCTGCATACCACCCACACCAACCGACGCCACCGGAGGAGGCGGCACAATCGGCGGCCTCGCCGTACCCTGCGCCTGCCGCTGCGTCTCAATCTCCGTCACCAGCATCGCCGGAGCCACCGCGCTCACCGGTATCTGTCCCGACTCCGCGCCGCACACGCCGTTGAAAATATCCTGCCGGTCGCCCGTCTCGATAATCCGGTTCAGCGCCGCCTGCGGTGTCCCCACAATCGACACCCCCCGCACCAGCTCATCCGGCCGCCCATCCACATACACCCGGTAAACCACCGTCGGAATCACCTGGAAAGCCTGTGGCGACCGCCGCGTCGTCACCGCAAACCCCGACGAAATATCCTCAAAAAACAGCCCATAAGCCTTCTTCTGCTTCGCCGCTTCAGCCTTCAGCATCTCGCGCAGCTCCGCATCGCTCACGCTCTTGGTCGAAGTCACAATCAAATTCCCCTGCCGCCCCGTCGGCATCTTCCCCGTCTCGGCGCGCCCATGTCCATTCGACTGCCCAAAGCTCGCCACCGGCTGCCGCGACATCAGGAACGTCTTCAACACGCCGTCCTGTATCAGGTCCACCTTCCGCGCCGGTTGTCCTTCATCGTCAAACGAGTAGTGCCCACTCAGCGGCTGTCCCTTGAACGCCGCCAGCGTCGGATCATCCGCCACCGACAGAAACGCCGGCAGAATCGGCTTGTTCAGCAGCTTCGTAAACGTCTGGCCTTCTTCATCGCCGCGCTGACGCTGCCCTTCCAGCCGATGCCCCAGCACCTCGTGAAAGAACACCGCACTCGCCCGTCCCGACAAAATCGCCGGCCCGTTATAAGGCTCCGTAATCGGCGCCAACCGCAGGTCGACAAGATTCTTCGCCATCGCCACGGTCTTTTCAAGAATCGTTTTCTGCTCCGGCAAATGTCCCGCCGCATCCGCCTCAAACGTCTCCACGCGGAACAGGTCCATGCCGTCGGCAGCCCGCGTGCGCGCCACCACCACCAGCCGCGCCACATGGTTAGGCGACTCCACCCTCGCGCCCTCGCTCGACACAAAATAATCCGTCTCGTTCGACGCTTCCATCTGCACCGTGTCGTAATAAATGTCCGGGTACTGCTTGAACACCGCGCTGATCTCGCGCAGCCGCGCTTCCCATGCCGACTTATCCAGCTCCAGCTTCGGTGCCGCCGGCATCATCTCTGCCTGCGCCTTCTCCGCCGAGAAATCCGCCGAGACATCCTCTTCCTTCGCCCTCACCTGCTGCTCGGTCTTCACCTTCATCAGCGCATCCAGCGCCTTGCCGTACCCGCGGTTCGTCCCAAACCACAGCGTCCGCGCAATCGCCGCGCGGTCATCCGTCAGCGGCAGCGGAATCGTCGTCAGCGCGCTCGTCCGATGGTCCCCATGCGTGTTATCCAGCTCAGGCGACCCCAGCCTTACCTGCACATCCGCCATCCGCGTCCGGTGCGCCGACGAAGACGTAATCGCGCCATACTGCGCCAGCATGCTCACGCTCTCCGCATCGGCAACCGAGTAGCTCAAAAAATAAGGCCGCACCAGCGGCTGCGCCGACTTCACATCCGCCGCGCCATTGCCCAGCTCCGCCATCGCGCGCTTCAGTTCGACGTCCAGCGTTTCCAGCAGCGCCGGGTCCGGCTTCTGCGAAACCGCCGTTGTCGCCTTCGCCTCGGCCTTCTTCTGCGCGACCGCCGTCGTCACACAAACCGCTGCGCCCACAACCGCTCCAGCCCAGGCCGCCCGCTTGCTCCAAATCCATGGCTTCGTCATGATTACTTTGAACCCGTCTTCGCGTCCGGCTCAATGGCCCGTGTGCGCGATTTCCGCTGAGCCGAGTGTATCCAAATCCGCGTTCCGGGTGTGTCATCGCCCGACACCCATTTTGGCTGCCAGCAGCACCCGCTGGCACACACCGCGCCATCCGCTCTTGAACACGCTTGGCTCGCTATCTGAGAGACTCCCCATATGCGCCTTGGTAAGCTCACAGTCCTGCTCCCGCTCCTTCTCCCCGTCGCCGCCCGCGCCGCAGAAACCCCCACCGAGCACGCCGCCAACCTCGCCGCCGCACAAGAGCTCGCCAGCTTCGCCGTCCACGGCAACCTCCCCGACTACGCCCTCCCCATCGATCAGCTCGCCAAGGCCCAGCACCTCGCCTTCCTCGGCGACACCCTCTCCGTCATCCTCATCCTCTGGGGAATCGCCCAGGTCATCCTCCTGCTCCACTTCGGCCTCGTCGCCCGTATGCGCAACATCGCCCTCCGCTCTACCCGTGCCCGCTTCCTGCAAGCCTTCGTCTTCAGCGGCCTCTTCGTAGCCGCCATCTTCCTCCTTAATCTCCCTATCAGCATCTACGGCCACCACGTTGCCGTCGGCTACGGCCTCTCCATCCAGGGCTGGCCCGGCTGGTTCGCCGACAAGGCCAAAACCCTCGCCATCCGCTGGATCGTAGCCGGCTTCATCGCCCTGCTCCTTTTCTGGACCATCAACCGCTTCCCGCGTCGCTGGTGGCTCGTCTTCTGGGCCACGTCCATCCCCATCTCCATCGCCGCCATCTTCATCACCCCTTACGTCATAGACCCCCTCTTCAACAAGTTCGAGCCCCTCCAGCAAACCAACCCCGCCCTCGTCCAGCAGCTCGGCCGCGTCGCCGCCCGCGCCGGCGTCGATATCCCCGCCAGCCGCATCTTCCTCATGCGCGCCAGCGCCAAGACCACCACCATGAACGCCTACGTCACCGGCTTCGGCGCCTCCAAGCGAATGGTCGTCTGGGACACCACCCTCGCCAAAATGACACCCGACGAAGTACTCGTCGTCATGGGCCACGAAACCGGCCACTACGTCCTGCACCACATCGTCATCGGCGTCGCGCTCTCCATCGCCGGTCTCTTCGTCCTGCTCTACCTCGTCTTCCACTTCGTCCAGTGGACCCTCACCGCCTACGGCTCCCGCTGGCACATCCACTCCCAGCCCGACTGGGCCACCCTTCCCATCCTGCTCCTCGGCGCCCTCATACTCATGGCCCTTTCGCTCCCCATCCAGAACGGCATCAGCCGCCAGATCGAGCACAACGCCGACGTCTACGGCCAGGAAGTCGTCCACAACATCGTCCCCGACCCCTCCGCCGCCGCCCGCGACTCCTTCCAGGTCCTCGGCGAAGCCGCCCTCGAAGAACCCAACCCCGACCCCCTCTTCGAGTTCTGGCTATACGACCACCCCTCCACCGGACGCCGCGCCGCCTTCGCCGCCCACTACAACCCCTGGGGCCCAGCCGCCTCCCCCAAATACTTCCCCCAATAGCCTTTCAGCCAACAGCCGCTCTCCCTCACCCCCCAACCAAACCTGTCATCTCGACCGAAGCATCGCGCCTTTTGCGATGCGCAGTGGAGAGATCCCCGCATTGGCACTTGCTGTTGCTGTTGACGTTGCAGTTGCCGGGTGCCCCATTCATGCCACGCACCTTGCGGCATGAGTGAGGAAGCTCAACAGCCTGCACCCCCGCAACCCCCGTGGCGAAACTTGGCGTTTAAACTTCGCGCACTTCGCGTCAAGGCCTCCCCCGCATCGGCACAAAGCCGGGCGCCCCATCCGCGAGAGCTTCATCACCGGCGGGAAGGCACAATGCCCACCGTCGTATCATCAAAACCGACATGACCCACACCGACTGCCTCTTCTGCAAAATCGCCACCGGCGCCATCCCCACCACCCGCCTATACGAAAACGACCACATCCTCGCCTTCCCCGACCTCAACCCCCAGGCCCCCACCCACATCCTCATCATCCCCAAAGACCACCTCAACTCCCTCGCCGAAGCCACCTCCACCCACACCGAAGTCTTCGGCCACCTCCTCTCCGCCGTCACCGAGGTCGCCCGCCAGCAGCACCTCGACGGAGGTTACCGAACCGTCATCAATACCGGCCCCGACGGCGGCCAAACCGTAGGCCATCTCCACCTCCACCTCCTCGGCGGACGCGCCATGCACTGGCCCCCAGGCTAATCCTTTCTTACCCTTACCCCAACACTTCAAGTACGCCTTGAAGGGGGTGTTAACCACCCTGGTTCATCCCCATTACCCACCCTGATTCGTACCCCTCTCGCCACGCTGCAGCATCCCAGCCACCCGCACCCCAATCCCCCAATCCCCCAATCCCCCCCGACCCCCCGAGGATTGTCATTCCGTAGCGCAGCGAAGGAATCTGCTTCTGCTCTTGCTCTTGCTCTTGCTCTTGCTTTGCTCTTGCCCATGCCCTTGTTCTTGCAGTTGCCGTTGTCGTTGCCGTTGTCGTTGTCGTTGCCGTTGCCCGAAGGTACCCCGAGGCTTCAGCCTCGGGTCTCATAGGCACCCGCAAGAAGGGGCTTCAGCCCCTGGGGTATGCCCTCCTCGACTCGCGCATAATCCCGTCAAGCCCCCACACCTCTGCAAATCTTCCCAAACCCGCACCACCACAGCCGATTCGCACCCAAAATACTTGGCACAATTATTCCCGCCAACTCTCTAAAATAGAAGTAGCTCTCAAAAGGCGCTCCGGAGACCCCCGCCCAGGTCTGCCCAGACCTAGCCCTTTGTTTCCGTGACTTTACGCCCAAAGCCTGGGGGGGCCACCACCCCCCAGACCCCAACCTGCGAAAATACCTTCATGGCCCCAGCAGGCGTCTCCCTCACCCTCGTCAACAAGGTAGCCCTGGTCACCGGAGGCTCCCGCGGCATCGGCGCCGCCACCGTCCGCCTCCTCCGCCAGGCAGGCGCCCGAGTCGTCTTCAGCTACCGCTCAGAAGCTGCCCGCGCCGCCGAGCTCGTAGCCGAATGCGGCGGCGACGCCCACTGCCGCGCCCTCCAGCAGGAGCTCGCCAGCGCCGAGGACGGCCAGGTCCTCGTCGAAACCGCCGCCGTCGTCTTCGGCCGCATCGACATCCTCGTCGTCAACCACGGCATCTGGCCGCCCCACGACCAGCCCATAGCCGAAATGCCCGCCACCCAGTGGCGCCGCACCCTCGGCGTCAACCTCGAAAGCGTCTTCGGCCTCGTCCAGTCCGCGACCGCCCAAATGCTCGCACAGCCGCAGGACCACAAGACCCGCGGCCACATCGTCCTCGTCGCCAGCACCGCCGCCCAGCGCGGAGAAGCCTTCCACGCCGACTACGCCGCCAGCAAAGGAGCCCTGCTCTCCCTCACCAAGAGCCTCTCCAGCGAGCTCGCCCCCCAGGGCATTCTCTGCAACTGCGTCGCCCCCGGCTGGGTCCGCACAGAAATGTCCGCTGGAACCCTTTCCGATCCAGACGCGTCCAAGAAAGCACTGAGCCTGATCCCGCTCGGCCGCGCAGCGGACCCCGATGAGATCGCCGGCCCCATCCTCTTCCTCTGCACCCCATGGGCCGGCTTCATCTCAGGAGAAGTCTTCAACGTCAACGGTGGCGCCGTGCTGGTAGGCTAGGCAGTCACTCGGAGTAAAACGTGTTCAAGCTCAACCTAACTCGGCGATGGACCGCAGCAGCCGCTCTGCTGCTCACCTTCGCAGGCACCAGCATCCACGCCCGCGCGCAAGCCTCCGCCATCCCCAGCGCCTCGCCCGACACCGGCAAGAACACTGCCGCCTACGGCCAGAAGGTCCTCGACCAGATGGTGCAGGCCCTCGGAGGCGACGCCTGGCGCAACCGCCGCAACTGGAAAGCCAACGGCAACTTCGGCATCTTCTACAAGAGCAAGCCCAACGACGTCTCGCCCAAGTTCGAGGAATTCCACCTCCTTCAACCCAACGTAACCCGCTTCGTCGTAGTCACCCACTACGGCAGCGGCCTCGCCGACCTGCTCGGCGCTCCCATCGGCGTCTCCGCCGGCCGTGACCACCCCGACATCGTCCAGCTCCACACCCCTGACGACTCCTACGAGATCACCTACAAAGGCAAAGTGGAACTGCCCAAGGAGATGGTCTCCGAGCAACAACGCCAACGCGCTCACTCGCTTGACGTCGTCATGAGCTGGCTCAAGCGGCCCGACACCGTCGTCGTCTACGAAGGCATGGGCACGGTCGCTCGCCGCCCCGCCGAGCGCGTCTCCATCATCACCGCTGACAACGACACCGTTACCCTCGAGCTCGACGCCAGCACCCACCTCCCCGTCAGCCGCGAATTCCGCTACCGCAACACCACCTACAAGGATTTCGACATCGATCGCGAAGAGTACGACAACTACCAGCTCCGCGACGGCGTCATGACACCCTTCACCATCACCCGCTACAAGAACGACGACATGGTCGCCCAGCGCTTCATCGTGGACATGCACTACAACGTCGACCTTCCCCCCGCCCTCTTCAACCCCGACATCCCGCTCTCCGGCAAGCCACCGAAGAAGTAAGCGATGGGTACTCGCGGTGATATTCTGGGCGCTGTCATGAGTGAACCCACCGCGCCCCCGGCGACCGACGCCGCCCCCTCCGAGCCCGCCGCAAAAACCACGATGGACATCGTCGAAATCATGGCGGTCCTACCCCACCGCTACCCCTTCCTGCTCATTGACCGCGTCATTGAAATCGAGCCCCGCAAACGCGTCGTCGCGCTCAAGAACGTCTCCATGAACGAGCCTCACTTCACCGGCCACTTCCCCGACTACCCCATCATGCCCGGCGTCCTCCAGGTAGAAGCCATGGCGCAAGCCGGCGGCGCGTTGCTGCTCGGCGAGTTCTCGCTCGAAGAACGCGCTGGCAAGCTGATGGTCTTCACCGGCATCGAAAGCGCCCGCTTCCGCCGCCCCGTCGTTCCCGGCGACCAGCTCCGCATCGAGGTCACCGTCGAGAACTGGCGCTCACGCGCCGTCAAGATGAAGGGCATCTGCACCGTCAACGGCAAGGTTGCCAGCGAGGCCCTCTTCACCGCGCAACTCGTCCCGCGCGTGCGCGCCCCGAAGGCCGAAGACCAGGTAGTCGAGGCCGCAGAGTGAACATCCACGCCACAGCCATCGTCGTCGAAGGCGCGATCGTCCCAGCCAGCTGCCGCGTTGGCCCCTTCTGCACCATCGGCCCCAACGTCGTGCTGGGCGAGGACTGCGAGCTCGTCTCGCACGTCGTCCTCGATGGCCACACCACGCTCGGCCGGGGCAACAAGGTCTTCTCCTTCACCTGTCTCGGGATCGCCCCGCAGGACCTCAAGTACGCCGGCGAACCCACCCGCCTCGAGATCGGCGACAACAACTCCATCCGCGAGTACGTCACTATCTCCCGCGGCACAGTAGGCGGAGGCGGTGTTACCCAGGTCGGCTCCGACTGCCTCATCATGGCCTACACGCACATCGGCCACGACTCCCACATCGGCAACGGCTGCATCCTTGCCAACGCCGCCACCCTCGCCGGCCACGTCATCGTCGAAGACTACGCGGTAGTCGGCGCGCTCTGCCCGGTGCACCAGTTCTGCCGCATCGGCCGCTACAGCTACATCGGCGGCGGCACCACCATCACCCAGGACGTTCTCCCCTACTCGCTCACCTCCATCGAGCGCAACAACCACGCCTACGGTCTCAACAAGGTCGGCCTGCAACGCCGCGGCTTCACCCCCGAGCAGATCCGCCAGCTAGGCACCGCCATGCGCGCCCTCACCAGCAGCAAGAAGAACACCACGCAAGCACTAGCTGTAATCCACGACCAACTGGCCCAGGGCGGCGGCCACGAACACGTCCGTTACCTGGCCGACTTCGTCGCCGCCAGCGAACGCGGCGTAATCAAGTAACGATGACAACAACCGGCAAACTCGGACTCATCGCCGGCAACGGCCGTTTCCCTTTCCTCCTCCTTGACGCCGCCCGCGCGCACAACCTCGACGTCGTCGTTGCCGCCATCAAGGAAGAAACCTTCCCCGAGATCAACGACCGCGCCGCCGCCGACCCCGATCACATCCGCATCCACTGGATGTCGCTCGGCGAGCTCTCGAAGCTCATCGAAACGTTCCACCGCGAAGGCGTCACGCAAGCCGTGATGGCCGGCCAGGTGAAACACAAGCAGATCTTCTCCAGCATCCGTCCCGACTGGCGACTCGCCAAGCTGCTGCTCAACCTCCGCACCCGCAACACCGACATGCTGCTCGGCGCAGTCGCCAAGGTCCTCGGCGACGAAGGCATCATCCTCATCTCCTCCACCGCCTTCCTCGAACCGCTGCTCGCTCCCGCCGACGTCCTCACGCAGCGCGCTCCCACTGAAGCCGAGCGCATCGACATCGGCTACGGCCTCACCGTAGCCCGCGGCATCGCCGCCTTCGACCTCGGCCAGACCGTCGTCATCGCCGCCGGTGCCTGCGTCGCCGTCGAAGCCATGGAAGGCACCGACGCCACCATCGCCCGCGCCGGCGACCTCTTCCGCACCTTGGATTCCGACGCCAGCACCCTCGACCGCTCGCTCACCGTCGTCAAGGTCGCCAAGCCCAATCAGGACATGCGTTTCGACGTCCCCGTCGTTGGCCTGCCCACCATCGAAGCCATGCGTTCCGCCGGTGCCACCTGCCTGTGCGTCGAAGCTGGCCGCACCCTGCTCTTCGACCGCGAAGCCATGGTCGCCGCAGCCGACGCAGCCGGCATCGCCCTCGTCGGCGAGAAGTAAGAACCCGCCGACCCCCGGTGACAATTCCATGACACCGCTAGCGTAATATGGCTTCCACGGCGCGCGCGACATCGAGCGGGCTCGCCTTCAGGAGACTTCCGCATGCTTCGCACGAAATTGTTTGCCGCCGCGCTCTGCGGCTCCCTCGCCCTGGCTCCCGTCGCGTTCGCGGCCGACACCCTCGCCCCCGGCGCCTCAGCCCCCAACTTCACCCTGCCCTCGCAGGAAGAAAAGCCCGTCTCGCTCAAGGACTACAAGGGCAAGTGGGTTGTCCTCTACTTCTATCCCAAGGACATGACCACCGGCTGCACCATCGAAGCCCACAACTTCCAGCGCGATACCGCCAAGTATGACGCCCTCAATGCCGTCGTTCTCGGCGTCAGCCTCGACACCGTCGAAAGCCACAAGACCTTCTGCTCGCGCGACAGCCTCACCTTCAAGCTGCTCGCCGACCCCGACCACAAGGTCATCGACGCTTACGGCGTGCCGGTCAACACCCGCGGCAACATGAGCTTCGCTTCGCGTGACACCTTCCTCATCTCGCCCCAGGGCAAGGTCGTCAAGTTTTGGGAAGTGAAGGACATCCAGGCCCACAGCGAAGAAATCCTCGCCGCCATCGAAGCCGCCAAAAAGTAAACCCTCAACAAACGCAAAAAAGCCCGGGCCTCGTGAGAGGTGCCGGGCTCTTTTGCTTGCCTGTAGGTACGGCGTGGAAAAGACAGTTACTTCTTGGCTGCCTTCTTCGCTGGGGCCTTCTTTGCAGGGGCCTTCTTCGCAGGAGCCTTCTTTGCTGCTGCCTTCTTCGCAGGAGCCTTCTTCGCTGCTGCCTTCTTTGCCGGTGCCTTCTTTACAGCTTTCTTAGTTGCCAAGGTGTTACCTCTCGTTGTGGTTTTTTTGCTGCTTGTGCTCTTGTTGCCAACTGCTTTTTTCAAAGCAGCCTTACCGCCGCGCAGAGCACGTACTGACTTCGCGGCAGATTTCAAACTCTTCTTGCCCGCAACCTTCTTGGCGGGAGCCTTCTTTGCAGGCGCCTTCTTCGCTGCCACCTTTTTGGCCGGAGCTTTCTTCGCGGCAACCTTCTTGGCGGAAGCTTTCTTTACAGCAGCCTTCTTCACAGGCGCTTTCTTTGCAACAGCCTTCTTCGCAGGAGCTTTCTTTACTGGAGCTTTCTTTACCGGAACTTTCTTTACTGGAACTTTCTTGGCCGGTGCCTTTTTCGCAGGGGCTTTCTTCGCAGGAGCCTTCACTGCAGCAGCAGGAGCCGAAACCGGCTGCGCCGACTCGCGCGTGGGAGGCTCGTACGGATCCACCGGAGTCGATGGCGCGCTGAACACTTCCGCGTCTTCCGCATGCGTGGTGTCGTGGGCCAGGGGAGCATCGTCTTCATCATCGCGCGACGAGCTGAACTCTTCCTCTTCGTCGTCTTCGTCCAGCAGCGAGTGGTCCTCGCTGTCTTCACCTTCGTAGCTGTCTTCAGCGGATGCGTGCAGTTTGATCAGTTCGTCTTCATGCATCATGACCATCTCTCCAGGCGATTCGTGGTCCACTTCGACCGCGATCGGTTCGACAAGCGTTTACGCAACACACGAGAAGTAAACTTTTCTCCTCGCAGATTCTAGCAACAGGATTACGCCCGCGACACACAAATAGCAAGCACCTTTTTTGGTGCAGTGATTTTTTTTTCAATCCCCCGGAAGGTTGTCCGCTTTCGCCTGCTCGTTCTCTCGCAACCTGATCCGCATTTCAAGCGCAGTCTTCTTCAACACAGCGTCCCGATCAGCGTTTCTTTCGCGATGATTTCGCAGCTCCATGCGCTGTCGTCGCCGCCGCTTTTTTCCCGCGCGCACTTCCGCTCTTCGCACCGCGCGCCTTGCGTCCACGCATCCCCGGCGCCAGTCGCACGGGCTGCGACACATACAGCGACCGCCCAGCAGCCACGCGCCCCGCGGCCAGATGGTTCCACGACCGCAGTTGCTCCACCGTCACGCCAAAGCGATCGGCCACGGTTACCAGCGTATCTGTCTTACGCATCGTGTATCGCTGCTGGCCTTCATTGTTCGCCGCAGCCACCGGCACCACCAGTTCATCCTGCGCCGCCAGCGGATTCGTCACGCTCACTTGATTCAGCGTTGCGATCTCCGCCGCCTTGCCATGCAGCATCGCAGCAATTGAATCCAGCGTCTCGCCTTCCGTCACCACGTGGAACCGCCAGCTCGATCGCTTGTCTTCCGGGATATCCTTCAGCCGCTCGCTGTAAACACTCTTCGTCCCCACCGGAAGGTGCAGCTCATAAGGAATGTCCCGTGGCGTAGCCAGCCGCAGCAGCGCCGGGTTCAACCCCACAATCTCCGACACCGTCGAGTTCGTCACGTCCGCCACCAATTTCATGTCGATCGCATACGTCGTCGTCACCTTGTCCGAAAGTACCGGCGCATCCGGCACCAGATCGCTCAAGCCGTACTGCGCTGGGTTCTTCGCCATGATCATCGCCGCGATGATGCCCGGCACATACGCCTTCGTCTCGCCTGGCAGCACGTTCCGTCGATACAGCTCCCAGAAGTCCGCATAACCCGTCCGGCTCACCACGCGCTGCACATTCCCTGGGCCCCAGTCATACGCCGCCATCGCCAGGTACCAGTCGCCAAACTGCGCATACAGCGACTTCATATACCGTGCATACGCCAGCGACGACTTCTCCGGATCGAACCGCTCGTCAAAGTAGCCGTTCCGTTCCAGCCCATACCCGCTGAACGGCATGAACTGCCACATCCCGCCCGCACCCGAGCTCGCGTTCAACGCCTGCGGCTGAAAGCCCGACTCCGCCACCGCCTGGTAGATCAAATCCTGCGGAACACCCTGCTCGCGCAGAATCCGCGAAATCATGTCCTTGTACTTACCTGCCCGTTCCAGCGACCGCTTCAGATGCGCGTGTCCCGCTTGCGAGTTCGAAAAGTAGCTGATCCATCCGGCGACATAGTCGTTCACGACCAGCGGAAAGTCCGACTGCGTTGTGCGCAATTCTTCGGTCACTTTCCCGACCAGCGCGGGGTTCGAAGGAAACGTCACTTCATTCGCTGCATCAAGAGGTGCCGCTTCCACTCGCGGCGAAAACCCGTTGCCCTGCTTCAGCGCCACCATCTCCAGCGAGTTGATCGCAGAAATCAACCGGTCAAGCTCATCGGAAAGCTGCGGATCGGACTTCAGGTCCAGGTTGCTCGCCAGCATCAGGTCAACCGCCGCATCGAAGTCCGAGCGCGCCGCATCCAGCCGGTTCGCGTTGTAGTTCGAAACGCCGGACCGGTAACTCGTCTCCGCATTCGCAATCAGCTGTGACACCTTCTGCGCCTGCAAATTCGCCGATATCGTTTCGGAAGTCTTTTGTGCCTGGGTTGCCTGCACCTGCGCGGCCTGCTGTGCGGCGGCGGCCGTAGCCGGCGCTGTAGCCGTCTGCGCTGCCCGCCCCGGAGCAGCTGTCGTCGCCCCTGGGTCACCTGGGCATCCCACCAGCACCAGCAGCAGCGGCACGCAAAAAAGCGCCCTCCGCCCGCCCCGTCTTTCGATCATGTTCCGCGTCGTCTTCAACCCTGTCATTGTAGACGTTGCCACCCACCGAACGTCGGCAACGCCCCGCGCTGTTATCCTAAGAGTTCGAGGCATTTCGCCTTCACGGACAGCATGGACCCCTCACACATTCGCAACTTCGCGATCATCGCGCATATCGACCACGGCAAATCGACCCTCTCTGACCGGCTCCTCGAGCTCACCGGCTCGCTCACCTCGCGCGAGATGCAGGCCCAGGTGCTAGACGCCATGGATCTCGAGCGCGAGCGCGGCATCACCATCAAGGCCCACACCGTCCGCATGATGTACACCGCGCACGACGGCGAAATCTACCAGCTCAACCTCATCGACACCCCTGGCCACGTCGACTTCTCCTACGAAGTCTCGCGCTCGCTCGCCAGCTGCGAAGGCGCGCTCCTGGTCGTCGACGCCTCCCAGGGCGTCGAAGCGCAGACCCTCGCCAACGCCTACCTCGCCATCTCCAACGGCCTCGAAATTCTGCCGATCATCAACAAGATCGACCTCCCGTCCGCCGACATCGAGCGCACCAAGGCGATGATCGAGAAATCCGTAGGGCTTCCGGCAAGTGACGCGGTTTGCGTGAGTGCCAAGACCGGCCTCAACGTCGCCGACATCCTCGAAGCCGTCGTCACCCTGCTGCCGCCCCCACAAGGCGACGCCGACGCTCCGCTACAGGCGCTCATCTTCGACTCCTGGTTCGACCCCTACAAGGGCGTCATCGTGCTCGCCCGCATCATCAACGGCCGCATGACGAAGGGCATGAAGATCAAGATCATGTCCAACGGCAAGACCTTCGACATCGACAACATGGGCGTCATGACCCCCAAGCCCGTCGTCCTCGAAGAGCTCTCCGCCGGCGAAGTCGGTTTCTTCGTCGCCACCATCAAGAACGTAGCCGACACCAAGGTAGGCGACACCATCACCTCCGTCGAGCGCCCCTGCGCCGAAGCCCTCCCCGGCTTCGAAGACATCAAGAGCATGGTCTTCGCCGGCCTCTACACCGTCGACTCCCACGAGCACGGCATGCTCCGCGATGCCCTCGAAAAGCTCCGCCTCAACGACGCCAGCTTCAACTTCGAACCCGAGTCCTCCGTCGCCCTCGGCTTCGGTTTCCGCTGCGGCTTCCTCGGCCTGCTTCACCTCGAAATCATCCAGGAGCGCCTTGAGCGCGAGTACGATCTCGACCTCATCATCACCGCCCCCGGCGTGCAGTACAAAATCACGCTCACCGACGGCTCCGTCGTCACGGTCGACAATCCCTCACGCTGGCCCGACCCCACCGGCATCGAGCAGATCGAAGAACCGGTCATCATGGCCAAGATCCTCACCAACGAGGAGTACGTCGGAAACATCCTCAAGCTCGTCGAGGACAAGCGCGGCCGCCAGCAGAACATCGAGTACGTCTCCGAAACCCGCGTCATGCTCACCTACGAGCTCCCCCTCAACGAGATCGTCCTCGACTTCTACGACAAGCTCAAGTCCGTCTCGCGCGGCTATGCGTCGCTCGACTACCAGCTGGCAGGCATGTGGGTCTCGCCGATGGTGAAGATGGACATCCTGATCGGCGGCGACCCGGTCGATGCGCTCTCGATCATCGTGCACCGCGACGCCGCCTACGACCGCGGCAAAGTCCTCGTAGAAAAAATGCGCGAACTGATCCCCCGCCAGATGTTCGAGGTAGCCATCCAGGCCGCCATCGGCAGCAAGATCATTGCGCGCTCCACCGTCACCGCCATCCGCAAAAACGTCATCGCCAAGTGCTACGGCGGCGACATCAGCCGAAAGCGCAAGCTCCTCGACAAGCAAAAAGAAGGCAAGAAGCGCATGAAGCGCATCGGCAAAGTAGACATCCCCCAGGAAGCCTTCCTCGCGGTCTTGAAGGTCGGCGAAGAGTAGCTCGGGAGTGTAGATGCTAGACGGTCAAGAGATTCGAACAACTATCGAAAGCCTCTACGAAGTCTTTGCGTCTTATTCACTGCCGAAACACACAGACCATTGTCCCTGCTGCGTTCACGATGCTGATGACGCACTGATTCATTCCAAACCGCTGCGCGAGCTAAGTTCAAATGACTTGGATCGATATATTTTCAAAGCAATCTCGACTTGGGGAGATAGTGCGTTATTGCGTCACTTCCTGCCTCGCATGTTTGAGTTGATGCTCATTCCGTACGGACCGGGTTGGCTCGCAGTCGATCATTCCATTGTTGTCAACAAGCTCCGCCTCGGCAATTGGCTCGAATGGCCTAAACACGAGCAGACCGCAGTCAGAGTATTTCTTCACGCAATTTGGATGGGCCACTTGGCTCGCCCGTTCACAATGGCGTTCGATGTATTTGAGGAACCATCCGACGAATGGCTTTGCACCATCGCCCAAGCTGAGCCGATTCTCGCTTCATATCTCAGCACGTGGTTATTGGATGATCGACCGCAGTCTCTGAAGGCTCTGGCGCTATTCATAACTCGCAGCTCGATCGTTCACCCGAAAAACGGTGGTCGCGATGCTTTCTGGAGTCAAGCGGAGACACAGTACGCAGAGCTTCGGGAATGGGTCCGCTCGCGTGCTGTCGAGGAGAAGCTTGAACGTGCGGCAATCGACAAAGCGAACGGCGCTCAATGGAGAGATTGTGCTGACGCGTTGATGGAACTCTACAGCAGTTGACGCTTGATCGATCGGATAGCGTCAGCTATGGGGATCCAGTCGCGTGCTCACAGCCCATTACAGATGTGGATTTCCGTGGACCGCACCCAGAAGAGGGAAGCCGCTAGCCGCTCAAAGGGACGTTGGTCACATCGTCGTTGAGCCCACCATGCGAACCTCTTAGATTAGTTCCATGCGTTCCCAAACCGAAAAAGCCGAAACCTTCCGCGCCCTCCACCACCGCGACACCGCCTTCCTCATCCCCAATCCCTGGGACGCCGGCTCCGCTCTCCTGCTGCAGAACCTTGGCTACGAAGCCATCGCCACCACGAGCGCCGGCTTCGCCTTCACGCAAGGGCGCCGCGACAACGCCGTCACCCGCGAGAGCGTCCTCTTCCACATCGCGCAACTCACCGCCGCCTGCAATCTCCCCCTCAGCGCCGACCTCGAAAACGGCTTCGGCGACTCCCCCGAAACCGTCGCTGAAACCATCCGCCTCGCGGCCGCAGCGGGAGCCGTCGGCGGCTCCATCGAAGACGCCACCAACAACCCCGCCACCCCCATCTACGACCTCGCCGCCGCCGTCGACCGCATCGCCGCCGCCGCAGCAGCCGCCCGCGCACTCGACTTCCCCTTCACCCTCACCGCCCGCTGCGAAAACTACCTCGTCGGCCGCCCCAACCTCGCCGACACTATCGCCCGCCTGCAGGCCTACCAACAGGCCGGCGCCGACGTCCTCTTCGCCCCCGGCCTCACCCGCCGCGACGACATCGCCGCCGTCCTTAGCTCCATCGACCGCCCCTTCAACCTCATCATGGCCATCCCCGGAATGGAAGTCTCTTTCGCCGAAGCCTACGCCATGGGCGTCCGCCGCGTCAGCGTAGGCAGCGCGCTCTCCCGCGCCGCGCTCACAGCATTCGTCCACGCCGCTGAAGAGATGCGCGACCACGGCACCTTCAACTTCGCCGCCGACGCCATTCCCTACCGCGCCCTCAACGCCATGTTCCCCGAAAAATCCTAGCCGCGCCTGCGCGCCCGCCACTCCTCGGCCGTAATCTCCCACACCTCCGTCAACAGCCGCCCGCTCACGTAATCGCTCTCCTTCACCTCGACCACCCGCATCCCACCCCTCTCTGAAATGCTTCGCGACCCCACATTCGCCGCCGCCTTTGGCACCCGTAGCAGCGGCATGCCCAACTCCTCAAACCAGAACTCCGCCACCACCTCCGCCGCCTCGCTCATCAACCCCTGCCGCTGCCACGGCACGGCCAGCCAGAACCCCCGATTATTCGTGGCGTTCCTGAACAACCCAATCGCTCCAATGATGACCTCCGGCGCCGTCTTCAGCCGCAGCGTCCAATGCCACTCTTCGCCGCGCTCCATCGCCGGCAGCGCATCGTCGCGGTAGTACGTCAACACGCCATCGTCGGGATACGGCCAAGGCACATGGCTCGCCAGGAACTCCACCACACCCCACACCGGAAACAGCCGCTGCACCTGCACCGCATCCGCGAGTTCCAGCGGACGCAGCAGCAGGCGAGCAGTCTCCAAAGGCTGCACCATCTCGCCATCCTATCAAGCGCCTTAAACTGCGATGGAGGCCCGCAGGCCCCCATCGCTCACTTCAGTGATGCGTCCTGCTTACTTGGCAGCCGGCTTGGGAGTAGCCGGACGTGAGGCAGGCTTGGAAGCCGGAGCAGAAGGCGCCGCCGGCGGCGGTGCAGCAATACCCGAGCTCACGTTGTAAGCATTGATCACAGCCTGCGTAATGTCCATCTTCGGCTCGTCGAACCACAGCACCGGGTTCGGCGCATTCTGCTGCCCGCCAACGTTCATCAGCAGCGTAAAGCCGTTGTCCTGCGCATACTTCACCGCAGCGCCGCCCACCTTCTGGGCAACCTTGCCGTAAGCTTCCTGCAGGTCGGTCTGGTAAGCCGTGCGAGCGGCATCAGCGTCAAAGTTCAGCTGCTTTTCCTTCGCATCAATGTTCTTGATCAGGTTCGCGCGCTGTTCATCAGGAGCGTTCGCCGGCAAGGCCTGCAGCTGCGCCTTCAGCGAGTCGACTTCCTTGCCCTGGGCATCGATCGCGTTGCCCTTGGGCTCGTACTTCTTCTGAATTTCATTGACGGCGCGCTGGCCTTCGTTGGTGGCAACCACGGCCTGCTCAAAAGCAATAACGGCGACCTTGGTCGGCAGGGCCTGGGGCAGGGCGGGTGCAGGTGCGGCCTGCGCGGGAGCAGCGGTTTGAGCCGCCAGGGTAGACGTAGCGAGGCCAGCGGCCAGGGCGAAAACTAGGGTGCGCTTCATGCGGTGTGTCAGACTCCTTCGAAGTCGTTTCCAGAAATTTCGGTCGGTATTGCCGCGAGGGCGCTGTCTGCGCCTAAGGCGGTCCGGCCGCACCTTCCTCCGCCCGTGGAGCACTCTCCCACGACAAAGGGTGTAGAGCACCGCCAGCTTGCGCGGTTTCGATCAAGTCTTCGATTGCTCAAAGGGAGGATTGAAAGCGGCTTGCAGGCGCGAGGTCAGTCGGCTACCCCAGATTATAGGGGTAAATGCCGCGAACAGTAAACACTCATCCCTGCTTCCCGTCACATGAATCCGTCCGTCTTGCCGCAAAATAAACTCGCCAGCGCCGCTAACCTTTACCGTCTCCCATAAAGTGGAGCCATACCGGCACTCTTCTCCGTTTTCTGGAGTCCGCCACGCTTCGACATCCCCAATTTCCCAGCAAAAGACCCATTTTGGGTTTGGCACGGCGATTGCATTTGTCCCTGGTGTTCGTGAAGGCTCTTTCCTGGGGAGGGTAGGCCGTCCGAGCGTCTGGCAACGGGGAATGAAGCTGCATCCATAAGAGGTGCGCCACCCGCCAGACCGGCCCTGCTAAGGCAGGGCTACTTTTGGAGGCCAGTGACTGGCCGTTAAAAGGCCCAAAGCCATCTTCCGGGGAGGGAAGGTGGCCGTCGGGCCTTTTATCTTGCCCCAAACGCCACAAGATTCTATTGCGCGGATGCCACTCCCGGCGTACTATCGACTGTGTATCCGGCACGGCGATCTTCCAGGTTGCTCCAGTGTGGGTTCTGAGTGGGTTTTTTCTGAGCTTGAGTGCCTGGTTGTCGATTCTGCCTGGAATGCTGGGTTAGCGCGGTGGAGACACGAGGGCGGGGATTAAATAGGGACCGAACGTTGCGCGAGCCCCGCTCGCTGCACACTGGTCCCCAGAGCGCGATTGGCGATCCCGCCGCATGATGGAGATTCGCCCCTGTCTGGTGACAGCATTCGCCCGGGCCGGACGTTCGGTTGTTTGTGACGAGGTGAGCCGCGGATTGCCTTTGAGGTAACGGAGCTTGTTCGTTCCGGTCTACAAATGGCGCACCGATGCAGTACACGTACGCAGTACCAATGAGGATGGGCGCAGACAGGTCAAAGCCGTAGTGCAGGGAGCGGGAGCAATCCGGCGCCGGGCACGGCAAACCGAGTCAAAAGCCTTTTGAGTCGCACTTGAGACGGTTGTTTCCGAGACTGAAAATCCGGGCCACTGAACCCACGCTCCTGCGCGGAGCCTCTATAGCCGTGCGCAAATTTATCGTCGATCGGGCTTGTACCCAATCGTAAGGGGAAACAAAAGCAACATGTCAGAGCAGAATGTAGTGGATTCACTGTCGCACAGCGCGCCGGAAAACTTTGGAAATCAGGCCGGCAACCAGAACTTTGGCAACCAGGACTTCGACGGCGACTCCGGCGGTTCCGGCGATGGCATCGCGCCCGGCCAGGGCCAGTCCAAGAGCAGTCGCCGCCGCCGCCGCAAGCGCAAAGGCAAGGTCGGCGACGGCCCCATCGGCGCCTCATCCGAGGGCGGTGACACTTCACCGCAGCCCGCGCCGTTCGTGATGGAAGGCGAAAGCCTCGCACTCGCCGGCTCGGCCGCTCCTGCGCAATCCCAGCAGCGCCGCCCCAATCCAAACCCCAACCCCGGTGGCCAGCAGCCGCAGCAGGGTCAAGGCCAAGGAGCAGGCGGCAAGCGCTGGAAGAAGAAGTTCCGCGACCGCGATCGCCGTCCTGCCCGCAGCGAAAACCCTGGCAACGACTTCCGCGCCGACGGCAGCAGCAGCCAGAGCGGCTTCTCCAATCCCGGCGCCGCCTTCAACAACGGCGCCAACTACGGCAACAACACCGGCGGCGGCGGTGGCGGCTTCAAGCGCAAAGGCAAACAAGGCCCGCGCAAGGACCGCAGCTTCGTCGGCCCTATGGACCACAGCTATCGCGAGGTGAACGGCAACTTCGCCGACTCGCCTCCCTCCACCATCCAGATCAACGGCGGCGGCTTCGGACGCAAGGGCGGCCATCGCCACCACGGCGACTCGCAGCCCATCGACCACTCCATGCCCCGCGCCATCCCCATCCCCGAAGGCGCGCAGACCCACATCTACTTCTTCATCGAAGACCTGTTCTTCACCGCGAAGATTTCCGAGATGGCACGCAAGCAGGGCGTCAAGATCGCCTTCATCAAGAACGACAAGGACGCGCTCGCCGAACTCACCAACGGCGAGGACGAGAACAAGCCAGCGCTGATCGTCTTCGACCTGAACAACGTCAACGCCAAACCGATGACGCTGATTCCCAAGCTCAAGGCCAAGCTCAAGAAGTCGGTTTCCATCATCGGATTCCTCTCCCACCTGCAGGGCGATCTGAAGGCCAAGGCCGTCGAAGCCGGTTGCGATGCGGTCATGCCGCGCGCCGCCTTCTCCCAGAACCTGCCAAACCTTTTGCGCCGTTACAGCGTCGAAGAGGGCGAAGAAGTTAATTACAACCAGTAAAAGAAATGACTATCGACGGTTTCCGCCGATAGCCATTTGCGACTTTCGCGGGCTCGGGTGGTACTGAGCTGTGTTTGCGAAGCAAAAGCGCGCCGATCACTCGGCGCGCCTTTTCGTTAAGCCCTGAACCACTTCTACTGTGTCATCTCGACCGAAGCGCAGCGCAGTGGAGAGACCTGCAGCTCTGTTCGCTCAGGCTTACTTCTTGCCCTTCTTCGCCACGGCCTTCTTCACAACTTTCGTAGCCGGAGCCTTCTTAGCGACCACTTTCTTAGCCGGAGCCTTCGCCACCACCTTCTTCGCAACCTTTTTCACCACCGGAGCCGTCGACGGCGCAGCCAGCGGAGAAGCCGCCGCCGCGCCAGCTAGCCGCGTCAGCTTGGCCGCATGTTTCTCCATCAGCTTCTCAATCGACTGGATCAGCTGCCGCGTTTGCATCGGCTTCACCAGCATCTTGTCCGCGCCCATGTCCTGCCAGTCGTCATCGGCCACGGGAAACGCCGTCAGCAGCGCCACGGCCGGATGGTACGCCGCATTCCGCGCCGCCTGGATCACCTCGCGCCCTGCAGCATCGGACTCCATCCGCATGTCCGTGATCACCATCTGGTACTCGCGCAGCTTGATCTTCGACTTGCCCTCGCGCGCGCTGGCGGCAGTATCCACGTCATAGCCGCTGATCTCCAGCACGGCCTTCAGGGTCAGCAATACGGTCACTTCATCATCAACGAGCAAAATACGGCGCTTGGCCAAGGTGGTTCTCCTAAGGATGGTGCTGGAATGAGCCCGGTGCACATAAGATGCGCCCCAAACCCGACTAGCTGCCCACGGATCAACGCGCAGCCCGTGTCATCCGACCACACATCGTCGCAGGTGCAACCATCGCTTGCAAGCTCCGTCCCTGAGCCGGCTGAAACGTTTTGAAGCCCGCCGGGAATCAGCTAACATCAAAGCGTCACCAGGGAGGATCTTCAGCATGAGTTCGCACGATGCCCACGAAACCTACGAGTCCGCACACGATCAAGAGTCCTTTGTCGACACCTACTGGCAAATCGGCCTCATCGCCTTCGCGCTCTGCTTCGTCACCATGCTGGTCGCCTTCGCTCCCACGGTCTAATCAACGCCGCAGAGCCTCCGGCGCATCTCATCCCGGGTATGAGCAAGACACCCTCCACAGCGGCTGGTTCCCATCCGCGAGCCGCCGCTACCTGGGTTCTCGCCGCTTCCATCCTCGGCTCCAGCATGGCCTTCATTGATGGCACCGCCGTCAACGTCGCTCTGCCTGCGCTCCAGAACGCGCTGCACGCCACCGTCAGCGACGTGCAGTGGGTCATTGAGTCCTACGCCCTCCTGCTTGCCTCCCTCCTGCTTGTCGGCGGATCGCTGGGCGACCGCTTCGGCCGCCGCAAGGTCTTCCTCGCCGGCGTCGTCCTCTTCGCGCTCACCTCGGCCTGGTGCGGCTTGGCAGCCTCCATCCTCACGCTCATCATCGCCCGCGCCGTCCAAGGCATGGGAGCAGCTCTTCTTCTGCCCGTCAGCCTCGCGCTCCTCACATCGGCCTATCCGGAGGAAACCCGCGGTCGCGCCATCGGCGCGTGGTCCGGATTCACCACCCTGACCGCCGCTATCGGCCCCGTCTTCGGCGGCTGGCTCGTCGAGCACGCCTCCTGGCGCTGGGTCTTTTTCTTGAATCTCCCTCTCGCCGCTGCCGTTATCATCATCACCCTCTTCTTCGTCCCTGAAAGCCGCAACACCCACGCCGCTTCCAAGCTCGATTGGCCTGGCGCGACCCTCGCCACGCTCGGCCTCGGCGCCATCACCTTCGCGCTCATCGAAGCCCCCAAGGGCGCCACCCGAGCCATCATTGCCGGCTCCCTCGGCCTCATTCTCTTCGCAGCCTTCATCCTCGTCGAGGCCCGTTCCGACGCACCGATGGTCCGCCTCTCACTCTTCCGCTCCCGCAACTTCACCGGCGCCAACCTCCTCACGCTCTTTCTCTACTCCGCCCTAGGCGGCATGCTCTTCTTCGTCCCGCTCGATCTCATCCAGGTCCAGCACTACACTGCCACGCAAGCCGGAGCCGCCCTGCTTCCGCTGATCGTCCTCATGTTCGCGCTCTCCCGCTGGTCCGGAGGCCTCGTCGCCCGCTACGGCGCCCGATGGCCGCTCACCATCGGCCCGCTAATCGCCGCCGCCGGCATCGCACTCTACACCCGTCCCGGCATCGGAGGCAGTTACTGGACCACTTTCTTCCCCGCTGTCACCCTCCTCGGCCTCGGCATGGCCATCTGCGTCGCGCCGCTTACCACCACGGTGATGAACGCCGTCCCGGAAGACGAGTCCGGCATTGCCTCCGGCGTCAACAACGCCGTCTCCCGCCTCGCCAGCCTGCTCGCCGTCGCCGTCTTTGGCCTAATCCTCTACGCCAGCTTCAACCATGCTCTCGATCAGCACCTCAACACCCTCGCCATCTCCACATCCGCGCGCCAGGCAGTCGATGCCGCCCGTCCCCAGCTCGCCGCCGCCCTCAACCCCGACCCCCGCCTTCAGCGCGCCATAGCCGAGTCCTTCGTCTCCGGCTTCCGCTTCATCCTCTGGCTCGCCGCCGGCCTCGCCGCAGCAAGCTCCCTCAGCGCCTGGCTCATCATCGAACCCACCCAACCGAGCCGCACCCAGTAACGCGTCGATACGGTTACAGGCTCGCCACCCCGCCCCCTCCCAGTTATCCTTTTTTTGTCACGAGACGACTTTCTCGCGCCACCATTCGTCCAAACCATACCCGGCAAAACACATCCCTTACCTTGGTGAACCCATGACATTGAAGCACCTTCCGAAGCGACTTCCCCTGCTCCTTCTCGCCACCGCGCTCACCGTTCCCAGCCTCCTCGCCCAGGCCCCTGCCGGCGCCCCGCGCCCCGGCGGAGCACCGCCGCCCCCGCCACCACCCACCGCCGGAGCGCACCTCGAAGTCCTCCCCGACGGCTCTTCCGCCTCCTACGCGGTCAATGAGCAGCTCGTCGGCATCGGCTTCCCCAACGACGCCATCGGCACCACCACCGCCCTCACCGGCACGCTCGTCATCGCCGCAGACGGCACCATCCCCGCGGGCTCATCCAAGCTCACCGCCGACCTCGGCAAGCTCAAGAGCGACCAGGACCAGCGCGACGGCTACGTCCGCACCCGCACCCTCGAAACCGACAAGTTCCCCACCGCCGAATTCGTCCCCACCAAGATTGAAGGCGTTCCCCAGATGATCCCGTTCCAGGGACAGGTCGGCGTTCAGGTCACCGGCAACCTCACCATCCACGGCGTCACCAAGCCGGTCGTCTTCCGCGGCATCGCCACCTTCGGCCGCGACGGCGTCATCGCCGGCCGCATCAAGACCGACTTCACCTTCGCCACCTTCGGCCTCACCAAGCCCACCCTCGCCCGCCTCATGACAGTCGACGACAAGATCGCCCTCGACCTCGTCTTCCGCCTCAAACGCAACTAGGCAACGTTGGCCCTGCCCACATAAGAAAGCCGCCACGTCACTCATCCCCTGCCGCCCACCGGCAGGGGATGTTCTTTAACATCTCCGACACCCTTGGCAGCAATCACCCTACGCGTCGCAGCCGATACAATCAGGCATACCCGAGGAATAAATAGTTGATAACGTCAATGGTGAGTGACTCTCCCCAGGAGAATCCCGCAGCAGCGTGGTGGAGTCTTGCCGCCATCATCCTCTGCATCGCCGTGGCCACCTTCGCCGTCTGGCGCATTCTCGGCACTCCGCTCTTCGGCTGCGACGACGCCAACATCTTCTTTATCTACGCACGCAATTTCGCGCACGGCAACGGCATCGTCTACAACGCAGGCGGGCAGCACGTCGAAGGCTTCAGCAGCATTCTTTACTTCCTCTGCTGCAGCGCCGCCTACCTCGTCTCCGCCCGGCCCGAGCTGGCTCTCTTCTGGCTCAACGTCCTCTTCTGCATCGCGACCAACCTTGTCCTCGCGTTTGTCATCCGCCGCTTCGCCGCCATCTGCCAACTCTCCCGCATACAAACGGTTCTACTCGGCCTCGCCTACCTGCTCTGGCTGGCTATCAATCCGGCCTACTTTGCCTGGAACATCGTCTCGCTGATGGACGTCGGCCTTTACACCCTCGCCATCACCCTTAACTACGCATTTCTAGCCACCTTGCTGCTCCGCGACACGATTCCCGCCCTCCGCGAAGCCCTCCAGCTCAGTGCGCTCGCGATCCTGCTGCTGCTCACCCGCCCTGAAGGCATCGCCTGGGCGCTCGTTGCCATCACGATCTTCGCCGTCGTCGCCTGGCTCCGCCTCGCATCCTTCAGCGGCGCTCTCCGGGCGGCAGCCGTACCCCTGCTCGCCGTCGACGCCGCAGTCGAGATCTTCCGCCTAAAGTACTTCGGCTACCTGCTCCCCAACACCTTCTACGCCAAGGTCTCCGCTTCCCTCCCGCAGACCTTCCATGACGGCTCGCGTTATCTCCTCGGATTCATCCGGCTCTACGGCATCGTCTCCATCGCCCCGGTCATGCTCGGCATCGGAGGCGTCGTTTACGTTCTCTACCGCAACGAGCACACCGACAACGCCTTTCCCGTCGTCACCCTCACCCTGCTCTTCGCCGCCGTTGGGCTCGCGTTCCCCGTCCTTGAAGGCGGTGACCACTTCCGCGACTTCCGCATGTATCAGAGCATCTACCCCATCCTCGGCTTCCTCTTCCTGCTTCCCGCCATGTACTTTCTGAGGCTCAAAGAGTGGACCAACGCAGCCATTTACTCCGCTGCCATGCTCATCTTCGCCATCTTCACCTGGAACGGCTCGTGGACGCGCTTTAGCCAGCACAATCAACTCCAGGGCCTGACCAACACCCAGATGCGCGTCCGCGTCGAGTTCCTCATCGCCAGCCAAGGCCGCCGCCGCGGCAATCGCCTCAACCAGCTCTTTCCCACCCACTCTCCCAGCATCGGCGTCTTTGAGGCCGGCGGCAACGCCTACGCCTACAACGGCGTCACCTATGACCTGATGGGCCTCAACGACCCCCGCATGGCCCACGCCGACAAAATCAAGACCGGCCCCAAGGGCCACCAGTCCTTCAACAAGGACGTCTTCTACTCTCTCGCGCCCGACATCCTGCTCCCCGAAACCGTCCTCCCCACCTATGCCATCCACCTCAACACCGTCGACACCTTCTACCGGGACCCCGACGGCTTCGAGAACCAGGCCTTCAAAAACATCTTCGCCGACCCCCAATTCCGCGCCGCCTACTCCCTCGTCGCTATGCGCAACATCGCCGTGCCCGCTTTCGTCTGCTACGGCTACTTCCGCAACACTTACCTCACCGCCCTCACCGCCACCGGCCAGTACGTCGTCGTCGACCGCCTGCCGACCCCGCTCCCGGCTGCCTGATTCCTTCACCTGCTATACTTGCGAGTGCTTCGGTTTCTGCGCGCTTATTGCCAAAACCACAACCATCCCCCTAAAATCATGGCCGCAAAGGCGAGCCATGGAGGCTGACTATCCCACCAATCGATAAGCGTTCCGCGAAGTCCTTCATCCGCACCAACGAGCGTATCCGCGCACGCGAAATCCGCGTGATCGACGAGAACGGCGAACAGCTCGGCGTCATGGCGCCCTTTGAGGCCCTCAAGATGGCCCGCGAGAAGTCTCTGGACCTCGTCGAGATCTCGCCCAACGCCGTCCCGCCCGTCTGCAAAATTCAGGACTACGGCAAGTATCTCTACGAGAAGGACAAGTCCGACCGCGCCGCTCGCAAGAAGCAGAAGATCATCGTCATCAAGGAAGTCAAGTTCTCGGTCAACGTCGACGAGCACGACTACATCACCAAGAAGAACCAGGCCGTCCGCTTCCTCACCGAAGGCGACAAGGTCAAAGCCAGCCTCCGCTTCAAGGGCCGCCAGATGGCCCACCGCGACCTCGGCTACAAGATCATCAACCGCCTCATCATGGACGTAGGCGAAGCCGGCATCGTGGAATTCATGCCCCGCATGGAAGGCACCACCCTCCACGCCATCATCGCCCCGGCGAAGAAAGCCGAAGTGCAACAGGCCCCAGCAGCTCCACGCCCACCCCGCCCTCAGGCACCCATAGCGCCGACGGCGCCAGTTGAAGCAGCACCAGCAACAGCCGAAACCGCTCCCGCCGAATAAGCCTCAACGCATCACGATCAGCGCCAAGTCTGCCATCGCGCAACTTGGCGCTTTTACTTGGCGCACTTCGCGTCAAAGCTTTTGCTCCTACCTGTGGTCCCTCAAAGCCGCCAGCGCCGCCTGCTGCCCGCACATCCCATGCACCCCACCCCCCGGCGGCGTAGACGAACTGCATAAGTAGATCGCCGCATTCGACGTCCGATACCCCCGCAGCGTAGGCCGCGCCACCAGCTGCCCCAGCGTCATCGCCCCGCCGCTCACATCGCCGCCCGCCAGGTTCGCATTCCAGGCTCCCAGCTCCGCCGCCCCACTTGCCCGACGTGCCAGCACGCAATCCCTGAAGCCCGGCGCAAACCGCTCCACCTGCGCTTCAATCACATCACTCATATCATCCGCAGACCCCGCCGGCACATGGCAGTAAGCCCACGCCGTGTGCTTGCCCTCCGGCGCACGCGCTGGATCAAACAGACTCGGCTGCACCAGCAGCACAAAAGGGTTGTCGTTACGACGGCCATAGAACGCATCGTGCTCTGACCGCGCCATCTCCTCCAGCGTCCCGCCCAGGTGCACGGTAGCCGCCCGCGCGCATTCGGTCGACCGCCAAGGAATCGGCGCGCTCAACGCCCAGTCCATCTTGAAGATCCCCGGCCCCGCACGGAAACTGCCCAACCGCCGCTTGAAGCTCGCCGAAAGCGCCTCGCCGCAGACGCCCTCCATCCCCCGCACGCTCGTATCGAAAAACGTCACATCCGCCGGCGCCATCTCCGCCAACCGCGTAATCGTCACCCCCGTAACGATCCGCCCACCCAGCGTCTGCAGATACGCCGCCAACGCATCCGACAACACCTGCGCTCCGCCCGCAACAATCGGCCACCCCGTAGCGTGCGCCGCCGCCGCCAGCACCAGCCCCGCAGCCGAGCTCGCCACGTGCGTCAGCGGAATCACCGAGTGCGCAGCACACCCCGCAAACAGTGCCCGCGCCCGTTCTCCCTTGAACACCGTCCGCGCCAGCATCTGCGCCGGCAGCATCGCCGCCATACCAAAGTTCGCCATAGCCAGCGGATGCCGCGGCACACTCAGCAGCGGCCGCATCGACCCATCCACCACCTTCGCCCAGTCCCGCACCGTCGGCCCCAGCAGCGCGCGCCACGCCCGCGCATCGCGAGCCTCAAACTGCGCCGCCGTCGCCTCCAGCGAGTGCTCCAGCATCATCGCCGATCCATCATCCAGCGGATGCGCCAGCGCCGCCTCCGGCTCAATCCACCGCAGCCCAAGCTGCTCCAGCGGCAGCGACATAAAAAACGGCGAACACACACCTAGCGGATAAACCGATGACCCCAGGTCATGCCGAAACCCCGGCAGCGTCACCTCGCCTGTTGCACACGCTCCGCCAATTGTCGCGTTCCGCTCATAAACCGTAACGGCCACGCCCCGCTGCGCCAGCGTAATCGCCGCCGCCAGCCCGTTCGGCCCTGATCCCACGACATTTGCCGTCCGCAGCGCCATCTCTTTGCGATACCCAGGTGCGTCGTGCTAGCTCGTCCACGCCACGCGTACAGCCTTCTTGCCCAGCCGCAACGTCGGCTGTTCGCCCATCTTGGTCCGCGCCACTACGATCGCCGAAAACTTGTCGCCGTTGATCGAAACCGCGTTCTCCTTCAGCTTCCGCACGGCCTCCGTCGTCGACGGCGCCAGCCCTGCCAGCTGCAGCAGCTTCGGCACCCTCAGCATCCGCTCCGCAGTCGACCCATCTACCGGCGGCGTGTGCAGTCCATCCGTGCTCAGCGAAATCTCCACCACCGGAAGATCATCCGCCACCGGCGCTTTTTGCTGGAACGTCTGCGTCCATCCTTCCGCCACCCGCGCCGCTTCTTCAGGCGAGTGGAAGCCAGCCGTAATCGTCTCCGCCAGGTCCTTCTTAACCCGCATCGGATGCATCTCGCCGCGCTCCACCAGCACCTTCATCGAGTCGATCTGCGACTGCGGCTTGTCCGTCAAAAATGTCCAGTACTTCCACATCAGCTCGTCGGAGATCGACATCAGCTTGCCGTACATCTCGGAAGCCGGCTCCTGTATCCCGATCGCGTTCCCCAGCGACTTGGACATCTTCTGCACGCCATCCAGACCCTCCAGGATCGGCGTCATCAACACAATCTGCGGCGGCTGCCCGGCATCCCGTTGCAGATCGCGCCCGCGCATCAGGTTGAACTTCTGGTCGGTGCCACCCAGCTCCACATCGCACTCCAGCGCCACCGAGTCATAACCCTGTGCCATCGGATACAGCAGCTCATGCACATGGATCGGCTGCTCATCCTGGAAGCGTTTATGAAAGTCCTCGCGCTCCAGCATCTGCGACACCGTAAACTTCGCCGCCAGCCGGATCATCTCCGCAAACCCCAGCTTGTCCAGCCACTCCGAGTTGTAACGCACCTCGGTCTTTTCAGCGTCCAGTATCTTGAAGACCTGTTCCTTGTACGTCTCCGCGTTCACGCTGATTTCTTCCCGCGTCAGCGGCTTGCGCGTCTGGTTCTTCCCCGTCGGGTCGCCAATCAGCGCCGTCGAGTCGCCAATCAAAAAAATCACTGTATGCCCCAGCTGCTGAAAGTGCCGCAGCTTGCGCATCAGCACCGTGTGCCCCAGGTGCAGGTCCGGCGCGGTCGGATCGAATCCCGCCTTGATCCGCAGCGGCTTGCCCATCGCCCGCGAGCGCTCCAGCCGCGCCCGCAGCGCGTCCTTCGCATCCGAATCGGCAGCAGGAATCAGTTCAGCCACACCCTTGGTAATCAGGTCGAGCTGTTCTTCGACGGGCAGGAAGGTCGTTTGTAAGTTGCTCATCATATCGGCATCTCAAAGTATAGAAGCCTCACCCCGCGATTCCCTATTTACCGGTTTCAGTCCCTATACTTTCGTCATGGACGCCGACCTCGCCCGTACCTTCCTCCTCACCCTTCCGCACGTCGTTGAAACCCAGCAATGGGGCGCCAACCTCTTGTTCTGGACCGGAGACAAAGCGATAGGCGGCAAGATGTTCTGCGTCATCGACCTCGACGGTGGCGGCAAAGCCGTCGTCTCCTACGCCGCCGGCCCCGAGCGCTTCGCGGAGCTCGTCGAGCGCGAAGGCCTCTTTCCCGCTCCCTACATGGCCCGCATCCACTGGGTAGCCGCCGAGCGCTGGAGCGCCCTCCGCAATGCCGAGTGGCAAACCGAACTCCGCGCCGCCCACGCCATCACCCTCGCCAAGCTACCCAAACGCGTCCAGGCAGCCCTCGCCCTGCCCGCCTCCGCACGCAACAAGCTCATCAGCGAACGTAGAAAGGTCCTCGCCGATAAGGCTGCCAGTAAAAAGTAGGCGATAGCGTGCTACTTCCGCTAACCCACCACAAGCTGGTCCTTTCGAGCGAAAGCCGCGCACTTGCCGCCGCAGTGGAGAAATCTGCAGTCAGGCATGGCACAGACTCACCTGCCCGAACTACTTCGTCGTCGGCACCGCTCTCGTCGTCACAATCGCCCGGAAATTATCGCGGTAGATGTACACCAGCACCACTTCCAGAATCGACGCAAAGAACCCCGGCAGGATCATCTTCCCGTTGGTCAGGCTGAGATGAAAAAGCAGGATGTTCACCAGGACCGGTCCCAGTAACGTCAGGCCCAGCGGCACCGTTCCGCCGTAGAGCACCAGTATCCCGCCAGCCACCTCAAACGCACCCACCGACTTCATCCACCCCGACGTCATCATGATCGTCGACAGCTGGATCGCCGGCTCAGGCATCACCACCCCGCCCTGCGGAATGAATTGAAAGAACACATTCAAGCCAAACACCACAAACATCAGCCCCAGCAGAACGCGACAGCCAATAGCAAGAATCTTCACGGCAAACTCCTCCTCAGGATTTTTGGTGGCACTGTCCCCGCAACGCGTTCAGCCTAATCCTTCGATGAGCCAGCGCACCACCACTTCGCAACAACCCGAACCAGCCTCGCTAGCCCCGCATCCGCTCCAGCACGCCCTTCACGCACGCCACCACGCGCTCCACGTCCGCATCCGACGTCTGCCAGTTGCTCACGCTCACCCGCATCGCCCTCCTGCCGCACCACGTCGTCCCGCTGAACAACGCTTCCCCCGTCGCCACAATCGCCGCCACCACGCGGTCCGTATAGGCATCATGCTCCCGCTCCCCCGCACCCTCAGCTGGATCGAGAAACCGCACCAGCCCCTGGTTGATCTGCGGCCGCCACAGCATCTCGGCCCCGTCCAGGGCCCCTATCCGCATCACCAGCGCTGCTGCGTGTGCGCAGCACCGCTCCACCAACTCTGCCACACCCCGTCGTCCCAGCTGCCTTAGCGCCGCGTAAGTCGCAAACCCTCGCGCCCGCCGAGAAAACTCCGGCGTCCAGTCAATCTGGTCCCGCCCTTCGCTGGCATGAGTAATGTAAGCCGACCGCTGCGACATCGTCGCCCGATGCGCCGCCGCATCCGCCACAAACGCATACCCCGAGTCATACGGCACATTCAGCCACTTGTGCCCATCCGTCGTCCACGAGTCCGCCAGCTCCGCCCCGGCCAGCAAATGTCGATACCGCGAACTAGCCGCCGCCCACAGTCCAAACGCCCCATCGACATGCACCCACGCCCCATGCTTCTTTGCCAGCGGAATCAACGTGGCAAAGTCATCGAACGCCCCAATATTCAAATCCCCAGCCTGCAGCACCACGACCACCGGCTTCCCCTGCTCCCGCTCCAGCGCCTTTTCCAGCTCCGCCGGAATCAGCCGCCCTTCCGCATCCGCCGCCAGGCTCGCAATGTTCCCCTCACCCATCCCCAGCAGCCGTATCGCCCGCGGCGTCGTCCCATGCTTCTCCGTACTCGTCAAAATCCGGATCACCGGCGACCCCGCCAGCCCATCCCGATTCACATCCCACCCCACCCGCTCCAGCAACGCATAACGAGCCACTGCCAGACACGTCACATGCGCCATCTGGCACCCGGTCACAAAAGCAAAGCTCGCCGTAGCCGGAATCCCCAGCAGCTCCTTCAGCCACTTCCCCGCAACGTCCTCGACCACCGATGCCGCCGGAGAAATCGCATAAATACCCGCATTCTGGTCCCAGGCGGAAGTCATCCAGTCCGCCGCCAGCGCCGCCGGCAGCGAACCACCAATCACCCACCCAAAAAACCGCCCGCCCACCGACCGCGAGTTCCCTCCCCGCGTTGCCGCCACCAGCTCATCCACCACCACCACCGGATCAACGCCCGCATCACCCAGCGCCACATCCATCCGCGCCCGCATCGCCGCCAGCGACACCGTAGGACCCACCGGCAAATCATCATCCGCGGAAATATGCCGCAGCGCATGACCCAACGCCGCCGTCAGCGCCGCCTCAAAAGCAACCGCAGTTTCGTTCATCCCCGCATCTTATCGATCGCGATCACCTTGCGCACTCCGAATCGTGCAGCCGAACTACCTCAACGCCGGATAAACAACCCCCGTCAGCTCCTCCGAGACCTCCCACAGCTTCCTCGCCACCGTCTCATCCTTCCCCTGCGGACGCGGCTCCTCCACCGTAGGCTTGCCCTTGAACGACTTGAACCCATCCGGCCCAATGTACTGTCCACCCTGCGCCGCAGCCGCTGTGGCCCCATACAGCGTCGGCAAGGCACCATCCTCATCCGACTGCATCAACACCGGCGCCAGTATCTTCAGCACCACCGCCTTCAACGCCGTCGACCCAGGCCCATTCTCAATAATGCTGGTCCGCGAAATCCCGGGATGCACCGCGATACTCATCAGCCTGCTCCCCGCCGCCCGCGCCTTCCGGTCGAGTTCCAGCGCAAACAACAGATTCGCCAGCTTCGACTGGTTATAAGCGTCCCACGGCACATAGCTCTTCTCGCCCTGAAGGTTCTCAAACGCGATCCTGCCATTTCGGTGCGCCAACGACGAAACCGTCACCACCCGCGGCGCATTCGCCTCCAGCAGTCTCGGCATCAGTAAGCCCGTCAGCGCAAAATGCCCCAGGTGGTTGGTCCCAAACTGCCGCTCAAATCCGTTCTCCGTCACCTCGCGCTGCGTCAGCGCCATCACACCGGCATTGTTCACCAGCACATCCAGCGGCCCCGTAAACGCCTGCGCAAAGCGCCGTATCGACGCCAGCGACGCCATATCCAGCTCCACCAGCTCTGCATTCGCCCCGGGCGCCTGCTGTTTCAGCTTGGCCAGCGCCGCCTCGCCTTTGGAGACATTCCGCACTCCCAGCAGTACATGCGCGCCGTGCCGAGCCAGTTGCACCGCCGCCTGGTACCCGATTCCGCTGTTGGCCCCGGTGATCAGCACCGTCTTCCCTTGCTGCGACGGTATCTGCTCAGCGGTCCACGTGCTCTTTGACATAAATCCTCTTTTCAATACGCTTTGACTAGGATGCACTACAATTCCGCACAACGTCTGCTGTGATTGGGGAGTTGCAGCGTTCGGTAAACGAACCCCTGCGGAATTGGAAAATGGACTGCCCCTAGTCACTATTCCTCATCTGCCTTTACAATCATGTGGCAAGGCCACATATGCATCGAGCGGAAGTTGTGCCGCCTCTCCGGGGCGAAGGCGACACCGTGAAGGAGAAGGTCCTCTCATGAAATTAATTGCACGCATTTCGGTAAGTGCCGCCACCCTGCTGGTTCTCTCCAGCACCGTGGGTTGCGCTAAGCTCAAGGCCCGCGATCAGCTTGTAAAGGGCGTGCAGTCCTTCAAAGCCGGTCACTTTGAGGATGCCGTTGACCATTTCCAGAACTCCATCAACCTCGATCCGACCTACGACACGGCCCGCCTCGATCTCGCCGCCGCCTATAGCTCGCAGGTCGTTCCGAACATGACCACGCCCGAAAATCTGAAGGTGGCCAACGAAGCTCTGAATCAGTTCAACATCGTGCTGGAGAAAAACCCGCACGACATCATCGCTCTGCGTCAGATCGCGTCGATCCATCGCAGCATTCAGCAGTTTGACCAGGCTCGCCTCGACGAGCTCAAGGTCATCTCCGAAGCACCCAACGATGATCAGGCTTATTACACCATCGGCGTGCTCGACTGGACCAAGGCCTACAAGAACGCTGTCGGCATCCTGAAGGAGAACAATCCGGCCCTCCAGGACGACGGCCTCGGCAACGCCAAGATGGACAAGGCCACCTGCGCCAAGATGAAGACCACCAATGCAGACGTCGTGAAGACCGCGATGGATGCACTTGACAAGGCCATCCAGATCAATCCGACCTACGACGATGCGATGCAATACATGAACCTTGCCTATCGTCGCAAGGCTGACGTGGATTGCCCGGATGACGCCGCCCGCAAGGCCGACATCGCGAAAGCCGATGACTGGGTCCTCAAGGCCACCGGCGCCCGGAAGGCGAACGAGAAGAAGAAGGAAGATGCAAACCGTGGCGGCGTGTCAGAAGAGAAATAGCCGTCACCCCCGCAACAAATCGAAAGGCCTCCCACCCGGGAGGCCTTTCTGCTGCACCCTCCAACCCCATGACCCCGCCTACCCGTACCTTCCGTCGAACAGATGAGGCAGCCCTCATCAATAATAATTTCCTGGAGTCGTCATTCCCTCCCGCAGGGGAGAAGTCTGCTTCTGCCGTTGCTTCTGTCTTTGCTTCTGCCGTTGTCGTTGTCGTTGTTTGAAGGTACGCCGAGTCTTCAGCCTCGAGTCTCATTAGGTCCGCCGCAAGATGCGGCTTGAGCCCCTGGGGTATGCTCTCCTTCGCCCAACCGAACGCACAAAGCCAGGCAAGCAAGAAACCTCTGAACCTTCCTCCAACACCACCACACCTATCTCGAAGCCGACGCCGGCCCCTCTCCTATTTATGGCGACAAAAGCCGCGCACCCCACCCACGCACACGGGCGTGTCGTGGATGGGGATCAACGGCCGCGAGCACCCGCAACCTACAGCTGCGCCTCCGTCTTCGGCGTCAGCACCGCAATATCCATAATCCGAGCATCATGCCCCAGCCCAATCACCTCCGCCACATGCTGAAACGGCAACTCGGGGTCTCCCTTCACAAACATCACGCGCTCCTGCCGCATCGCAAAGATCTCTGTCAGCTTCTGAACAATCTCTGCTTTCTGCAACGGCTGCTCGTTGATGGAGTAGGTAGGCTCCCCACCCGCATGCGCATGGACCTGCAACACAACCGTTCGCGGATTCTCAGTTGGTTGCGTCAGGCTCTTCGGAGCAGGCTCCGGCGCCATCGCCTTCAGCCCATTGGGCGCCTTCGGCACAATGATCATGAAGATGATCAGCAGCACCAGCAGCACATCGATCAACGGCGTAACGTTGATCTCGGATTGTTGACCTGAACTTCCCGTAGAGAACGACATGACTTCACCTCACTCGATTGTCAAAGTGAGTGCGCGAGCGCTCGTTCCCTATAGACACCGCGGCATTGCCTTTCGGCCCATGCTTTGCGCATCATTCTCCCGCGCAAAGCAAAACGGCGAGACCGAAGTCTCGCCGCCAGCCATGATATGTTGCCGAAGCTTACTGTCCAGCCTGGATCTTCGGCGTAATGATACCGACGTTGTCCACGTTGGCCGCCTTGCCGAAGCTGATCACTTCAGCGATCTTGCCGAAGTCAACATCGGGGTCGCCCTTTACGAACATGACCTTCTCATTGCGGGCCGCGAAAATCGTGGTCAGCTGAGGCGTCAACTGGTCCTTCTGGAACGAGTCTTCGTTGATCTTGTACGTCGGTGCCGACGCATTGCCGCTCGACAGAACCTGAACCACGATCGTGCGGCTGTTCACCACATCGTCGTTGGTCTTGTTCTTGGGCGGCTGCGGCACCAGGGCATCAAGACCCTTAGGCACCACCGGTACGATCACCATGAAGATGATGAGCAGCACCAGCAATACGTCGATCAACGGCGTTACGTTGATCTCTGAAACCGCTCCGCCTGTTCCTCCGCCACCCATTCCCATATTGCTTCTCCTCGCTTCAGCGGTCGGCTCTGGCCGTCACCGCGATGCTGCTTTTACGTGCCCAATCTTGTTGTGCTGCCGTTGCCGTTACTTGCCGTCGTCGATCTTTTCAGTGATCAGGCCAAGCTGGCTCACACCCGCTGTACGGATCGCGTCAATCGTGTCCATCACCTTGCCGTAGTTGGCACGGTTGTCGGCGCGCAGATAGACCGTCTTGTCGTCCGTCGGGTTCTTCTTCGCGTCCAGCTTTTCCTGCACCGAGGCGCCGAGATCGGTCAACGACTTCTGGTCGCCGCCCAGGAACGTCCTGCCATCGCGCGTAACCGCAACCACGATCGCATCTTCCTTGTTGGCGTTTTCCATCACCGTCGCCGTGTTCACCTTCGGCAGGTCCAGCGTGACTTTATTGTTCAACATGGGAGTGATGACCATGAAGATGATCAGGAGCACCAGCATCACGTCCACCATCGGCGTCACGTTGATGTTCGAGTTGACCTTCTTGCCTTCGTCCCGTTTGACAATTCCCATGAGATGCTCCGTCGTGTTGCCCTTCAAGCTGAAAGGCTGGCGTAAATGGGTTCACTTTGCGTCTCGCCTTTGGTCCCGAATGCCGTTCGCTTCGGCATCCGGAACCTTCAGGCTGCAATTCTCGCAAAGAGCGAAACCGCGGCTAAGCTGCTCGCGGCAGTTTAGCGGTGGCTCTGCTTGATGAAGTAGTCAACCAGCTCGGACGAGCTGTTGTCCATCTCGACGTCGAACGCTTCCACCTTGTTGGTGAAGTAGTTGAACGTCATAACGGCCGGGATAGCTACCAGCAGACCGAAAGCGGTCGTAACCAGAGCTTCCGAAATACCGCCGGCGACGGCGCCGATACCCGAAGTCTTCTGCGTCGCGATCGCCTGGAAGGCGTTCAGAATGCCGACGACGGTGCCGAACAGGCCGACGAACGGTGCAGTCGATCCAACCGTAGCCAGACCGCCGAGGCCCTTCTTCAGCTTCGCGTGAACGATCGACTCCGAGCGCTCGAGTGCGCGCTGCGAGCTCTCGATCTGCTCGTCGGTGATGGAGCCGCCCGAACCGTAGCTGCGGAACTCCTGCAG
>CAIQPK010000023.1 GCA_903873705.1 uncultured Acidobacteriota bacterium
CGCGGCGTTGCTGCGTCAGGGTTTCCCCCATTGCGCAAAATTCCCCACTGCTGCCTCCCGTAGGAGTCTGGACCGTGTTTCAGTTCCAGTGTGTCCGTGCGCCCTCTCAGGCCGGATACAGATCATCGTCTTGGTGGGCCATTACCCCGCCAACTAACTAATCTGCCGCGAACTCCTCTTCAAGCGCATTGCTGCTTTGACCCGTAGGTATTATGCGGTATTAGCTAAGATTTCTCTCAGTTATTCCCCACTCGAAGGTAGATGATTCACGTGTTACTCACCCGTGCGCCACTTTACTCAGATCCGAAGACCCTTTCTCGTGCGACTTGCATGTGTTAGGCACGCCGCCAGCGGTGATTCTGAGCCAGGATCAAACTCTCGTTTAATCTTGGTTTGGTTGCTCTTGTAGGACAGGGGTCCCAAGAGTCAACCGCCTCCGCTCGCTCGAAAAGGAGCGGAGGATATAACTAGTGAGAATGACTCAACCACAGGTCACTTCATCTCACGACTGGCACGTTCAACTATGTGGTCAAAGATCCTGACTACTCACGCCTCCGCGGGTAGTTTTGGATCAAGGACCAACATCGGGGCCGAAACCCTCGACTTGTGTCCTCGAACTGAATGGCGCTTGGTGTTGGTCGAGTGGGTTGATTTACTGCCATCAACGCATCCCAGGTTTACTCACTGGACATACTCGAGCGTTTTGCGCGAAATTTGTGAGATTATCGAAGTTCGCTTCGCTTGTCAACACTCTTTTCAAACTTTCTTTTCGGCTCTCGCCTCAAAGCTTGAAATGCGCACAAAATCTCAAAACATCGTAACGACTCGAAAAGGAGTCGCGGAGCCTGGGCTCCTGGGTGCTTCACTTGCAGTGGCTTGGGTTTGGGTGCGGCTGGCTCAGTGAGCTCTTACTACCGCGTACAAACGCTTGGACTGCGCTCCGGCTTGCCGTCAACGCTCCGACTCATACTTCCGTCAGGCTCAGGCGCGAAGCTTTGCTACTTGCTGCTCATTCAGAGTACCGCAGGTAGCTTCGCTTTGCAACCCTGCGTCTCTGTCACAACCAAACTGCCTTGCTGCGACTTCCTGAGACTAACAGTGATGCCCGCAACATGCAACCCGCCCGCAACACCGCCCCCTGTGGAAGCTGTGGAAGACCGCAATAGCGTCATAATGATGACCAGTCACGGAGGCGCTCAAGAAAACCCATGGAACCCACTGAAATCGAAGAATTCCGCAAGCAGGTTGAAGAAGGCGGAGAGCACAACCTCACCTACGTCTCGCTCGCCATCAGCGTGCTCGCCGTCCTCGTAGCCATGGTCACCGTGCTGGGCCACCGCACCCATACCGAGGCCATTCTGCAACGCGCAAGCTCCACTGACCAATGGAACGAGTATCAAGCCAAGAAAAATCGACAGCACGCAGAGTTCCTCGAATCCAATCGCATCGCCCACCAGTCAGCCGCGCTGACGCCAGGCGAACAGAAGGACCTCTCCGGCTATAAAGAGCACATCAAGAAGTGGGATGAAGAGCTTCCTGAAGAAGAGAAGAAGGCAAGAGAATTCGATGCTGACGTCACCAAAGCCGAAGCCCAGGCCTCTCACTACGACCTTGGCGAAGCGCTCCTCGAAATCGCGGTCGTCCTCACTTCCATCACGCTCCTGACGCGCAGAAACCACTTCTTCTACGCAGGCCTCATCCTCGGCCTCGCCGGCCTGATCGCCGCCGCCTCAGGCTTCCTCCTCCACTGATCGACTCGCTACTCCCTACTCCGTGCCTTTCGGCTCCAGCACCACCCGAAAGCTATACCCGTGCCGCTCAAATCCCAGCGACTCATAAAACCGGTGCGCCTCTTCACGCTTCGCATTGCTCGATAGCACCAGCTTGTAACACCCCGCTCTGCGGCATTGCTCAAACGCATGCAGCATCATCGCGCGCCCCACGCCGCGCCCCTGCATCGCCGGAGCCACCGCCACATCTTCCACCACCCCCGAACGCGCGCCCCGCTTCGCCAGGTTGTCCATAATCAGCAGCTCGTAAGTCCCCACCACCACACCCTCTATCTCCGCCACAAATACCCGCAGCGACGGATACCGCCGGAACTCCGCCAGCTTCTCCCGCCCCTCATCCACCGTAAAACCAGCGTCGGCAATCCCCGCGCTCAGATACAAATCGAGAATCGCCGCCACGTCACCCACCGCAGCCACGCGCAACACCACATCGCTCATGCCAGCACTATAGCGCGGTCCGCGGCGCGCAAAGCATCCATCCCCAGCCTCGGTTCACCGGTCACAAATTCAGCGACCCCCAAGCCCCCCGGGCCTATCCTTTCGCCAGCCAGCACTTCAGCTGCACCGCACGACGAAAGGACCTCCGTGGCCCACCGCATCCTGCTTTCCTTCGCACTCAGCCTCGCCGCGCTTCACCTCGCAGCCCAGCAACCTGCCCCCAACATCCCCGACAAGTTCACCAACCTGCAGGTCCTTCCCCCCAACATCACCAAGCCCCAGCTCGTCGGCCTCATGAAGCAGATGGCGATCACCATGAAGGTTCGCTGCAACTTCTGCCACGCCGTCACCGACGACCTCTCCTCAGGCGACTTCTCCTCCGACGAAAAGCCCACCAAGCTCGAAGCCCGCAAGCTCCTCCGCCTCATCCAGCAGACCGCCGCACCCATCCAGCCCCCGCACGAATAACCCCGCCAGAACAGCCCGAAACTAGCTCCCAGCCGGCTTCACCAGAACGCCCAGGTCCACCATCCCGTTCACGAAGTACTGCACCGCCAGCGCCACCAGCAGCAACCCCATGATGCGCACCAGGATACGAATCCCCGTCTCACCCAGAATCTTGGCCACCCGCGTTGCACTCCCCAGCACCACCACGCAAATCGCCGTCGTGATCGCAATCGACGCGATGATCGCCGCCATCTGCCAGCGCGTCTGCGCCTGCCCCACCAGCACCATCACGCTCGTTATCGCGCCCGGCCCCGCAAGCATCGGAATCCCCAGCGGCACAATCCCCGCATCGTCCTTGGTCGCCGCCTCGGCCGTTTCGCCGCTCGACTCCTGCGTTGGCGACCGTTTCGCCTCCAGCATGTCCAGCCCGATCAGCAGCAGAATCACACCACCCGCAATCTCAAACGCCGGCAGCGTAATCCCGAACATCCGGAAGATATAAGTCCCCGCAAACGCAAACGACGTCAACACCACAAACGCCGGCAGCGATGCCTTCCGCGCCGTCCTTCGCCGCTTTTTATCGTCCTGCCCCGCAGTCACCGCAAGAAACGTCGGCAGCGCCGCAAACGGGGCCACCAGGAAAAAGATCGAGCTCAACGCAAGCACGGAGAAACGCACATAAGCCGACCCACCCAGGCTCGTCAAGGCATCCGCTGATGGCTCCATCCACACACTTCATTCTCCCACGCACCAATGCCCATCTGCTTCATTCACTTTTCACGATTCACTTTTCACTGGCCCCTTCACCGCGCGTTCAGGTCATAAACAAACCGCTTCCCCATCAGCCGGAACACCGCCAGTACCGCACTCTTCGCCATCGTCCGCGCCCGCAACCGCATCCGCACCTTCCACAGCATGAGCCCCCAGAGCGGCCGCACCCACGCCTCCGAAACGCGCCGTTCCTGCTTGATCCGCGCACACGCCGACACAATGTTGTTGAACACCACCGTCGGCGCAAACCACTGCTCAAACGCCTCCTTCGCAAGCCGGCCTCGCTCCGCCGCCTCGCCCACCCGCGCCGCCAGAATCGTATCCACCCGCTTCAAATCCCGCTCCGCAATCCGAATCACGATCCGCTCCCAATCCGGCCCCACCGGCAGCTGCAGCTTGTCGGAAATCACCACCGGGCAAACCCCCATCTGCATCGTCTCAAAGAGCCGCAGCCCACCCGCGCTCGCTCCTCGCGGACACAGCACAAAGTGGCTTGCCGCAATCGTCGCCGCATACCGCCGCTGCCGCTCCTCGCGATCGCTCTGCGAAGGGTCCCAGTGGTAGTAGCTTGACGTGTTCTCAATCAACACATCCGGCCGTTCAAACTTCATCTTGTACAGCCGCTTCCGCAGCAGCGACGTCGACCCACCCGCAAAGCTGAACAGATACTTCTTCTCCACGCTCATCGGCTGGATATTCGGATTCAGCGAGTCGATAAACATCTGGCTTTCCGTGCGCCGCGAGTCAAACAACCCCGCCTTCTCCGCATTCGCATAAATCCCCGGCAGCAGCGGAGAAAACCCATCGTCGTCCACGTAAATAAACGCCTTGTCCGGATACGTCTTCGGCAGCGGACTGTCCACCACCCCGGCGCCGCGTTCTCTCCAGCAACCCACAAACAGGATGATGTCGGCCGACGCGGGATCGTCTATGAGCGTGTGCAGCGACGGAACCGCCCGGTCGTGCGCCGCAAGCATCGCCCTGTAGGGACTTTCACGTACGCAAACCAGATGGATTTTCACTCTGCCGTAGCCCTCGATCCAGAAAAGGTTCAGTATCCGCCAAACTAGCGCGAGAATAGCACGCTGACCTGCTCATTTCGGTAAACCAGCCGCTCTGCCGATCGTCACATAGTGTGCGTCACGCAACCTATTTCTTGGCGCGTCGCTATAATCGTTCATAAGTTTTAACCCCGCGCGAAACGGAGCAAGTCATGGCCTTACAGACCACCACCAACATCTGGCACAACGGCGAACTGATCCCATGGGAGAAGGCCAACATCCACGTGATGAGCCACGTCATCCACTACGGCTCATCGGTCTTCGAAGGCATCCGCTGCTATACCCAGCCCGAAGGCGCCGGCATCTTCCGCCTCACCGAGCACATGCAGCGCCTCATCCACTCCGCCAAGATCTACCGCATGCCGCTCCCGTACACGGTTGAGCAGCTATCCGATGCCGTCGTCGACGTCGTCGAAGCTAACGGCGTCGCTCCCTGCTACGTCCGCCCCATCGCCTTCCGCGGCTACGGCGAAATCGGTGTCAACCCGCTCAAGTCCCCCGTCGAGGTCTACATCGCCAACTTCCCCTGGGGCAAGTACGTCCCCGGCAACGACGGCGCCGACGTCTGCATCTCCAGCTGGAACCGCCTCGCGCCCAACACCATGCCCTCGCTTGCCAAGGCCGGCGCCAACTACATGAACTCCCAGCTCATTCGCATGGAAGCCGAGATCAACGGCTACGCCGAAGGCATCGCACTCGATACCAACGGCTACCTCTCCGAAGGCTCCGGCGAAAACCTCTTCGTCATCCGCGGAGGCACACTTTACACCTCGCCCCTCGCCAACTCCGTCCTCAACGGCATCACCCGCGACTCGATCCTCGTCCTCGCGCGCCAGCTGGGCATCCCCGTAGTCGAGCAGGCCCTCCCCCGCGAGATGCTCTACATCTGCGACGAAGCCTTCTTCACCGGCACCGCCGCCGAGGTCACCCACCTCCGCTCGGTAGACCGCATCCTCGTAGGCGACGGCACCATGGGCCCCATCACCTCCATGCTCCACAAGGCCTTCTTCGACATCGTCAACGGCCTAGCCCCCGACCGCTACAACTGGCTAACCCCCGTCAAAGTCCGCGAAGCCGTAGCCGTCTAACCTCAATCACCAACGCTCCAAACGAAACGGCAACCCGACCTCGGTTGCCGTTTCCCTTTGCCCTTCCCGTCAAATTGTCATCTCGACCGAAGCGAAGCGCGGTGGAGAGACCTGCAGTTCCGCCGGCAGTGGCAAGCCCGCGCACCTGTCCTCCTCAAACCTCACCCCTCAACTGAAATCAAAAGGGCGCCCCAAAGGAGCGCCCTTCACCAACCGAAACTCGCACCTACTTCTTCTTCAACTCCGGCGCAGCCTTCTTCTCATCTTCCTTACTCTTCTTAGCCGAGTACTTCTCTTTCCCCGACTTCGGCCCCTTCGGTGTCTCCGCCTGCCGCGACGCCGCCTTCATGATCGGCGCACCCGCAGCCTTCACCTTCTTCGCCGCCGCCAGCTCCTCATTCAGGTTCTCCGTCAGCAACGACACCACATCACCCATACCCAGCGTCTTCGCCATCGCGATGCACGCCTCGTATCCGGCAATCTCGTAGTGCTCCGTACGCAGCGCTGCGCCAATAATGCCCGAGTCGAACGACGGTCCTTCCTCGTCCTTCTCCAGCGCATCGGCGCCTTCTTCAATCACGCCTTCCATGCCATTGCAATGCGACCCTGTCGGCTTCTTCCCCAGAATCCCGAAGACTTCCTTCAACCGTTCAACCTGCCCCTTGGTCTCCACCAGGTGATCGCTGAACAACTGCTTCAGCGTCGCGTCCTTGGCCCCCTTCGCCAACTTCGGCAGTGCCTTTACGAGCTGATTTTCCGCGCTGTACATATCGCGCAATTCGTCGATGAGAACGTCCTGTAATGCCATGATTGATCTCCGTGTTTGGCGGTAGGCAATGCGCTCGACGTACGTCGCCGCTCCGCAGCAAAGTAGGAAGCGCACAACCCCGAAGAGGTTGTGCGCTTTTCATCGCTTGCAATCGAAACTACTGACCATCGCTCGGCTTATGTGCGCCAACCAACTCAGGCACCTTCACCGGATCGAGCGTCTCTACCTGACGCGCCTCTGGCCGGCGCTTTCGCGTGTAAGCCTTCAACGTCTGCGGCACCCCCGTCGCCAGCGCGCGTTCGACAGCCTCCAGCACCCGTACATCCAGCAGCCCTTCTTCCCCATCCGCTTCAGGCTGCCGATTGTTCAACACGCAATCTGAAAAATACTTCAGCTCGCCGCCAAACTGGTCCGTCTTCTCAAACGTCTCGCGCGTCGTCTTCGTTCCCACCGTCACCACGTGTTTCACCTGCGAGCCCACCTGGAACGCCGGCTGCGAAAACAAATCCCCCAGCTGTCCCACCACCCGAAAATCATCCAGGTCCTGCGCGTTATAGCTCAGCATCATCGTCGCAATCCGACGCCCCGGAAACGTCAGCGTCACCGCCACCGTGTCGCTCATCGTGAATTTCGCCGCGTCGGTGCACACGCCCATCGCCATCACTTCAATCGGCTCCGCGCCAAACAAATTCCGCACCGTGTTGATCGGATAAGGCCCCATATCCGGCACCGGCCCCGCCCAGTATCCATTCCTCGCCCTGTGATTCTGTCCGCTCACCGGCTGCGAAAAGCTCGAATTGAAATACCGCAGCTGCCCCAGCTTCCCACTCCGCACTGTGTCGAGTGCCGCCAGCATCCCCGGCTCATGATGCAGCCGGTAAGCAATCATCAGCTTCGCATTCGTCTTCTCTGAAGCTTCAATAATCCGCTCGCACTCCGCCACGCTTACCGCCATCGGTTTCTCCAGTAGCAGATGAATCCCCGCATTCAGCGTCTTCACCGCCAGGTCCACGTGATCGAAGTTCGGCGTCGCCAGGTAAACCGCATCGATATCGCCCGACTTCAACAGCTTGTCAAACTCGCCATACTCATAGACCGCGGAGATCCCGTACTTCTCGCCCACCTTTTGCGCCTTCTCGGCGTGCCCCGTCACCAGCGCCACCAGCTCGCTGTTGCCCGTGTGCTCGATGCCCGGCAGAAAAGCCGTCTGTGCAATCCAGCCCACACCCACCACCGCGTACCGGACCTTGGGCCCGCTAACAATTTTTGCTTGTGCCATGTCATCGTCGCTCCGCAGAAAAATTCACGTGCGAGAGCTAGAGCGTTCGACTCTCCCCCGTTCAGATGCACACAGCACCCACCCACGCTGCCCGGCACCCACCCTTGGCGAAACTTGGCGTTTAAACTTCGTGAACTCTGCGTCAAGGTACTCGCCCGTACCACCACCTCAATCCGGGAAAAACAACGCAAACACCGTCCCACTCCGCCCCACCATCTCCGAACTCCGCAGCCGGATCGTCCCCCGATGCGTCCGCACAATCTCCTCACTCACCCACAACCCCAGCCCGCTCCCCGTCATCCCCTTGGTCGTAAAGAAAGCGTCAAACGCCGCCTTCTGCGTGCCCTTACTCATTCCACAGCCATTGTCGGCCACCGTCACCCGCACGCCCGCCTGCCCGTTCCGAGGGCTCTTCCCCCGCCGCGTCCGCAGCCACATCACACCCTTCTCCCCGCTCGCATCCAGCGCATTCCCAATCAAATTCGCAAACACCTGCCGCATGTCACCGCCAAAGCAGTGCATCGTATCGTCCTCGGCATAATCGCGGTGAATCGTGGTCCCCAGCGTCACCAGCCTGCTCTGAAACAGTGCCAGCACACTCTCCAGTATCTCCGCCGCACTCGATTCCGCCGCATGAGTACTCTGCCGATGAAACTTCAGCGTCTGCGTCACAATGTGGCTCACCCGCGCCAGCTCGCTCGAGGCCAGTTGCGCATACGTCCGCGTCGCACCCGGGTCACTCTCCGAATGTTGGATCAGGTAGAGCAGGTTCGTCACGCTCTCCAGCGGATTGTTGATCTCGTGCGAAATCGAACTCGCCAGCCGGCCCACGGCTGCCAGCTTCTCCGTCCGCTGCAACGCAGCATCCCTCCGCCGCCGCTCCGTGATGTCGCGAAAGAAAAACGCAATCCCACGCCCTACCGGCGCCGCATTAACGCTGTACCAGACCCCGCGCGGCTCATAAAGCTCCTCGAACGTTATCGCCACCCGCTCATCCATTACCCGCTTGCAATGTCCCCAGAAGGTCGTCTTCTCCATCTCGGGGTAGACCTCCAGCAACGGCTTCCCCACCAGGCTCTCGCCGCGAGAAAGCTCATCCATCGCCTGCTGGTTCATAAACGAGACGATGTTGTGCTGATCCAGCACCACTACGGCATCCGCTCCTACGCGGATCAAATCGTGTACCAGCCGCGTCTGTTCTTCCTTTGCCGCCGCGCTGCGAAGCTCTTCCTCCACCGCCCGCTCAGCCCGGCTGGCCGCCGCCGCTGCCGTCGCTTCATTCACCTCCAGCAGCTGGTGCAGCGTCTCCACTTCAGCCTGCAGGCGGCCAACCAGCGCGTCCTTTTCAGGAGCTTTGACGTCGCCAGTCTGGGAGCCCGTGGTCATACAACACACTCTGGTGAAACAGTAAAAACAGCATCCGGTGCGAACGGAAGAAACGTCAGCTTCACGCTCAACGCAAGCGTGCGAAACAGCTCGGCAATCTCCCGCGAAATCGTCACTTGCGCAAACAGGATCACAGCAAAGAACTCGCCGCTCGGCAGCAGTCCTCCCATTCCCACAACGCTACGGATGCCATATTGCTCCACGAAGGTTTGCTGTGCCGGCAGATACACGCTTCCGCCCGCCGTCTCCACATGAAACACCCCAAAATTGCGATACTCCGACGCATTCATCAGCAACGCCGTCCGCGGCTCCACAAGGTGCCTCGGCTCCAACCCCATCTGCGCCACCAGCCGCGCAACCATCGGCCGTTGCTCAATCGACGCAACATCCGTCAGCGGTATCGCCAAATGCCCCACAGACGTCTCCGGTTGGTTCCACGCCGCCTCCAGGCCCCGCGTCGCCAGCAGCGCCAGGCACCGCAGGTCGCTCGCCGGCTCATCCCCATCCATCCCCCGCCGCGCCGCCGCCTGGTACGCCTCCGGCAAATCAGCATAAGGATGTGTCTGAAAACACCGGATCAGCGCACAACTAGGCGTCGCCGTATCGATGTCCCGCAACACCTCGTACAGGTACTCAACAACGCGCTGCGCAGCCGCATCCTCTCGGTCCAGATCGTCGCCGCACTTTCGAAGGTGTTGCCCCACCGTTACAGCATCGGCAAAACGCAGGCGCGGAAGGTCGAATGTGCTCTGTATGTCAGCTAACGCACGCTCGTCTAACCCAACCACGGCACGCTTTCAGTACGGTCGTCAGACCCCACTCGTGTTGCGCGGTTCCACTGCCGGATCCACCGGCGGTGGAGTCGCTTCCATCAGCTCATTCCAACCAGGTAACTCCTGGGAGCCGACAATCAAGCGTACACCGTCCTGAAAACTCAGGTACGTATACGCCCATTGCCTGAACACCGAGAGCCGGTTCCGAAACCCGATCAAAAAGAAAATATGCACTACCAGCCACGTCACCCAGGCCATAAACCCGCTCCAGTGCGCACGGAAGGGCCACGCAATCCGAGCCACCGCCGCCTTCCGCCCGATCGTCGCCATATCGCCCTTGTCAAAGTAGCGAAACGGCTTCTGACCCTCACCCTTCCCATGGATCAGCCGCTCAATCCGCCCCGCGGCATAATTACCCATCTGCATCGCCGGCTGCGCCACTCCCGGAACCTGCTTCCCATCCTGCTCAAAGTGCGCCAGGTCCCCAATCACAAAAACCTCGGGATGCCCCACCGGATTCAGATACCCATCCACCAGCAGGCAACCTCTCCGGTCCGTCTCGCACGGCAACGCCGGAGCCAGCATCTTGCCCAGCGCTGAAGCCTGCACTCCAGCCGCCCACAGCGTGCAAACGCTCTCAATCTTCTCCTCGCCCACCATCACAAACCCCGGCTGCACGTCCGTCACATGCGACCCCGTCCGCGTCTGCACCCCCAGCGCATGAAGCTGCCGAACCGCGCTGGCCTGCAGGTCCTCCGGATAAGCGCCCAGGATATGCGGAGACCCCTCCAGGATCATCACCTGCGCCATCGCCGGATTGATGTGCCGGAAATCCCGCCGCATATAAAGCTTCGCAATATCCGAAATCGCTCCCGCCAGCTCCACCCCCGTAGGCCCGCCGCCAATGATCACAAAGTTCAGCGGAGGATGCTGCCCATTCTCCAGCATCTGCCTTTCCGCCAGTTCAAACGCCAGCAGCACGCGCCGCCGAATCTCCGTCGCATCCTCCAGCGTCTTCAACCCCGGAGCCAGCTTCGCCCACTCATCCTTCCCAAAGTAGCTATGCGTCGACCCCGTAGCCACCACCAGGTAGTCATAAAGCAGCTCCGCTCCACTCTTCAAAAACACCCGCCGAGCCTTCGTATCAAACCCAATGACCTCATCCATCACCACTTCAGTGTTCGGATAATTCCGCAGAATCGACCGAATCGGCTGCGCAATCTCTCCCGGAGACAGCACCGCCAGCGCCACCTGGTAAAGCAGCGGCTGAAAAGTATGGTGGTTCTTCTTATCGACGATCGTCACATCGACCGCCATCTTCCCCAGCCTCATAGCAGCATTGATCCCGCCAAACCCTGCTCCCACCACCACCACTCGAGGACGTCTTCCTGCCCGTACCGGTTCAGCCATTTCCCTTCACCTCAAAACTCTCTCTTATGTACGATGCGGCCCATATCCCCTTGGCTTCATACTCCCGCCGGCCCCGAACGGTCATCGCCCGGCAACTCCAATCACTCCTTCGATTACCGCGCGATTTCCCAAACTCCTCAAGACAGCACTATAGTGACTGCTCTAGTCTTTAAGAGAGCCCTTGAGACACAAAGGCACGGAGGCACAAACATGGCTTCAGCAGCAAAGAGCGCGCCCGTTTCCACGCGCGTCCTCACCACCAATAAAAATCTTATCCGCTGGGTAGAGAAAATGGCTGACCTCACTCAGCCCGACGCCATCCACTGGATCGACGGCTCCGAAGCCGAAAACGAATACCTTTGCGGCAAGCTCGTCGAAGGCGGCACCTTCACCAAGCTGAACGAGAAGCTCTGGCCGGGCTGCTACTACGCCCGCTCCTCGCCCAACGATGTCGCCCGTGTCGAAGACCGCACCTTCATCTGCTCCCTCTCCAAAGACAACGCCGGTCCCACCAACAACTGGGAAGACCCCTTCAAGATGCGCAAGAAGTTGAAGTCGCTCTTCCGCGGCTCCATGCGCGGCCGAACCATGTACGTCCTCGCCTTCTCCATGGGCCCCATCGGCTCAGACCTCTCCCAGATCGGCGTCCAACTCACTGACTCCGCCTACGCCGTCGTCAACATGCGCATCATGGCCCGCATCGGCGCTCCGGTCTTCGCTGAAATCGATAAGGACACCAAGCGCGTCGTCCCCTGCATGCACACCGTAGGAGCCCCCCTCAAGCCCGGACAGCAGGACGTCCCCTGGCCCCAGAACGACAACAAGTACATCGTCCACTTCCCCGAAACCCGCGAAATCTGGTCCTACGGCTCCGGCTACGGCGGCAACGCGCTCCTCGGCAAAAAGTGCTTCGCCCTCCGTATCGCCTCCAACATCGCCCGCGATGAAGGCTGGATGGCCGAGCACATGCTCATCCTCGGCGTCGAATCCCCCGAAGGCGAGAAGACCTACGTCGCCGCCGCCTTCCCCTCCGCCTGCGGCAAAACCAACTTCGCCATGCTCATCCCGCCCGCCGGCTTCGACGGCTGGAAGGTCTGGACCGTCGGCGACGACATCGCCTGGATCAAGCCCGACGCCACCGGCCAGCTCCGCGCCATCAACCCCGAGGCCGGCTTCTTCGGCGTCGCCCCCGGCACCGGAGCCAAGACCAACCCCAACGCCATGGCCACCCTCGCCACCAACACCATCTTCACCAACGTCGCCCTCACCCCCGATGGCGGCGTCTGGTGGGAAGGCATGACCGACGAGCCACCCGCAGAGTGCCTCGACTGGCTGGGCAACAAGTGGACCCCCGAAATCGGCAAGGAGACCGGCAAACCCGCCGCTCACCCCAACGGCCGCTTCACCGCCCCTGCCGGCCAATGCCCCGTCTTCGATCGCGAAGCCTGGGAATCCGCCGAAGGCGTACCGATCTCGGCCTTCCTCTTCGGCGGCCGCCGAGCCACCACCATGCCGCTCGTCTTCCAGGCCTTCAACTGGTCCGGCGGCGTCTACGCCGGCGCCACCATGGGCTCAGAAATGACCGCAGCAGCAGCCGGCACCATCGGCAAAGTCCGCCGCGACCCCATGGCCATGCTCCCCTTCTGCGGATACAACATGGGCGACTACTTCCGCCACTGGCTCAAGATGCAGCGCGAACTCACCGTCACGCCCCGCATCTTCCACGTCAACTGGTTCCGCAAGGATGAGAAGGGCAAGTTCATCTGGCCCGGCTTCTCGGAAAACATGCGCGTCCTCAAGTGGGTAGTTGACCGCGTCCGCGGCCGCGCCCTCGGCAAGGAAACCGCCATTGGCTGGACACCCTACTACGAAG
>CAIQPK010000024.1 GCA_903873705.1 uncultured Acidobacteriota bacterium
CTCGGATGCGTCTCCTCATAAACCCGCTGCACCTGACCCACCGTCAACTGCGTATACCGCTGCGTCGTCGACAACCGCTCATGCCCCAGCATCTCCTGGATCGCCCGCAGGTCCGCTCCCTCCTCCAGCATGTGCGTCCCAAACGCATGACGCAGCGTGTGCGGATGCACATCCGCCGCCAGCCCCCGCGCCAGCGCCGTAGCCTTCACAATCCGCCCCACACTCCGCGTCGTCAGCCGGCAATTACCCCGCATCCGCAGGTTCGTCACCAGCGGCCCCTCATGCGCCCACTTCCCCTTCCCCGCCGCTTCCAGCCGAGCCTGCCTCAACGGCAGATAAGCCCTCACCGCCGCCGCCGCCTCATCCCCCAGCGGCACCAGCCTCTCCTTCTTCCCCTTGCCCCGCACCAGCACCGCATCATCTCCCCACTTCAGGCTATCCAGGTTCAACCCACACAACTCCGAATTCCGAATCCCACACCCATAAAGCAGTTCAAAAATCACCCGATCCCTCTCCGGCCACGCCGCTTCAACCGGCTCCCCGCCACCACCCGAACCAACCCCATGTCCCTCGCCTTCGGAGGCATGGGCCGCCACCACCCCGGGTGCCCCATCCTCGCCGCGCTTTTTGCGGCTAGGGTGGGCAGCCACCGAACCCCGTGCCCCCACCCCGCTGACTCGCTGACTCGCTGACTTGCTGACTCGCTGCTCCAGCGAATTCAGCACCCGATTCAACTCCTCCACACTAGGCACTCTCGGCAAATGCTTAGGCAGCTTCGGCGTCGACACCAACAGCGCCGGATTACTCTCCACCAACCCCGCCTTGGCCATCCACTTGAACCAGCTCCGCACCGCCGCCAGCGCCCGCGCCGCACTGGCCTTACTCAACCCGCGATCATAAAGCGTAGCCAGATAAGCCCGTATATGCGTATGCTCCACGCTCTTTATGTGCAAAGCCGGGTGCCCCATCCTCGCGACGGTTTCATCGTCGCCAGGGTGGGCCCCTTCCAACCACGCCGCAAACGCCCGCACCTCCCGCGAGTAAGCCCGCAGCGTATGCTCCCCCGCCCCCCGCTCATCCCGCAACATCGCCAAAAACCGCTCCGCCAGTTGGACAAAATTGCCACGCGAAGTGGTCATGTGCGCCACCTCTGAACCATGCGCTGGCTGGACTTCGCGATGAATATCAAGCTGCGAAAGAGAAGCCAGTAGAAAACGAAGTTCAGTAACGAACCGGTAACGGTCGCGAACGTCACATGGTCACGGAAAACGGCACTCATTAGCAGTGGGCCCGGCAAAGCAATGACGATCAACGCAGCAGCTATTAGCGAATCGCTCTTGCCTCTCATCCATCCCGGCACACTACCCGGATGCCCGTTGCCATTGAGCCACAACAAAAGCAGAACGGCCGCGGCTATAACCGCCGTGATCCCCGCCGCGCCCATTGCGTAGGAATTCGGCCGTGTCATGCCTCGCCCCTCTTCTTCCCCCGCGGATGATGCATCCGATGCACCGCCTTCAATCTCCCCAGCGCCAGATGCGTATAAACCTGCGTCGTAGCAATATCCGCATGACCCAAAAACGTCTGCACCGTCCGCAGGTCCGCGCCATGCTCCACCATATGCGTCGCACAACTATGCCGAAGCTTATGCGGACTAGCCGCCGAGTTCACCCCGCGCACCATCTGCCAGACCGCCTGCGTCGTCAGCGCCCGCCCCCTCACCGAGAGAAACAACACCCGCTGCACCCCCTTGGCCTTCGCCACCAACTCCGGCCTCCCCCGCGCCACATACCGTTCCAACGCCTCAATCGCCGTCCGCCCGATCGGCACAATCCGTTCCTTGTCACCCTTCCCCCTCACCAGCACCGTCGCCACATCCAGCCGCAAATCCTCCACCCGCAGCCCGACGATCTCCCCCACCCGCAGCCCCCCCGCATACAACAACTCCAGCACCGCCGCATCCCGCAACGCCATCCCACTCGCATCGTCCGCGCGAGCCGCCGCGCCCACCCGCGCCAGCATCTCGCCCACCTCACCCTCACCCAGGCTCTTCGGCAACACCTTCCAGCTCGCAGGCGACTCGATATTCACCGTAGGGTCCGCCACCACCCGCTTATCCTTCAGCAGCCACCGATAGAACCCCCGCAAACAACTCAGCTTCCGCGCAATCGACCGCGACTCCCGATCATGCTCCCGCAGATGCTGCATAAACCCGCTGACATCCTCCTGCCGCGCCACCATCAGCGTCTTCGCATCCGACTCCAGAAACTCCGCAAACATCTCCAGGTCCCGCAAGTAAGCCTCAACCGAAAGCGGCCTCAGCCCCTTCTCCACCCGCAGGTACCCCACATACTCCCGCAACAGCCCCGCATTGCCAACCACCATCCCCATCCCCCAATTCTTCCCCCAACCGCCCCCCCACGCCACCCCCCGTACCCGCCTAGCCAACGCCCAACCCGCCAACCGAAACCTTCGCCAACTTTGCGTGCTTTCCCCCTTCGCTTTTCTTTGCGTGAAACGCCTTTGCTGTTGCCTCCTCTGCACCAGCTAAACTGTTAGAG
>CAIQPK010000025.1 GCA_903873705.1 uncultured Acidobacteriota bacterium
CCCGGCGGGGGGTGGGGTGCCGCGAAGGGTGGGGGCGCAGTTTACCAATGCTCGGTATCCGATCTGGGCTCCGGATGGAGAGCATCTGCTGCTGAATGGCTATACGGCGGATAAGCCGGGAGACAACACGGCGGTGGATTGGTGGGTGGTGGCGACACACGGGGATGCGGCCGTTCGGACGGAATTTTATGATGCGTTGGCGCGGGGAGGATTGCAATCGCGGGGATCGCCTACGAGTGCGTCGGCGACCTTTGCGCAGATGCCGGTTGCGGGATGCTGGCTGGCCGGGAACGACAGCATTATTTTTTCCGCGAGGACGGGAGGGACGCAGAGCATCTGGGAAGCGGACATCTCGGGGCGAACCTATAAGACGACGGGAGGGTTTCGGCGGCTGACTGCCGGGGCTGGGGATGAATTGCAAGCTCGATGCGGTTCGCGAGACGCTCTTACGTTTACCAGCGGGGAAGACAGAATGGCTGTGTGGTCGGTGAAGGCTGACCTGAACGCTGGCCGCTTTGAGGGGGAACCGGAGCTTCTGACTACCGGCTCCAGCGATCGCGAACCGGCGCTTTCGGGCGATGGACGCTTTGTCAGCTTTAGTTCGGCACGGTCCGGGGTGCTGAATATCTGGATGCGCGAGTTGGCGACGGGGAAGGAAACGCACCTTGCCGCATCGACGGAGGGACAACGGTTTTCGCAGCCTGACGCTACGGGAAGCCGGGTTGCCTATTCGGTATTTGAGAAGAACGGTACGCGGTCTATTTACATGTGGAGCCGGGACGGAGCGCCGCAGAAGCTATGCTCGGACTGCCTGCGAGCCACGGGCTGGACGCCGGATTGGAAGAAACTGGTGGTCTTCGGTGGTAGCCCGTTGCGTATCGACCTGGTCGATGTGGAGACGCATGAACAGACGCCGCTGGTGAGTCATAAGGCGTACAACATGGTGCTGGGGCGGGTGTCGCCCGACGGGCACTGGGTCAGCTTCACGGCACGTGTGAAGGCGAACAAAGCGATGATCGCGGTTGCGCCGATGGATAGGCCGTGGCCGGTGCCGGAGAGCGCGTGGATCAAGATTGCCGACGAAGAGCCGGAGGACCGGGCGGGTTGGTCGCCGGACGGGAAGATTCTGTACTTCACTTCGGAGAGGGACGGGCACCGGTGTTTCTATGCGCAACGCGTCGATGGGGTTTCGCGGCGGCCGGTGGGTGAGGCGTTTGCCGTGCAGCACTTTCATCGCAACTTGTGGTATGTGCACGGCGGTTGGTCGACGGCGGAGGGAAGGATGATTTTTAATTTGCTGGATGGGCGGGAGAATGTGTGGATGATGTCGCGCGCCGGTGGCAATAAGTAGCGGTGGGCGCGCCCTTCCGGGGATGCTGAAAGTGCAAAGGCCGCGATTGCTCGCGGCCTTTGTGTTGGTGTTGGTAAGGAGTCAGGCGCTGGCGGCGTCGGCTTCGGCAGAGGCTGCCGCAGCGGCGACTTCGTTTTCGATCTGCTTGGCCTTGGCTAGCTCGGCCATCTGAGCCTTCTTGACCTCGGCTGAGTTGGCACCGAGTTCGGCGGCCAGCTTTTCCGTGGTGAAGGTTTCGATGATGTCGCCTGCCTTGATGTCCTTGTAGCCCTGGAGATCGATACCGCACTCGACACCGGAGCGGACTTCGGCGACGTCGTCCTTGACGCGCTTGAGTGAGGCGATCTTGCCCTTCCAGACTTCCTCGCCGGCGCGGAGTACGCGGACCTGCGCGTCGCGGCGGATGAGGCCGTCGGTGACGCGGCAGCCTGCGATCTGGCCGACCTTGGTGATCTTGAAGACCTGCAGGACTTCTGCTCGGCCAGCATAGTTCTCCTTGTAGACGGGGTCGAGGAGGCCGTACATGGCCTTCTCCATCTCGTCCTGGAGTTCGTAGATGATGGAGTGCATGCGGACATCGACGCCTTCGCGGGCGGCGAGTTCCTGTGCCTTGCGCTCGGGGCGGACGTTGAAGCCGATGACGACTGCGTTCGATGCGGAGGCGAGCAGGATGTCCGATTCCGTGATGGCGCCGACGCCGGAGTGAAGGACCTTGACGCGAACCTTTTCGGTCGACATGCGAACGAGGGAGTCGGCGAGGACTTCGACGGAGCCTTGCACATCGCCCTTGAGGATGATGTTGAGGTCCTTGACGCCGGCCTGCTTGATCTGTTCGGAGAGGCCTTCGAGCGAGACGCGCGAGGTTTTGGCGAGGGTGGCTTCGCGTTCCTTCATCTTGCGGTACTGCGCAATGCCCTTGGCCTTGTCGCGGTCCGCCATGACGAGGAAGGTGTCGCCGGCATCGGGCATGGATTCGAGGCCGAGGATTTCGACGGGTGTCGAAGGACCGGCTTCCTTGATCTCGCGGCCACGATCGTCGAACATGGCGCGGATCTTGCCGAAGGTGTTGCCGACGACGTAGCTGTCGCCGATTTTGAGCGTGCCGTTCTGCACGAGGATGGAAGCGACGGCGCCGCGACCGCGGTCGAGCTTGGCTTCGATGACTGTGCCGACGGCGGGACGCTCGGGCTGGGCTTTCTGCTCGTTGGTGTCGGCGACGAGGCAGATCATTTCTTCCAGGCCGTCCAGGTTGATGTGTTTCTTGGCCGAGACCATGACGAACTCGGTGTCGCCGCCCATGGAGGTGGCCTGCACGCCGCGTGCGGCGAGCTGCTGCATGACCTTGTCGGGGTTGGCGTCCGGTTTGTCGATCTTGTTGACGGCCACGATGACCGGCACCTTGGCGGCGCGGGCGTGGTCGATGGCTTCGATGGTCTGGGGCATGACGCCGTCGTCGGCTGCGACGACGATGACGACGATGTCGGTGACCTTGGCGCCGCGGGCACGCATGCGGGTGAAGGCCTCGTGACCGGGGGTATCGAGGAAGACGATTTCGCGGCCGAAGGCGGGGGAGTCGGGCTTGGTGATCTTTACCTTGTAGGCGCCGATGTGCTGGGTGATGCCGCCGGCTTCGCCACCGGCGACGTCGGTGGTGCGGATGGCGTCCAGGAGCGAGGTCTTACCGTGATCGACGTGGCCCATGATGGTGACGACGGGGGCGCGGACGACCTCGATCATGTTGGAGGTGTCTTCGAGGAAGCCTTCGATGGCTTCGTTCTCGAGCTGTTCTTCCACCGAGATGACGGTGGCGTCGGCTCCGAACTGGCGGGAGACTTCCTTGACGAGCTCGCCGTCGAGGGTCTGGTTGACCGTGACGAAGACGCCCTTCATGAGAAGGGTTGCGATGAGGTCCTTGCCGCGGATGTCGAGCTTTTCAGCGAGGTCCTTCACGCTGATGCCTTCAGTGACCGTGATGGACTTGGTGATGGGAAGGGGCTCGTGGGGGATCTGCGCTCCGCCAAAACGGCTGGGGGGAGCGAAGCCCTTCATCGGGCCTTCCTTGGTCTTCTCGTAACGCTGGTTGCCACGGCGTTGGCCGGGGCGTGCCGGACGCGGGGCGGACGGCGGTGCTCCACCTTCTACGGGAGCGCCACCAGGGCCGCCGGGGCGTGCGCCGAAGCCGGGACGCGGCGGAAAGCCTGGGCGGCCTCCGGGAGCGAATCCGGGACGAGCGCCGGGGCCGCCTGGGCCACCGCCGGGCATGGGCCGGGTGGGATGCATGGGACGGCGTGCTCCGGCTGCACCGGCGGGGCCGGAGGACATGCCGGGGCGTGATCCGGGTGCGCCGGGCATGCCGGGACGCGGACGCTCAAAGATGGGACGGCGGGCGACGCCGCCCGGAGGCGGAGGCGGCGCGTTGTAGCTGGGGCGTGGACCGGTCTGCGGCATGACGACGCGGCGGACGGGAGCTGCGGGGGGCGCCGGTGGCGCTGGAGCGACGGTTTCAGCTACGGGCGTGGGCTCGGGCGCGGCGGCCTGCGGGGCCGGGGCTGCGGGAGCGGCGGCAACGGGAGCGGGCGGCGGTGCGGGAACGTTGGCCGGTTTGACCGCAACGGGTGCGGTGGGCGCGACGCTGGCGATGGCCGGAGGGGGAGCGGCGACGACCGCAGGGCGGACAACGACGGGTGCCTGGGGCGGACGGGGCTGCGCTACGGTGACGTGTCCCTGGGGACGCGGCAGCGGAACGATGCGGCGCGGCGCGGGTGGTCCGGGGGCGGCGCTGGCTGGTGGGGGAGGGGGTGGAGCAGCGGCGACGACAGGCGGCGCGGCGGCAACGGGGGCTCCCGGTGCAGCGGGGCGCGGGGCGGCGGCGACAGCCGAAGGCGGCGCGGCGACGAAGGCCGGGCGCTGCGGAGGAACGGCGGCGACGGCGGGGCGCTGGGGAATGCCGGAGCGGGCTGCGGCCTCGGCCTGCTTGCGCTCGAGGATGGCCTTGAGAGCGTCGCCGGGCTTGGAGACGTTGGCTAGATTGAAGGAGTTGCGATTCTCCTGCACGGGACGGGCCGATGGAGCCGGACGTCCGCCGCGCTTGAAGTAGGCACGCACCTTCTCGGCCTCATCTTCTTCGATGGAGCTGGAGTGCGTCTTTTTCTCGGTGACGCCGACGGCGGTGAGAGCGTCCAGGATGGCCCTGCTCTTTTCTTCCAATTCACGCGCCAGATCATTGATTCGAACTTTGCTCATCTATTCCTTTTTGGTATCGGCGGTGACCGCCGATCCTTTTTTGCGCTCCACATCAAGCCCTTAGCTGTTCATAGCAGCCTCACCCGAGATGGAGTATGACGCGACTCGAAAAATATCAAGAAACGCCGTGTTTTTAGTATCGCCCGAAACTGCCGTTTTTCGAATAAAAACGGCAGTTTCAGACGGAAGCTGCGGTTGGCCGAGGTGATGAGCCGCGGCCATGGGCTGGAAATTATCCACGGTCGTGCCCATCGTTATCGATGGTTTCGTCCGATATCTCCTGGCTTTCGGCCACGAGGGTATCGATGGTGTCGTTGTCGAGCTCGATGCCTTCTTCACGGGCGTCGGCTTCGTCGTTGGCGTCGGTGGCAGAGAGGCGCTCTTCAGCTTCAATGACGTCTTCGGTGGAGATATCGTCCACTTCTTCTACCCCGCCAGCTTCGGCGGCTTCAATTGCGAGAATTTCTTCGGGTGTTTTAGCCATGGATGTGTCCTCTGCGGCAGTATCTGCCGTTTGTTCAGATGCGACCGGCTCCTTGGGCGCGGGGCGCTCTTCGCCTTCTTCGTACTGGCCGAAGTAGTGGCGAACAGCGACGGAGATCTTGTCGATGGTTTTTTCGCCGATGCCGGGGACCTCGCCGAGTTCTTCGGCGGTCATATCGGCAAGGGCTTCGACGGTGGTGATGCCGGCAGCGATGAGTTTTTCCATGACAGAGTCGCCGAGTTCGGTGACCTGCTCGATGGGGGTGGTAGGACCGCCGCCCATGGCCTGCATCTGCTGCTCGACTTCCTGGCGCTTCTCTTCCTCGGACTTGATGTCGATCTTCCACTGGAGGAGCTTGGCGGCGAGACGGACGTTCTGGCCCTTCTTGCCGATGGCGAGCGAGAGCTGGGTGTCATCCACGATGACTTCGATCTGCTTTTCAGCGAGGTCGGTGATGGAGACGCGGGAGACCTTGGCGGGCTGGAGGGCCTTTTCTGCGAAGGTGGTGATCTCTTCGGAGAACTCGATGATGTCGATCTTTTCGCCGCGGAGCTCGCGGATGATGGACTGGACACGCATGCCCTTCATGCCGACGCAGGCGCCGACGGGGTCGACGTCCTTGTCGCGGGAGATGACGGCGATCTTGGTGCGCTCGCCGGCTTCGCGGGCGATGGCGCGGATCATGACGGTGCCGTCGTAGATTTCCGGGACTTCGGACTGGAAGAGCGACTGGACGAGGGCGGGAGCGGCGCGGGAGACGATGACCTGCGGGCCCTTGGCGGCGCGGTCGACGCGGAGCAGGACGACGCGGACGCGCTCGCCGACGGCGAACTGCTCGAGGCGGGACTGCTCGCGCTTGGGCATGCGGGCTTCGGCTTTGCCGAGGTCGAAGATGACGTCCATGGGCTCGAGGCGCTTGACGGTGGCGGTGAGGATTTCGCCGATGCGGTTGCCGTACTCCTGGAAGACGGTGTCGCGCTCGGCTTCGCGGACCTTCTGGAAGATGACCTGCTTGGCCATCTGGGCGGCGATGCGGCCGAGGGGAGCGGTGTCCTTGTAGAAGCGGAGCTCGCCGCCGACTTCGACTTCAGGCGCGAGTTCACGGGCCTGCTCGAGGGTGAGCTGGTTGGTCTCGTCTTCGATCTGCTCGGGGAGCTCGACTACGGTCTTGTAGACGTAGGCGCGGAGCTCGCCGGTTTCGGGGTCGAGCTCGGCGCGCATGTTCTCGGTGGTCTTGTAGAACTTGCGGGTGGCGAGGGCGATGGCGTCTTCGACCGCGGTGATGACGACAGCGGCTTCGATGCCCTTTTCACGGCTCAACATTTCAATTGACTGGTGTAAAGCACTTGCCATGGGATTCAGTGAATAGTGAATAGTGAATAGTGAATAAGGCGGTAAGCTCGGGGCCTTGTTTACTGCTGACTGTTCACGGCCTTTCTTCGGATTTCGTGGGTTGCGCCGAGCGGATAGCTGCCCGGCGTAGATTAGATTTCTGCTACGAGATTGGCCTTTTCGATGTTGCTGAAGGGGATCTCGACGGTTTGGGTGGTGACGGCCTTCTTAGCCTTGCCCTTCTGTTTGACTGCGGAGAGGTCGAGGGTGGCGGTGGTGCCGTCGAAAGCGGCGAGGCGGCCGGTGAAGTGGCGGTTGTTTTCGACCGGGGAGAAGGTCTGGAGCTTGATGAGGCTGCCGGTGAAACGGGCGTAGTCGGCGGGCTTGAGGAGCTTGCGCTCGAGGCCGGGAGAGGAGACTTCGAGGGTGTACTCGGCGCCGGGGATGAGGTCTTCGACGTCGAGGACGGTGCCAAAGTCGGTGGCGAAGCTGGCGCAGTCCTCGTGGGTGACGCCGGAGAGGAGCTCTACGGGGACGCCTTTGGGGAGGTCGAGTTCGGCGTCTGCTGCGGCGGCATCTGCGAGTCTGGCGCGGGCTTCGGCGTCTTTTTCGAGGAAGATGCGGAGGGTGCGGTGCCTGGCTCCTCCGGTGAATTCAAGGTCAACGAGGTCGAGGCCGTGGGAGGCGGCGACGCGGTCGGCGGTGGCACGGATTGTGTCGAGCTGCAGGGCCATGGGTCTGTTTTTGGAGCGCGTGCGGGGCGAAACGCGTGCTTATTTTTGAGCAAACAAAAAGTGGGCTCTCGCCCACTCATTCCTTCTGCCGACTTACCGGTGTGCTCACGGCTACTTGCAGGTCCCGGTTACAGGCGGCCCCATGCGGCAGAACAAATTCGTCTGCTTTAGAGAGCATACTCCTGTGGTTGCGGAAGATCAATAGTGGAGTAATCGGTCTGAAAGAGGGTATGGTGTGCCCATGCAGAGAGTTATTGGCTGGTTGCGGTTCGCGTCGTGTTTTCTGTTGGTGCTGATCACGTCTGCGGTTGGCGAGGCAGAGGTGAAATCGGGAATCGACGCGCTGAACGAGCACCTGGTGGGAGTCTGGGTGGGTACTAACCACGATTACATGAAGGGTTCGCCAATTACATCTTCGGTGACGATAGCGATTGAGAAGGATAAGAAGCCGGGACAGCTTTATCTGGCTTACACATACGTAACGGGTCCAAAGCAAAATGTGGATCATTACGATGTGCTGTTGAGAATCGATCCGTTAAAGGCGATGGCGTTTCGGGACCGGAAGAAGATAAGGAAGGACCGTTATGTCGTTGAAGGTTTGGACAAGGTTCTTGCAACTGGATACGGCGACTTCACCTTCCTGGGATGGACGGGGGATGCGCAGGGAAGGCTGGCGGCTTACCGAGCCGACTATCACCTGTCGCCGGACACGCTGAGCTATGAAGTTTTTACAAGCACTGACGGGGCGCCTTTTGTGAAAACGGGCGATTGGGCGCTTAGGCGAGCGGCAGCGGCGCAGTAGGAACTATCCAAAGTGGCTGGCCCAGACGATCACGGCGCGGTGGGTGAAGGCGCCCCATGAAGGATTGTATAAGAGCCATGCGGCAAGGTACTCGGCGGCCAGGAGGCTTGCGGCTCCGATGACGAAGGAGCGTAGGAGGCGGCCCTTTGCGATGTCCCAGATGGTCATGACGGCGATCAGAAGAATGTTGCCGAAGAAGACGTAGATGAAGAAGGTTGCGGGGGAAGTGGGGACGTTCGTCCAGAAAAGCCCTATGAAGCGGTTGAAGCCCGGATCGGCCAGGGAGACTGAGGAGAGGATCATCAGGCGCTTGTGGGCAGCGGGGGTTTTGCGTTGAGCGATGCCGGCCGCGAGCAGCATGAAGAAGCCGAGGACGTCGACCAGGTTGACGGCGAGAAAGGCTGAGAAGTCTAACTTGTCATGGATGTGGGTAGCCTGGGAGGCCATGGCTGCCCACGGGCCGAGGATGAGCATGATGCAGGCCCAGGCGGCGGCTATCCAGCCGAGGGTGCGGTGCCAGGCGATGCGGTTGCGAAGGACGAGCAGAACCTGGGCGGTGAGCAGGAACATCCAGACGGAAAAGACGGCGGCGTGGATGTGGACGATGAGGGGTGGGGCGGGTTTCTGGTGGATGTAGCGCGCGAAGTCGGTGCCGAAGCCGGCCAGGATACCGATCCAGAGGATACCGAGGACGACGGCTGAGGGCAGGCGGTCTTCGCGGGCGGGCCAGGTGGCGCGGGTGTGCCACAGGGATTTTGGGGTCGGTAGGGTGTTGCTGGGCACGGTCACCTCTGGTCGAGCGGATGGCGGGGCCGGAGAGCTGATGGAGCTAGGCAAGGAGAGTGGCGGCGCCGGTGACGCGTTTGTACTCGAAGAGCATGTTGAGACGCCAGACGACGATCATGCCGAAGGCCAGGATGAAGAAGAGGCCGGCGGTCTGCTGGATGGTCATGATGGTGTCGAGGTAGGTGTGGGCGAGGATGCGGATGATGCCCAGCACGATGATGACGATGAAGAAGCTGGCGGAGCGGTGCATCATGACGGTGTCGCCCTGGAGGGAGAGGCGCGAGGTGCGGATAAGGGGGTAGGCGAGGAAGATGGCGCCGAGCAGGAAGGCGGTGGCGGCCCAGGTGATGGGGACCCGGAACATGGGGGCAATGAACATGCAGAATCCGGTGGACATGCCGAGCGGCGGGATGATGATTTTGCGCAGGGTGACAGGGGTGCGGCCTTCGCGGACTCGCCAGGCGAGAATGACGAAGAATCCGAGCACCGCGCTCGCGAGAGACATCCAGGGACGTAAGACCATTGGGTTCATGGTAACTGAGCGAGCGGGAAAGGGTGGTTGCCTGCGGGGTTGAGCCGCCTTTTTTGGGTTGGGGTGGGGTGGGCTCGCCGGCTTCAAAGGGGAAGCAACGGCAAGAACGGGAGAAGGCAAATGCGGTGAAGCAGGTCCGTTCGCTGCGCTCAGGATGACAATTTCTCTGGCGAGAAATTGTCTAAGAACAGCAACAGCAACAGCAACGGCAACGGCAACGGCAACGGCAAGGGCAACAGCAACAGCAACGGCAAGGGCAGAAGCAGATTCCATTGCCGCGCTGCGGACTGACAACTTTGACGGGATTTTGGCGAGGACGCGGCCTAGGCTACCAGGGCCAGGGTGCGGATCTTGCCGAGGGGGACGTGGGAGGTGGGCCAGGTGATGGTGGGGAGTTGCTCGAACATGGGGCGGGCGAAGAGGTAGCCCTGCATGAGGTCGATGCCACACTGGCGGAGCCTTTCGTACTCTTCGAAGGATTCGACGCACTCCGCGATGAGGCGGACGTTGAGCGAGCGGCAGAGTGCGACCAGCGCGAGGACGATGGCCTCGGTGCGGGGGCGGCGGTGGATGCCGCGGACGAGGCGGGCGTCGAGCTTGACGAAGTCGAGAGTGAGTTCGGAGAAGAGGTTGAGGCTGGCGAAGCCGGCGCCGAAGTCGTCGAGGCCGATGGCGAAGCCTTGAGAGCGGTATTCAGCGATGACGCGTTCCATGTGGGCGGGGTCGCGGACTTCTTCACTTTCGGTGACCTCAAACATGAGCTGACTGAGGGGGAAGTTATTTTCGTGGGCGACGCGGAGGGTCTGGCGGAGGCAGGCCCAGGGGCTGTAAACGGCTCCGGGCATGAAGTTGACGGCGAGGCTGGCGCCGGTGGCGGGGACGCCGAGGTTGGCGGCCATGATGATGGCCTTGAGGCGGCAGGCCTGGTCGAAGACGTGGTAGTCGTCCGGGTTGAGGCGGCTGAAGAGGGAAGCGGCGGATTCGTGGTTGAGGCCACGGACGAGGGCTTCGTAGGCGAAGACGGTCTGGGAGGAGGTGTCGACGACGGGCTGGAAGGCCATGCTGAAGGGAAGGGGTTCGGCGATGCCGTTTTTACAGGCGCTGCAGCGGCTGGCGTGCAGGGCTGAGGAGGTTCCGTGCATTTTTATGGTCAACGTATTCACCAAGTTTGGCGTGGCACGCATGTTTTGTGTCAGGCCCGAAGCAGCGTAGTGAGATGCCGGATCTGGTGGTGGGGTACGGGGTTATCTGCAACTAACGGGTGACAGGGAATACAATCAGGTGAACCTGTATGATTTCCAACTTGGTTCCAGAAGCCCTTACTTTCGACGACGTCCTGCTGGTTCCGGCATACTCCGACGTTGTTCCGACGCAGGTCAGCACGCAAACACAGCTGACGAAAAACATTACTCTGAATACGCCGCTGATGTCGGCTGCAATGGACACCGTGACGGAGTCGCGGCTGGCGATTGCTATTGCCCAGCAGGGCGGAATGGGTGTGGTGCATCGCAACCTGACGATCGAGCAGCAGGCCGGCGAGATTGACAAGGTGAAGCGGTCGGAGAGCGGCATGATCGTGGACCCGGTGACGATTGAGCCGGAGCGGCCGATTTCCGATGCGCTGGACGTGATGCGGCGGTACAAGATTTCCGGCGTTCCGGTGACGAAGAACGGGAAGCTGGTGGGGATTCTGACCAACCGCGACCTGCGGTTTGTTTCGCGTACCGATCTGCCGATCAGCGAGGTGATGACGAAGGAAAACCTCATCACGGTTCCAGTGGGAACGACGCTGGAGCAGGCGGAAGAGATTCTGCATCAGCATCGCGTGGAAAAGCTGCTGGTGGTGAACGACCACTATGAGCTGAAGGGCCTGATTACGGTCAAGGACATTCAGAAGAAGCTGAAGTATCCGCACGCCAGCAAGGACACCAAGGGACGGCTGCGGGTGGCGGGAGCGATTGGAGCTACGGGCGACTTTCTTGAACGGGCTGCGGCGCTGATCGAGAGCCGTGTGGATGCGCTGGCGATCGATTCTGCGCATGGGCACTCGTCGCGGGTGATCGAAGCCGTGGCTGAGGTGAAGAAGGCGTTTCCGCATATTGCTCTGCTGGCCGGGAATGTGGCGACGTATGACGGCGCGATGGCGCTGATCGATGCGGGGGCCGATGCGGTTAAGGTGGGGATTGGGCCGGGGTCGATCTGTACGACGCGCATGGTGACGGGCGCAGGTATGCCGCAGATTACGGCGATTTCCGAGGCCTATCGCGCTGCTTCAAAGCATGGGATTCCGGTGATTGCGGATGGCGGCATCAAGTACTCGGGCGACGTGACGAAGGCTATTGCGGCGGGTGCGAGCGTGGTGATGATGGGGTCGCTGTTTGCGGGCGTGGATGAGAGCCCGGGTGAAACGATTTTGTACCAGGGGCGGTCGTTCAAGGCTTATCGGGGAATGGGTAGCCTGAGTGCGATGGCGCAGGGGTCGGGCGAGCGGTACTTCCAGAGCAAGGAAGATTTGAGCGATGGCGGCGAGGCTCGGCGGACCGAGATTACGGCGCGCGAAAGTAGCGGCGGGAATCGGCTGGCGAAGTTTGTGCCGGAGGGAATTGAAGGACGCGTGCCGCATCGCGGGCCTCTGGAGGCGATGATTTACCAGCTGGTCGGTGGCCTGCGGTCGGGTATGGGGTATCTCGGGTGCGGGACGATTGAGGAGCTACAGACGAAGGCGCAGTTTATTCGGATATCGGGTGCGGGACTGCGGGAGAGCCATGTGCATGATGTGGTGATCACGCGGGAGGCGCCGAATTATCACGTGGAGTAGGGGAAGCGAGTGAGTAGTGAGTAGTGCGTAGTGAATAGTGAATAAAGCAAAGGGCCCGGTTGGGCCTTTTGTCTTTGGTTGAGACTCGAAATCGTGAGGCCGACGGATGAGGTTCCCCACTCATCGCTAGAAGCCGCGATGAATGGGCCACCCGGGATTTATCGCCTGAAATGGATTGTAAAGAGCCTGGAGCTCAAAGGAATTGAGCTGGAAAAACAAGCTGAGGCTCGTCTTATTCACTATTCACTATTTTCTGCTCACTACGACTAGTCGCTGTTGTTCCAGACCATGGCGTCAAAGCGGTGGATGGGGTTGAAGCAGTAGGTTTCGTAGAGGGCCAGGGCTTCGCGGTTTTGTTCGGTGACGGTGAGGGAGATGCCGCGGTAGCGGCGGCGGAGGAACTCGGCGGTGCAGCGGTGGAGGAGGGCTCGGCCGAGGCCGTGGCCGCGGAGCTCGGGGGCGATGCAGAGCTGGGTGATGTGGCCTACGTCGGGGCGGACGGCGGAGGCGAGGATGAGGCCCTGGATGTGTCCGCTGCGCTCGTCGCGCAGGAGCCAGGAGTTGCGGGTGTCGAATATGCCGCAGCCGGGGAAGCGGACGATGTTGTGGAGGAAACGGAGGGAGCCGGCGACGGTGCGGTACTGGTCGTTGATGAGGCTGTCGACGTGGCCGACGTAGGCGCGATGGATGAGGTCGCCGGCGGCGGCGTAGTAGGTGTCGGACCAGGGTAGGAGGCGGAGGCCGGCGGGGAGGCGAGTTTCTGCGCGCTGGGAGCCGGGGTTGGTGGAGGTGAGCGAGCAGCCCATGAAGAGGCGCGGGTGGGCGATAAAGCCTCGGGAGAGGAAAGGGCTGTTGAGGCCGCCAGCGGGGAACATGAGGAGCTGGGACTCGATGCGGTCTACGCCGGGCGTGGACTGCAGAGTTTCGATGAGGTGATGGAGGAGTGTTTCGCAGACGGGGTTGCGGTCGGACTCGCCTTCGTTGAAGGCGTAGATGTCGCCGATGACGGCCTTGGCGGCTTCCATGACGGAGAAGGTGTAACCGATGGCGCGGCCGGCGTCTTCCGCGACGTATCCTTGCAGGATGCGGGACTCGATGTAGTCGAGGAGGAGCTCGGTGGAGCGGGTGTAGTCCCAGCGGAGGCGGCGGTCCCAGCGGATGGCCTGGTCTTCGAGCAGGGGGCGCAGCTGGGCGGCGGCGAAGTGGCGCAGGTCGAGGATTTCGAATTGGGGTGGGGAGGTCAGTTTTTGCGTTCCGGTGGGAGCAGTGGCCGATTGAGAGAGAGCCTGCCCCAGGGGCTAAAGCCCAAGTTGTAGGCGGAGTATGAGACCCGAGGCTAAAGCCTCGGGGTACCTAGAAGCAACGGCAAAAACGATCTGTAGGCAAGGGTGAAGGCAGGGCGGAGGTACAGGAAGCGGGCAAGTGCCTAGCGGGCGTAGACCTTGTAGACCGAGAGGCCCTGCCAGGGGTAGAGGAAGAGCGGAACGTAGACGCGGCCGGGGAGGATTTCGCTTAGTTGGGGGACTTCCCTGGTAGGAAGCACGAGGACGTGCTCGGTGGCGGGGATGCCGTCCTTGTCGTAGTGGATGGGAGAGTCGTTGCGGTAGAAGGCGAGGCCGTAGTCGAGGTCGCGGCGGACGTCGTAGACGGCGACGATGGGGATGCTGGGTGCGCTTTCCTGGATTTGGCGGGCGAGGGGGCGGGCGGAGTAGTTGAGGTCAAGGAGCGGACCCTTGCGTTCGAGGAGCCAGAAGAGCAGGAGTGCGAGAGGGATGAGGGTGACGGTGCGGAGGCGCGTGACGCCGAAGCGCTTGACGACGGCGTAGATGCCGAGCGCGGCGAGCGTGCCCCAGAGGCCGGCCCAGCAGAGGTCTTTGGCGGCGGGGACGATTTTTTCGTAGACCATGTACTGCGGGCAGAGGGCGAGGACGAAGGTCATGAAGCCGGCGAGCAGGGCGTGGGTGAGGAGCAGCCACCTGGGGATGCCGGTGCGGCGGACGCGGTTGATGTAGTCGCCGGTGAGGATGGTGATGGGCGGGATGGAGGGCAGGATGTAGCCGGGGAGTTTGGAGCCTGAGAAGGAGAAGAAGACGATGGGGAAGAGCGCCCAGAGGACGAGGAACTCGGGGAAGCCGTCACCGGCGCGGGTGTGGCCGAGGTAGCGCTGCGGTTTGTGGCGGACTTTCCACTCGGCTACCGAGATGGAGATGGCGTCGACCAGAGCGCGGATGGCGATGGCGGTCCAGGGCATGAGGCCGAGGATGAGGACGACGAGGTAGTAGTAGACCGGCTGGTGATGCTGGAAGCGGTTGGTGGCGAAGCGCTCGAGGTTGTGGCCGACGAAGAACTCATGGAAGAAGGTGGGGTTGCGGCGCTGGACGGCGATGTACCAGGGCAGCACCATGGCGAGATAGAGCAGGACGCCGGGGATCCAGATGGTGCGGCGGAGGACAGACCACTCGCGGCGCAGGCCAACGAAGAGCAGGATGATGCTGAGAGCGAGGAACGGCGCGATGGGGCCCTTGGCAAGGGTGGCGGCGGCGTTGAAGAAGTAGAGATCGAAGAGCCAGAACTTTTTGCCGGTTTCGTACCAGGCGTACCAGCCCAACATGCCAATGCAGAAAGGTGCGGCGAGCTGCATGTCGGTGGAGGCACCTCGGGCGAAGCCGAACATGGCGATGCAGGAGACGGTGATGAGGGCGGCGTCGAGATGTCCGCCGGGACGGAAGCGGCGGAGATGGAGGAAGGCCAGCAGGATGAGGAAGCCGGCGCCGGTGGAGGAGGGGAGGCGGGCGGACCAATCGGAGACGCCGAACTCCTTGAAGAAACCCATGGCGCGCCAGTAGTAGAGGGCGGGCTTTTCGAGCCAGGGCTGGCTGTTGAGGATGGGCGTGACGGTGCCGCCGACGAGGCACTCGTAGGAGTTGTGGAGGTCGGCGGGGCGGAGGCTGTGGGGGGTGACTTTGGCGTGGACTTCGTGGCAGTCGATGGAGTGCGCGGCGAGCATTTCGCGCGCGACCTGGGCGTAGCGGGGCTCGTCGGCTCCAACGAGGCCTAACTGCGGGCCTCCGAAGTAGGGGACGAGGCCGAAGAAGAGGAAGTAGCCGGCGACGGCGACCAGGATGACGAACTCCCAGATGGTGCAGCCGATCTGGGTGCGGATGAGCGAACGAAAGCGGGCGCAGAGGGACTGTGGGGCCGGGGCCTCGGGGGTTTCGAGGGCGTCGGGGTTGTCCGGCTGGTCCGGTCGGTCGAGTTGAAGGTCGTCGTTCAAATTGGGTTAAGGACTTGGGAGATAGTCAGAATACGGCGCTGAAAATGTGCGCGGGGGAGCGGAATCAGGTTAACAGAGTCTGGTGACGAAGCTGGGTAAGAATGCGGTCAAGGGCTTCCGGGAGCGGGCCAGTGAGGGTGCAGCCGCTGGCGTTGCGGTGGCCGCCGCCGTTGAAGAGTTCGGCTACGCTGGCGACGTCGACAGTGTTCTTGCTGCGCAGGCTGGCACGGAAGTGGGTGCCGCCGGGAGCCTCGCGGAGGAAGGCTGCGGCCTCGACGCCGACGATGCCGATGAGGTAGTTGACGATGCCCTCGGAGTCTTCGACGGTGGCGTTGGAGGCGGCCATGTCATCGAGGGTGATCCAGGCCCAGGCAAGCGGGGCTTCGACGTGGAGGTTGCGGAGAGCGGCGCCGAGGAGGTGGAACTTGCTGGCGGGGTTGGAGAAGTAGACTTGCTGCGCGATACGGTTGGCGTCGGCTCCGCGCTGGACGAGGTGTTCGGCGAGCGCGAAGGTGGAGGCCACAGTGCTGGGGTAGGTGAAGGAGCCGGTGTCCGTGAGCACGGCGGTGTAGAGGCAGGTGGCCATGGCGGGCGTGATGTTGACGCTGGAGGCGACGGCGAGGTCATAGACCATCGAGCCGACGGCACAGCAGTGGGGGTCGATCCAGTTGAAGCTGGCGAAGCGGCGGCCGCTGAGGTGGTGGTCGATGTTGATGGTGAAGGTGGCGGCGAGGTGATCGAAGGCTTCGATGGGGAAGCCGGTGCGCTCGAAGCGGTCGCACTCGAGAAAGATGAGGGCGTCGGGTGGGTTGGTGGGGAGGGTGTGGGTGATGCGGTTGGCTCCAGGGAGCGCGAGGTAAATGACCGGGATGGGGTCGGCGAAAGCGACTTCTACCTGCTTGCCGAGGCCTTCGAGGAGGTGCATGAGGCCCAGGGCTGAGCCGATGGCGTCGCCGTCTGGACGGGCGTGGGAGGTGACGAGAAAGTGGTCGCGGTCGGCGATGAGGCTAAGCAGCGTGGGGATGCTGTCGGAGGGGTTCATCGGCGGGCGCTACTTGGTGGCCGCGGCGCTGGATTCCTTGGCGGCTACTTTCTTGGCGAGCTTGGTCTTGCGCTTTTCCATGCGACCGAGGAGCTCGTCCATGCGGGCTTCCATTTTTTCGGAGCGGTCGATGGCGAAGGTGATCTCGGGGACGTGGCGGACGCCCATGCGGTACCGGATTTCGGTGCGGATGAAGGCGCGGGCGGCCATGAGGCCTTCGAGGGTGGAGTCTTCCTCCTCGGCGTTGCCGTTGACGGCGATGAAGACGCGGCAGGACTTGCCGCCGGGAGCTAGGACGACCTCGGTGACGTAGGAGGGCGCAATCCGCGGGTCGGAGAGCTCGCCTTCGAGCATGGCGGTAATCTCCTCTGCGAAGGTGCTGGTGACGCGTTTGCGGTGGTGGTCTCGTGCTCTGGTCTCGGGCATGGCTAACTTCTAAGGATAACAAAGATTGGCGGGGGTTTCGCGCCGGGAGCTGTGCTGGACGTGGGGGAAGGCGTTTCACGCAAAGGGCGCGAAGGGGAAATGCACGCCGAGAGAGCGAAGGTTTCGGGGGTGGGTTAGAGGGAGTCGGTGTCGGGGGAGGCTTCGGAGTCGAGGGAGGTTTCGACGATGTCGACGAAGGCGTCGATGATTTCGCAGCCGAGGCCGACGGAGATGCGGCGGGCGGCTTCTTCTACTTCGCGGAGCTGGCCGGTGAGGTAGGCGGTGGAGCTGGAGATGGCCGCGATGCCGAGGGTGGCGCGGTTCCAGGCCAGGGCGTCGTCGAGCTCGGCTACGGAGATGTTGAAGCCGTGGCGGAGCTTGTCTTTGAGGGAGCGGACCGCCTGGCGGCGGTCTTTGAGGGACTGGGCGTGCTCGATGGCGAGCTCGAGGGTGAGGGTGGCTACGGGCATAAGCGGTGGGTAGGTGGTAGAGCGTAGTGGGTAGTGGGGTACGTTGAGATTTTGAGTCGTCGCGTTGGAGCCTGCGCGCTGCGGGTGTCATGCGTGACAACTGCGGGCTGGAGCGATGGTATATGTGTCGTACAGTCGGGTGGAAGGCGGAGGTGTGGGATGGGTAAGTCGCGGAGAGCGTTTATTGGTCAGGGTGCGATGGGGGTAATCGGGGCCGCGATGGCTTCGACGATTCAAGGGCAGACGCCGCAGGCTGCCGGGACAACTCCGCCGCCGGGGGCGCCGACGGTGTTTGGGACGGCTCCGCCGGTGGGGCCGACGGTGTCTGCGGAGACGTTTGCTGAGGCTGGGAAGCTGATGCAGGTGGCGATGACTCCGAAGGATGCGGCGCAGGCGGCGGGGAACTGGGCGCAGGCGATGGCGCCGGTTTATGAGCGGCGGGTGGGGCCGAGGAAGTTGGGGTTGGGAGAGGGGGATGTGCCGGCGGCGGTGTGGAATCCGGAGTTACCCGTTGCAACAGCCTCGCCAGTTGAAACTTACCGCAATTGCTGGGCGGAGGTGGGGATGATTAGCCCACTGCCTGCCGATGATACGTCCATCGCGTTTTCTTCGGTGTCTGATTTGGCCAAGTGGATCATGAGTCGCAAACTCACGTCTGAACGGTTGACAAAGATTTATCTGGCGCGATTAAAGAAGTTTCAGTCAACGCTGAATTGCACGATCACGCTGTGCGAAGAGCATGCGCTGCAGCAAGCCCGAACGGCGGATAAGGAGATCGCGGCTGGGAATTATCGCTGGCCGCTGCATGGCATTCCGTGGGGTGCGAAGGACTTGCTCGATACAGCGGGCATTGTGACGACCTGGGGCGCGGAGCCGTTCAGAGGCCGCGTGCCTAGTGAGGATGCGACCGTTACTAAGAGGTTGAACGAAGCTGGGGCGGTGCTGGTGGCGAAGTTGAGCCTGGGGTCGCTGGCATTAAACGATGTGTGGTTTGGAGGGCAGACGAAGAACCCCTGGAATCTGGATGAGGGGGCTTCAGGTTCGAGCGCCGGACCAGGCGCCGCTGTTGCGGCGGGGCTGGTGGGGTTCGCCATTGGGTCTGAGACGCAGGGGTCGATAATTTCGCCAAGTATGCGTTGTGGCGCAACGGGTCTGCGGCCGACGTTTGGCCGTGTGCCACGAACCGGAGCGATGACGCTGAGTTGGAGTTGCGACAAGCTGGGTCCCATGACACGTTCGGTTGAGGACGTTGGGCATATCCTCGTCGCGATCTCTGGACCGGATGGTAAGGACGCTGCGTGCGTGAACGCCAGTCTTGAGACCGTATGTGTGGGTACTTCGAAGAAGGTGCGGGTGGGTTATATCCCGGCTTGGATGAAGGAGGCGACCGATGTCGATCGCGCGGCGTTGGAGACGGTGAAGAAGTTGGGGATGACGGCGGTGGAGGTGTCGGTGCCGGATTGGCCTTATGACTCGATGAACATTATTTTGTTTGCGGAGGCTGCGGCGGCGTTTGAGGAGATTACGCTCGATCATCGGGTAGACGAGTTGAAGATGCAGACGCCGGATGCTTGGCCGAATACGTTTCGGCAGGCGCGGTTTTTGAGTGCGGTGGATTTTGTGCAGGCGGACCGCTTGCGGCGGAAGGTGGCGGTGATGATCGCGAAGGTGATGGAGACGGTGGATGTGCTGCTGGTGCCGAGCCTGCGGGATGAGCCGCTGGTGATCTTCAACTTTACGGGGCATCCGTCGCTGACCTTGCGGGCCGGGTTTGTGGAGGTGAGTGAGGCGCGGAGCGACTGGGCGCCTGATCCGAAGAATCCGGTGGCGAAGTTTGCGAAGCCGCGACGGGTGCCGCATGGGGTGACGCTGATTGGGCGGCTGTTCGAGGAGGGGACGCTGGCAAGCGTGGGGATGGCGATGGAGGGGGCGTTTGGGGTATCGGGGGAGAGGCCGCCGGGGTTCTAGGGAGGTTTGCGCACTGCCTAATTTGTGCGGATTTCAGTACGGTTGCGCGGTAAACGGACGGATGAAGTCGCTAGGCGCAGGGCGGGAAGTTTACAATCGCAGGCGAAACTTTAGTCATGATTGCACTTTGAGGAGAGAGACGCATGAAGGTGACACCGGGAAAACTCGCTGGGATGAAGGCTGTATCGGATGCGCGGGGCGTGATTGCTGCCGCTGCGATGGACCAGCGTGGGTCGCTGCAGAAGTCGTTGGCCAAGGAGCGCGGCGGGCCCGCGACCGGGCATGACCTTGAGGTCTTCAAGACGCTGGTGACCGAGGTGTTGACCAAGCATGCTTCGGCGATCCTGCTGGACCCGGAGTACGGTCTGCCGGCCTCGCAGCACCGCAATGGCAAGGGGCTGTTGCTGGCTTATGAGAAGACCGGCTATGACGCCAACACGGCGGGGCGTCTGCCGGACCTGCTGGATGTGTGGAGCGTGCGCCGGTTGAAGGAAGCGGGCGCGGATTGCGTGAAGATTCTGCTGTATTACACGCCGTTCGATACGAAGGAAGTGAACGAGTTCAAGCATGCGTGGATTGAGCGCATTGGCGATGAGTGCGTGGCGTTGGATATTCCTTTCTTCCTGGAGTTCGTGGGATATGACGCCGAGGGCGGCGACGAGAAGACGGTGGAGTATGCGCGCAAGAAGCCGTCGATCGTGTCGGGTGCGATGGCGGAGTTTTCGAAGCCGCGCTATAACGTGGACGTGCTGAAGGTGGAAGTGCCGATCGTGATGGAGTTTGTTGCGGGCAC
>CAIQPK010000026.1 GCA_903873705.1 uncultured Acidobacteriota bacterium
GCTTCGCGTGAACGATCGACTCCGAGCGCTCCAATGCGCGCTGCGAGCTTTCGATCTGCTCGTCGGTGATCGAACCACCCGAACCGTAGCTGCGGAACTCCTGCAGCCCAGCCGTCACAACCTCAGCAAGGTGCGACTTCTTCGAACGGTCGGCAACCTTGATCGCCTCGTCCAGACGGCCTTCCTTCAGAGCGCCGGCAACCTTCGGCGCGAATTCGCGCGACTGCTTGCGGGCAGCGGCAAAGTACAGGGCGCGATCGATGATCACGGCCAGCGAGTAGATCGACATGATGAACAGGATGATGACAACGCCAATGGCGAGCCAGCCCATGTTGTGGAGCAGCTGCATCGGGCTGAAACCGACGGGAGCCGGTGCGGCATCCTGGAAGTACATGGCGAGCGAAGCGGGTACGTGAGCGAAATTTGCGATGTGAGCGAGAATCACGAGGTCTTTCCTCCTGGTTTATCTGTTTCAGAACTTACGGCAACTGCATAAAGTCTTGCCGCATGAGACGGGTAAATGGTTCGGGCAGTTGCAATGCTGTTCCGTCTGCCGGGGTTAGAGGCCTCGGCGGACGGAGCCGCACAATGTATCCGGCAGATCAACCGCCGTTGAGGTTGAAGTTCACGATCACCGTCGTATCCACTTCGGTGGGTTCGCCGTTCAGAAGATACGGCTTGTACCGCCATCCCTTCACGGCGTCGAGAGCCGCGCCCTTCAGCATTTCCGGTCCGCTGATCGCCTCCAGGCGCTCAATCGTTCCAGTCTTGGAGATGATGGCGTGTAGTGTCACCGAGCCCTGCATGTGGGCAGCGCGAGCGATTGGCGGATACACCGGGTTGTTGCCGGCGATCTTCAAGCCGGCAACCACGCCGCTCGAGATACGCGCCGGGCCCACAGGCTTGGCCGGCTTCACGTCGATCTTGGGTCCGCCGGAGCCAGTGCCCATGCCGCCCAGAATGCCGCTGCCGCCAGTGCCCATGCCGCCCATACCCGCAACGCCCATACCGGACGATGGCGGAGGTGCATCTTCCTTGACCACCATGATGTTCTTCGGGATCTTGGTCGGCGCATGCAGGCCCTGGTCGATCTCAGAAACCATCTTGATCGGCTGCACCTTCATCGGTGGCGGGGGTGGAGGCGGGGGTGGCGGAGGCGGCGGAGGCGCGCTCAGCGACGCCGTCAGCGAGTTCTTCGGCAGCGCTTCCGGATACAGCAAGGGAATCAAAATCATCGTCAGCACAACCGCTGCGTTCAAACCAAACGTAGCAATCATCCAGTACTTCGACTTCGTCTTGATCTTGCCGCCGGATTCCATCAGAGAGTCTTCAAACATTGAGCAACCTCGGTCCCGATTGGGGAGAGCTTCTTGTCTTAGACACCGTACATCTTCAAATTGTTCCCGCTTTGGTTCTGGCCCGGCTCCTGCTACTGCTTTTTGCAAATCCATCGGTTCGCCGAGGGATTACCCTCGACTCACCTGTTTTCAGTGGGCCGTTACAAAACCCGGGGTTTACCGTTTCGCGGCCGGAAGTGATGCCTGCTTGCCGCGCGATGCCCGCCAATCCTGATACGCGACCAGCATCGGTGCCGCTACCGCGATCGACGAGTACGTGCCGATCAGAATACCGACTACCAGCGCGAAAGAGAAGCCATGCAGAACTTCGCCGCCGAATAGATATAAGCTCAAAACGGTAAGAAACGTCAACCCGGAGCTGATAACCGTCCTGCTCAGGGTTTGATTGATACTGCGATTCACAACATCCGAAAGCGACTCCCGGCGGTTCGCCGCAAGGTTCTCCCGAATGCGGTCAAAAACCACAATGGTGTCGTTCATCGAGTAACCGATGAGGGTAAGAATAGCTGCGATAACGGTAAGGGTGATTTCCTGGTTCGTCAAGCTGAACGCGCCCACCGTTATCAGCGTGTCGTGAAACACCGCTACCACCGCGGCCACGCCGTAGATCAGCTCAAATCGGAACCACAGGTAAATCAGCATCCCGATCAGCGAATAGATCGTCGCCAACCACGCCTGGTGCGTCAGCTGCTTGCCCGCCGTCGGCCCCACAATGTCGATCTGCTGAACCGCAAATCCCGAGTCGTGGTAATTCGTCGTCAGCGCACTCTCTACCGCCGCACGGCCCTGGTCGTGCGCCTGGTCGGTTGCAGTCGACTCCGGCAGCGCGAAGATCACCTCGTTGCCGCTCTGTCCCGCCGCCTCCGAAACGCGCTGAATCGTAAACCCGCGCACCCCGGCCTGGTCCATCGCCGAGCGGATATGGTCTTCATTCGGCGTCGACGTAAACGCCACACGAATATGTGTTCCGCCCTTGAAGTCCACACCCATCGGAATGTGGTGCCAGAACGCCATGCTTAGAATGCCGGCCACGGAGAAAATCAGAGAAAAGCCGAGGAAATACCACTTCTTCCCCAACCAGTCGATATTTGTAGTGCGAAACAGTTCCAATGTACTTTCCTCAACCGGCGCAGGCCCAACCCGCACCGTTCACTTGCTCGAGCCAGCACCTCTCGGCCACCGGCTAATCCCTAATCCCTAATCCCTAATCCCTAATCCCTAATCCCTACCCTTTAGATCGACAGCTCAGCCCCGCGACCCTTCTTAGCCAACAGGTAGTCGAAGATCGTGCGCGATACAAACACTGCTGTAAACAGGTTGGCCAGCAAGCCGAACGTCAACGTCACCGCAAAGCCCTTCACCGGCCCCGTACCGAACAGGAAAAGAATCGCCGCGGAAACAATCGTCGTCACGTGCGTATCGATGATGGTGCCCAGCGCGCGCTGCATACTGAAGCCGTCCTGCACCGCCGCGGCGGCCGTCTTGCCCAGCCTCAACTCTTCACGAATGCGCTCGAAAATCAGCACGTTCGAGTCCACGCCCATACCAATCGTCAGGATGACGCCCGCAATACCCGGCAGCGTCAGCGTAGACCCCGTAAAGCCCATAAAGCCCAGCAGCACCACCAGGTTCAGTATCAATGCCAGGTCGGCATTGATGCCTGCGCCACGGTAGTACACCAGCATGAAGATCATGACCGCCAACATACCGGCCACCGCTGCCACTACGCCCTGGTGAATGCTCGCCGCACCCAGCGACGGCCCGATGCTGCGCGTCTCCATCGTCTGGATGCTTGCCGGCAGCGACCCGGTCCGCAGCATCGTGCTCAGGTCTTTAGCCTGCTGCTGCGTAAAACCGCCGGTGATACGCCCCTGGTCGCGAATCTCCGACTGGATCGTCGCCACTTCGCGCACCTTGTTCTCCAGAACAATCGCCATCGAGCTGCCCTTGGCTGCCGACGTGTACGCATAGAAACGATTGCCCGCTTCGGTCGTCAGCGTAAAGCTCATGTCCGGACGGCCATTCTCATCGCGCGAAGGTTGAGCGTCGCGGAAGTCCGGCCCCTCGACAATGCTTGCCCGCTTCAGCACCCAGTATTGATCGGGTCCCGTACCGGTAGCGGAACCCGGCACAACCTCTTCATCAGGAGGCAGTACGCCGTTGTTCGCCGTCAGCGCAGCCTGCTCGGAATCGTAAGCCGTTCCACCCACAACTTCATGAATCTCCAGCTTGGCCGTCGAGTGAATAATCGCGTCCACGCGGGCCGGATCATCCACGCCCGGCAACTCCACCAGGATCTGGTCATCGCCCAGGCCATACTTCTCAATCGTCGGGTCCAGCGTACCCAGCGCGTCGATGCGCTGCCGGATAGCTTCAATCGTCACATCCACCGTATGCGTCTTGTTGTCGCGAATCGCCGTCGGCTTCATCGTCAGCGTATAGCCGCCGCCCGCAGGAGAAGCCACGTCGTAGTTGGCGTAGTCATTGCCTTCCACCACCGACCGCACCGTCGCAGCCGACCCGCCGGTCACCGTAATGACCTCAGGATGCGCCGGGTCCAGCTTCGTCGCATGCGCTCCGGTCGGAGCCAGCGCCGTATTCAAGCTGGCCGTATCGCGGTCTGTCGTGCTGCCGAGCGCCTCGTCGGTCATCACCTTCAACACCAGGTGCGTCCCACCCTTCAGGTCAAGCCCAAGGTGGATGTTGCCGTTCGCCAGCGACTTGGCCGGGCTCGTCTTCGGCAAATTCGTGCCGTAGAAGATCCCATAAATAAAGATCACCAGGATCGCAAAAATAAAGCCTGTCTTACCCTTCAGATTGCCCATCTGCCTGTTGTCCTAAACCTTCCATCCCGCGCGCTTTCCGCTGCGGCAAATCATTCTAATGCGCCCGGGCTTCGCTTTACTCCGCCCCCGGTCTTACTTCGCGAAACTCGGCGTTAAACTCCCCGAACTTTGCGTCAAAGCTTTGGCTTCTAAGCCTTTACATCCTCGTCGGTCGTAACCGCCGCGATCCCGCTCTTCACAATTTCCAGCTTCACACTGTCCGGCTGGCAACGCACGACGAAGACATCGTCCTTCACCGCAACCACCGTCCCGCGCACGCCCCCGGCCGTAGTCACCTTGTCGCCGACCTTGATCTGCGCCAGCTTCGCCTGCCACTGCTTCTGCTTCTTCTGCTGCGGCGCAAAAAGCAAAAAGTACATCGCCACAAAGAAAAGAAGGATGAACGGCAGTCCGCCCAATGACCCAAAGGCACTGGTGGGATCTGCAAAATACATCGCCAACATGCTCACGCTATCCATCCCATCGCCCGGTTCGAGCAGGCAGCAACCAACCTGCCGCCGATCTCCGGCTCTTTCTTTCACACAACACTGTCGGGAGATTTCACTCACCCGGACTGACCAGCCGCAAACCCTGCGCGCCCAATTTCCAGCGCCGGACACACGACCGCCATCCCAGGCAAATCACACCTGAGGCTTAAGCATCGCGTACCACCCCCTGCCTGTCAAGAAAATCAGGCGTTTTGGAGCCATCGGCCCCGCTTTAGCTCGTCGTTGCTTGTTTTTCGCCGTCATCCTGAGGCGCAGCCGAAGAACCCCCGAATTTCGGGGCGGCACGATCCCCAAGGACCAGGTGCTAGCTCTCCCCAAACGCCGCTTCCACCACCGCCATCGCCCGTTCCAAATCCTCTTGCCGGACTTCAAACAGCGTCGTCCCGGAGTTCTCTTCCTCATCGTCCTGCGTCTCGAAGACCATCCCTGCCTCCGTCAGCGCCTTGCGAGCAATCGCCGCATCTGCCGCCTCAAACGTCCCCAGCACCGTCAATTCTTCGCTGAAATCCTCGCCATCCGCTGGCTCATCGCCCTTGCCATCGCTCTCTTCCGGCGGAAACAATCCCATGTGCCGCCGCAGCGTCTCCTGCGCCTCCAGCAGCCGCACGCGCTGCACGGACAGGGTCAACCAGTTCGTCTTGACCAAGGGCCCGCCTTCCTCCATCTGCCGCATCGCTGGCTTCACCCACACCGGAATTTCCTGCAACTCCAGCTCAGCCAGCGCCTTTTCAGCCTCCAGCGCCATGGAGAACGTCGTCAACTCCACCAGCGATGGGTCATTCTCGGACTCCGGCAGCTCCCCATCCGCGGCATCCGGCGCCACCGGCGCAGCTGCCTCCACTACCAGCCCCCGCGACCGCACTTCCGCCTCAATAACCTGCTGCGCCACCTCGGTCAACCCGGCCTTAGACCCCGCCAACTCCACCAGTTCCGCATCACTTAACTCGGCATATAACGCCTGCAACCGCTCCCACTCCCGATCCACACCCATCCCAATCTCCTCGCCCTACTGACTTGCGGTGGCCGCTCCCGGCGTTGCAGCCGCCTTCACTTCATCCAGCTGCACCGGATCGACCCGCACATCATGATCGCCCATCACCACCGCCTGCGTCGCCGCCTGGTACCGCTTCACATCCGTCCGAGGCCCCCTCCCACGCCCTCCACCATCTCCGCCCGGCGACGCCGCCGCACTCACCGTCCGGTCCTCACCCCGCACCGTCAGCGTGTAATTCCCCGGCGGCAGATATTCAATCCGAAACGTCCCGTCCGTGTCCACGGGCGCATTCCGCGTCAGGCTGCTATCGGAAGCATCGGCAAGCGTCACATTCCCGCCATTCAGCAAATGCCCGTCTGCCTTCGCCTCCACGCTCCCGGTCAGCGTCTTCAACCCCGCCAGCGCTACCTGCAGATCGATGCCGTCCACCGTCTCGCCACCGCGGATCTCCACCACCCGCGCGTCGGTTCTGCGCATCGCATTGGGCGCAAAGACATTCAAAATCTGCCCTGGCCCGCGAAACCCGCCGCCTCCCCGGGCACCCAGCTGCGCCCGGCCCGACGTCTCCGTCTCCACCATCGCCGCCACGTTATAGCTTCCCGGCGCCACACCCACCACCCGGTACACGCCGCGGTCATCCGTAATCGCGGTGCCCCCATCTCCGCCAAAATTACCGCCACCCAACGGCGTAAAGCCGCCCATCTGGCCACCGGCCGTCGCACTGGTGCTCGACACCACCCGCACCCGCACCGCCACACCCGAAACCGGCGCGCCATCGTCATACACCACCCGCCCCGTCACCACCGCGCCCCGCACCAGCGACACCGTCACATCCGCGCTATGTTCTGCCTCTACGTGCGTAAAGGCCGCCCCACTGATCGGCGTTTGCGTCATCCGCGCCACCGCCACCGGAGAAATATAGCCATTCAGCATCCCGACAACGTAATAATCCCCCGCCGGCACTCCATTCACCACAAACGACCCATCCAGCGCCGTCCGCGCCGTCCCCACCGGCCGGTAGAGTGCCCGCGGCAGCCGCGACGCAAAGCTGTTCGAAGCATCCACTGTCCCCGCCGTCGGGCCATCCTGCGACAGCACCTGCACCGTCGCAAACCGCGCCGGCCGCTGCGTATCCGAGCAATAAACGTGCCCCGTAATCGTCCCCACAGGCTGCTGAACCTGGGCCGCCGGCACCTGCCGCGACAGTTGCGGCGGCGTACTCGTCTGCGCGACCGCCAGTCCCCCACCCAGCACACCCGCGCAAACCGCCGCAACCCATCGCTGCTTCCTACCCACACCATCCGGCGCCACGACCATAAGCTTCTCCATCCACACCAAGAGCTGTGTTCTCAATAGACGCCCCCACCCCGCATTCGCCTACGCCCCCGCCTTACTTCGCGAAACTTGGCGCTTAAACTTCCCGAACTCCGCGTCAAGGCTGTTGCTCTTGCCTTCTTCACCTTCACCTTTCACTTCGACTCCCCCCGCCAACTCCCCCCGCACCCGCTCCATCGTCTCCAGATAAAAGTGCAAATTATGGATCGAGTTCAACGTCGCCCCCAGCGGCTCCCCACTGGCAAACAAATGCCGCAGATAAGCCCGTGAGTACCGCCCGCAGGTCGAACACGCACACCCCGCATCAATCGGCCCCTGGTCCTCCGCGTTATCCAGCTTCTTGATATTCAGCCGCACCACCGCACTCCGCCGATCGGCCGGATCTTCCCGCACAAACAGCAACCCATGCCGCCCCGCCCGCGTCGGCAGCACGCAGTCCATCATGTCCACGCCCATCCGCGCATACTCTTCAATCTCATCCGGATACCCCACTCCCATCACATACCGCGGCTTGTCCTTCGGCAGCCACTCCAGCGTCCGAGCAATCATCTCCCGCGTCACCTCCCGCGGCTCCCCGACAGCCAGCCCCCCAATCGCATACCCCGGAAAATCCATCTCCACCAGCCGCTCAGCCGACTCCTTCCGCAGGTCTACATACATCCCCCCCTGCACAATCCCAAACAAAGCCTGATGCTTCCCAGACAAGGGTCCAGCGTTCAGGGGCCAGGGGCCAGAAGACGCACTGCCACACTCTGGACCCTGGGCCCTGGGCCCTGAACCCTCTCTCGCCCACGGCACTTCCCCCCGATGCTCCACCCAATACGCGCGCGACCGTTCCGCCCACGCATGCGTCAGCCCCATCGAATCCCGTGTCCGCTCCCAGCTCGCCGGCGTCTCCACGCACTCGTCGAACACCATCATGATGTCCGCTCCCAGCGCAATCTGCACCGCCATCGAGTGCTCCGGCGAAAAGAAGTGCTTCGACCCATCGATATGCGACCGGAACTCCACCCCCTCAGGCGTAATCTTCCGCAGCTTGGCCAGCGAAAACACCTGGAACCCACCCGAGTCGGTCAGCATCGGCCGCTCCCAGCTCATAAACCGATGCACGCCCCCGGCGCGCCGAATCAACTCATGCCCCGGCCGCAGATACAGGTGATACGTGTTCGCCAGAATAATCTGCGCCCCACTGCCATCCGTCACACTCTCCCCTTCGGGCTCGCTGGACCCTGAGCCCTGAACCCTGGGCCCTATCTTCTCCAGCACGTCCTGCGGAACCGCCTTCACCGTCGCCGCCGTCCCCACCGGCATAAACACCGGCGTCTGCACCGTCCCATGCGGCAAAGACAGCTGTGCGCGCCTCCCACCGGAAGGCGCGCACGATTCGACCTCAAACTGGAGTGACATAGCACTCCATTGTAAGTGCCCTACTGCTTATCGCCCTTCTCTGCCTTATCGCTCTTCTTCTCGACCTTATCGTTCTTGTCCAGCTTCTCGTCCTGCTTGAACTCGAACTTGAAATCCTGCTTGATCTCCGGCATCTTGAAGTTCTTCATCTGCTTCTGCGCTTCACCCATCGCCCGCTGCGCTTCGGCCATCCGGCGTTCCATATCCGCGCCGTTCATATGCGCGCCAGCCAGTGCCGCGTTCACCTGCGCCTGGATCTCAGCCTCGTTGGGAATGGACATGTTCTGCAGCTCAATGTTCAACCCCATCAACTGCGGCTCCAGCCGAGCCAGCGCCGGCAAACCAGAGAAGCCGCCAAACATCATGAAGTCGCCCATCTCGCTTTTGCCATCAGCCGACCGCCGCTGAATCCGGTGAATGAACGTCAACTCCTGCTTCTCCACCGTTACAATCGCCGTCTCTTCCAGGTCGTCCGTGCGCCGCTTCCGGCAAACGTCGGTCGACTCGCCATTCTTCATATCCCGTATGTGCACTGAGCAGTGCCAGTCCCCCGTATTCAACTTGTTGCGGAACGTCTCCACATCCTCAATCCGGTACATCCCCGGCTTGTCATACCCATACGTCCGCACCACGTTCAGCACCATGCTGTGCGCTCGCCGGCTATCGCGCCCGCCCACCATGCCCAGCGAATCCGGATCCATCGAAATCTCCGTCACGCTCGTCGCCCCCTTGGCAAACATCTCCGTCCCGGCAAACAAATCGTCCTTCACCGTAGGAGAAGTCTGCGCCTTTCCCTTACCCGGCGCACCCACCATCACCACGCACAACGCCATACCCATCACCAGCTTCATCAACTTCGTCATCACTTCCTCCTCTAACCTTTTGCCTTCACTGCGTCCTAATCGCCGTTCACTCTTGCCGTTACTCTTGTCATTGCAGTTGCACTTGCCGTTCTTTAGACAATTTCTTCGAAGAAGAAATTGTCATCCTGAGCGCAGCGAACGGATCTGCTTCACCGCTTTTGCCTTCTCCCGTTGCTGCCGTTGCCTGTCCTTGTTGTTGCCGTTGCTTCCAGGTACCCCGAGGCTTCAGCCTCGGGTCTCATAACCCGCCACAAAATGGGCTTTAGCCCCTGGGGTATGCCCTCTTCTGTCCCGTCACCAACCTCTAATCCTCCGGCCGAACTCCCGCGCGCTCCAGCTGTTGCCGCGTATGCTCCAGCGCGCGATCCGTAATTTGCGAAGCCGTCTCAAACTCCCGCTCCGCCACCGCACGCTGCTGCGCCTCGGCCTGCCGCTGCTCCCGAACCTCATGCCCGCCAACCACCACGCCAACCGCCAGCACCGCCGCCAGCGCGCTCATTGCCCACACCGGCTGCACCGGCAGAAAAAACGCCCAGCGATTCTTCCTCTGCCGCCATGGCACCGCACGCTCTTCGTGAACCTCGGCAGCGATCGCCATGAACTTCGCAACAGTCTCCGCCCGCGCGTCGACCCGTGTCATCGCCTGCTTCAGCTGCATCTCAAACTCATCGAGCTTTTCGTCATGCTCGCTCATCGCACATACTCCTTCATCGTGGTCGCGGCCTTGCGCCGCATCAACTGCAATCCACGCTGCAAATTACTCTTCACCGTTGCCACCGGCTGCGCCAGCAACGTCGCAATCTCATCCGGCAGCATGTCTTCCTGGTACCGCAACACCACCGCCACGCGCATCGCCTCCGGCAGCGTCTGCAGCAACTCATCCAGCCGCGCCGCCACCCGGTAGTCCAACCCGGTTGCCACCGTGTCGGTATGCACTTCGTCCATCCACTCCTCGGCGGCAGCTTCAGGTCGCCGCTGGCGGCTCCGTAGCGCGTCAGTGGCGCGATGCACCGTCACCCGCCGCAACCAGAACCGAACATGGTCGTCGCCTTCCAGCCGCTCGCCCGAGCGGTGCAGCTCCAGGAACGCATCCTGCGCCACCTCTTCCGCCACGCCGAACTCCCCCGTCACACGCAGCGCAATAGAGAACACCATGCTCTGGTGCTGCTCAACAAGCCTGCGAAACGTAACGGTATCGATCTGCATTGCACCTGCTCATCTGCCTATACGAAAAACAGACCACCCCAGGATGCAAAAACTTTCACCCCACCCCAAAATCCAAACCCAACCCAACCCAACCAAACCCACCCAAACCAAACGTCATCGCGACCGGAGCATCGCGTTTTATGCGATGCGCAGTGGAGAGATCCCCGCATTGGCACTTGCCGTTGCTCTTGCCCTTGCCCTTGCCTTTGCCCTTGCCTTTGCCCTTGCCCTTGCCGTTGCCGTTGCCTTTGCCTTTGCCTGTTTTTCGCCGTCATCCTGAGGCGCAGCCGAAGGACCCCCGAATTGCGGAGCGCCACAACCCCCAAATCAGCGCCGCCCTACCGTTCCACCATCTCCACCGCCTGAGGCACGCTCAGCGTATTCTCCACCCGCTTGAACTCTCCCCGCGTCACATCCTGGTTCCGGCTGATCGACTTGAACAGCGCCGCCTTCCCCCGAATATCCGAAATCACCCGCACCGTCCGCCAGTCCCCATCGAACGCCGCCTTGGTCGTCTCGAAATTGCTCCCCGCCTTCACGCTCACCAGCCCAAACCCGATGCTCAGATCCGCCGGCAGCCGACCCTCGATATGGTGCAGCCGCATCTGCCGCTGATTGATCAGCATCCACCCCGACATCCCATGCAGCACCCGCTCTTCCATCCCGCTCGGCGAGTAATTCGGGTCCGGCCGAAAATCAATCCGCCAGTCCCCGTTCTGCTCCTTCATGTTTTCCAGGATGAATGCCTTCGGCAGCAGCTCCAGCATCTGCCGCGCATGCGTCTCGTCGTCCTTCTGCGCCTGTTCGCGTTTCACAAACGCCTCCGGATGCGCCGCATCCTCCGCCAGCCGTCCACGCTCTTTCCCCGCCCGGTCCGGCGGCAACGGCTGTCCATCTTCCTTCAGCAGGAACCGCACCCGCCCCGACGGCGTCTCCGCTATCCGCTCCGTCCACATATGCTCGCCCGTTCTTTCTGACCGCTCCTCGGCGACATACATATAGTTGTCGCGATGCGCCTGTGCCGCGCGCTCCTGCGCCAACATCGTGTTCACCACGTCCTTCGCCGTCTGCTGCGCCTGTACTCCGACACCCACCAGCGCCACGCCCATCGCGGCAACCCACCGCATCCGTCTTGCTACTTTCTGCATGTGTGCTGCCTCATCTGCCACGTTGTCGGATGCCGAAATCGCTTTGCGTGCCACACTAAGAGACGAATCGCGAAGCTCCTCGAAAGCATACGGCATGATCACGCTGCACGAAATTACCGTCATTCACGCGCCGCTCCCTCGCTGCTTCGATCTCGCTCGTTCCATCGAGGTCCACCTCCTCGGCAACACCCACTTCGGTGAGCAGGCCACAGCCGGAACTTGCTCCGGTCTCATCGGCCCTGGCCAGTCCGTCACCTGGCGCGCCCGCCACTTCTTCGTCCGCCAGCAACTCACCAGCGCCATCACCGCGTACGACCCGCCCACCTACTTCCAGGACACCGTGGAACGCGGCGCGTTCAAGTCCATGCAACACGACCATACCTTCCGCGCTCTCCCACCCGCCCCCGACAACTCACCCCTCACCGAAATGCGCGACACCTTCCGCTTCTCCGCTCCGCTAGGCCCACTCGGCTGGATAGCCGAGCGCATCATCCTCCGCCGCTACATGCACAACCTCTTGGCCGAACGTAACGCCATCATCAAGCAGGTAGCCGAATCCAACCACTGGCGAGGTTACTTGCCCTCCGGCGTCGGCCCGTAGTACTTCTCCGGGATGGCCGTCCCGTTGCGCCATAAATTGCCCAGCGCGCGATCAAAATCCGGCGGATCGAACAGCGCCTGTCCAGCCCCCGGCGTATGGGTCATCTCGCCAAAATAAATGCGCCCCCGGCACGCGTAGAGATCCACCCGAACAAACTTGAATCCGGCTGCCAGCTTCTCCGCCACCGCCATCATTTCTTCCAGGTTGTCCGGACGCGGCATCGGTGGCCCCGGCGGCGGTTCCTGCCGGATCGCCAGTTCTCTCCACTCGGGGTTCACATGTGCGCGCCGATTCCCATCCGCGCGATTGATCGGCTGCACAATCGCCGTCCTCTGATGAAACACCCACAATTTGTACTCGGCCGGCGGCAGCCCCCCATCATCCACCAGCAGCTCATCGAAGACCACCCGCCGCGCGATGCGCTGATAATGCATCTCCTGCGCGAACTCGGAATAATCCAACGCCTGCCACTCCCGTATGCGTTCACGCAACTGCTCTGCGCTAACCAGGCTCTTGTCGCGAACGATGAAATTCATCTTGCAGCCGTGCGCTCCCTTCATAACAAAGGCGCTCGGTAAAGCTTCGAAATCAAGCTCATCCGGTCCGTCAATAACGGCATAAAGCGGGATCAAATACTGGTCGCCAACACGGTCCGCCACCCACGAACGCACCGCGAACTTGTCCGCGGGCAGCGCCAGTTCGCTCTGGTTCCGTTGCAGCTTAGTCTGGTTGATAAGCTCACTGTAAGTCCGCGGAAAAATGAAAAACCGTAGCTCGCCATGACACCAGCGATGCTTCCGAGCCAACTTCAAACGCAGCGGAAGACGTGGCCCGATAAAGTCAACAACTTTGGAAATAAACTGGATTGGCCGCATAGTTACCTATGGAACGACCCTATCCCAAGTACACCGCAAGTGCTAACGCACCGCTTGACGGTGAGCCACGCGGACGCCCACGGCATTGATCCAGCCCCAGCACGCGATGCCACTGCCCAGCTGGAACGTTTCCCCAGGAAAAGCCGGCACCCTATCGATCACCAACACACAATGCCGCCCGCAAATCCACACCCACTACTCCACCCGAAGAAGATACTTCTCCGGAATCTCCCCACCCTCACGCCACACCTTCCCCAGCGCCAAATCAAACTCCTTCGGTCGAAACACCTCGCGCCCCGCATTCGGCGTATGCGTCATCTCCCCGAAGTAGACGCGCCCGCGGTGCGCATACAGATCCACGCGTACAAACTCAAACCCCGCCGCCAGCTTCTCTGCCACCGCCAACATCTCCTCCAACTCCGTCGGCCTCGCCAGCGCCACCGTCCCGCGCGGCCACGATTGCTCAATATCCAGCTCTCTCCAATCCCGCGTAAAGAAATTCCGCGTGTTCCCGCTGAACCGGTCCGTGATCACCTGCACCATCGCTGTTTTCTGGTTCAGCACAAACAGCTTGTAATCCGCCGGCACCTCACCGCGCTCGTCCAGCAGCAACTCCTCCACCACCACCCGCGGCGTAATCAACCCGTAGTGCTGCTCCTCAGCAAACGTGGTGTAATCCGTCAGCAACCAGTCCCGCACCCGCCGCCGCAGGTCCTCCTCGCCAATCTCGTCCTTGTCGCGGACAATCGCGTTCATCCCGGAGCCATGCGTCGACTTCAAAATAAAGGCCCCCGGAAGACTCTCCAGCTTCAGGTCTTCCGCCCGGTTCAAAACCGCGATCAGCGGAATCAGGTACCGCTCCCCCACCCGCTCCGCCACCCAGGCCCGCACAGCATACTTGTCCGTCGTCAGGACCACCAGCCGCTGATCGCCCTTCAACCGGCTGTGCTGCAACAACTCCGTAAACGTCCGCGGAAAGAAGAAAAACCGCAGCTCCCCATGGAGCCACCAATGCATCCGCGCTAGCCTCAGCCGCTCGGGAAAATAAGGCGCGATGAAATCGATGACCGCAGACACAGTGCTCAATAACTCCGTCGTACTTTATATCGAACCTGACCCTGCGCGAATCCCCTCAGTGCGCCTGCGCGTCGCAGCCGCCTCGCCTGACGCATTCGGGTCATCGTCCAGATTCCGTCCCCTTGATAAACGCCGAAACGTCCGCGTGAAACTGCTTCAGTACGTCTTCGTTCACGTACACCATGTGTCCGCTCCCGTAATACTTGTAGCTGATGTTCTTCTGCAGCTCCTGCGGAATCGGCAGATGGTGCATCTCGAACTTGCCCTCGAAGTACGGTGTCGCAAGGTCATAGTAGCCACCCGCCAGCAGCACCTTCATCCGCGGGTTGGATTTCATCGTGTACGCCAGGTCCGGCATCACATTCGTGCCGCCCTCGCCCTGCCCAACCGGCGGTCCACCCGGAGCCTGGTGCCGCAGGTCCCATGAAAAACTCGCATCGCCATAAAGCGTGGACTTGTACGTCTGGTCGGCACCGTACTTCAGATCGGCACGAAGGTAGTGGTTGATCGCGGTCGTGTACGCCGAACTGATCGCGTTACTCTGCGGGTCATACTCCGCTTCTTCGCTCAGCGGGTTGTAGTCGGGTCCTTTGTAACGCGTGTCCAGGCGTCCCGTAGTAACCCCGTCGGGGTCCTGCAAGTTCTTGCTGAACCCCCCACCCTGCACCCGCAGATTGGCCTTCATCAGGTAAGCAACCGGCAGCCCGGTATAGCCGTGGAGCTTCTCCGCAATCGCCTGCTTCCGTGCCTCCGTCAGGTCGCTCCCTTGCAGCAGCGCCGACATGTACTCGCCCAGCGCAAACTGTTCTACCTCGGCTAGAAATGGCTCCACCGCAGCCGGCGGATTAGCCAGCTTCTTGTGATAAAAAGCGCTGGCCGCGTACGTCGGAAGCGCCAGCGCATACGCCTGGTCCACCCCCGGGTTCCACTTCGGTCCATCCACACTGTTGTCAAAACTCAGGATCGCGGAGAGCAGCACAATCCCGTTCAGGTCCACGTTCTGCAGTGCCGCACTCAGCACCGCGCTCCGCGGGGTGCCGTAGCTCTCGCCGAACAGATACTTCGGTGAGTTCCAGCGCTCGTACTTGGTCAGAAAGCGCCGGATAAAACGCTCGAACGCGTGGGCATCCTGGTCCGTTCCCCAGAACGCCTTCTCCTTGTCCTTCCCCATGATCCGGCTGAAGCCTGTTCCCGGCGCGTCGATGAAAACCACATCACTTACGTCCAGCAGGCTGTAATCGTTGTTCACAATCTTGTAAGGTGCGCCCTCGTCGTGCTGCGTATCGGTCGTCAACACCCGCTTCGAGCCAAAGCTTCCCATATGCAGCCACATCGACGATGAGCCCGGGCCACCGTTATACAAAAACGTGATCGGCCGCGACTCCGACGCGCTCCCCTTCTTGAAGTAAGCCGCGTAAAACATCCGAGCCGTCGCCGGTGCATCCTCGGGCTTGGCGGGGTCGGCAGGGTTCATCCCATTGGGAAGCGTCCTCCCATCGAGCGCCAGCAGCGCGTCCTGCGGATCGGTTGCCCCAACCGTCAGGGTCCCCGCCACAGCCTTGTAAGCGATCACCTGCCCACCCACCGTCACCGTGCCCTCGGTCGTCGCGTCCTCAGCAACAGCTGCCGCCGCAGAAACAGGCGTACCCGTCACCACAAACTTCGCTACCGATTTATCCGCGTCCCGCTTCGCGTCAGGTGACCCCTGCGCCCACGCCGTCGTCGCGACACCGAGCATCAATCCGACACACAATCCACCCCAGCCCTTTACGATCAGCTTCATTCGGAAACGCTCCTTCACATCCGGCTATGCTTTGTGATGTGAAGTATAGCCGTCATCCCGGCCGGAACGCGTCTGCCTTCCTCTAACTGCTCCGCCACCGTCACCCGAGTACCGGACGTGCATCATCGCCAACACGTTCAACCGCCAATGACTATGGCGAGCTTCCGCCGTGCTCCGCCTGCCACCGGCGCAAAAAAATCATGAGAAGCCGCGCTGCCCGCTAATTCCTGCCTCTCAATCTTAAGTTGGCACCACCCATTTATCCTTACTTCAAACCCATGACCCTCCGCTCCGCCCTCGCCGCAGCCGTCCCCCGCATCGCCGGGACCAACGCTCGCCGCGACGCCGAAACCCTCCTCGCCCACACCATCGGACGCGACCGTCCCCACATCCTCGCCCACCCCGAAGCCGAAATCCCTTGCGAGCAACTCGCCGCCTTCGACACCCTCATCACCCGCGGCGCCACCGGCGAGCCCCTCCAATACCTCACCGGCCACCAGGAGTTCTACTCCCTCGACTTCCGCGTCACCCCCGCCGTCCTCATCCCCCGCCCTGAAACCGAGCACCTCGTCGAAGCCGCACTCCTCTGGGCCACCCGCCACCACGACGGCCGCACCCTCCGCATCGCCGACATCGGCACCGGCTCCGGCGCCATCGCCGTCGCGCTAGCCACCCACCTCGCCGGCGCCAGCTTTTTCGCCACGGACACCTCCGCCGAAGCCCTGACCATCGCCCGCCAAAACGCCGCCACGCACAGCGTTACCCGCCGCATCCAGTTCATCGAGTGCGACCTCCTCTCCGGCCTCGCCGACCAGATCGCAGCCGGCCTCCGCTTCGACGCCATCGTCTCCAACCCGCCCTACATCCCCCTCGGCGACGCCCCCACCATGCAACGCGAAGTCGTCGCCCACGAACCCCACGCCGCCCTCTTCGCCGGCTCCGACGGCCTCGAAGTCTACCGCCGCCTCATCCCCGCAGCCCGCGCCGCCCTCCGCTCCAACGGCCTCCTGGCCCTCGAAATTGGCTACGGCCAACGCGATGCCCTCACCACCCTGCTCCAGGGTTGGAACAAGATTCGCTTCATCGACGACTACCAGGGCATCCCCCGCATCGTCCGCGCCCTCCGCCCCTAGCGCGGAACCGACAACACCGACGGAAACGTCTCCGCGATATAGGCCATATAAAACGTCAGCACCACCGCCACCGCCATCCCCAGCGTCAGCGCCGACTCCGTCAGCGCCACCGGCAGATCCCGCCCCACCACTCGCGCCATATACATCCGGGCCCGATACCCGCCAAATGCCCCCACCAACGCGCCCAGCACCCCAAACACCATCCCGCCGGCAATCGGCTCCATCACCGACGTCGCCAGCACCGCCCCCGCCAGCGCCCCCAGCACAATCCGGCCCACCAGTGGCCCAGTCGTCTTACGCGCCGGCACCCCCGGCCACGTATCCCACACATACTCGCCCAGCGCAGCCGCCGTAAAAACAATCAGGAACCCCGGCGTCGTTACCCAGATCGCCCACGTCCCATCCAGCTTCAAATACCCCAGCCGCGCGCCCCAGCAGATCACCGCCATCGGCGTGAACGCGCGCATTCCCGTAGCTATGCCAACCAGAACGATCCAATACACGCGCGCCTAATTCCTGAGCCAGCCGTACAGTGGAAACCGCTCCGCCAACTCACCCACCTGCCCGCGAATCTTAGCCAACCGCCCGGCATCGCCGCGATGCTCCAGCGCCTCGGCGATCCACGCAGCGATCGTCCGCATCTCGTCTTCGCCCATGCCGCGCGTCGTCAGCGCCGGGGTGCCAATCCGAATGCCGCTCGGCCGCAGCGGCGGATTCACATCGAACGGAATCGCATTCTTGTTCACCGTGATCCCGGCCTCACCCAGCGCAAACTCCGCCTCCGACCCCAATATCCCTTTCGAGAACACATCCACCAGCATCAGGTGCGTATCCGTTCCGCCCGAAATCACGCGATACCCCTCAGCCTGCATCGCCGCCGCCAAAGCCTTCGCATTCGCCACCGTCTGCTTCGCATAGGCCGCAAACTCCGGCTGCAGCGCCTCACCGAACGCAACCGCCTTGGCTGCAATCACATGCATCAGCGGCCCGCCCTGCTGCCCCGGGAAAACACTCCGGTCCACCCCCGCAGCAAACTGCTGCTCGCAAAGAATCAATCCCGCCCTTGGGCCCCGCAGCGTCTTGTGCGTCGTCGACGTCACAATGTGCGCATGAGGCACCGGAGAAGGATGCGCCCCGCCCGCCACCAGTCCCGCAAAGTGCGCCATGTCCACCAGGAAGAACGCGCCGACCTTATCCGCAATCTGCCGCATCCGCGCAAAATCAAACGTCCGCGGATAAGCCGATCCGCCGCCGATAATCATCTTCGGCTTCACTTCCACGGCCTGCTCTTCCAGCTGGTCGTAATCGATCGTCTCGGTATCCTGTCGGACTTTGTACCCCGCAACGTTATAAAGCTTTCCGGAAAAGTTCAGCTTGTGCCCGTGCGTCAAATGGCCGCCGTTAGCCAGGTCCAGACCCAGGATCGTATCCCCCGGCTGGATCAGGGTCATATAAGCCGCCGCATTCGCCTGCGACCCCGAGTGCGGCTGCACATTGGCATGCTCGGCCCCGAACAGCCGTTTCACGCGGTCCCGAGCCACGTTCTCCACGACATCGGCGTACTCGCATCCCCCGTAGTACCGCTTGCCCGGATACCCCTCGGCATACTTGTTCGTAAACACCGTCCCCGCCGCTTCCAGCACCGCACGCGAAACGAAGTTCTCCGAAGCAATCATCTCCAGCCCCTCGTGCTGGCGGTCCACTTCGTTTTCAATCTGGGCTGCGATTTCCGGGTCGGAGACAGAGAGCGGCGCATTCAAATCAATCGGCATGACTCGAATTTTACGCTGCCATGCTGTTGATCTCACCCAAACGGGGGAACCTCTCTACAACCTTTTTCGCATCCCCAGCCGCCCGCGTGGGATGGTTAACCCGCCTCTTCCGTGCCACGCTAAGCATGCTCGTTCACGCAGCGTGCCAGGTCACATCCACTACCGGCCCAGCAGCGTAAACCCTTCATTACTACGGGCCCACTTGAACAGATTCTTGCTGCATAAAGGAACACCCAGTGGCACATCGCGTGATCCAGTTCCCCGTCCGTAATGCCTTCGCCTCTCCGCGACAGACCGACTCGCTCGCCCGCGACACCCGCGGTCAGGCTGAGCGCATCGCCGAGCAGGTTGAGGCCGAGATCGCCCGCCTCGCCCTCCGCCAGGCCACCGGAGCCCGCGCCGACTTCGAAGAAGCCCGCCGCCAGGGCGTCCTCGTCATGCACACCCCCACCCCCCTCTCCCGCCTCCGCAAGCGCCTCAACACCCTCAACTTCACCAGCCTCAAATCCCGCCTCTTCAGCTAACCCCACCCTGCAACTTCGCCCACCGCCACCGCCACCACCTTTCGCCTTTCCCCGTCATTCTGAGCGCAGCGAAGAACCCCCGAATTTCGGAGCGCCACAAAGATAAGCAGAGGGCGCCTCTGCACTTGCACTTGCACTTGCACTTGCACTTGCCGTTGCCGTTGCCGTTGCCGTTGCCGTTGCAGTTGCCGTTGCCGTTGCAGTTGCAGTTGCAGTTGCTCGAAGGTACCCCAAGGCTTCAGCCTTGGGTCTCATAGGACGCGCCAAAAAGGGGCTTCAGCCCCTGGGGTATGCCTTCTGACAGCCCAACCTACCCCGCCACCACCGCCTTCCCCTTCTCGCTCCACTCCACATAAGCCGCCGGCACTTCGTGGTCATGCGTAAACATCACCAGCCACTTTTCCGGAATCGCCCGCGCGTAAAACCGCTTCCGCTCCGCAATACAAGTCAGCGGATCAAGGTCATACCCCATCACCCACGTTGGGTCCAGGTGGTGATGCGTGGGAATCAGATCCCCGATATAGCACGCATGTTCCCCACCCGATTCCACATGTACCCCCAGCATCGCCTCCGTATGCCCCGGAAACCCCTCCACCCAAACCCCAGCGCAGATCTCGCCCGAAACCTGCAACCCGTACCCCGCCACATCCCCCAGCCGCTTATCCCCAACCACATACTCCCCGGCAACATCAATCAGCGTCATCTGCCCGCTCGTAATCACCGGATCATAATTCGGCCCCAGGTAGCTCACCCTGTCGCGCTCCAGCTGCAGCCGTCCATGCGCCAGCTCTCCCGCCGGAGCAAAGTACCGCGCATTCGGAAACGTCGGCCGCGAAACCCCATCCGCACCCAGCGTCGTATTCCATCCGCAGTGATCGAAATGCAGATGCGTATTCACCACGTGCGTCACGTCCTCCACTCGCACGCCCGCCGCAGCCAGAGACCCCGGCAGCAGCTCCTGGTTGCCATGAATGGCCTTCATCTTGTCCGATTGCTTGTTCCCGATGCCGGTCTCAATGACGACCACAGCCTTACCTGTCCGCACCACCACGGTATTCAAACCCAGCAGGATCCGGTTCTCCGCATCGGCCGCCGCGCGCTTCTGCCACAGCGTCTTCGGCACCACCCCAAACATCGCCCCGCCATCCAGCAGGTACGTCCCATCCGAGCAGAAACTCAGCTCGAACTCCCCCAGTATCCTCTTCGCGCGAACGTCAACTTCCTCACTCATGCAAGCAGTATGCACGAGCGTCCATCAACAGCGCTGTTCACGCTTCGGCAGACTCCGCCGCGGCCATCATCTCTACCGGAGCAGCGCTCGCCATTTCGCCGATCGCTTCAGCCGGCACCTTGGCAATCATTTCCACCGTAGCCGCTGACGCGGCATCGTTGGTCATCGCCACCACCGCCCCAGGATTAGCCGCAGCCAGCGCTTCCGCCGCCACCGCAATCTGCCCGGCAGGCGAGTCCATCGTCGCCACAGCAGCAACCGCCGAAGGCACACGTTTCAACTGAAAGCATTGTCGGCAAAGCACGGGTCGGCCCTGCGTCGGCTTGAACGGCACAGTGGTTTCAATGCCACACGCCGAACACTCGGTGCGCGTTTCAGTGCGGGATAGGGGCAAAGCCGCCACGCTGTTCGAGCCGGCTGGCTTGCCCGCATCGGCGCGTTTGGCTTTGCACAACTTACAGCGCTTCGGGTCGTTTTTGAACTGCTTATCGAAAAAAAAGAGTTGCTCACCGGCAGTAAAAACGAATTCAGTGCCACAGTCAGAACATTTTAAAAGTCGGTCGACGAAGTCCATTGAACCCTCTCCCACATTGCGGGATAAGGATGAATCGTGATGCGGCGTCATCATGGACTGCCGCAAGCGTATTCAAGCCTGTGCTGCTCTACTGCGGGGGCCCGTCACTTAGTGGACACCCCAGTAACCCAAGGGTTGCCTCATCGTGCCGGAAGGAGAGAGCCCACGGGCTCTCTCCTTCCTTTGTTCCTTTGAAATCCCTTACTTACGCTGTAGGGGAAATCGTTGATTTATTACCGGTCGCTAAAACCCTCAGAGCTTAATCCTGCTCCTTGCGGATCTTCTTGCGATTGCGCTTGCGTGCCAAAGCTTCCTTCACACGCTTTTTCTCGCCCGGTTTCAGGTAGAAGGAGTGGCGCTTGACCTCCTTGATAATGTCTTCCGTCTGCACCTTACGCTTAAACCGGCGCAGCGCATTTTCAAGGGGTTCGCCTTCTTGTACTCGAACCTCTGCCAAGATTGATACACCTCCAAACCTGCCCATTAGGGGTCGCTTCTTAGGATATTACGGTTATGCCAATTTAAAGCAGTTATTCGCAAGAGAATTTTCGCGAAATCCCGCAATCGATTGCACAATCTGAACATTCCGTCAGACGTTAAGCTCATCATTTGTAACCATTTGCCAGCCATCGCTCCGTGATCTCCGTCACACACCGTAAACTCATCTTCATGCTGCGCTCCTACCAGGGCATCCACCCCACCGTCCCCGCCAGCGCCTACGTCGATATCTCCGCCCAGCTCATCGGCGACATCGTGCTCGGCGAACACGCCAGCGTATGGATGAACGCCGTCATCCGCGGAGACGTCAACAGCATCCGCATCGGCAACGGCTCCAACATCCAGGACTGCGCCGTCCTCCACGGCATGAGGCACCTCTACCCCGTCATCATTGGCAACGGCGTCACCATCGGCCACAACGCCACCGTCCACGGCTGCATCGTCGAAGACGACGTCCTCATCGGCATCGGAGCCGTCATCCTCAACGACGCCCGCATCGGCGCCGGCTCCATCATCGCCGCCGGAGCCGTCATCCCCGAGCACACCGTCATCCCCCCACGCTCGCTCGTAGCCGGAGTTCCCGGCAAAGTCCGCCGTACCCTCACCGACGAAGACCTCGCCAGCATCCGCATGTACGCCGCCAACTATCTCGACTACACAAAGGTGTATCTTTCGGAAAGAGATCCTCAAAGTTGAGGCCTCGCGCTCAAATGATCTTCACTCGCCCACTCTCTTTCCTCGTCACCGGTGCCTGTGCGCTCGGGTGCGTCCCGTCTGTGCGCACGCAGTCGCCTGCCTCCCCGCCGGCGGCCTCAACCGCTAAACGCGCCCCCGGCGTCGACGACCCCAAAGCCTCCGAACTCCTCCGCGAGGCCCTTCGCCTCATCCAGCAACGTAACTGGGACGACGCCCGCCGCAGGCTCGACGAAGCCAGGGCCATCAATCCCCGGCAGCCCTTGCTTTACAGCGAGTACGGCTTCCTCACCATCATGATGGGCAAACCCAACGACGCCGTCGACGACCTACGCCACGAGCTCGCCGACCATCCCGGCGAAGACCGCGCCTCCATCCTCCTCGCCGGCGTCCTCCAGTTGCAGGGCAAGCTGCCTGAGGCGCTCGCCGTCATCAAGCCCGTCGTCGACGCTGACGCCGCCAACATCGAAGCCGCCGGAACCTACGCCACCCTCCTCTACCAGTCGAAGGACTACGCCGGCACCGAGAAAGTCTCCCGCCAGATTCTCACCGTCAGGCCCGACCTGGCTGCCGCACAGATGCTCCTCGCCAACGCCCTCAACGACGAAGGCAAGCCCGAGTCCCGCCCCGAGCTGCTCACGCTCCTCAAGAGCATCGTCGAAAAGTCCAGCGACCCCCTCACCCTCAATAATGTCGGCTACCTCCTCGCCGACAAGGACCTCGACCCCCCGGCCGCCGAACACGCCGCACGCCGCGCCATGGCCGTGGTTGAACAGCAGGTCTCTGACGCTGCCACCGACGGGGACGAGAAAAAGTCCATCCAGCTCACCGAAGTCGTCGCCAATATCTGGGACACCCTCGGCTGGGCGCTCTTTCGCGAAAACAAGGTCGCCGCCGCCGAACCCTTCGTCCGTGCCGCCTGGCTCCACGGCCTCGACGCCGAAGCCGGCCTCCACCTCGGCTTGATCCTCGAAAAGCAAGGACAGCGCGCCGCTGCCATGAGCATCTACCAGGTCGCACTCTTCGGCGAACCCGGAAGCACCCCCGATCTCGTGAAGTCCAGGAACCTCGACCGCCAGGCCGCCCTCCGCAAAGCTGGCCTCGGAAAGCCCGTACAGGAAGGCAAGGACGCCCTCCAGGCCCAGCGCGCCTATAAAGTCCCCGGTCCTAACAATCTCACCGGCTCGGCCACCGTGGACATCGACTACTCCATCGGCGGCGCCGCTAATGCCCGCATCGTCAAGCCGGGCCCAGACTCCGCCACCCTCTCCCCGGTGCTCAAGCTCCTCCCCCGCATCGACTATAGGCTGCTGATTCCCCTGGGCTCCAACGCCCACCTCACCCGCCGCGGCACCCTCACCTGCCACGCCGGCAAAACCTGCGACTTCGTCCTTCTTTCCCCCCACGCAGCCGTACTCAGCGATAACTGACCAGGCACCCAAAGCCCACCGAAGCGCGCCCCACCCCTCTACTGCGGCACCGACTGATTCGCCTTCTCTGCCTTCTCTAACTTCTTCGCCATCTGCGCCGCAGCTTTGTCGGCCTTCTTCTGCTCCTTCGCCGTAACCTTCACCGGCTCAGCCGGCTGCGGCGTCGGCTTCTTCGCCGTGCTCGAAGCCTGTGGCGCCGCATCCGTTCCCGGCGCCACAGCAGGCGTAGCCTGCTGCGCATACCCGGTGGCAGCGCACAGCAACACCACGCTCAAACCAAATCCAGTCAATGTCTTCATCAGAGTTGTCCTCCCCGGCTCGGCACACTTCGGCCAGCCAGTACTAAGTGGATGCCACCACCCCCACCCCGGATGCCCCCGATCGCGCCCCAAAACGTAACTCACCCCCCCATCGCCCTCGCCCCAGCATTCCTGCAACCACCCATCGCCTCTCAGCGTCTTATCACCCGGACCCAACGCGACACATCCGAGGAGAACGTATGTCTACCACGCACGCCACGCCGACCATCACCAGGGAAAAGCTCATCGAGCTGCTCAACGAAGACCTCAAACGCGAGTTCCAGGCCGTCATCGGCTACGTCAACTACTCGCAGGTCCTCAAGGGAGCCCAGTACATGAACATTGCCGCCGAGCTCGAAAAACACGCCGGAGAAGAGCTGGGCCACGCCCTCAAGCTCAGCTACTGGATCGATTATCTCGGCGGCATGCCGGCCGTCACCGCCAAAGAAGTTAAAACCAGCGACAAGGCCGAAGACATGCTCAAGTTCGACCTCGAAGCCGAGAAGGAAACCATCCGCAACTACCGCCGCCGCGTCCGCCAGGTCGACACCCTCAACGAGTTCGCCCTCGGCGAAGACCTCCGCGAAATCCTCCGCGACGAAGCCGACCACCTCAACGCCCTCGCCACCGCCCTCGGTATCGACACCCCCGACCCCGGCATAGCCGACGAGTAATCCCTCGCTCAACTACTAACAACGATGGCCGCCCCCGGGGCGGCCATTACTTTTCGAAACTGAGCCGCCAGCGCCCGGGTCAAATCTCCACCCCTAAACCCCCCGTCGACCCGCCACCCAGTAAGCCAGCCCACCCAGCTCCACCAGCACCATCAGCTCCAGATCGAACGCCACATTCCCAAACGTAGGCGCAGCATGGGGAGCCAGCGCAAACAGCGCCACCGCCAGCACGCCCATCGCCGCGAACGTCACCGTGCGTCCCAACTGCACCCGCCGCCGAGCCGGCTTCACCGCAGGCAGCGCACCGCGCACCCGCGCCGCAAAATCCGCAGGCACTAACACCTCCGCGCGCTGCTCCAGCCGCGCCGTCAGCATCGCCTCAAACTCGGGATCGACCGTCTCGTCCTGCATCTTCCAAAAATGATACTTCAAGCCACACCTCCCAATCCCACCACCAACCCGCTCTTCACTGACTTGCCGACTCGCTGACCAGCTGACTCGCTGCTTCTCCCCAGCCGTTCCTTCAACCGCTCGCCCAGCCGCTTCCGTCCGCGGTGCAGGTGCGTCCGCACCGTGTTCACCGGCAGCGCCAACGCGACGGCGATCCCCTCATAGCTGCACTCTTCCTGGTGATAAAGCACCAGCACCGCCCGCTCCATCTCCGGCAGCCGCTGCAGTTCTTCGTCCACCGCCCGCTGCACATCCGCATCCCCCATCAACTGCTCCGGGTTCCGCGCATGTTCCCCTGCCAGCCCATCGCCCGCAAAATTCTCCAGCCACTCCCCACCTTCGTCTTCCACGAACGCTGGCTCATCCGCAATATGCGTCCGCTCTTTCCGGCGACGCTTCCACTCATCCTGAGCCAGGTTCACCACAATCCGGTAAAGATAAGTCGAGACCGTAGCATCCCCGCGAAACTCCGGCAGCGCCCGGTACAGCCGCAAAAACGCCTCCTGCGCCAGGTCCTCCACATGCGCCCCCGCGCCAGTCAGCCGCGAGAGCGTACGAAACACCATACCCTGATGCTCCCGCACCAGCGCCTCAAAGTTCTCCGGAGATGTAAGGTCCATCCGCACGATCCGCTAAATCTCTACTCTCTGATACCCAATCTCTTCACCTCTGCACCAAGCTTTTGCCTTACTGCTTTTGCCGTACTGCTTTTGCCTTACTGCTCTTGCCTTACTGCTCTTGCCTCATTGCTCTTGCCTCATTGCTCTTGCCTTATTGCTTTTGCCTTATTCACTATTCACTCTTCACTATTCACTCTCTACGCTCTACCCTCTACCCACTCCCCACTCCCCACTCCCCACTCCCCACTACCGTCTACCGTCTACCCACTATCCGCAACCCCCTCAGACTATCCAACACCCCAAAAGTTTCACCACCGCACCTGAAACTTTCACCCCACCCCGCAGTCAAAGCTCCCCGTCGTAACAATTTCGGCCAGTAAGAAACCGACATTCAGCCACACCCCAGGAGCTCCATCATGAACATCGCAGCCTTCGCCCTCTTCCTCAACGCCATCGACAGCCCCTTCATCGTTCCCGTAGCCGGCTGCGCCATGATCCTCGGCATCGTCGTCGCCGGCATCTGGTCCGGCATCCGCAACCGCGAGATCCAGTCGACCGAGCGCCTCGCCGCCATCGCCAAGGGCGTCCCGGTCCCGCCCACGGTAGAAGAGCTCGCCATCATGCACGGCAAGCCTTCAGCCGACAGCACCCGCCGCCGCAACAACATCCGCCTCGCCGGCAACATCCTCGTCATCGGCTCCATCTCCCTGGCGCTCTTCTTCTTCATCCTGACGATCATCATCCGCCAGCGCGAAATCATGAGCGGTGCCGCCGTAGCTCTCATCCCCTTCGGCATCGGCGCAGCCCTCCTCTACGACGTCCGCACCCAGAACCGCGAACTCGAAGAATCCACCCACACCCCCACCACCCTCACCCGCAGCTAACCTCCCCTCCTCGCAGCTGTCCACCTCCCCCAGCTACTTGCGCTTGATGGGCGGATAGTACGTCTTGTTCAGGGCGGTGGGACCGGCGTAGGCGATCAACACCTCCTCTCAATCGGGTGCCCCATGTCCGGATTCTCGGACATGGGATGCCAAGGCCAGGTTACCCATACCTGCTTCACCGCACTTGCCTTCTCCCGTTTTTGCTGTTGCCTGTTCTTGCCGTTGCCGTTGCTCGAAGGTACCCCGAGGCTTCAGCCTCGGGTCTCATAACCCCACCACAAATCGGGCTTCAGCCCCTGGGGTATGCCTTCCCATCCCAGCCACAAACCCGCCATTCGATAGACTAGAAAGTCTATGAGTCCCGCCGAAAAGCCCACCCCAAAACAATCCATCAAAGCCGTCCGCGGCACCCGCGACCTCCTCCCCGACCAGACCCCCCTCTGGAACCACGTCGAGTCCACCGCCCGCGCCATCTTCTCCCGCTACGGCTTCGGCGAAATCCGCACTCCCATCTTCGAAGACACCACCCTCTTCTCCCGCTCCGTAGGCGAAGAAACCGATATCGTCAGCAAGGAAATGTTCACCTGGGAAGACCGCGCCCGCGCCGCCAGCGAGAAAGCGCAGTCCCTCACCCTCCGCCCCGAATCCACCGCCGGCGTCGTCCGCGCCTACATCGAGCACAAACTCGGCGAAACCGGCCAGCTCCAGAAGCTCTACTACATCGGCCCCCAGTTCCGCCGCGAGCGCCCCCAGCGCGGCCGCTACCGCCAGTTCTGGCAGATCGGCGCCGAAGTCATCGGCCCCCAAAGCTCCGGCGCGGAAAGCCCCATCCGCGACGCCGAAGTCCTCGAAATGCTCTCCAGCCTGCTCGACGAACTCGGCATCCGCGACTGGCGCCTCGACCTCAACTCCGTCGGCAACGCCGACGACCGCGCCCGCTACAACGCCGCTCTCCGGGAAGCCCTCGCCCCGGTCAAGCACCTCATGTGCCCCGACAACCAGCGCCGCGCCGACACCAACCCCCTCCGCGTCCTCGACAGCAAGGACGAAGCCGACCAGGAAATCATCAACACCCTCCCAAAAATCGCCGACTTCCTCAGCCCCGAATCCCGCACCCACTTCGAGCAGGTCCTCGCCGCGCTCGACGCCTCAGGCGTCAACTACAACATCAACCCCCGCCTCGTCCGCGGCCTCGACTACTACACCCGCACCACCTTCGAGTTCACCGTCACCACCGGCCTCGGCACCCAGAACGCCCTCCTCGGCGGCGGCCGCTACGACGGCCTCTCCGAAATGTTAGGCGGCCCCAAAGCCCCCGGCATCGGCTTCGCCATAGGCGAAGACCGCCTCATCCTCACCCTCCAGGCCCAGGCCGAAGCCGACGCCGCAGCCGAAGCGGGTGCCCCATCCTCACCGGCGGTCTCATCGCCGGTTAGGGTGGGCCAGGCATGGTCCCCCAAAAAGCTCGACGCCTACATCGCCCCCATAGGCGAAGCCCAAAACCCCGCCGCCCTCACCCTCGCCCGCGACCTCCGCCGCGCCGGCCTCACCATCGAAGTAGGCGACGGCCGTTTCAAACTAGGCAAGTCCTTCGACACCGCCGACAAACTAGCCCGCCACATCATCCTCCTCGGAGAGGACGAAGTGGCCACCCACACCGCCACGCTAAAAACCTTCGCCACAGGCGAGCAAGTAAAGGCCAACAGAGAAGAGTTGACAGACATGCTCAAGGGCGTGAAGCCATGACCGATCCCGCGGTGGCTTGCGCCTGCGACTTTAAAGAGTCCGCTGACATTCATCCGTTGATGGCGACTGTTTTCTCAACTTGTTCAATCCATCTGCGAAACCGGGACAAAAGCCCCTTGATCGACTAGGGGACACGCACTGATTTCGGTAAGGGTTCAGTTAGGGCTTCAGAGGCCACGCCTTCCGGTCGATATGGAACATATCCCGCGTCGTCGTATACCCACCCGCTCCATGCATGCGCCCAATCAACCGTAGCTGGTTCGGATCAATATGCAGCCGGGCGACATCGCTGAACGCATCCGTCCGAACATGCACATAAACAATTCGCCCCAGCAGAATCGTGCTCCGTCCACCCGGCGTGATCGTCTCATACAGCGTGCATTCGAGCGCCACCGGCGAGGCCGCAATCCGCGGCACATCCACCACCTCGCACACCGCCATCTCTAGCCCCGCAAGCTGCGTCTCATCCGTTCCCCGCGGAGCATTCGTAGCCGTAATGTTCATCGCTTCCGCCAGCTCTTCCGGCACCATGTTGATCACAAACTCTTTGCGCGCCACAATGTTCGCCAGCGTGTCCTTCTCGCCCCGGTCGGGCGGTGCCGTGAAGCTGATGGCCACCATCGGCGGGTCCGACGACACAATATTGAAGAACGAAAACGGCGCCGCATTCACCACGCCCTCGGTGTCCCGCGACACCACCCACGCGATAGGGCGCGGCATGATGACTGACGCCAGCAGCTTGTAAGTATCCGCCTGCGAAAGAGAAGCGAGGTCGAAGTGCGAGAACGTATCAGGTGTGGTCATCATCCTTGATCAAGGTTACACGCCGCAACCTGCCTGTACACTTTCGCCATGCCCTCCCTGTTCGACCACCCATTACTCTTCTTCCCGCTCGTCGCGCTGTTGCTGCTGCTCACCGGATCCATCGGCGCCTGGCTCAAGTCGACACGCACTGACGCCGTCAGCGAAGCATCCGACACCCTCAAGACCCTCGAAGGCGCCGTCCTCGGTCTCCTCGGCCTGCTGCTCGGCTTCAGCTTCGCCATGGGCGTCGGCCGCTACGACGCCCGCAAGCAGCTCGAGATCGACGAAGCCAACGCCATCGGCACCACCTGGCTCCGCACCGACACCCTCCCCGAGCCCATCCGCTCCACCGAAAAGCAGCTCCTCCGCGAGTACGTTCCCGCGCGCATGGCCTTCCTCTCCGCCGGCACCGACACCGCCGGCATCCAGGCCAGCATCGCCAAAACCGCAGACCTGCAGAGCCGCATGTGGGCCGCAGCCGCAGCGGACGCGTCCATGCACCGCGACCCCATCAGCGGCCTCTTCCTCTCCACCCTCAACGACGCCATCGATCTCTCCGAAAAGCGTCTCGCCGCCTTCGAAAACCGCATCCCCATTGCAGCCTGGGTGTTGCTCTTGATGATGTCAGCCGCAGCCAGCGCGCTCGTCGGCATCGGCATGACCCACCGCTCACGCTTACTGCTGTTTGTGCTCCCGCTGGTAGTCGCCGGCGCCATGACGCTCATCCTCGACCTCGACAGCCCACGCGCCGGCTTCGTCATCATCCACCAAAAGAGCATGGAAAGAGTTGCCGCCCAGGTCAGCGCCACCACGCCGTAGCGCTAGAAGGCCCGCACACCCTCGTCAATCACCAGCGCATCCACGTCAATATTCAGCGCGCTGCCCAGCTTGCGGAAACCCTCCCGCCACTCGTTCGACCACCGCGTCTCATCCGCCCGCCGCAGCAGATCGTTCCAGATATTCTGCGCCTGCCACAGGTTCACTTCCATCGGGAGCGTGTTCAGGCTCTCCGCAATCGCCAGCGTCTCGTTCAGCACCGTAAGCGACTGCATCACCGCCGCAGCCGACTCCAGCCGCACCATCGCCCGCTTCATGCGACGGTCCGCCGTATAGCTCAGCAGCGCCACATCCAGCGTCACGCCATCGATCTTCGCGCGGCTTAGCAGCCGTGCCACCTCCGACGTGTCATAGGCCTCCGCCTCCAGCGCTTTGCGCAGGCTCGCATTGATCGCAAACGTAGCCGCCACCGCCAGCGCCGGCGGAGCCGCCACGCCCGACTCCGACAGAAAATGCAACAGCGTCGCATGCTCTTCATAAATCCGCATCAGCGACCCCTCCACCTCCGCCAGCGTCTGGTTCAAAATGCTCTTCAGAATCCGGTGCTGCTCATCCGAAAACAGCGATGTCAGCGAGTACAGCGTATTGCCGAAGAACCGGTCGATCAGCCGGATCAGCTCCGGCAGGTTCGCCCGCCCAATCGCCGTCCGCGCAGAGTCGCAGAAGGCCACCCAGGCATCGGCATCCTCAGGCGTATACCGCCGCACCGCTGCCGACAAATTCTGGTCCCCAAGATGCAGCACGGCGAAGCAGATATCCTCGTACTCTTCCGTCACCCTTGAGCGCACCTCCGCCCGGCCCAGCGCCACACGCCCGCGACCTGAAGTAAACACCTCATAACTCTGCCGCCGCAGGTCAAAGCAGAACAACTCACCCTTATCCGGATAGCTGCGAAAGATCGAGCTGATCGCATAGTGCGCGCCCACGTGTTCCAGGTCCACCCGCGCATCCGTCACATTCCGTCGATAAACCTCGGCCCCATCACCGATGCTCGCAACATTGCTCTTGGCGCGGCCAAGGATCGCCAGGAACTCAGCTTCCAGCGCAGCGCCCTCCGGTCCGAAAAGCTCAGCAGCCAGCTGCAGCACACGCCCCGCATAGGCAATAATCTGCACCGTCTCAATGCCCGACACCTCATCGAAGAACCAGCCGCAGCTCGTGTACATCAGCTGTGTATGCCGCTCCAGCTCCAGCAGTTCAAAAACCGTAACCCGCTCCCGCGCCGTCAGCTCGTGCGTGGCATGAGCCGCAAGAAACCGCGCAATGTTGTCCGGCGAGCGATCGAGCACCACGTGAATGTAAGCATCCCGCGCCGCCCACAAGTCCTTCAGCAGCGGAGCGGCCGCAGCCTCGGCCAGCGGTGCCGTCGCATCCCGCAGCAGGTCCAGCGCCTCGCGCAACGGCCCGCGCCACTCCTGGTGCCAGCCGGCCTTGCCACCGTTACACCCGCAGTTTGACCGCCAACGCTCCACGCCATGCGAGCAGCTCCACGACGTCTCGTCGATCACCTCCGCTTCCCACAACGGCGGAAACTTCTCCAGGAACTCGCCATAGTTCGTCAGCATCGCAAGGTCGTTGCTCTCAATCCAGTGCAGCGCATAGCTCAGGGCCATCTCGCCATGCTTGTGATGATGCCCGTAGCTCTCGCCATCGGTCGCCACGTGCGCCAGCTGCGGTTCGCTCGCCGGCTTATCCGCATGAAGACCCCCCACCAGCCGCTGTCCGAACGTCTCGCCCGAGTTCAGCAGACCCTCAAACGCAATCGCCCGCGACCCCGGTCCATCATAGAAAAAAACATGGATCGTGCGGCCTTCATCCAGGTGCACCAGGTAAGGATGCGTCGGATCAACCATCGCTCCCGCCGTCGACGTCCACGGCGCAGTCGAGGGAGCCACAGCAGCAACGTCCGTGCTCCGCTGCGTCGGCGTTGGAATGATCGGCACCGCCTCACCCGGAGGAACCTTGTCGGTCGCGCGCCGCCCCGGGTTCGGTTTCGGAGCCAGCTTCTGCGCCGCCGTCGCTGCCGCAGCCGCAGCGCGTTTACTCACCTCCTCTTCCGAGAGCCGCCGCACCCGCCCGCACTGGCTCGGCGCCAGGATCGTAAACTTGATCCCCTCCTGCGCCATCAGGTCCAGCACGCTGCGCGAAACCGCCGTCTCCGCCAGCCACATGCCTTCCGGCTTGCGCCCAAAACGGTGCTCGAAGTCCGCAATGCCCCAGCGAATCTGCGTCCGCGCGTCGCGCTCAGTCGCCAGCGGCATGATGATGTGGTTGTACACCTGAGCAATCGCCGACCCATGCCCCGAGTACCGTTCCGCGCTCACCCGATCCGCATCCTGGATCATCCGATAAGTACGCGGCGCAAACTCCGCCAGCCAGCTCAGCAATGTGGGCCCGAAATTGAAACTCATCCGCGCATAGTTGTTCACAATGCGGATAATCTCGTTCGCCTTATTCGTAATTCGCGAGGCACCATTCGGTGCGTAACACTCGGCCGTGATGCGGTCGTTCCAGTCGTGATACGGCGCAGCCGACTCCTGCACCTCAACCGTCTCCAGCCACGGATTCTCACGTGGCGGCTGGTAAAAATGTCCGTGAACGCAGATGTAGTGCTGAGGCTTTACCGCTGTGCTGGAGATCGGAGTCTTCGTTCGGGCCATCGTTAGGTCCACCTATGCGAGTGTAGGACGCTCAGGCCCATCACACCAACTACGCGCACCCCGCCTGCACCAAAAGATGCAGCACGCGTGGCGGATTTATAATCAAACATGATGCGTGCGATTAGCGCGCCTGAGGAGTTCTTCTTTCATGGCAAATCTTCTGGAACAGCTTAAGTCGATGACCACCGTGGTCTCGGACTCCGGCGACATCAACGCGATCAAGCAGTACAAGCCCACCGACGCCACCACCAACCCCTCACTCATCGCCGCCGCTGCAGGTATGCCCGCCTACCAGCAGATCGTCGACGACGTCCTGCTGAACGCGCGCAAGGCCTCCCCGTCTGACGCCTCCGACAAGGACGTTGCCACCGCCGCCTTCAAAACCCTCGCCGTAGCCTTTGGCCGCAAAATCCTCGAGATCGTTCCCGGCCGCGTCTCCACCGAAGTGGACGCCCGCCTCAGCTACGACACCGAGGGCTCCCTCGCTGCCGCACGCGACATCATCAAGCAGTACAACGACGCCGGCATCGGCAACGAGCGCGTCCTCATCAAGCTCGCCTCCACCTGGGAAGGCATCAAGGCCGCCGAGATCCTCGAAACCGAGGGCATCCATTGCAACATGACGCTCCTCTTCGGCCTCCACCAGGCCGTCGCCTGCGCTGAAGCGAAAGTCACTCTCATCTCGCCGTTTGTCGGCCGCATCCTCGACTGGTACAAGAAAGATACCGGCAAGGACTATGAAGGCGCCGACGATCCCGGCGTGCACTCCGTCACCGAAATCTACAACTACTACAAGAAATTCGACTACAAGACCGTCGTCATGGGCGCCAGCTTCCGCAACTCGGGCGAGATCAAGGAACTCGCCGGCTGCGACCTCCTCACCATCGCTCCCAAGCTGCTCGAAGAGCTCCAGACCACCGAAGGCGATCTCCCCAAAAAGCTCGACGCCGAAAAATCCAAGGCCATGGACATTGAAAAGATCACCATCGACAAGGCCACCTTCGACAGGATGCACGAAGAAAACCGCATGGCCCACGACAAGCTGAAGGAAGGTATTGAAGGCTTCTCCAAGGCCCTCGAAGAGCTCGAACACCTCCTCGCCAAGCGTCTTGCCGAACTGCCGAAGTAATCGGCAACCCCAACTCAGCATCAGGAGCGGCCCACGGGTCGCTCCTTTTGTTTGCATCCAAACTCACAGCTTCAACGGAGATAATGAAGCAAGGATGGGCGTGCGTCGGTGAATCACTGGGTGGAAATTTCGCAAGCGCAGCTCGTCGCCAACCTGCACGCAACGCGCGCCGCCGCGGGCGACCACGTAGACGTCCTCGCCGTCATCAAGGCCGACGCTTACGGACACGACGCCACCTTGTGCGCCCCCGTGATCGCAGCCGCCGGCGTTTCCTGGCTGGGTGTCACTGACGCCGAAGAAGGCGCAGCCGTCCGCACAGCACTCGGCGAAAACACCACCCGCATCATGGTCATGAGCGGCATGAAAGCGGCCGACGCACCCATGATGTTCGCGCATCGTCTCACTCCGGTGGTTTGGACAAGCGAGCACATAGCCGCCCTCGAAGCCGCCGCGCAGGCGGCAAACCAGCCCATCGCCGTACACGTCGAAGTTGACACCGGCATGGCTCGCCAGGGCGCGCCCACCGGCATCGCTCTGCGAGACCTGCTTGCCCAACTCGCCGCCTCGCAGTGGGTCATCTGCGAAGGCATCATGACTCACCTCTGCTGCTCAGAAGTCGCCGGCGCAAGAACAACCGCCACCGCGCAACAACGATTCACCGAAGTCCTGCGCGATGTCGCCGCCGCCGGCCTCCACCCCGCATGGGTACACATCGGCAACTCATCCGCACTCGACGAAGGCACGACGATGACCTGGATCAGCGAACAGGCAGGCAAACTGAACGCCCGCGCCCTCGTCCGCACCGGACTCGCCGTCTACGGCTACTGTCTCCCCATCGAAGGCGAAAGCGGCCACCCTCACCTGCAACCCGCTCTGCAGCACGTCATGATCTGGAAGGCTTCGATACTCAACGTGCGCCAGATCGACCCGGGCACATCCGTCGGCTACGGCGCCACGTTCACCGCTCAACGCAAAATGACGCTGGCGCTTCTCGGCGCAGGTTACGCCGACGGCTTCCGCCGCGAAGCATCCTCCGGCATCGGCGACGGCTGGGTCATCATCGACGGCCAAAGAGCCCCCATCGTCGGCCGCGTCTCCATGAACCTCACGATCGTGGACGTCTCCGCGATCCCCACCGTCACCACCGGCACAGAAGCCATCCTGCTCGGATCCGGCGTCACTGCCGAGGACCACGCCCGCTGGGCCAACACCATCCCTTACGAAATCCTTTGCGGCGTCCGCGGCCATCGCGTCCTCGTCTAAGCCGCTACCCCCGCTTGCGCAGCAGCAGCCGCTTCGAGCAGTACGTGCACACCCACGGATACAGTCCGAGCCACGTGTACACCGTCTTTTCCAGCAGCCGCGTCCGTTGCACGCGAACCATCTTCACCGGCCGGCAGATACATGATTTTGAAAACATCGAGTGCAACTACCCCAAAGGTCGAACAAAAGTTGCCGGCGTTCTCTGTCGGCTGCCGATCATAACTCATTTTGATGCAAACCACCGGTACACTGCTTAATGTGCTTTCAAGTTTGTATGCCAAGTGGATGTTTGCGTGGGAAACGGCCTTAACCACGCGCGATGAGAACCGGGTGGAGCGGCCGCTGGAATGGGGCTTCGACTGGCTGGCCGACTTCGGCGGCGACCAGGCCGAAGCCGAAGTGCAACGCGGCGAGACCTCCGCCCTCGAAGCGATGTCCGCCCTCAACCGCCGCATCGCCGCCGACCCCCACAGCTTCTTCGACTACCGTACCCCCACCGACTTCCGCATCGAGCAGCACTTCCCCGAGCTCTACCCCACCAACGTCCGCCCCGAAACCCTCGAACAGGAGCGCGAGTACAAGCGCCAGGCCGAGTCCGGCGAGCTCCGCAAGGCCCCGTTCCTCCGCTTCACCTCCGCCGTGCGCACGCCCCACCCGGAAAACGACCTCGTGAACGCCCGCTGGTACCCCGCCCACCACAAGGACAAATCCAAGCCCCGCCAGGCCATGATCGTCATGCCCCAGTGGAACGCCGACGCCTTCTCCCACAACGCCCTCTGCGAAATCTTCAACAAGTTCGGCATCGCCTGCCTCCGCCTCTCCAAGCCCTACCACGACACCCGCCGCCCCGCCGAGCTCGAGCGCTCCGACTACGCTGTCAGCGCCAACATCGGCCGCACCATCTCCGCCTGCCGCCAGGCCGTAGCCGACATCCGCAGTTGCATGGACTGGCTCCAAGCCGAAGGCTACGAGCAGTTCGGCGTCCTCGGTACCAGCCTCGGCAGCTGCTACGCTTTCATCGCCGCCGCCATGGACAAGCGCCTCCGCGTCTGCGCCTTCAACCACGCCTCCACCTGGTTCGGAGACGTCGTCTGGACCGGCCAGAGCACTCGCCACATCCGCGCCGCATTCGAGCACGCCGGCCTCACCCAGGACCAGGTCCGAGACCTCCTCCTCGCCGTCAGCCCCATGGCCTACATGGACACCTTCGCCGAGCACCCCAAGCAGGCCCTCGTCGTCTACGCCCCCTACGACCTCACCTTCCCCATAGCCCTCACCCGCGGCGTCCTCTCCAACTTCCAGGCCCGCAACATCGACTACGTAGCCAAGGTCCTCCCCTGCGGCCACTACACCACCGGCGAAGCCCCCTACAAATTCATCGACGGCTGGTACCTCGGCTCCTTCATCTACAGAGCCTTCAAGAAGCTTGCAGCAGAGCGCGATACGTCTGCGAATTAAACACGCAGACGTACGTTTGTCGTCAGATCAACCCACTATTCCTTGCAATGCATTGCGATCAGTCGCTCAACATTGCTCTGAAAATCGGGAAGATCATCATAAATACTGTTCCAAACGATGAGAGAATCCACGTCGAAGTAACCGTGAATCAATTGATTCCGTTGACCAATCGCTGCTCTCAACCCAGCAATCGATTCGATCGAGCCAGGGTGAAACTGCGTTGCTTGACGCAACGCCTCGCCAATAATCTCGAATTTGCGCTCAACCGCAGACCTAGTGAGATCGTCGCTATCAAACGTATGAGCGTCAAACCCTTCAACGAAGTGCTGAATGGCCTGCGACGCCTCCAGCATGTCGTGAAGATAGGCGCAAAGATTACGCCGCATAAACTTCCACCTGATCTTCGTTGATCGACTTCAAGCGATAGGGATTCCGAATGACGCCATCACGGATCAAGTCAATGTCCCGTCCAAAGAGCGATGCCAGGCTGTCGCGCAACGAGACGTAGTTGTCGATGTACTTCGGGTTCGCCGCCTCATCGAAGTTCACCAGCACATCCACATCACTCCGCGCCGGATCGAAATCATCCCGCACCGCCGACCCGAAAATCGCCAGCCGCCGCACATGGTGCTTCCGGCAAAGCTCCGCAATTTCTTCCCGTCGAGATGTAATGAACTCCTGCATACCGTCCTCGCTCGTAGTCTAACTCCAGCCGGCCTCGCTCGAACGCACAAAAGCCCCGCCGCAGCGAGGCTCTTGCCTGAAACAAAACGAGAACTAAGCCGAGACAGCTTCCGTCGCGATGATCGAAACGAAGCGACCCTTCTGTCCACGATCCTGGAACTTCACCACGCCGGAAACCTTCGCATAAAGCGTGTCGTCGGAGCCGCGGCCCACGTTCAAACCAGGCTTATGCGGTGTCCCGCGCTGACGAACCAGGATCGAGCCGCCGGTGACCGTCTCGCCGCCGAAGCGCTTCACGCCGAGCCGCTGGGCATTTGAATCGCGGCCGTTCTTGGATGAGCCTAGACCTTTTTTATGTGCCATTACTGTGCCTCTTTCGCGCTAAGCAGCGCTTTGAAATTGTTCCGCCCGCAGGCGGTAAAAGCAGCCTTCGCACGCGAAGGAAAATTCTAAAGTTACTTGGCTTCAGCCTTGAAGCTCTTGCCGCCAACTACGATCTCGTTGATCTTCACTTCAACGAAGCTCTGGCGATGGCCCTGCATCTTCTTGTACTGCTTCTTGCGCTTCAGGTGGAAGACCAGGATCTTGTCGCCGCGGCCTTCGCTCACCACCGACGCCAGAACCTTGGCGCCGCCGAGCTCCTGCTCGAACTTGCCTTCTTCGCCGGAAACGGCAACCACGTCAGAGAACGTAATGTTGCCATTCTCATGCGCGGACTTCTCAATCTTGACGGTGTCGCCGGGGGCGACGCGGTACTGCTTTCCACCGGTACGGATCACTGCGTACATTGCCTGAAACCTCGTTGCAGAGCGCACGAAAGTCGCGCTTGCATTTCCTCAACTCTAAAAATGTCTTGTCCAGAGGGCGCGTGCCCGGCCGGTGCAGAATCCGCGTCTCAACTAACCAGAACGCCCATTCGCCGGCCCAGCAGCCAGACACACCGGCTGCTTTCGCCAAACTACAGAAGTTTACCGGTTGCAGGGGGTCCGGGTCAAGGAACCGTGTTTAGTCTTTCCGTTTGAAGTCCAGGAAGCTCCCGAAAAAGGCTTTGCGGAAAATCTTCAAGCCCTGCGGCAGGAAAGGCTCTAAGTTTCTAGGCTCCCATTGATCCGGGACCTGCGGCTCGCGACCGCTATCCAGAATATCCAGAGGACGGTACTAAACGGCATATAGCCCACAGTTCCCAGGCCCACCAACGAGCCGGTGAGAGCGATCAGGTTGAATATTGAGAGTGCAATCCAAGGTTTCCGGTTCTGAAGCGTCCACCGATGATCAAATTTATAACCAATCCAATACCACAACACCGGAGCTGCTAGATACGCCAACACGAGGGTGGCCATGTAGAAAGCCTCCTCCCATGAATCCCGCACGATCAAGGAGAGGAGCGCCCCAGGGAACATCGTCGGCATGGTCGTGATGACCGCGAACTTCAACGGCCATGGCCACACATGGAATCTCGCCGTCGAATGCCAACCGTCACCAAAAAAGGATCGCTGGGTCAGGATGTGCCACCGCTGCCATTCGCCAATGCAACCCAAAATGATGGCGAGGAGGGGCTGTGCAATCGGTAAGATTGTGCGAAATTGCTTCACGGCCTTATCGTACCGTTGCGCCGTCATCCTGCTCGCCTCACAGCCACGTTACCCTAAAATTCTAAGATAGTGCCGAGCCTCATGCCCCCGTCTCCCACCGCCACCACCCGCCGCTTCCGCGCCCCCTGGATCATCTTCTGGGTCGCCCTCGGTCTCCGCCTGGCATGCATCATCATCGGCCGCACCTACCACGTCCGCGCCATCGACGACCACTTCGGCATCGGCTGGGAAATGGGCCGCATCGCCCGCTCGCTCGCCCTCGGCCAGGGCTTCGCCAACCCCTTCAACGGCCACTCCGGCCCCAGCGCCTGGACCACGCCCCTGTACCCCCTCATCATGGCGGGCACCTTCAAGCTCTTCGGCATCTACACCGACGCCTCCGCCTTCGTCCTGCTCGCCATCAACAGCGTCTTCTCCGCCGCCATCTGCCCCGCCGTCTACGAACTCGCGGCCCGCTGCTGCGACGCCACCGGCATCGCCCGCCGCCAATCCCGCCACGCCGAACCGCTAGCCCTCTGGTCCGCCTGGCTCTGGGCCGCCCACCCAGCCGCCCTCCAGTACGCCATCCACTGGATCTGGGAGATGTCCCTCTCCACCTGCCTCTTCACCTGGGCCATCGTCCTCGCCCTCCGTCTCCGCCGCATCGGCGACGCCCCCAACTCCCCCCTGGACCCTGAGCCCTGGACCCTGAACCCTCGCACCTGGGCCGCCTTCGGTCTCCTCTGGGGCCTCCTCGCGCTCTCCAACCCCTCGCTCCTCCTGTGCCTCCCGGCCACGCTCATCTGGGTCCTCTGGCCCGGCCTCCGCGCCCCGCAAACCCTTCCCCGCGCCATCGCCGGAGCAGCCCTCACCTCCATCATCTTTGCCGCCATCCTCGCCCCCTGGGTCGTCCGCAACGCCATCACCCTCCACGCCTTCATTCCCACCCGTTCCGAGCTCGGCATCGAGTTCTACGAGTCCGTCCTTCCTTCCCACGGCGGCCTCCCCTGGGGCACCACCCTCCCCCTCTGGCCCGGCGACCCCGAGTTCAAACAATTCATCCAGATGGGCGAAGTCAGCTTCTCCCACATGCGCGCCGACCAGGCCAAAGCCATCGTCCGCGCCCACCCCGAAACCTTCCTCCGCTACACCCTCGACCGCTTCCTCTACTTCTGGGACGGCACACCCCATCCGCCCGACCGCCACCCCACGCAGGAGTACCTGCGCCAGCTCAGCTACGCCTTCATCAGCCTCTGCGGCCTGCTCGGCCTCGGCCTCGCACTCCAGCGCCGCGTCCCCGGCGCTGCGCTCGTGGCCCTCATGTTCCTCCTCGTCCCCATCCCCTACTACCTGATCACCGCTGGCCCCCGCTTCCGCCACCCCATCGAGCCCCTCATCGCCATCCTCGCCGTCTACCTCTTCCGCTCCACCACACCCCGCCCCACCCAGCAGGAGCCCGCATGACCGAGCCCAGGGAAATCCTCGTCACCGGCGCCTCCGGCTTCTTCGGTGGCCTGCTCAAACGTCGTCTCCTCGCCGAAGGCTTCCACGTCACCAACATCGACCTCGTCCGCGACGAGGACCGCGCCGTCGGCCTCCACAGCATCCAGGGCGACATCCGCGACGCCGGCCTCCTCGCCCGCACCTTCGCCGAGCACCATTTCTTCGCCGTCATGCACTGCGCCGCCATGCTCGCCCACGACGTCCAGGACGACCAGCTCCTCTGGACCTCCAACGTCGACGGCACCCGTCTCGTCGCCGAAGCCGCCCTCGCCGCCGGCGTCACCAGGGTCATCAACATCTCCAGCAACTGCCTCTGGGGCGAAAACCTAGGCCGCGACGTCGCCGAAAACGAACCTCCCGCCCCCGTCGAGCTCTACGGCCGCTCCAAGCTCGCCGCCGAGCAGCAACTCGCCGAACTCCAGGCCGCTCACCCCGAGCTCGAAGCCATCACCCTCCGCTGCCCCACCATCATGGATAGCGGCCGCCTCGGCCTGCTGGCCATCCTCTTCGAGTTCATCGATGACGGCAAAAAAGTCTGGGTTGTCGGCGATGGCTCCAACCGCTACCAGTTCATCTACGCCCAGGACCTCGCCACCGCCTGCATCCAGGCCCTCGACTACCGCGGCTCCAACCTCTTCCACATCGGCTCCGACCACGTCCCCACCATGCGCGGCATGTACGAGCACGTCATCGCCGAAGCCGGCAGCAAGTCCCGCGTAGCCTCGCTCCCCAAGGCCCCCACCATCGCCGCCATGAAGCTCGCACACAACCTGAACATCTCCCCCCTAGGCCCGTATCACTACCGCATGATCGCCGAAAGCTTCGTCTTCGATACCACCCGCATCCGCCGCGAACTCAACTGGCAACCCACCCTCACCAACGAGCAGATGATGCTCCACGCCCTCACCTACTACCGCGAAAACCGCAAACTCATCCACAACCGCACCGACGTCTCCGCCCACTCCAAACCCGCCCCCATGGGCATCATCCGCCTCCTCAAGTGGCTTTCCTGAACCGTCGCGAACAGCCGACGTGTTGCTGTTGTTCTTAGCTCTTAGCTCTTAGCTCTTAGCTCTTAGCTCTGGGCTCTTGGCTCTTGGCTCTTGGTGTTGCTGTTGCTGTTGCTCTTGCTGTCGCCCCGCAACAATCTGTCATCTCGACCGAAGCATCGCGCTTCATGCGATGCGCAGTGGAGAGATCCCCGCATTGGCACTTGCCTTTGCCGTTGCCTTTGCCGTTGCTGTTGCTGTTGCTCTCTCCGACACCAGAAAAACTCTGTCATCCTGAGCGAAGCCGAAGGACCCCGACACCGCCCACACCCAGCAAGCCCGCCCGAACCTTTCAGCCACAGAGCCGCTGTCACCGCCGCCCGCGTTCCCACAGCATCACCCACAACCACCCCCATGCGACACTAACCTCGCCATGACCTCCCCCACCATCAAAGTCCAGCGCCTGCTCCCCGCCGCCCAGCTCCCCCGCTACGCCCACACCGGAGCCTTCGGCGACCTCGCCGCCGACCTCTTCGCTGCCGAAGCCCTCACCCTCGCCCCCGCCGGCCACCCCGGCTCCACCGGCCCCGTCCGCACCGGCCTCGCCCTCGAGCTCCCCTCCACCCACGGCGCTCTCGTTGAAGACCGCAGCGGCCTCGCCATCCGCGGCCTCACTACCCTCGCCGGCGTCATCGACCCCGGCTACCGCGGCGAGCTCAAGGTCATCCTCGCCAACCTCTCCTCCGAACCCATCGCCATCTCCCCCGGCCACCGCATAGCCCAGCTCCGCATCGTCGAGCGCATCCAGGCCACCTTCGAAGAAACCGACACCCTCGAAGAAGCCCCCCGCGGCGCCGCCGGCTTCGGCTCCACCGGCCAATAGCCCATGCCGACGCGACGAAACCCAACCCGTCGAAGCAGGAACATCGGAACAGCAAAACAGGGTCATGGACACAACAACCGCCTGACCATTGCCGTTCCGTATTCATTGGATCGTCTATGGAATGAGCTGGTAGGGGCTACGACGCGGCAAACTCACTCAATCCATGGCAACCACATGCTCTTCATCACCGAAGAGCTAAACGAGGGCTACATACATGCGTGTGAGATCGGCATGCTGCTTCGCGTTCTGGCATTGTTTCCTGCCGAAGACCTGAAAGGGCTGGGTGCCATACTTCTGCGCCAACCGACGCGCAAGCAAGATGTGCTTGAGCCCGCATGGGGTAGATTGACGTATTTCGCCGATGTCGGGGTAGCCAATCAGAAGCCTGTCTACGAGGGACCTCTCGTGACACTGGAAGCGCAAAAGGTGGGCCAGGCATTAGAGTGGCCAAAATCGCTGGGGCCTGACGGACAGCGCGAGTTGAAACGGCTCCGCGAAGATGGCCATAACGTCGTCAACGAAAGACGGCGCTATCGCTTCATGCTGACGCTTCTGGGTGCTCGTCACACTCAGCTCATGCGCACGCTTCCCCACGAAGTGGGCCACTGGGTGGACTATCTCCAGAAGGTCGTGAGGCCTACCGACAACGGCGAGGGTGATTGGGACGCGTTGCGCGACCGTTATTTTCAACGGTCGTCAGCCGAGCGTGAGAGTTTTGCCCATCGCTACGCGGATGAATTTCGAAGGCACAATGCAAAAGTTCTCGACCTCGCAACCGTAAACTCGGAACTCGGCAACACCTGATCCAGTTGCCGTTGACGCACCAGCGCAGCTAGATTGATCAACGCACCGGAGACTTCCATGACCGACCCCGCCAACGCATCCGCATCCGCCCTCATCGACAACCGCATCCTCGAACTAGCCGACTGGCGCGGCCAAACCCTCGCCCACGTCCGCAAGCTCATCCACGCCGCCGACCCCGAAATCCTCGAAGAGTGGAAGTGGCGCGGCGTGCCCACCTTCTCCCACGCCGGCATCGTCTGCACCGGCGAAACCTACAAAGCCGTCGTCAAACTCACCTTCGCCAAGGGTGCCTCGCTCCCCGATCCCGCCAGCCTCTTCAACTCCAGCCTCGACGGCAACGTCCGCCGCGCCATCGACATCCGCGAAGGCGAAAAAATCAACGAAACAGCCTTCAAAACCCTCATCCGCGCCGCCATCGCCCTCAACCTCGAGACCAAAGCCAAACCAAGACCCCGCAAGACAAAAAGCGCCTGATCGATTTACAAATAGCGCCGCGTCGCGCATCCTGAAAGCACTCCCGGGCCCGCCAGCCACCCCACCCTACAGGACCCCACCATGCGCCGTCGCAGCTTCCTCAAGTCCGCCGCCTCTGCCCTACCGCTCGCCTTGGCCCCACACCTCGCCGAAGCCGCCGCCCAATCAGCCACGGCCGCCACACCCGAACTCCACCCCCTCCACCCCGGCGAAGACCGCTTCGGCGAAACCCACACCCGCGGCTTCAACCACATGGCCTTCAAAGTCGCCACAGCCGACACCGCCGGCAACCTTTTCGTCATCGAAGAAGGCAATCTGAAAGGCGGCGGCCCACCCCTCCACAGCCACGACACTCAGGAAGAATTCTGGTTCGTACTCGAAGGCGAAATTCTCTTCCAGGTCGGCGACCGCCGCATCACCCTCAAGGCCGGCGAATCCATCCTCGGCCCCCGCGACGTCCCCCACGCCTTTCTCCCCGTCAGCGACACCCCCGCCCGCATGATCATCGCCTACTCGCCCGCCGGCCACATGGAGCAGTTCTTCCGCGACACCGACGGCCCCAACCCGCCACTGCAGGACGCCGCCTTCATGCGCCGCTACGGCATGAAGCTCGCCGGCAAACCCATCACCCGCGCCTAGCTATCGCGCCGGCTCCTGCGGAGACGCCGGAGCCGCCACCAGCCCCTTGTAAGCAAACTTCTGCAACCGCCGCCCGTCCTGCACCTCGCCGGTATACAAGTTGCCCTTCGAATCCACGGCGAGGCTGTGCAGCACATCAAACTCCCCCGGCCCAATCCCCACCCGCCCAAAAGACTCCAGAGGCTCCAGCGTCTTGCGGTCATAAACCCAGATCCGCTCCGGCGCCACGCTCGCTACATACAGAAACCGCTGCGCCGCATCAGGCGAGAACGCCACCGTCTCCGCCGTCTGCCCGGTCCCGCAGTCGCCGTAATTGTCCTCGCAAAACCGGTCCACCCATATCTGGTTCAGATACGTCCCGCCCAGCGTGAACACCTCCACCCGCTTGCCTTCGCGATCGGCCGCATACACATACCCATCGTTCGACACCTTCACCCCATGGATCGTCCCAAACTGCGCCGCCCCCGGGTCCTTCGCATCGAACTCCGTCGCCAGCAGCCGCGTCGGCTTAGCCGCAGGCGTCGCCGGATCATCCTGCGGCGCCTTGCCATACGCTCCCCACATCCGCTTGTAAGCGCCCGTATCGGCGTCAAACACGATGATCCGCCGGTTCCCATAACCGTCCGCCACAAAAAGCTCATTCGTCTTCGGATAAACAAACACATCCGCCGGCTTATTGAACTGATCGGTATCGGCATTGCTCTTCTTCGACCGCGACTTCCCGATCTGCATCACAAACGTGCCGTCTTTCTTGAACTTGAAAATCTCATCATCGGCGCCCTGCCCGCCGATCCACACAAACCCCTTGTAGTCGATATAAATCCCATGCTCCGACGACGGCCACGCATACCCCTCCCGCGGCCCGCCCCACCCCTGCACATAATTCCCGGCCTGATCGAACTCCATCACCGGCGGCCCGGTCGGCACACCCTTCTTCACATTCCTGTACCGCTGCACAATCCACACATGGTCCGTAGCCGGGTCCACCGTCACCGCCGACACCTGCCCCAGCGTCCACCCATTCGGAATCCTCGCCCACCCCGGCTCAACCACAAACTTCGGCGCCAGCCTCTTCCCCCCGGCAGCTGACTTTGCCGCGACCTTGGGCGCCTGTTGCGCCTGTACTGACAAAACCCCAGCCATCACCGCCAACACAACCGCACCACCGCGCACACGAACGCTCCGCATCACGTACTTCCTCCACAGATCAAAAATCGTCAGGTGACGCCCATCTTACAAAACGCGCCCGCTAGCTCATGCCTTCCAGCCGATCCAGCCTCTCGCGCAGCTCCCGTACCTCACGCCGCAGCTCCGCCATTTCCTCCGCCACCCCAGCGCTTTCTAAACCCTGGGCCCTGGGCCCTGAACCCTGGCTCACAGCTCCCACATCCACCGGTCCACCCAGCAGCTGAGCCCACCGGTTCTCCCTGGCCCCCGGCTGCCGAGCCATCTGCACCGTCAGCGCTCCATCCGCAAACTCCGGCTCCATCCTCCCCGCCAGCCGTTGCAGCGTCGCCACCACCTGCGCCGGATCGTCGAACTTGAACATCCGTTCCGACCGCGTCCGTAGCTCCCCCGGCGTCTGCGGCCCGCGCAGCAGCAGCAGGCAGATCACCGCCGTCTCATCCCGCCGCAGCTGCAGCCGGTCCCGCACCCGGTGCTCAAACTTGGCCACCCGCGCATCATGCACCGCATCGGCTAAACCCAAATCCTCCAACACATGCACCGCCTGACGCACCTCATCCTCGTCCAGCGTCATCACCGGCTCCCGGCTCGAGCTCTGGTTGCACGCATTGCGCAGCGCGTTCAAACTCAGCGGATAGTTCTCCGGAGTCGTAATTTCCTTCTCGATCAGCGCGCCCAACACCCGGGCCTCAACAACAGTCAGCTTCATAAAGGGTCATTTCGTAACGAAAGTCGCAGTCCTGACAATGAGATTACAGTTTCCCAGTCAACTTTTTCCGCTTCCAGCAGTTAGAATGAAGGAAGCAAATGACGATTACCAATCCTCATTCATGTTCGCAAATCCGGGCCCTCCGAATGGAGCACTAATTTGATCCTGCGCCAGACCGCTGCAACCACCTTCCCCACATCTGAACGCACCGCGACGGCTATCCGCCGCTCGCTCTTCGCCGCCCTGCTCGCCATCGCGCTGCTGGCCCTCACCAGCGCCGCTCACGCCGCCGCCCCGAATCTCACCCCGGGCGAAGTCGGCACACCCGACGCCATCCCCACCACCGGCCAGCAGTACCACCTCAAGCTCCACCACCTACACACCGGCGAAACCCTCGACGTCGTCTACCGCGTCGGCAACACCTACATTCCCGCCGCGCTCGAAAAACTCAATTACTTCCTCCGCGACCACCGCACCCAGGAAGAGAGCCATTACGATCCCAAAGAATTTGACGTACTCCACAACCTCCTCACCAAGCTCAACAAGCCCAACTCGGTCATCGACATCGTCTGCGGCTACCGCACCCCTTGGTCGAACAACTTCCTCCGCACCCGCAGCGCGAACACCGGCGTAGCCCAGCACTCGCAGCACATGCTAGCCAAGGCCATCGACATTCGCATCCCCGGCGTAAAAACCCGCACTCTCCGCGACACCGCCCTCAGCCTCCAGGCCGGCGGCGTAGGCTACTACCCCATCAGCCAGTTCGTGCACGTCGACGTTGGCCCCGTCCGCACCTGGACCTTCGGCGGCCGCGGCGACAACTAAAATCCCACATCGTTCAGAAAGCCTCGGCCACCAGCCGGGGCTTTTTTCTCGGTCGGCTTACCGTTTTCCACCGCGCTCCCGGCTACAAATAGACCATTCGGTCTGGAGCGTGCCCATGCAGGATCAGCCTACCAAGCAACATCTCCTCGAAGTTGGTCTGCGCCTCTTCCGCGCCGACGGCTACACCGCCACCGGCCTCAACGAAATCCTCGCCGAAGCCAAAACGCCCAAGGGCTCCTTCTACCATTACTTCGCCACCAAGGAAGCCTTCGCCCAGGACGTCCTCGAGCTCTACGTTCAGCAGGAACTCCGCCGCGCCGCTACTCTGCTCGCCGGCGACAGGCAGCCACTCAAGCGCCTCCGCCGCTACTTCGAAGATCTCATCCAGATCTTCGGCCCGGCCTCCCCCACCCCCGGCTGCCTGCTCGGCAAACTCAGCCTCGAGCTAGCCCCGAACACCCCCGCCCTGCAATCCCAACTCCACGCCGCCTTCGCCGAGTGGCAAGGCGCCATTGCCGCCGTCCTCCGCGAAGCCATCCACCGCCACGACCTGTCCGGCGCCACCAAACCGGACCCCTTGGCCGCATTCCTCATCAATAGCTACGAAGGCGCTCTCCTCCGCTCCACGGCCGACCGCTCCACCGCAGCCCTGGACACCTTCCTCTACTACGCCCTTGACGTCCTCTTGAAGTAGCTCCCACCCACCGCAGACCAATTGGTCTACCTAAACCGGCCCTACCGCCGCCGCAACCCCAGCAGGCTCAAAAAGAAGCTCCCAAAGCAAACTTCCGTCCCCAGCATCAGGCACATCATCGCGGGCAGCGTCCGCCGCATCATCTGCACCGGCGGCAACGGCCCATACCCCGTATGCGCCCACGCGCTTACGGACGACACCGCAATCCCCAGCCCCGCCAGCACCAGCAGCACGCCCACAATCAACCCCGTCTCCAGCGTCACAAACCGGAACCATCGGTCAAAACTCTCATCCTCCGGCAGCAGCCCTTCGGTAATCGCAAACACCTTCGCCGCCACCCCGAAGAACACCAGCTGAAACCCCAGCAGCACCGCCGCCGCCGCATACGCCAACGTGTCGACGCCGAGGTTCACATGCCCCAGCGGCCGCTCCGCCGGCAGCAGCCATGCCATCAACGCAAACCCGCCCAGCATCAGCGTCAGCCCCGGAAACAGAAACAGCCACCGCGGCGAGTACATCAGCAAAAACCGCAGGTGCCGCCACCCATCCCGCCACGTCTTCAAATGCGGCGCCCGGCTCCGCCCGTCCTTCACCAGCGTCGTCGGCACCTCGGCAATCCGCATCTTCAGCAGGCTGGCCTTCACCACCATCTCGCTGGCAAACTCCATCCCCGTCGTCCGTAGCTCAAGTCGCTCATACGCCTCGCGCGAAAACGCCCGCATCCCGCAGTGAAAGTCCCCAATCGGCGCATGAAACAGCGTCCGACCCAGCCAGCTCAGCACCGGATTCCCCAGGTAGCGGTGCAGAAACGGCATCGCCCCCGGCCCAATCCCACCCTCAAACCGGTTCCCCATCACCAGGTCCGCGCCACCCCGCAGCTTCTCCAGGAACCGCGGCACATGCGCAAACTCGTAGCTGTCATCCGCATCGCCCATCAGCACGTACTTCCCCCGAGCCGCCAGGATCCCCGCATTCAACGCCGCGCCATACCCCCGCACCGGCACCGGCACCACCCGCGCCCCATGTTCGGTTGCAATCGCCTGCGACCCATCGGTCGACCCGTTATCGGCCACCACCACTTCACCCGCAATCCCATTCGCCACCAGCGCGGCCAGCGCTTTATCGACGCACACCGCCAGCGTCTCAGCCTCGTTCAGGCAGGGCATCACGACGGTCAGTTCAAGCTCGTTCATCGCGCCTCTCCACCCAGCGGCAACGCATAAAACGCCGTCTCCCCCAGCCGTACCCATCCCGCTGCAGCCGGATGCGCCGCATTCATCTCACCCGGATCAAAGTGTCCCACCAGCACGCGAGCACCCTGCGACCGCATCACGTCATAAGCCTGCGCACGGTTCGGCAACGCGTCCAATTGGGCAGCAAGGTGTTTCGGATCGGGGGCATACATCTCCGTTAGGATGCGCACTCCCGCCAGCCGAGCCCAGTAGTGGTCATAAAGGCAGGCCGTCGTCCCCACGCACGCAATCTCATCGCCGGACTTCACGCCCAGCGCGCGCAACCCCTCCGCCGCACCAAACATCTCCGGGCTGTACCAGCCATGCGCGAGCCCGCTCACCGACTCATGCCGCCGCTCCTCCGCTGCCACCCGAGCCGTCTCCGCCAACGCACCAAACGCCAGCAGCACCACCGCCACCCCCGCCCCAGCCTTCAGCCCATCCACGCTCAACCCGGCAAACGGCCCACGCCACGTGATGCCACTCGCATCATCCCGCAGAGCAGCAAACACCGGCAGCAGCACTGAAAAATAAGCCACCGTCACATACCGCTCCTCCACATTCACCAGCCCGTAGATGCCCCACATCGCCAGCCCCAGCCCAGCCGCCGGCCACCAGAACCGCGTCTCCCGCAACCCCCGCCGCAAACTCGCCCCGGCCCACAGCAGCAGCGCCAGCAGCAACAGTGGCTCAGGATGGTTCAACACATACCGCACCACCAGCACCACATTCCGCGCATCCCGCCGCGCCAGCTGCCCCAGCTTCACTTTCGGCACAATGCGTTCGTTGAAGTACGTCGCATCGAACCACACCGGATAAGTCCCGTAAGGCTCCGCCTTGTAGCTGTAAACCCCCGCACTCTTCGGCCCCGCCAACGCCAGCAGCTCCGTCTCCGGATGCTTCAACTCCACCTTCGCCGACCCGAAGTCCCCCACCATCGAAGGCTCCAGGTGCATCTTCTCCGTCCCCGCCACGTACCACGCATAATTCAGGCTGCCCGAATCCCCAAAATCCAGCCGCCCCTTCTGCCGCGAAAGGGCCGTCACGTAAGGCCCCGCCACCGCCGCAAACACCACGAACGCCATCACACCGCTCAACACCGCCCGCCCCAGCGGCTTCTTCTGCACCAGCCACGCAAACCCCACCAGCATAACCATCGTCAGCAGTCCCACCACCAGCGCAAACGACTTCGTCAGATAAGCCAGACCGAAGCAAAACCCCATCAGCGGCGCATAAACCATCGGCCGCTCCACCAGCGCCCGCATCAGCAACGCCAGCCCGGCCAGGATCAGCGCCTGCAGCAACCCATCCGGCCGCACCAGCCCCAGCGCCAGCTCCCGCTGCGCCGCAATCACCAGCAGCCCCACACCCAGCAGCCGCAGCGCATTCACCCCCAGCAGCACCGGCCCCCCACCCATGCTCTCGCGCAGTTTCACCAGCGCGCTCACAAACCAGAGCATCGCCGCCACCTGCGCCAGGAACACAAAATAATTCACCAGATAATAAGCGCCCAGCTCATTCACCCGAGCCGGATGCAGCACCACCTGCGCCACGCACAACAGCGCCGGATATAGCGGATGCCAGTAAGCATTCACCGCCCCCGCCCAATGGTGTGCATGAAGCAGATCGGCAATGTCCATGTAAGCCACGGCATCGCCATCAATGTTGTAAGGATCGAAGCGCATCGCCGCCCACATCACCGGCACCAGCAGCGCCAGGTAAAGCAGCAGCGGCCGCCGCAGCGCCGGGGCCTTCAACCGTTCTCCGGATGGTGCAAGGGTCTGTGCATGAGCAGCTTGCACCAGAATATCGTGAGCGCCATCAACAGACGTCACTGCACCCCGAATTTCGGGGGTGCCCACCACACCCTCACCTCCCACCCGACGCCCTTACTGACCCAGCGTCTCTTCCGGCAGCGCCACCGCCCCCACGCTGTCGCGCGTATTCTTCTGCACCGCGATAGCCGCAAACAGCGCCAGCAGATAAGCCATACCAAAGAACCCCTTCTCCGCCAGCGAAATCGTCGCGTTCCACAACCCCACCGTCGTCAGCAGCAAACACATCAGCAGCGACACCCAGCTCAAGCCGTAATAAATCGTCGTCACGGCGATCCCCTCCAGCCGGTCGCGCACGCTCTTCTGCACTGACACCGCGGCAAACAGCCCATACATCAGCAGCGTGAAGTAATAACCCTTCTCATTCAACCCCATCGTGGCATTCCAAAGCCCGATGCAGTAGGTAAGGGCGCCCGCAAACAACGCGGTCCATGATGCTCCAACAAAGGCGGCGGAAGGCTTACGGTAAGGCAGGTTCATGATCGATCTCCTCGGCACAACTCAATTCCAATGCCTTGAGTGTGCCGCGGAAATTTCCGCCCTGTACGCCCCATCCGCTCAGTTTTAAAACCGTCCTAAAGGATGTACCGGCTCAAATCCTGGTTCTTTACAATCGCCGCCACCTGCTGCTGCACATAAGCGCGATCCACCACCACCACCCGCTCCACCACGCCCTTGTCATTGGTCCGGTCCACCAGCGCCGGAACCTTCTCCGCCGTCGCCACACCCTCCACCGGCTTGATCATGTCCGGTGCATGGAAGCTGATTTCATCCAGCACCTTCTCCATGATCGTATGCAGCCTCCGCGCGCCAATGTTCTCCGTCTGCTCATTCACCTGGAAAGCAAAATCCGCCATCTCGCTCAGCGCATCAGCCGAAAACTCCAGCTTCAAACCCTCGGTTTCCAGCAGCGCGATCGCCTGCTTCACCAGCGACGCCCGCGGCTCCGTCAAAATCCGCAGAAAGTCCTCAACCGTAAGCGCCAGCAACTCCACCCGGATCGGAAACCGCCCCTGCAGCTCCGGTATCAGATCGCTCGGCTTCGACACATGAAACGCGCCCGCCGCGATAAACAAAATGTGGTCGGTAGAAACATTCCCGTACTTCGTATTGACGGTCGTTCCCTCAACGATCGGCAGAATGTCCCGCTGCACGCCTTCCCGCGAAATATCCGGACCATGCCCGCCTTCACGCCCGGCAATCTTGTCGATCTCGTCCAGGAACACGATGCCGGAGTCTTCCACCCGCTCCACCGCCACCCGCGTCACCTGGTCCATGTCGACCAACCGCTGCTCTTCTTCCTGCACCAGGTACTCAAACGCATCGGCCACCTTCATCGACCGCTTCCGCGTCTTCTGCCCAAACAACCCCGGCAGCATGTCCTTGATGCCGCTCTGCTCAATATCTTCCGGCGGCTGGTTGGAAATAATCTCGAACTGCGGCACATTGCGGTCCCGCACCTCCATCTCCACCGGCCGGTCATCCAGCTTGCCTTCACGAAACTGCTGCCGCAGCCGCTCCTTCTCCCGCGACTTCTCCGCCTCGCTCTTCGGCACCACCACCAGCATCGGATGCGCCTCCGCCCCCACAGCCGCACTCGCCATATGGGGTGCCCCGTTCGTCACGGCATCATCGTCACGGGTAGGATTCACCGATTCCCGCACCACCACCGGCCCAACACCCTCAGTACCCGGCGTCACCGCAACCGTCAACGCACCCTGCGCGGCCAGCAGGTCCACCAGCCGGTCCTCCGCCGCCAGCTCCGCCCGGTCCTCAATCTCGTCCAGCTTCTCCTCGCGCACCATGTCGATAGAGATCTCCACCAGATCCCTCACCATCGACTCCACATCCCGCCCCACGTACCCCACCTCGGTAAACTTCGAGGCCTCCACCTTCAAAAACGGCGAGTTCGTCAGCTTAGCCAGCCGCCGCGCAATCTCCGTATTACCCACACCCGACGACCCAATCAACAGGATGTTCTTGGGCATTATCTCTTCAGCCAGCTCCGGCGCCAGCTTCTGCCGCCGCATACGATTCCGCAGCGCCACCGCCACCGCCCGCTTGGCCGCCGCCTGCCCCACCACATACTTATCCAACTCCGCCACAATCTCCCGCGGAGTAAGGTCATCCAGCGCCAGCGGTTGATCTTCAGCGGTACCCGGTAAATAGATTGCCATTACTTTCCCTTCGCAAACTTGCGAATATCTTCAACGTCTGCCAGATCGCGCAACCGCCCCGCAGCCTGCTTGTTCTCAATCAAATGTTCCCGCGAGATAAACCGCACCGGGACGCCGTCGACGCTGCCCCGCACTGAAGCTTCCCACGCCTGCTCGAACCGCACACCGGACAACTCGTGCAGGACGATACGATCCGGCTCTACACCAATCTGAAAATAGTTCCTGGACTGGGTTTGAAAGTCGGCGGGGGTCATGCCCGACAAAGGTGCGCCAAACTCCGCGAGCGCTTTAAAGACGAGCAGCGAGTTCGAATCGCCTGGGTCAACCCACACATCCAGATCCTTCGTTGAACGAGCCTGCGTATAGATATTCACGGCATGTCCGCCAACGATCAGGTAGCGGACGTTATGCGCGTTGAAGGCAGACAAGAGATCGATTTGATCCTTGAGCATGAACGTCGATTCCCTTTTGGCGATAAGCGTATGCGATCAGTTCATCCGTTGCGCGGAGCTTCTCCTCAATGGACTGGCCGTTCCAGTAGCGAATGGTCTCCGCTTCTTGTTCTTCAAAGCTGGAGAAAAACCGAATTTGCCGGCTTGGTCGAACGTCAACATGGTCCGCCATGGTGGTCCTCTTTCACAATTCTACCTGTTCGATCACCCGGTTCCCTATCGCGAACTTAGCCAACTGATGACTCAAAAAATGCAATCAGTGACCTGCCGAAAGCGATAAGACATTAAATCGAAAACGCACATCTCGATCCTGGTTCGGCAAAAACGAAGGCCGCTTCGGCACGTCCTCCGTTTACGCCACGCTTCAGTCTCTGCATCTTCACGGTCGCTACAACCGTGTAGCCAAGATTCGTTCTAAGTACTCGCCTTCAGCTCTTCCACCGTCACATTCAAATTCGAATAAATACAAATCTCCGCCGCGATCTTCATACTTCGCTCCACAATCTCGCGCGCCGAAAACTCCGTATTCTCCATCAGCGCCGTAGCCGCCGCCAGCGCATAGCTCCCGCCCGACCCGATCGTCGCAATCGCGCCATCACCCACCGCATCCGGCTCAATCACATCGCCATCGCCGCTCAGCAGGAACATGCGCTTCGGATCGGCGACGATCAACAGCGCCTGCAGCTGCCGCAGCACTTTGTCGGTCCGCCAGTCCTTGGCCATCTCCACCGCCGACCGTTCCAGGTTTCCACCATACTGCTCCAGCTTCGCCTCAAACCGCGTAAACAGGCTGAACGCATCGGCAGTAGACCCCGCAAAACCCGCCAGGATCTTCTCGTTATACAGCCGCCGTATCTTCTTCGCCGAGTGCTTCATCACCGTCGCACCCAGCGTCACCTGCCCATCGGCAGCCATCACCACGCTCTCGCCGCGCCGCACGCACAGCACGGTCGTCGACCGCACACGGCGGCCGTCTTCAAGGTCCAGCGGATGGGCGGAATTGGCAGAAAGCATCGACTTCGTTGGCATAATTTTCATCGCGGGCACACTGCAGTATATCGCCGCAGCACCATCCCTCACGTGTTCGTTGAAACCTCGTCCCACGGTTCGTCATTGAAGTTCACCATCCACTCCAGCGCATGGTGCCGCTCCATAACCACGCCCGCAATCATGGGCTCCGCCTTCTCATCCGGATAAGCCTGTTCGTTCCGCAACTGCCAGTGCGCATTCACCATCCGCTCCAGCTCCGCATCGATCACCGCATCCGGCCGCAGCCTGGACGCAGCCACAAACGCCCGCGTATCGCTCTCCGCTTCAGGCATCACCTTCAGCAGATTCCGCGGCGCCACCTGCTTGGTCAGCGGACACATCTCCGCAATCTTCCCCAGCGCCCACAGCATCACCTGCAGCGACTCACTCCGCCACGCAGCATCGATCTTCTGCCGCCGCGACGGCTCCTCCGCCGTGAGCAGTGCCACTTCCCTCGGACTCAGCTCCTCCCAGAGCCCCTCATCCCGCAGCCAGTCGCTGAAGTACCCGGGCGAAAACTCCAGGCTGGCCGCCACGCAACCCAGCACAAGGCACCGCCGCGCCACCGCCTGCGCCGACCGCCGCGCGCCCGGCCGAAAGTCATCGTCCTCGTCTTCCGGCCCACTTCCACCCCGGTCCAGCAGCGGTTTCATGCAGGAAGTCTACGCTGCGGCGCGATCGTGTTCTATGCTGTGACTGTTCCCCATGGCCCTCGCTCTTCCCAACCTCTCGCGCCTGCTCGAGCAAAGCGGTATCGCCGACCACCCACGCCTCACCGCAGGCCTCGCCGCAGGCACCGTCGCCGCAGGTCTGGGCATCTGGCTCTTCATCCGCAGCCGCCGCCCCACCCCTCAAGAAATTGAGCGCCGCCGCCGCGAGCGCCTCGCCGCCGCCGGCCGCCTCACCGACGGCACCATCGTCGACGCCCGCACCTTTGACGGCGAAGACAGCATCAGCTCCGCACCCGACCTCCTGCTCTACCGCTACCGCATCGCCGGCGTCACCTACGACTGCGGCCAGGACGTCTCACTCCTCCCCGAACACACCGCCGGCTTCCGCATCGACCAGCCCGTCCAGGTCCGCTACGACCCCCGCAACCCCGGCAACAGCATCATCGTCGCCGAAAGCTGGAGCGGCCTCCGCATGCGCCCCCAGCGCATGCTCCCATTCGAGCAAAACGCCCCGCCCCGCCAGCAGAATTAGCCGCAGGAATACACTAATAAAATGCACGTCCACGCCAGATCGGCCACCGCGAACACCAACATGCAGCGCATCCTCAAGTTCTCGCTCGTGCTCACGCTGCTCTACGTCATCGCGACCTTCTTCTTCGGCCTCCGCGCCCACTCCCTCGCGCTCATCTCCGAGGCCGGCCACAACGTCTCTGACTTCCTCGCCCTCGCCCTCAGCTTCGTCGCCGTCTACCTCCAGACCCGCCCCGCCACGGACCGCAACACCTTCGGCTACCAGCGCGCCGGCGTCCTCGCCGCCTTCGTCAACGCCCTCACCCTCATGGTCCTCGCCGGCTGGATCGCCATCGCCGCCATCCACCGCTTCGCCGAGCCCGTCACCGTCCAGCCGCGCCTCATGATGATGGTCGCCGCCGCCGGCGTCATCATGAACGGCGCCATCGCCGCTCTCCTCTGGAAGTTCTCCGGCGACGTCAACATCCGCAGCGTCTTCCTCCACATGCTCGGCGACACCCTCTCCACCGCCGCCGTCATCCTCGGCGGCTTCGGTATTCTCGTGACGCACCAGCAGTGGATCGACCCGCTCCTCTCCCTGCTCATCGCCGCCATGATCCTTTACAGCTCCTTCGGCATCGTCCGCGAAACCCTCCACATCCTCCTCGAAGGCACCCCCCGCAGCCTGCACCTCGCCGACGTCCGCAAGGCCATGCAGCAGGTCGAAGGCGTCATCAACGTTCACGACCTCCACATCTGGAGCCTCGGCTCAAACTCCCACGCCCTCTCCAGCCACGTCCAGGTCACCGACATGAACCTCGCCGAAAGCGAGGCCCTCCTCGAGCGCGTCAACCACCAGCTCCGCGACCACTTCGGCATCAACCACACCACCATCCAGGTCGAAGTCACCGACTGCCCCACCGTAGACGGCTGCTGCTCACCCCCCGAGCCCGAAGTCATCGACGGCCACTCCCACCACCACCACGGCCCCGGCGGCCACACCCACTCCCACGCCCACTAACCCCAACCAACACCCAACCCGTCAAGCACAACCAACACCCCACCCATCAAGCGCAACGTCATCTCGACCGAAGCGCGGAGCGCGCAGTGGAGAGATCCCCGCATTGGCAGTTGTACCTGCACTTGCTGTTGCTGTTGCAGTTGCCGTTGCCGTTGCCGTTGCCGTTGCATTTGCCGTTGCCGTTGCCGTTGCAGTTGCAGTTGCAGTTGCAGTTGCAGTTGCAGTTGCAGTTGCAGTTGCAGTTCTTAGACAATTTCTCGCCAGAGA
>CAIQPK010000027.1 GCA_903873705.1 uncultured Acidobacteriota bacterium
ATGTACATTCGTCATCTCAATTAGAATAGACGGATGGCGGAAAGCATGCAGACCGGACTGGTGCGAGCGGTGCAGATTGCGCGGGATGTGGAGGAGCGACGCTCCGCCAACGGACTGCGGTTTGCCACGTTTGGCGAGACCGGTGTGCCTGCGCCGGACCTGCAGAGCATGATCGAGGCTGTGCCTCCGGTGATTACCGCGGCGCTGAAGGCGAACACGTATTTCTTTGTTCCGCTGGCGTTGCGCGAACCGGCTGCGACGGAAGCGATGCCGAAGTCTTCGCCCGACCAGGCGATGGTGGCATCGGCTTACTCGGCTGAGTTCGATGACGAGGCGATTTGTCATCGCAATGTTTCGCTGGGGACGGGGCACCAGGGGATTTTTATCTCGACGCGGTTGATGGGCGACAGGTTTGCCCTGTGCTTCGAGTTCTTTATCAATATTGCGCATGCCTTTGTAGATGAGACGGGCGTTCCGCAGGCTTTTGCCGACCTGGTGTGGCAGCAGGCGGTAGCGAATACACGCGGGGAAACCAGCATGGACGCGTGGGAAGCGCGGAACCTGGCACTGGGTCGTCCTCTGCACGACGACGGTTATGCCCAGGTGGCTACACCGGCGCGGCGCGGACGAACGTTTGCGAGCATGAATGCAGCGGGTGTGGCGGCGGTCGACGAGAAGGAGCGCGGCACATTTGTGGCGGCGGCTTTCTCTGATGCGCTGGCGATTTATCTGCTGTCGCTGGCAGTGGATTTTGATTATTCGGAGCTGCGGGAGCGGGAGTATCCGCTGCTGGCCCCGGGAGCGCTGGCGGCGCGGCTGCGGATGATCGCGGAACTCTTCCCTCCTAATACGGGGTACGAGTTTGCGGTAAGGTATCGGCGGCGGGCGTAGGGGACAGGTGGTAGTGGGTAGAGCGTAGTGGGTAGAGCCTAAGGCGAAACACGCTCTTTGCGGGTCAATAACCCTGGATGATCTATCAAGCCCCGTCCGTTACTTAACGGCGGCCATGGCGGCGCGGAAGAGGCGTTCGAAGTCTGCGGAGACGGTGGGGTCTTTGGCGGCGTTTTCTATGGCCTTCTGCGCTACCGGGCGGGGGTAGCCGAGATTGATGAGAGCGCTCAGGACGTCGTCGGCTACGGCACCAAGGGACGGTGGGGCGTCCGGTAGCGGGGTGAAGCCGACCATGTCGTCCAACTTGTCTTTTAGTTCGAGGACGACGCGTTCGGCGGTTTTTTTGCCTATGCCGGGGATTTTCGTGAGGGTGGCGTGGTCTTGTGCGCGGATGGCGCCTACGAGTCGCTCGGATGAGATGCCGCTGAGGACGGTGATCGCTAGTTTGGGGCCGATGCCGGAGATGGTGAGGAGTTTTTCGAAGAGACGCTTCTCTGCCAGTTCGGCGAAACCGAAGAGGGCGAGGGCGTCCTCGCGGACGTGGGTGTGGATGAAGAGGGCGGACTCGGCGCCTTCGGCGGGGAGCGCGGTGAAGGTGGAGACGGAGATGGCGACGTCGTAGCCGACGCCGTTGCAGTCGACGATGACGGAGTTGGGGGTCTTGGCGAAGATGCGTCCGCGGAGGTGGGCAATCACAGTTGTGAGGATAGCAAGTCAGCGAGTCAGCAAGTCAGCAAGTCGGCGGAAAGGCAGATGCATATTCCCAGCGGGAACGAAGGCAAGTGCAAGTGCAAAAGCAAAGGCAGAAGCAGATTCCTTCGCTGCGCTGCGGAATGACAATTCTAATGTGGATGGGAATGACAATTCTAATGTGGATTGCTGACTTGCTGGATTGCTGACTTGCTGACTTTCTATCGCGCTGACTCGCTGATGTAGGTTTCGGTGATGATGGCGAATAGGCGCTGGGTCAGTTCGTCGGCTTGTTTTGGCGACATGCCGGTGGTGGGGATGGGGTCGCCTACGATGAGCTTGAGGGGGCGAGGGCGTAGGGCGTAGGTGTGGATGGGTAGCAGCTCGTAGGTGCCGACCAGCGTGAGGGGGACGATGGGGACCTGTGCTTTGATCGCCATCCAGGCGGCGCCGGCGACCATGTTCTGGAGCTCGCCGTTCCAGGCTCGGCCGCCTTCGGGAAAGATGACCATGGGGAGGCCGGATTGCAGGGTCTTGACCGCGCGGCCTAGGCTGGCGATCGCTGAGCGCGCGGAGGTCTGGTCGACCGGGACCTGGCCGGAGCGGTTGAGGTACCAGCCGATGAAGGGGATCTTCCAGAGCGGTGCTTTGGCGAGGATGCGGAACTGGAATGGGAGTTTGGCGAAGAGGACGGGGGTGTCGTAGTAGCTAAGGTGGTTGCTGGCGTAGACGGCGGTCTGGTGCTGGAGGAGGCGCTCGGGGTGGACGAGCTCGACTGGCGAGAGCGCGATGCGGAGGAGTGTGTGGGCCCAGAGGTGGGCGATGTAGTGCTGCTGGCGGCCGGAGGAGTCCCACACGCCGGCTATTAGCGAGATGCAGCCAAAGAAGATGGTGGCGAGGCCGACCATCGGGAAGAAGAAGATGTAGTTCGCCCATTTAACGGCGGTGGGGACCTGATGGTCGATGCGGTACTCCTGCACGACGGCCTTGGCCGGCGTTTCTTCGGGCTGCAGGATCTCGTTGGTCTCGGGCATCTGGAGATATGTTAGCCGGTTGCGTTGAGTGAGGCTCTAGTTTTCGCCGAGTGCGAGGGCGCGGAGCTCGCCTACGAGGAAGACGGAGCCGGTGGCAATGATGATGCCTTCCGGCGGCGTGACCTGGCGGGCCTGCTGGAGAGCGGCCGGGAGATGTGGCGCGGCGTGGGCGGGGACGTCGAGGGAGTGCGCGGCGGCGAGGAGGTCTTCGACCGAGGCGGCGCGGACGTTCTGGATGGGAGCGAGGATGATGTGGTCGCGGCTGCGGGCGGGGTCGCCGGAGGTGCTGTCGAAGAGAGGGAAGAGCACCTGGGCCAGTTCTGTTAGCTGCTTGTCTTTGAGGCAGGAAAAGATGAGAGTTCGGGGGCGGTCGTCGGGGAGCTCGGCGAGGGCGGCGCGGAGGGTCCAGGCGCCGGCTGGGTTGTGGGCTACGTCGAGTAGCAGCGGCGCATGGGAGGTGCCGGGGATGAGCTCGAGGCGGCCGGGCCACTGGGTGCTGCGGATGCCTTGCTCGATGGCGGTGTTGGGTATGGTGAAGCCGTGGTTGGTGCGCAGTTCGACGGCGGCCGCGATAGCGAGGGCCAGGTTGCGTTGTTGATGCTGGCCGGGGAGAGGTGAAGCGACGTGGAGGACTTCGCCATCGACGGAGAGGTCGTAGGTGTTGAGCAATAGGCCGGTGTGGGTTGGTGCGGTGGGGCGAAGGGGAGGGAGGAAACGGGCGGCGTCGACTCCGCGGACGTTGAGGGCTACGGCGGTTTCTCCAATGGCCTGGTTGGCCTGCGGATGTTGAGAGAGGGTAATGAGGATGCCGTTGGGGCGGAGGATGCCGGCCTTTTCGTGGGCAATTTCGGAGATGGTTTCGCCGAGGTAGACCATGTGGTCTAGTGCGATGTCGGTTATGACGGAGACGAGGGGTTCGACGACGTTGGTGGCGTCGAGACGGCCGCCGAGGCCTACTTCGAGGATGGCGAAGTCGATCTGTTGAGTGGCGAAGTGGACAAAGGCGATGGCGGTGAGTAGCTCGAAGAAGGTGGGGTAATGAGGCAGGGCCTGGGTGGCGACGAGGTGGCGGGCGGTGGCGTCGACAAGGGTGAAGGCGTGGGCGAAATCGGCATCGGGGATTTCGGCGAGGGCGTTGCCGGCGGAGACGCGGATGCGCTCGTTGACGCGGAGCAGGTGGGGCGAGGTGTAGAGTCCGGTGCGGAGTCCCGCAGCGTTGGTGATGCTGGCGAGGGTGGCGGCGGTGGAGCCCTTGCCGTTGGTACCGGCGATGAGGACGGCGGGGAAGGATTTCTGCGGGTCGCCTAACGCGGCGAGGAGCGTGCGGATGTGGTCGAGGGTGAACTTGCGCGGCGGGCCGGAGGAGGCGAGCTCGGGGCCGAGGGCCGCGAGGTGTTCGAGGGTCCGGGCGTAGGTGAGGTCTATAGACATGAGTGTGTCGCCGGCGTCTTGACGATTTTATGGGAACGGCGCATCAGGCGACGGCCGCGTGGCAGATGTGTCCGCCTTTGCCGCGGAGGAGCAGGCCGTCGGTGCGGTTGGCAAAGAGGCGGGCGGTGATAGCGGTGCTGTCGAGGTCTTCGACCACGCGGAGGTGGGCGTCGGCGAGTTCCTGGTGGAGGGCGTCGGGCATGAAGAAGAGGCGGAAGGGTTCTCCGGATTGACTGACGCGCTGGGCCATGGAGTCGAGCATGAGTTGCTCGCGGGGTGGGAGGGCTTCGCGGGGGAGCGAGTAGTCGAAGACAAGACTGCTGCCGGGGGCGAAGGTGCCCAGCAGGCTGATGGTAGCGCGGAAGGCTTCGAGGGTGAGGTAGGGGACGACGCCGAGCCAGGCGGTCATGGTGGGGATCTCGGGATTGAAGCCGGTTGCGAGGAGTTCGTCGCGGAGGGAGTGGTGCTCGAAGTCGACGGGGACGTGGCGCACGGTGGCGGGGATGGGGATGCTGGCGGCGGTGAGCATCTCGCGTTTCCACGCCTGAGTGGCGGGGTGGTCGACTTCAAAGACCTGCACGTCGGGGAAGGGATTGCGGTAGGCGAAGGTGTCGAGTCCTGCGCCGAGGACGAGGTACTGGCGAACGTTGTGGCGGTCGTGGGCGGCGGCGAGGGCGTCCTCGGCGAGGCGGGCGCGGGCAACCATGAAGGCGCGGAGGGCGGCGGAGAAGGGGCGGCGTTCGGCGGCGGGGGTCCGGGCGAGCTCCTGCTTATAGGCGGTACCGAGGATGGGGACGGCGAGGGGGTCGGTGAAGACGAGGGGTGGGGCGTCGTGGAGCTGGTGTGCGGCGCGGCGCAGAGCAACGCGGAGGGCGGTTCGGGATGGCTGGGCTTCGATCATCACTGACTTGATGGTAGCTGGGTCGCTGGCAGGGACGGGCGATGAGGATGGCGGGATATACGGATTTGCGGAGACAGAACCTGTGATTTCGGCGTATTTGTAGGGGCCTTTTGGCAGCTCGTCACAGGTGCAAACGTGTTCAAACCACTGCTGTGTCGTTCGTCCCTGAATTCGGGGATTTGTAGGGGTGATTGCGGGTTTATACGGAGGGGCGGATAGTGGCCGGCTGCGGTCGATTGCCGCACAGTGGGGCCGGTTGGCGGTGGCTGGCTTCCTCCCATCGGCGAGACGTTTCGTCACGGGTTGGGGGTGTTCGTCACATGCGATTGCTGGGGTATGTCGTTCGGCGACAGGGGTGCATGGAGGGTACGCGTGAGGCTAATGACTTCCCTGCGTGCGGGTGAGCAAGGACTGACGGACTGCGCAGTTCCATTCCGGGGAGGGGTGGAGACAAAAAGCGCCGAAAGAGCGCGAATGCCGGACCGGTACAGCCCTCGCACGCAGGGCACCAACCACTTCGACCTGACCGCATAAGGGCGCAACGGCAGGGATATAAGGACGCGCTGACAAAAGAACAGATTCAACGAGGAGATGGGATGCAAATGAACTTATTGCGAAAAGGGTTGAGCCTGGTAGTGTTGCTGGTCGTTGGGATGGCAACCGTGTCGCTGGCGCAGTCGACGAACGGCACGATTGCCGGCACGGTGGTGGATGCAACCGGAGCGGCGATTGGCGCCGCCAAAGTGGTCGCGACCAACACGCAGACGGGCATCGCGCGAGAAGCTACTACGAATAGGGTTGGCGGCTATCGCATCGAGTCGGTACAGCCGGGGACCTATAAGTTGGTGGTGACGGCGCCGGCCTTTGCAGTGACGACGATCGACAGTGCCGTGGTGACGGCGTCGACGATCACGTCGGTCAATGCGTCGCTGGGCGTGGGAGCTGAGACTTCCACCGTCGAGGTGGGTGCGATGACCTCTGGCGTGCAGACCGAGAGTGGCGAAATCAGCGACACGATCACCAACCGCGAAGTCGATAACCTGCCGATCACGAGCCTGAATCCTTACGAGCTCTCGACAACCTTGCCGGGTGTGACGACGGTGACGGCGGTGACCAAGACAAATGGCTTTGAGACGTCCGTTAATGGCAATCGTCCTCGCGATAACAACTTCCTGATTGAGGGTGCGGAGAATAACGACCAGGGTATTCACGGGCAGGCCTTCCAGCCGCAGAACCTGGACGCCGTGGACCAGGTAACTTTTCTGCTGAGCTCGTTCCTGCCGGAGTATGGCGGCGGCGGAGCTGTTTCCAACCTGCTCTACAAGAGCGGAACGAATGCGTTCCATGGATCGGTATACGAGCGGCTTCTGAACTCGTCGCTGGATGCCACTGACCACAGCGATGTGTTGAACATTCAGGGCGGCGGCACCAATGGCAAGGCCAAGAGCCGGCAGAACTTGTTTGGCTTCAGCATTGGCGGGCCGATTCTGAAGGACCGTGCCTTCTTCTTTGTGTCGAACCAGTGGTCGCGGTTGCGCAGTACGGCGAATGCCGGTGTGTTGACCGTGCCGACTGCAGCCGGTTTCGCCGTGTTGAATCAATATGCTTCTAATCCGCGGATTGCGAATCTGATCAAGGCTTACGGTGGGCTGGTCGGGACGAACCAGTTGTTTGCCACGACGCAGAACCTGGGTAACGATCCGGTGACGGGTAATCCACGCGGCACGGTGGCGTTCGCGGGTGTGCAGCGTTCGTTGGGCAACGCGCAGAATGCGCGGGAGCTAGAAGCGACAGCTGATGTTAAGGTTTCGGATGCTGACAAACTCCGCTTCCGCTTCATCCAGGCTCCTCAGACCACACCAAACGACGTCATCAACTTCCCGGTTCAGCTGCCGGGTTTCGACACACTGGAAAATGGCGTTACCTACAACGCGGGCATTACGGAAACGCACATCTTCAATGCGCATCTGCTGAATGAGTTGCGGCTTTCGTGGAGCCGCATCGGTTTCGTGTTCGACCTGACGCCGCAGACTTATGCCAACCCGCTGGCTCTGGCTCCGTCTGTTGGCATTACGGGCATTACCGGCTATGGCATTCCGGCCGGCACGGTGCCGCAAGGGCGATTCCAGAACACCTACCAGCTACAGGATGCGGTGAGTTGGACGGTGGGTCAACATACGCTGAAGCTGGGCTTCGACGTGCAGGACTCGCGGATCAAGGACGGCATTCCGTTCAACTTCTATGGATCGATTCCTTACCAGGCGCAGCCGAGTGGTTACTCCGCGCTGGCGAACTATCTGGACGACTTCTCGGGCATCGGCAACGGGACGGCGACGATTGCGTTCGGCAGTCCGACGGCACGGCCGCAGATCTGGATGCAGAGCTACTACGCGCAGGACTCGTGGAAAGCGATGCCGAACCTGGAGGTGGACCTGGGGCTTCGCTATGAGTATCACGGGACTCCCTTCAATTACCTGGGCTTCCCGGCGTTGAATATCGACAACCTGACGGCCTTCAATGTGAACGTGAAGCAGAAGGCCGATGCGAACAACTTTGGACCGCGTATCGGCTTCAATTACCAGCCGACGCCGGGCGGCAAGACGGCGATCAGCGGCGGTGTGGGTGTGTTTTACTCGCACGTTTTCAGCAACATCATTGATAACGTGCAGGGTTCATCGCCCAACACGGCAGCCAAGAGCATCAGCGCCGGAAAGACGGGTCGCGGCACTGCTAACTGGTCACAGATTTTGACGGTGTGTGCGACGTGCGCGATCAAGTCGACGTCGGCAGGAGCTACCGACACAGCGAATGGCATCATCCCCAACCTGGTGGACCCGATCACGTATGAGTACAACTTCCGCATACAGCGGGAGATCCCGGGATCGATGGTTGTGGCCGTGCAGTATGTGGGTAGCCGAACGGAGAAGGACTACTCGACTGAGGAGTACAACCCGACCACGCCTTCCGGCGCGCGGTTGGTTCCGACGCGCGGACGGATCATCCTGGAAGATAACGCCGGCGATGCCAATTACAACGCGCTGCAGTTCGACCTGGAGCACCGCGAGCGGCACGGCCTGCAGCTGCGTGTGGGCTACACCTACTCGAAGATGCTGGACGATAGCTCGGAGATCTTTACCGATGCGAATGGGTCGCAGATCTCGACCTACGCGGAGGTCCAGCGTTCGCCTCGTGGGCGTGAGTATGGACCGTCGGCGTTCGATCACCGGCACCGGTTTGTGGCGTCGGCCGTGTATGCCCTGCCGACGTGGCACGCACAGGGCATGATGCGCGCCGCGGGTGCCGTGTTGAACGGCTTCACGCTCTCCACGGTGACGAGCTTCCAGTCGGGTAATCCACTGAACCCCGAAATCGGGTTTCACTGGAATCAGGATGGTATCTCGAACGACAGGCCCATTCTGTTGAACAAGAATGCGCCGATCACCAACTGGGCTATCAAGGGTGACGATCCCATCCAGGGCTTCGGTACGGCACCCGGTGTGCTGTGCGATGGGCCCGAGTGGTGGGCAACCGGTGACCCCTGCAAGGTCGTTTCGGCTGCCAACACACACTGGGTACTTTCCAACTTCGGGACCACGCAGAACACGATTGGACGCAACTCGTTGACGACGGACCACACGTCCAATACTGACCTGACCGTGCAGCGGACTTTCAAGCTGACTGAACGGCAGGCACTGGACTTCCGCGTGGAAGGGTTGAATGTGTGGAACCAGGGCAATACGGGCAGTAACAACCCGACGCCGATCAACGCCAATCTGATCACGGGCGTTCCCTTCAATGGCAAGGACAATACGGGCAAGGCGTTCAGCGGGGCGGTGACGTTTGATAACCGCTTCCTGACCACGGCGGGAGGACGCTCGGTCCGGCTCTACGCCCGCTATCGCTTCTGATAACAACCCGTTGTTATTGCAACAGAAGTGAAAGAGAGGACCGGGGAAACCCGGTCCTTTTTTCTTTCTGCTTAAAGCAGGAGTTGAAATGTGACGAATTGCGTTCCTGCGGTGACAAGCGGAGGCACAGGCCGGAAGAGATGGCCTGTGACCGGGATGAGCAAATGGAAAAAGGACGGTAATGAGCCAATTTATTTTCACAAAATCCACGTCGCAGAACGACATCGCGGTATTGCCTTCGTCTATCACCACGGTAGACCCGTCCCTTTCAACCTGGCAAAGACTGTCCGAGCGCTATCGGCCTTGTTTTTGCTTTCTCCGCGGCATCGGTTTCGACTTGATGATGCAACCGGCGGGGCTCGGACAACGTAGTGAGCTTGATCAGCGGAAGGCTTTGGGAAAGGGGCGGCGATGAAACTCTGGTCGAAAGAATCGAACCGCACCCTGCCGCTGTTTATGCACCCGCTGATCTTTATCGGGGCGTTCGTTTTTCTGGGCGCGATGTTTGCACTGCAGGAGTGGGCCGAGGTGCGCGGGGTCAACTCGAAGATTGGCCTGGCGCTGCTGCTGAAGGCGTGGTGTGCGCAGTACTTTCTGTGGGGGCTGTTCTGCTGGGTGCTGTGGCGGACGCTGGGGCCGTGGCTCGAGAAGGTCAGCGTGACGGTGATGATCGTCGGGGTGCTACCGCTCAGTTTTGTGATGAGCGTGCTGGAGGAGGCGGTCTGGGTAGAGTGGTTCCCAAACCTGCCGCTGGGTTACCGGCACATGAATTTTCTGCATCGACTGCTGTTTCACCTGGATGCGGAGATCGTGGACAGCATCGTCATTTTCTGGTGCGCGTTCTTTCTGTTCCGGGGAGTCGGGTACTACCAGCGGTTTCGGGAGAAGGAGGATGCGGCCAAGCAACTCGAGGTACAGCTGGCGCAGGCGCAGATCCATGCGCTGCGGATGCATTTGAATCCGCATTTTCTTTTCAACACGTTGAACTGCATTTCCAGCCTGATGCGCACCGATGTGGGGGGAGCCGACATCATGCTTGAACAATTCAGCAGTCTTTTGCGTATCACCCTGGAACGCGGCGAGGTGCCGCTGATTCCCCTATGCGACGAGATGGAGTTTGTCGAAATGTATATGGCAATGCAGGACCGCCGTTTTGCGGGCCGTGTGAGCCAGCAGATTCGCGTCGAACCTGAGCTGCATGACGCGCTGGTGCCGGCGATGATTCTTCAGCCGATCGTGGAGAATGCTTACGGCCACGGACTATCGCGGCTGGAAGGCGGCGGCGTGCTGGAAATTGAAGCGCGGCGGGACAAGGAGCGGGTCAGCATCAGCGTACTGAATAGTGGAACCGGCTTGAGCATGAAGCCGCGTGAGCCGGGAGCACGGCAGGGCCTGGGTCTTACCAACGTCAAGAATCGCCTGCGATTGCATTATCCGGGCGAGCATACCTTCAACATTCGCGAAGTTCCGTTGGGCAGAGTGCAGGTAACGGTAACGTTGCCGCTGCAGCTCTGCTCTCATCCCCAGGAAAAGCTATCAGGATACGGTGTGTGATGATCCACGCGGTGGTTGCTGACGACGAGGTGCTGGCCCGGCAAAAGTTGCTGTTGCTGCTGCGCGACGAGCCGGAAGTGGAGGTGGTTGGCGAGACGGCGACCGCTTCCGAGACGATCGAACTGGTGCGCGCGACGCGTCCGGAGTTGGTGTTTCTCGACGTCAGCATGCCCGGGATGGATGCGTTCGATGTGCTGGGCGCGCTGGCCGCCGATCCGGGCTTCCCTATGCCGCTGATTGTATTCACGACGGCTTATGATCGCTACGCTCTGCGTGCGTTCGAGATTCACGCGGTGGACTACCTGCTGAAGCCGTTTACGTCGGATCGACTGCGACTGGCGGTGCAGCGGGTAACTCAGCAGTTGCAAAGCAAGAAGGGCGACGGCCACCGGAGTAACTCGTCTGCGGGAAATAGTGCCTATAGCTCGCGCATTGTTTTCAAGTCGAGGGGCCGCATTTTATTCCTGCCGGTTTCGTCGATTCGATGGATCGGGGCGGAAGAAAATTACGTGCGCATCTGCACGGAATCTGAAACGCACCTGCTGAGAGAAACGATGGCACGGCTGGAAGAGAAGCTAGATCCACATATGTTTCTGCGGGTACATCGGTCGTCGATTGTGAACCTGCAGTTTGTGAAAGAAGTGCGAACTGAGCATGATGGCGAAGCGGCGGTGGTGCTGGTGAATGGGCAGAAAATTGCAATGAGCCGGAGTTACCGCTCGCGCATTCATGACCTGATGACGCATAGCTAGAGATTCCATTTCACGGAACGGGGTGCAGCTCTTCAGACGCTGCATCCTACTTCAAAAAGACACTTCAAGGTTCAAGTCATGCTGCTCATCACAGCAGGGAGTCACTCGTCCCGACTTACGGATTAGTAAGTGAGTTGGCGCAAATTCTACTGAATTCGATAGGACTGCCATGTCGATTAAAGCGTGGAACAAAGTGCGTTTGTAAGTCGTACTACCGTGTACGCATTTCGTCCCTGGCGCTCTGCCCTGGTCACATAGTGGGTCGACGCCGCTTAATCGGTAAGTCAGTTGCTCTTTGTGGATGCGAGGCTCAGACGAAAAATGATGCAGGCACGCACCCGGACAGCAGAAGTGAAGCGAGTGATCATGCGACCGCCGTCGCCGGATGATTTGGAAGTGTCGGCCGTGATGACGATGAAGGCCGACGCGCGACGCGTGGCCAACGCGCTGGCCATTACCGAGTATATGGACGCGTGGATGCACATGCCGGAGACCGATGAGTTTCTTTGCACCGCACCGGACGTGGCGCCGGACCAGTTCGGGTTCGACCTGTACTCGTCGCGGAAGCTGCGGTCGAGCATACGGGGTTACTGCCTTCTGTCCACTGCTGAGCACCTTGTCTACGTCTGGAGCAAGGCACCGTGCGGGGCTGTGCGGGAGACGGTGGTCGACATCCATCTACAGCAGGTGAGCGACCAGTGCACCGTGAAACTGAAGCACAGCGGCCTGAGTTCCATGACCGAAAGCCTGTGGCACGCTACGATGTGGAAGCGGTCACTGGAGAACCTGCGACGCCTGATGGAGGCGTAGGATCTCCTTCGACGTTGAGGTGGGATCGAGGGAGTGGCGAGTGGGGTACTCCCGGTGGGCCCGCATGGCGTCCGCGTTGGGCGGGAAAAGTCGGCCCCCGGAGACAGGGGTGTAGCGATACGAGGCCGTCTGCAGCCTGTGGAAACAGGCCTGACGCCATGCTGAGTCGCTACCGATAAGGAACGTTACACGGCAGGTGGCACCGTGATGGCACGGTTCATTCATTGACAATGCGAAACAACCGCTCCTAGTATCCGCGGCGACCTAGAACAGAAGCGTTTGTTGTCATGAACAACGGCACGCGTTCGTGATTCTGGTCCGCTTTGCTTTTTGAGAGGGGCAGTTGGATGAGAGTTTTTCGATCGATATTTGGAATGATGATGTTGACACTGGCGCTGGCAGTCTGTTCGGCGCAGTCGCTCAATACCTCCCGGATTTCGGGAACGATACAGGACGCTACTGGAGCAGCGATTCCTAACGCGTCCATCGTGCTGACGCAGACGGATACCGGGTTTACGCGGACGGTGACCACCAACAACGAGGGTCAATATGTGGCCCCCGATCTCCCGCTCGGGCCGTATTCCATTTCGGTCAAGGCGACCGGCTTCCGCGCCTTTGTATCAAAGGGGCTTGTTCTGCAGGTGGGTACCAACCCTGATATCAGCGCCAAGCTCCAGGTGGGCGACATCAGCCAGGAAGTGACCGTGGAATCAGCCGCCTCGGTGCAGGTTGAGACGGTGAGCAACGGTGTTGGTCAGGTCATCGATCAACAGGAAGTGGTGCAGTTGCCGCTGAATGGTCGCGATCCGACGCAGTTGATCGCACTTGCCGGCGCGACTAATGTCGCTCCCGCTGGCGATTTGAACTCCAACAAGAACTTTCCCACGGTGACCCTGTCGGTGGCCGGCGGACTGCCGAACGGTATTGCGTTCGTTCTGGACGGTGGCACGTACAACGACGTTTTCAACAACCTGAACCTCCCGATTCCCTTCCCGGATGCGTTGCAGGAGTTCAAGTCTGAGACGAGCTCACTGCCCGCGCAGTACGGCAACCATGCGTCGGCTGCGATCAACGCGATCACCAAGGGCGGCAGCAACGCGTTCCATGGCGACCTGTTCGAGTTTGTACGCAACTACATGTTCAACGCAGCGAATTACTTCGGGACTGTACAGCCGGCCGGTGGGAAGGTGCGCGACAACTTGAAGCGCAACCAGTTTGGTGGCGTCATCGGTGGACCGATCGTCAAGGACAAGCTGTTCTTCTTTGCTGGATTCCAGGGCACGATTATCCGCGCTTCGGGATCGCCAGTCCTGACGCACGTGCCGACGCAGTCGATGCTGAATGGGGACTTCAATCCGGCGATCGCCGCCAACTGCTACGGCAAGGTCGTTACTCTGACCGGCCCTTATGTCGGCAACAAGATCAACCCGGCGAGCTATAGTGCACAGGCACTAGCCGTAATCAAGGCTGGCCTGCCGGTCACTAACGACGACGTCAACAATCCTTGCGGCAACCACTTTTATACCCTGTCTCAGAACTCAACAGGTCAGCAGATTATTGGCCGCGTAGACTGGAACATCAATACCAACCACTCGATGTTCACGCGCTACAACATCGCGCGCTTCCGCTCACCCGTGACGGAGACGGGTACCGATATCACCTCGATCAACCAGGTTGGCCAGTTCAACCAGGTACAGTCGGCGGTGATCGGCGACACGTATTCGATTACGCCGCACATCATCAATTCGCTGCGCATCACCGGCAACCGCACCCTTGGCCAGCGCACCCTGCTGCCGTTCTTCGATCCCAGCACGCTGGGTGTGAATGACTACGTGTCGCCGAACTTGAAGGGCTTCATGGGCATCACCATCACGAACGGGTTTTCGCTCGGCCAGGGCGGCAACAATCCTGGCTACTTCAACTCCACGCAGTACCAGCTTGTGGATGACGTCAGCTTCATCCGCGGGAAGCACCAGATCACCATCGGCGGCAGCTACCTGTTCGCTTACATGAACACGGTAAATAACCGGCCGACGAATGGTGCGTTCACGTTCGCAGGAACCAACTACGGCGGCAGTTCAGTAGGTTATGCCGACTTCCTGGTTGGCAGCCTCTCGGCGTTCGCACAGGGCAATGCCGACTACGAAAATGATGTTTACCACTACGTGGGTGCGTATGCGCAGGATTCGTGGCACATGAACAACCACGTGACACTGAACTACGGTCTGCGCTGGGAGCCATACATTCCTTTCTGGAACCGGAATAGCCATGCGGAGAACTTCTCGCTGGCGCGGTTTACAGCAGGAACGAAGAGCTCGGTATACACGCAGGCGCCGGCGGGATTGATTTTCCCCGGTGACGCAGGTTACCCGGGCCGCTCCTACAATGCCGGCAAGAAGACTGAGTTTGCTCCTCGCATCGGCATCGTTTTTGTTCCGGGCGACAGTGGAAAGACCTCTATCCGCGCGGGTTACGGCATGTTCTACGACTCGCCGCAGATGTTCTTCGACACCCGCTACTCCAACGCACCACCATTCGGCCAGACTGTATCGCTTTCGGGCAACATTCCGTTTGCAACGCCGTGGGCGAACTACGCGGGTGATACCCAGACTCCGGCCGGATCGGATCCGTTCCCGGGGCTGACCAATCTGAGTTCGACGACACCGTTCGTAACGGGTGGAACGTATGTGAATACGCCGATCAACTACAAGCCGCAGTACCTGCAGCAATGGAGCTTCAGCATCCAGCACCAGATGGGCAACTGGCTGTTTGCGTCTTCCTACCTGGGCAACAAGACGACCCACTTCATCACCGCGTACGAGGCTAACCCGGGTGTCTACATTCCTGGGACGTCGACCGGCGTGGCTGGTTCGTGCGGGTTCCTTGCAGGAGCTGCGCTCCCGAAGTCGGGTGCGTTGTGCTCGACCACCAGCAATACCCAGGCACGTCGCCTGCTGAACTCAGTGAATGCCGCGCAGGGCGCCTACTACGCCACGATCGGCACGCTGGATGACGGCGGTATCGCCAACTACAACGGCTTGTTGACGTCGGTTCAGCATCAGGGCAAGTCTATGAACCTGGTAGCGAACTACACGTACTCGCACTGCCTGACCGAGGCAGAAACAACCGAGCTGACGGGACCGTCGTACGTCATTCCGGGAAACCGGCACGCGAGCTACTCGAACTGCTCGTCGGACCGGCGGCACGTGGCGAACGTATCGCTGGTGTTGAACATGCCACGCCTGAAGACGCACATGGAAGACTTGCTGCTGGGCGGATGGGGTCTTTCGACCATCTTCAGCGCACGCAGCGGCGGCTACTACACGGCGACTACGGGCATCGATAATTCACTCAGCGGTATCGGCAACCAGATCGGCACAACGATCGGTAATCCTTACGGAGCGCGCGTACGTTCGGCCAGCGGTTACAGCTACCTGACCAGCACGGCCTTTGCAACCAACTATACGGCTCTGACGGGTGTTTTCAACACGGCAGCTCCGCTCACCCTGCACGGACCGGGCACGTACCAGCTTGATATGGCGCTGTTGCGTGAGTTCCGCGTTCATGAAGGTCAAAAGGTCCAGTTCCGCTGGGAAGTGTTCAACGTTCCCAACGAAGCGATCTTCACGTACCCGGCAACGACGGCTCTGAACACGGGAACGTTCGGTCAGTTCACGACCGCGGCCGATCCGCGCATCATGCAGCTGGCGTTGAAGTACTCGTTCTAGAAAATCTCCTCACTCCGAGGCGGAGCCCGCTATGGGCTCCGCCATTTTTTTGCGGGTGGCCGGATGTTGTGTAATCCCACCTCCGAAAATCCGGACATGGGGCACCCCACTTTTGTCGTTTCACGAAAGAAGCCCCCTCTGCATGACGCAGAGGGGGCTTGTTACGTCGGTGGGTTAGTAGGTTTGGGTGTTGAGGAAGTCGCCAAAGAGCACAGCATCGGACGGCCGATCCTCGGGGATGGGACGGCTTACGGTGGTGGTCTGCATATAGTGCTTGAGGCCGACGTTCTCGTTGGTGATGTTGCCGCCCCAGATGCCGCAGCCCATGCTCGAGGTCATCGGCATGCCGTTGGTGAAGGAACCGGAGTTGGCTTTCGATTGTGCCTGGCGGACCATCATGCGGCTGACGGGAGCGAGGCGGGCAAGCTGGTCGATGTGCTCGTCGTTGAAGGAGTAGATGCCGCACGAGTGACCGCGGCCGCCGACCTTGTAGATTTCGGTGACCATCTTCAGCGCGTTCTCCCAGCCTTCATACTTGAAGATGGAGAGAACGGGCGAAAGTTTTTCGCTGGAGAACGGCGAGTCCTTGCCGATGCGGGTCTCCGGGACGATGAGGAAGCGCTTGCCTGCGGGGATGGAGAAGCCGGCGAGCTCGGCAATCTTGGAAGCCGGACGCGCGATGGTGGGGGCAGTGCGATGCCGCTCGTCGTCCCACATGACGGCCTGGAGCTTGACCTTTTCTTCAGGCGAGACGAGGTAGCCGCCTTCGACCTGGAGTTGGGCGAGGAAGGCGTCGTAAATGGAGGACTCGACGATGAGGTTGCCATCGGAAGAGCAGCCGGAGCCGTTGTCGGATATTTTGCTGGCGCGGGTGTTTCGGGCAGCCTCGACGATGTCGGTTGTTTCGTCGAAGACCATGGTGGCATTGCCGGCGCCGACGCCGTATGCGGGCTTGCCGGAGCTGTACGCCGCCTTCACCATGGCGGGACCGCCGGTGGCGATGGTGAGGTCGCAGATGGCCATCAGTTCGTTGGCGACCGGAATGCTAGGTTTCTCGACGACCTGGAATACGTCTTCGGGGACGCCTTCACGGCGCAGCACTTCGCGCATGATGTTGACGGTTTCGATGGTGGTGTTTTTGGCGGCGGGATGCGGCGAGAAGATGACGACGTTCCTGGCTTTGATGGCGAAGATGCCGACACCGACTTCAGTGAGCGCGGCGTTGGTGACCGGGACAAGGCCGGCGATGATGCCAACGGGTTTCGCGTAACGGACCAGGCCCTTCTCGTGATCTTCTTCAATGATGCCCATGCTTTTCTGGCGCAGGACGTCGCGGAGAATACCGTAAATTTTCATGCGCTTTCCGGGACGTGTTTCAGGGTCACCGAGACCGCTCTCTTCGATGCTCTTGGCCGACAGGCGGGCGAAGGTCTTCTCGTTTGCGAGTGCCCAGCCGATTGCCTGGCAGAGCCGGTCGACCTTCTGCTGATCGTAGTCCGCGATTGCGTCCAGCGCGACGCGGGCTCGGGCGAGTGTTTCTGCCAGGCCCTGCCGTTGTTCCTCTGTAATTTCCTTTGCCATTGTTCTCCAACACCTTTCCGGGATTCGGCCTGCTTTGGTGCGATAAAACCAGCTGTTTACGGCTATTTCGCGCGTTCAAAACGGCTCGCAGGGCGGGCAGAATTCCGTACAAGGCTAGCATCGCGAATGGCCTGTTTTTCGTGCCTAACCGTGGCGATACGGTTCCGTGATTGTCCACGTCTCTTAGCGGGTGATAGTGTTGGTCGCGTTTATGGGAAACCTTAGTCATTTCATCGACCCTGCTGCACGTCGCGCGACAACGCGAGACCGCGAAGTGAGCGCTCCACGTCCTTTGTTTCAAATGGCTACTGCGACAACCGAAGTGGCGGCACAACGTGGTTCGGAGCTATCGCATCCGCCGCTGTTGCTTTCCTGCTCCATCTTTGCGGTCGCGGCCCTGTTTTACCTGATGGGTTTTTATCAGCGCGTGTCGCCGGCGGTGATGACGGACGAGTTGATGCGTGCGTTTGGAATTGGCGCGGGGAGCCTGGGTAATCTTTCTGCGTTTTACTTCTATCTCTATGTGGCCATGCAGATTCCGACGGGTATCCTGATCGACCGCCTGGGTGCAAGGAAGCTGTTGATTGGCGGAACGCTGGTGGCCTCGGCTGGAGCACTGCTGTTTGGATCGACTCATAGCTTTGCGCTGGCGTGCCTGGGGCGGGCTATCATCGGCGGATCGACGGCGGTGGGCTGGGTGGTGCTGTTGAAGCTGGCCACGCATTGGTTCCCGGCGCGGAAGTTCGCCATGCTATCGGGACTGGGGCTGATGTTTGGCAACCTTGGTGCGCTCACCGCGCAGGTGCCGCTGCGGGTTTCGATCCAGCACTTCGGGTGGCGACCGGTGGTGATTGCTTCCGCGCTGGCCATCTTGCTGATCACGGTGCTGGCCGCTTTGTTTGTAAAGAACGACCCGGTCGATAGCGGTTACAAGAGCTATGCGCCGACGGGTGTACAGCGTTCTGCTATGAGCCTGTGGGACCTGTTGAAGGGGTTCAAAAGCATTTTTGGCTATCGCAACACGTGGCTGATTTTTCTGGCGCAAGGTGGCATCGTCGGATCGATCCTCACTTTTACTGGACTATGGGGAACGCCTTACCTTCGTGCGCGGTATGACCTGGCGCCGACCAAGGCCGCTATCGTCTGTTCGATCATGATCATCTGCTGGGCTGTTTCGAGCCCGATCTGCGGCGCGATGTCAGACAAGATTGGACGGCGGAAACCGATTTACGTCGGCGGGTGCGGCGTGGCACTGGTGGGTTGGAGCGTCATGTTCTTCCTTCCGGGACTGCCGTTGATCGGGTTCGTCATTGTGGCTGCGATCACTTCGGTGGCCAGCGGAGCAGTGGTGATTGGCTTTGCGTTCGGTAAAGAGTCGGTGCCGGTGCAGTTCCTGGGGACGATTTCGGGTACGGTGAATATCGGCAATATGATTGGGCCCACGTTACTGCAGCCTGGGATTGGAAAGGTACTGGACCACAACTGGACAGGGCAGCTTCGGAATGGTGTGCATGTGTACGGCGTTGGGGCGTTTCAGAAGGGCTTCATTCTGATGGTAGGGTGGCTGGTGCTGTCGACGATTTTGCTGAGTCTGACGACGGAGTCGGAGTGCAAGCACATTGCGTGAAATGAGCATCGTAAAGCGAGATGTTATTGCCGCTGGCATCTTGTAAGATGGCCCGGTGGTGACGAAGCCTTCCATTTCGACGCAAAAGCTGAAGCAGGAAGCCGCCGTGCGGCGGGTGCTGGCGACTATTGTTCAGAGCAAGAGCTTCCGGCAGGTTGACCGGCTGCAGCGCTTCCTCGGCTACATCGTGGAAGAGACGCTGGCGGGGCGGGGCGACAACCTGAAGGAGTATCCGGTTGGCGTGGACGTGTTCGGAAAAGACCCCAGCTTCGATCCCCGCATGGACCCTATCGTTCGTGTGCAGGCGCGGCGGTTGCGGATGCGGCTGGAGACCTACTACGCGGAAGAAGGCCAGGCCGATCCGATTGTGATTGAGCTGCCGAAGGGCGGGTATGCGCCGAACTTCCGCGTGACCGAGCCGACGGTAACGCCGAAGAAAATCATCTCGAACGCGTTGGTGAGCCGGAATTCGGTGGCGGTGTTGCCGTTTGAGGACGACTCGGCGACGCATGACCTGAAGCATTTCGGGCGCGGGATCGCTGAGGAGATTATCCAGGGACTCTCGAAGTTGCCGAGCCTGGTGGTGAAGTCGGCGAGCAGCGTGGATGGGCGGCAGAGCGCGGCAATTTTGATCGAAGGCAGCGTGCGCAAGAATCGCGACATGCTGCGCATCACGACTCACGTTACTGACACGTTACGCGGCAGTTATGTGTGGACTGAATCGGTGGACCGGCGGGTGGGCGATGACTTTGCGGTGCAGGAAGAAGTGGCGCGGCGCGTGGTGGATGTGCTCGGTTCGCAGCTGCTCGATCGCTCGTCAGGTGTGATGGGTAAGGGCGTTGGGACGAACAATCTGGCGGCGCACAATTTCTACTTGCAGGCGCGCTATCACCTGGAGCAGCGTACGGAGCCCGGTCTGCAGAAGGCCGTGGAGTTTTTCAATCGAGCGATTGAGGAAGACCCACGCATGGCATCAGCTTATGCAGGGCTTGCGGACACCTACAACCTGATGGCCCACTACGGTGTTGCAGCGCCCGCCGAGGTTTGGACGAAGGCCACAGCCAATGCCGCGCAGGCGGTGCTGGTGGATGACGAGTCGAGCGAGGCGCATACGTCGCTGGCCCATATCATGGCCACGCAGGACTGGGACTGGGTGGGAGCGGAGCGAGAGTTTGTGCGCGCTATCAGCCTGAATCCGCAGAACGCGACGGCGCATTTGTGGTTCGGTATTTCGTGCCTGGCTTCGCTTGGCCGGCTGGATGAGGCGCTGAATGAGCTGAAGCTGGCGCAGGCTCTCGATCCCGTAGCGTCGATCATCTCGCGCAATATTGCGCTGATTCACTACTACCAGCGGAACTTCGACCTGGCCCTGGAACAGATCGATCAGACGATTGAACAGAACCCGCACTTCTCTACGGCGTACTGGACGCTGGGGCTGGTGCAGGAGCAGCGCGGTGAGCTGGATGAAGCGATTGCGGCTTTCGAGCGCGCGATCGAGCTTTCACCGCCTAGCCCGCGGATCCTCGGGGCACTGGGAGGCGTGCTGGCGAAGGACCGCAAGCGCGATGAAGCGGTGAAGATTCTGCAGCGCCTTGAGGAGATTGCGGCAACACGCTACATCTCGCCGTTCGAGCCGGCGCTGATCAACTTCAATCTGGGCAAGCGGGAGGAAGGTTTTGCGCTGCTAACCAAGGCGTTTGAGGATCGCAGCTTCGAGTTGATTACGATCAACATCGATCCGCGCTTTGACGCCGTACGCAACGACCCGCGTTACAAGTCGCTCTTCAAAAAACTCAATTTGCCTTAGGCAGGCTTGCCTCGATGGGCGTGTATGGGACGGGGGTGATATCGGCGTCGGTGAGGTGCAGCGCCCACTTCATGGCTTCGAGATACATCTGCTGGACGGCGCGGTCGTCCCAGGTGCTGGGGTCGTGGCCGAGCGCGGAGTAATAGACGCGGCCTTTGCCGTAGTTCTTCGCCCAGGCCAGCGGGAAATCCTGATCGTGATGATGGACGAGTGGGACGCTCATGTCGAGATGCGAGACATCGAGCCTGAGGATGACGTGCGAGTCGGCGCGGCTGAAGCCCTTGATCTGGTAGTACTCGTCGATGTGCTCGAAGGTGGTGGGCAGGTTCTGCATTCCGGGGAAATGTGCGTCTTCGACGATAACGGGAGCATTGATGATGCCCCACGGGTGCTCGTCGAAGCGGCCGCCGAGCATATTGCCGAACTCCGGCCAGGAGAAGAACGTGGTGGCACCGGCGTGGGAGGCGACGAAGCCTTTGCCGTCGTCGTGCACGAAGGCGAGCAGGTCCTTCTTCTGCTGCGCGCTGAGGTCGATCTCGCGAACGCCGAAGAAGAAGATGGCGTCGAAGTCGTCGAGGTTCTTCGCGTAGAGGGAGGGCGTGCCGTCACTGCCGAGAACCTTGCCCTTGGTGACAAGCTGGGAATCGGTGCGGATGATGGTGTCGTAGAGGCCGGTTTCGTAGCCGAGGCGCTCGATGGTGGCCAGC
>CAIQPK010000028.1 GCA_903873705.1 uncultured Acidobacteriota bacterium
AGCTTGCGGGTGTCGAGGTCAGTGCGGCCGGGGAGGCAGATGCCGATGCCTTCGAAGGAGTTCTGCGGGTGCGCGATGATCATTTTGCGCGCGAGGGCGATGATGGCGTTGATGGCCTTGGTGGGGTCTTTGGGGATGGCGACAGCGGATTGCGAGAGCACGTTGCCGGCGATGTCGGCTACGCCGATGGTGGTCTGCGACGGGTGGATGTCGATGGCGAGGACGCTGCGCTGGAGGTTGAGGTTGAGGTGTGTGGGGTGGCGGCCGCGGGGGAGCTTGCCGGTGGCGCCTTCGAGGATCCAGCGGTCGACGATGAGTTCTTCGACGATGAGGGAGACGGTGGAGCGCTGGAGGCCGGAGAGGCGCGCGAGGTCGGCGCGGGAGATGGGCTGGCGGCGGCGGATGAGGTTGAAGATGAGGTTGCGGTTGATCTCGCGCGGGGTGCGGTTGGAGGCGCTCTGCTTGGGGGTGTTGAGAAAACGTTTCATTGCCGACGGCTGGCCTCGCGGATCAGATAGCACTTTATATCATTTTTGCGCGGGGTTCCGTGTCGTGGAGACGGTGGTGGGGTGGATTTTGTATAGTGTCTGAACAAAATGGTGGAGCAGCGAGTCGGCGGTGTGATGTTGGAGGTTAGGGATGAGTTTGGTGACGCGGCGCGGGTTTGTGGCGGGTTCGGTGGCGGCGGCGGTGTCGCCTTCTATTGCGAGAGCGGTGAGCCTGTTGAGGAGCGAAGGGCAGGACGGCGCGAGGGGCGAGGGTTCGTTTGAGACGAAAGTAAGGCTGAATAAGGGGTGGGAGCTGTTTCAGGGGTCGCTGGCGGGGGTTTGGGAGGCGCTGCACTCGGATGAGCTGGCGGTGTTTGCGCCAGTGGTGATGCCGCATTGCTTCAATGCTTATGACGGATGCGATCCGGATGTGAGCTACTACCGCGGGCAGGGGTGGTATCGGACGCGAGTGAAGGTGGCGAATCCGTTTGCGGCTGGGCGGACGCTGCTGCACTTCCAGGGTGCGGGGCAGGTGACGACGGTGTGGGTTGGCGAGACGCAGGTGGGGTATCACGAGGGTGGATATGACGAGTTCGTGTTGGACATTACCGATGCTGTTGCGGGGTTGAAGCAGGATGCGAAGGAGTCGGCCAAGGGTGTGCCGCTGGTGGTTTGCTGCGATAACTCGCGGCGGATGGATACGATTCCTTCAGACTTCAGCGATTTCTCGCTTTATGGGGGGCTTTATCGGCATTTGGATTTGGTTTATGTGCCGCAATTTCAGCTTGAGAGCGTATCGATAGACGTTAGCGAAACGGACACCGATTCGCCGCTGGTTACGGTGCGGGCTGGTGTGGGTTCGCGGCTGCCGCTGGGTGGGCGCGTTCCGGAACCAAAGCTGGAGGTACACGATCCGAGCGGCAAGATTCTTGTGATCGATTTGAAGTCGAGAATCGAGCCACTCAGTTTCATCACTGTATGGAGCTTTCGTTTGCCGAAAGCCGTGCGCTGGTCTCCTTCGTCTCCGCAGCTCTATTCGTGCCACTTGAGCCTTGACAGTTTTGGTAAAGGCACGCAGACGACGACGGAGCGATTTGGCATTCGGCATTACGAGTTTGTGGAGCATGGGCCGTTCAAGCTGAATGGGGAGCGGTTGTTGATTCGGGGGACGCATCGGCATGAGGACCACGCGGGGTTTGCGGCGGCTACGCCGGATGATGTTTTGCGCGAGGAGATGAAGCTCATCAAGGCGATGGGCGCGAACTTTATACGGCTGGCGCATTATCAGCAGTCGCGGCTGGTGCTGGAGCTTTGCGATGAGCTGGGGTTGATGGTGTGGGAAGAGGTGCCGTGGTGCCGGGGCGGGGTTGGCGGGGAGCATTGGAAGCAGATGGTGCGGGAGAAGCTGACCAACACGATTGAGCAGCATCGGAATCATCCGAGCGTGATTCTGTGGGGGCTGGGGAATGAGGATGACTGGCCGACGGAGTATCCGAGCGTCGACCACGAGGCGATACGGGCGTTTATGACGGAGCTGCGGGAGCTGGCGCACAAGCTCGATCCGACGCGGCTGACTTCGTTCCGGCGGAGTGATTTTGCGCGGGACATTCCGGATGTTTACTCGCCTTCGATCTGGGCGGGGTGGTACTCGGGGCTGTATCGGGAGTATGAGGTGTCGCTGACGAAGCAGGCGGCGCTGCAGCCGCGGATGCTGCATGTGGAGTGGGGAGCGGACTCTCATACGGGGCGGCACTCGGAGACGCCGGATAAGGCGATGGCGGAGGTGCAGGCCGGGCATGGGACTGATGAGCGCGGTCTGGACTACAAGCCGACCGGAGGGCCGCCGCGGGTTTCCCGGGATGGCGACTGGTCGGAGACGTATGCGTGCAACTTGTTTGACTGGCACCTGAAGGTGCAGGAGTCGCTGCCCTGGCTGACGGGGGCGGTGCAGTGGGTGTTCAAGGACTTTACGACGCCGCTGCGGGTGGAGAACCCGGTGCCGAGGGTGAATCAGAAGGGCGTGGTGGGGAGGGACCTGGAGAAGAAGGAGGCTTACTACGTGTTTCAGTCGTACTGGGCGGAGGAGGCGATGGTGCATATTTATGGGCACAGCTGGCCGGTGCGGTGGGGGGAGGCGGACGAGGCGAAGATGGTGAAGGTGTACTCGAATTGCGCGGAGGTGGAGCTGTTTCATGGTTCCAAATCGCTGGGAGTGCGGAAGCGGGACGCGGGGGATTTTCCGGCGGCGGGGTTGCGGTGGATGGTTCCCTTCTCTGCTGGGGTGAATGAGTTGCGGGCGGTGGGTCATCTCCAAGGGAAGATGGTCACGGATGAGGTGAAGCTGCGGTATGAGACGCGGGCGTGGGGGGCGCCGGCGCGGTTTGTGATGGTTGAGACGGCGCGCGTGGGATCGCGGGTGACGGTGGAGGCTACGGTGGTGGATGCGGCGGGAGTGGTTTGTCTGGACTCTCGGACGCCGGTGCGGTTCTCGGTGGCGGGGAAGGGTCGGTTGATCGACAACCTGGGGACGGTGGGGGGGTCGCGGGTGGTGCAGGTGGCTAATGGGCGAGCGCGGATTTCGGTGGAGGTGAAGGGGAAGGCGACGGTGGGGGTAGCTGCGGATGGGGTGGAGGCGGGGTTGGTGGGGGTATAGGTGGCTGTGCCGTGGAGTCGGGGTGCCTCTGAATTCGGGGGTTCTTCGGCTGCGCCTCAGAATGACGGCTAAAAACAGGCAACGGCGACGGCGTTTCACGCAGAGGGCGCAAAGAAAAACAACGGCACGCAAAGGGTGCGAAGATTTCCGGGGTGGGACCCTGGGCGATGTGGTGGTGATAATCGGTTGCGCCTTGCTGTTGGTGGCTTGGCGGCTTAGTCTTGGGTGCGATGAATAAAGTTTTTGCAAATGCGGATGCGGCGGTTTTTGATGTGCCCGATGGGGCGACGATCATGCTGGGCGGTTTTGGGCTCGCGGGGATCCCGGAGAACACCGTGGAGGCGCTGGTGCGGCGCGGCGTGAAGGGGATCAGGACGATTGCCAACAACATGGGCGTCGATGGTTTTGGCATGGGGCTGATGCTCGAGGCCGGGATGATTGTGGAGCACACGGGGAGCTACGTGGGCGAGAACAAGCGGCTGGAGCAGGCGATGATCTCCGGCCAGCTGAAGGTGAACCTGATTCCCCAGGGGACGCTGGCGGAGCGGATTCGTGCGGGGGGCGCGGGGATTCCGGCGTTTTACACGCCTGCGGGTGTGGGGACGCTGGTGGCCGAGGGAAAAGAAACTCGGGAGTTTGATGGCAAGCAGTTCCTGCTGGAGCGGGCGCTGAAGGCCGACTATGCGCTGGTGAAGGCATGGAAGGGCGACCGGATGGGGAACCTGGTTTACCGGATGACGGCGCGGAACTTCAACCCGATGATGGCAGCGGCGGCGAAGATCACGATTGCCGAAGTGGAGGAGCTGGTGGAGCCGGGCGAGCTGGATGGCGATGCGATCCATACTCCGGGGATTTATGTGCAGCGGATTTTTCAGGGGACGTTTGAGAAGCGGATTGAGAAGCGGACGGTGAGGAAGCGATGAGCGTGTGCCGCTGAGGAGGAGGGCCTACCCCAGGGGCTAAAGCCCGGTTTGTGGTGGGTCATGAGACCCAAGGCTGAAGCCTTGGGGTACCTAGAAGCAACGGCAACGGCAAGGACAACGGCAAGAGCAACGGCAAAAGCAAAGGCAAAGGCAACGGCAACAGCAAAAGCAACGGCAACGGCAAGAACAGAAGCAGATTCCTTCGCTGCGCTGCGGAATGACAATCCTAAGAGGGTTTCGGAATGACAAGCCTGAGAGGGTTTCGGAATGACAATCCTGAGAATGTTTCGGAATGACAATCCTAAGAATGTTTCGGAATGAAAAGCCTAAGAATGTTTCGGAATGACGGTGCTGAGAGCGCTTCGGATGACAGTCCTGGGAATGTTTTTGCATAACGAGCTTGAGAGTGTGAGGTTGGGATGGAAAAGCGGGATTTGATTGTGCGGCGGGTGGCTCGGGAGTTGAAGGATGGGTTCTATGTGAACCTGGGCATTGGAATGCCTACGCTGGTGGCTAATCATGTGCCGCCGGGTGTTGATGTGGTGCTGCAGAGCGAGAACGGCATGCTGGGAATTGGGCCGTTTCCGTGGGAAGGCGAAGAAGATCCGGACCTGATCAATGCGGGTAAGGAGACGGTTTCGGTGTTGCCGGGAACTAGCTTTTTTTCGTCGGCGGACTCGTTTGCGATGATCCGTGGGGGGCATGTGAACCTGAGCATCCTGGGGGCAATGGAAGTGGATGAGGGTGGGTCGCTGGCGAACTGGATGGTGCCGGGGAAGGTCGTCAAGGGCATGGGCGGAGCGATGGACCTGGTGGCGAGTGGAAGCCGGGTGATCGTCGCGATGGAGCATACGACCAAGGATGGGCGCCCGAAGATTCTGACCAAGTGCACGCTGCCGCTGACGGGCGTGGGCGTGGTGGATACGATTGCGACGGAGATGGCGTGGATCGTGGTGACGCCAGAGGGGCTTGAACTGCAGGAGATTGCGCCGGGACTAACGGTGGAGGATGTGCAGGCGGCTACCGGGGCTAGGCTGAGGGTGTCGGCGAATTTGAAGGAGATGGTGGTTTAGAAGCAACGGCAAACGCGTTTCACGCCAAGGGCGCGAAGTTAAGGCATACGCCAAGTTGGCGAAGGCATTGTGCGACTGCCGGGGGGTTGGAAAGGGCCTGGGGCTCAGCGGTGTTGAGCATAGAGGAAGAGCGGCCTGGTGGATGTCGTGAAGAGCGGGTCTGCTGGTCCGGGCTGTGCTAACATCCGCTCACACGTAACCGAAATTCGCGGCCTCTCCGCAGAGGAATTGCGGCGGAATGCTGCTACGAGGCAGACGAGTTTTATGGCCGAACAGGATTGGCTGGCTCCGGCGAGCGCGCCGGGATCTTCTCCCTATGAAAATGTGGTGGCGGCAACCGGTATCGGTCGGGCGCCTGCCTATGATCTGCGGCCGCTGAGCATAGGTGAGCTGCTGGACCGGACGTTTACGCTTTACCGGTCGCGGTTCTGGCTGTTTGCGGGTTTGGCGTCGGTTTCGTCGGGCATCAATTTTGTTTCCAACGTGGTTCAGGCGGTGTTTCAGCACTTTGTGCGGCACAAGGCCTCCACCATGACGCAGGTGTGGAGCGGACTGACGACGCTGGTGGTGGTGTGCATTTTCTTTCTGGCTTACAGCGTGACGCAGGCGGCGACGGTGTATGCGGTGAGCGAGGTTTACCTGGGGCGGGAGACCACGATGGGTGAGTCGTTGCGGGCTACGGCCGGGCGATGGTTTTCCTATATGGTGGTGGCGCTGTGGCAGTGGTGGAGCCTGGTGTGGATACCGGTGCTGCTGGTGCTGCCGGCGGTGATCGCAATACCGATGCGGATTACCGGGCTGGTGGTGATGGGCGGGATTTTGATGTTCCTGGGCTTTACAGTGGGCCTGGCCGGGGGCATTATCTTGTTCCTGCGGAACTTGCTGGCGATACCGGCGATGGTGCTGGAGAAGCTGACGATTCGGCCATCGATGCGGCGGAGCAAGGAACTTGCGGCAGGGGTTAAGGGCCGGATTTTTGTGGTAGCGCTGGTGTCGTGGGCGATGTACCTGGTGTTTGGCGCGCTGGAGATGCCTCTGCTGTTCATGGTGATGACGGCGGTGCGGCAAGGTGGCGAGGCGATCGGCGCGCAGGCGGTTATGTTGCTGATCAATTTTGTGGGATACACGGTGGTGTCGCCGGTGGCGCTGATTGGATTGTCGCTGGTGTATTTTGACCAGCGGGTGCGGAAAGAAGCGTTCGACATTGCGGTGCTGTTGGGCGAGACGCCGGCGGGCTTCCCTGCCCCGGCTTATGCGGTGGCGGCGGAAAGTGCGGCGCCGGTGGCTGAGAACTGGAGCGTGGCTGAGCCGTTGACGGAGCCGCGGGTGGACGATGTGCGGGCTGATGATGGTTCGGGTGTCTAAGGTGAGACACGAGCGGCGCTGGCAGTGGGTGGTGCTGGCGGCGCTGGCAGCAGGCGTGGCGCGCGCGGAACCGCCAGCGGCTGCGGTGCAGGCGCCAATGGACAAGGTTTCGGTGGAGCAGTACCAGGCGCAGGTGAAGACGCTGGCGGGGTTGGTGGACGCGTGCGCTGCGGATGTGGCGGGGTGCGATGCTGCCAAGGTTGGACCTGACGACCGCGTGGATGCGTTGAAGTTCCAGGTGCGTTGGACGTGGCTGAGGCAGGCGTTGACTGAGGCCAGGGCCGCCAAGCCGGAGCGTCGAGCGGAGCTGATGAAGGGCGCAGCGGAGCGGGTGGCGGAGATGGCGCAGGAAAGTGCGCAGCCGGCAGAGGCAACCGACACGGCAAAGTTGGCGGAGGCGCGCAAGCAGGCGGACGCAATATTGGCGGGCGCGGAGTTTCGAGATGTGGAAGAGCAGTCCTGGTGGGAGCAGCAGAAGGCGAAGTTCTGGCTGCGGGTAGGGCAGGCGCTGGATGGCATGGCGGGCGTGGGAAGCCGGTTTCCGTGGCTGGGTACGCTGCTGGAATGGCTGCTGTTTGGCGGCGCGGCGGTGGGGCTGGTGCTGTTTGTGCGGCGGAGTTTGTTGCGGCAGCGGCTGGCGGTGGCGCTGAATACGCAGTCGCAGGGGCTGGCGTGGTCGCGTGAAGCGAACGACTGGGCGGCGCAGGCGGAGGCGAGCGCCCGGAACGGCGACTGGCGGGATGCGGTGCACTCGCTTTACTGGGCGACGATTGTGATGCTGGAGGGGCGTCGGGCGTGGCGGCATAACCCGGCGCGGACGCCACGGGAGTATGTGCGGCTGCTGAAGGCGGGGTCGGCGCAGCAGGGGGCGCTGCGGGGGTTGACGGGGATTTTTGAGCGTCTTTGGTACGGGCTGCGCGAGGCCGGGCCGGCGGATTATGAGCGGGCACGCGGGTTCTACGAGAGCCTGAAGGACGCGTCTGCGACGCGGGCGGGTGCGGCATGAACGTGACGCCGAAGAACGATATGCAGCGGGTGCTGTGGGTGTTTGGCATCGCCGTGGTGGTGATCGTGCTGGTGGCGGTGCTGATTCCCAACCATACGCAGAACGATCCGCGACCGCGGGTAGACAACAATGCGACGGCGGGAGCGAAAGCCGCGTTTATGCTGCTGCCGAAGCTGGGCTACAAGGTGCAGAAGTGGGAGGCGGCCGAGAGCGATCTCGAAAATATGGATGCGGCGCATACGACGCTGATTATGGCGGATGTGTATGTGGGGCCGAAGGCGTTGAAGCCGACCCAGGTGGCGGTGCAACGTTTTCTGGAGCGCGGCGGGCGAGTGCTGGATACGGGCGGCGATACGCTGCTTCCGTTTGGCAAGACGCGGGCGCCTTCTGTACAGAAGACGGACCTCTGCTACACGGTGGCGGAGGGCCAGGGAGCGCTGGCGCGGGCCGGGCAGGTGTCGACTGCGGATGAGGGCGCGTGGGACGAGAAGGAAGCCGCGATGGGCACGGCGCTGCATGTGGAGCAGCGGTGCGGCGAGGATGCGGTGGTGGTGAGCTACAAGGTGGGCAAGGGCGAGGCGGTGTGGTGGAGCTCGTCGATGCCGCTATCGAATGCGGGGTTGAAGGAAGATGGGAGCCTGAAGCTGCTGCTGGCGACGGTGGGTGAGCCGGGACGGACGGTGTTGTTCGACGAGTTTGACCACGGCGAGCCGCGGCCGGGAATGTGGGACGCGGCGAAGGGGTTGCCGCTGAAGTGGCTGTTCTGGCAGTGTGTGCTGTTGGCAGGGTTGCTGATTCTGAGCTTCAGCCGGAGGAAGGGTCCGATACGGATGCCGGTGGTGGTGCCGCGAACGTCGCCGGTGGAGTTTGCCGAGTCGATGGGGCACTTGTATGAGCGCGCGGGGACGACGAACGCGGCGACGGGGATGGCTCGGGCGCGGCTGCTGCGGTTTTTGCAGAACGAAGGTGGGCTGGCGCGGGTGACGATCGAGCACGGGCCAACGGCGATTGCCGAGGCTTTGACGGCGCGGTTTGGCGGCGAGTGGACAGCGCTGGTGAAGCACCTGAACGATGCGACCGAGGCCGAACATGCAGAGTTGGCGCCGAAGAGCGCGCTGCGGCTGGTGCAGGCGCTGGATGAGGATGTGGAACGGTTGCAGAGAATGCTGATGCCGAAGCAGATGTCGCTGGGGCGAGAGACAATGGCTGGTGACGAGACAGCGGTGCTGGTTTCCGCTACGAAGGAGTGAGCGTGAGTGAAGAGGTAGGACAGGTCCATTTAGAAGTGGCGGAGGGTTCGCCGGTGTCGGCGGCGCTAGCGTTGTTTGCGCTGGGTGAGCGTGAGATTGGGCGCGTGATTGCCGGGCAGAGTGAAGCGGTGGCGCAGGCGCTGATTACGCTGTTGTGCGGTGGTCATGCGCTGGTGGAGGGCGTTCCGGGTGTGGCGAAGACGCTGGCGGTGAAGACGCTGGCGCGGTTCCTGGGGCTGGAGTTCCGGCGGGCGCAGGGTACGCCGGACATGATGCCGGCAGACCTGCTGGGGACGAACGTCTTCTCGCCGAAGACGAGCGAGTTTTCGCTGCATAAGGGACCAGTGTTTACGCAGTTTCTGCTGGCCGACGAGATTAATCGGATGCCTCCGCGGACGCAGGCGGCGCTGCTGGAGTGCATGGAAGAGCGGCAGGTGACGATGGACGGCGAGGCGCACAAACTCGACGAGTACTTCACCGTTTTTGCGACGCAGAATCCACTGGAGTTTGAAGGGACGTATCCGCTGCCGGAGGCGCAGCTGGACCGTTTTCTGCTGAAGATCAAGGTGCCTTATCCGGAGCTGGAGGACGAGCGCACGGTGCTGGAACGGCACCATGCGGCGACGTCGAATGCGGGTTTGGCGGAGACGGCCGTGGCGACGGTGCCGCAGGGGTTGCTGGCGGCGGCTCGCGCGGAGGTGCGAGCGGTGCGGGTGGAGCCGGCGATGTTCGATTACATTCTGGCGGTGGTGCGGCGGTCTCGGGATTGGCCGGCGATTGCGCTGGGGGCTAGTCCGCGGGCTTCGGCGGCGCTGTTGCTGGTGGCTAAAGCGACCGCAGCGCGCGAGGGGCGAGATTACCTGGTTCCCGATGATGTGAAGGAGGCAGCGGCGCCGGTGTTACGGCATCGGCTGGTGTTGCGACCGGAGGCGGAGCTGGAGGGTTTGAGTACGGATCGCGTGGTGAGGGATATTCTGGCGGCGACGGCGCTGCCGAAGTGAGGCGAGGGTCCAGGGCTTAGGGTCCAAGGGTCCAGGGCTTAGGGTCCAGGGTCCAGGGTCGAAGAATTGTCGCTGAGGTGTGAGGGCTGAGCGAGGGCCGGGTTTGCGTGGCAGATGGGAGTTGGGATGCTGAAGGTGGTGCGTAACTCGGTGATCGTGATTCTTGCTGCGTGTGCGTGTGCGTGTGCGAGCGCGGGGGCGCAGCGGTGGCGGCAGCGGTATATTTTTCCGCCGATCATTGATGAGTTGATTGGGCGAACGCATGTGCCGATTCGGCTGCCGGATTATCTGCCGTTCAATAGCGATGCGAGTAATCCACTGTATGCGACGGTGCAGGACGCCGATGAGCAGGGCTACCGGGTGGAGGTGGGGTGGGACCCGGATTGCGTGAGCCATAATCCGTGCCACTTTGTGACGCTTTATGGGAGCCGCAAACCGATCGTGCTGGCTGATCGGAAGCGCGAGAGTGTGGCGCTGGCGAAGGGGTTGAAGGGCGAGTTTGGCGCGACGGTTTGTGCGGCGGTGTGCAGCGATGCGGAGGTGGCGTGGGTGCAGGATGGGATTTACTACGTCGTCGCGATGAAGGCTGGAAAGCTGGATGAGGTGTTGCAGGTGGTGAATTCGGAGATTGAGACGGAAGCGATTGTGAGTGGGGCGAAGTGATGCGGGCTGCGGAGATCGTGGCGCGATGGGTGGTGGTGGCGGCATGCGCTGGCGCGGGAGCACAGCAGGTGAAGCCGGTGGATGTGTTCGCTCCGATTGTGGATGCCGTGGCGCGGAAGACGCCTGTTCCGGTGCGGCTGCCGACGGCTCTGCCCAAGGTGGAGGGGGCGGAGAATGCGCTGACGGCGCATGTGCAGTCGGCGAATGAAAAGGGTTATGAGATTGAGGTGGGCGAGGGGCCGATCTGCGAGGCGGGTCATGCGTGCCACTATGGGCTCTTCTCAGGGAGCAAGGAGCCGATGGCGCGGCTGGCGCAGTTGAAGTCGGTGCCGGTGGCGCTGGCTGGAGGGATTCGCGGGACGTATGCTCGGCTGAGTTATGGGGGGTATTGCTCGGGGTCGCATGTGCTGTGGTCGCAGGGTGGATTTTTCTATGCGATCAGCATGAATTGCGCGTCGCGCGAGGAGATGCAGCGGGTGGCGAATGCGGCGATTGGCAGCCGGCGCGGTGGGCGGTAGATGCAGACGCTGATTCCTGAGTCCGCGAGCGCGAAGGCTCGACCGACGGGACGCACGGGGCGGTGGGCTGGGTTCGGGCTTACGGCGCGGGCGCTGCTGTTGCTGGTGGCGGGGTTTGCGTGGGCGGTGCCGGCGTTCTGGTTTCCGCGGATGATCTGGTTTGTGCTGGGGTGGGATGTGCTGGTGCTGGTGCTGGCGGGGGTGGATGCGTGGATGCTGCCGGCGCCGCGACAGATTGAGGTGACGCGGACGTTCCTGGAGTCGCCTGAGATTGGGGAGGCGGTGCGGATTGAGCTGGCGCTGACGCAGGAGAGCGATGTGGTGCTGGATGTGACCATCGTCGACGACCTGCATCCTTCGCTGGTGGCGACGCCGTTGGAGCAGCGGGTGCAGGCGTTTCCGCGGGATGCGGTGATGGCAGTGCAGACCGTGTTTCCGCGGGAGCGGGGGGACTTTGCGATGGGGCGGGTTTACCTGCGGTATCGCGGGGTGATGAAGCTGGTGGAGCGGTGGGCGGCGGCGGAGCCGGTGGTGGTGGGGCCACAGGGGTCGTTGCCTGCCCATGTCCGAGAATCCGGACATGGGGCACCCCACGGGGTTCATGTCAGCACGCAGGAAAGCGCTGCGGCGAACGGTGGACGAGCGCAACGGGTGAGGGTTTATCCGGCTAGTGAGCAGAGTGGGGAGGATGCGGAGTTTTACCTGATGCGGGCGCGGCAGATTGAGCAGCAGAAGCGGCGGCTGAGGCTGCGGGGGATTGGGCGGGAGTTTGAGAGTCTGCGGGATTATCAGAAGGGCGATGAGCTGCGGAACGTGTCGTGGACGGCAACGGCGCGGCGGGGGTATTTGATTACGCGGCAGTTTACGGTGGAGCGGTCGCAGCAGGTGTGGATTGTGCTGGATGCGGGACGGCTCTCGCGGACGGCGTTCGAGCTGAAGCGGGGTGGGAAGCAGTTTGTGGCGGAGACGGACGTCGAGCAGAATGCGGCGCATTTGTTGACGGTGACGCAACTGGACCAGGCGGCGACGGCGGCGGTGATGCTGGCGCAGGTGGTGCAGAGCTCGGGCGACAAGTTTGCGCTGATGACGTATGGGCGCGCGGTGCAGCAGGCGCTGCCGCCGGGAGCAGGGCCGCTGCATATGCGGATGCTGATCGATTTGTTGAGCCAGTCGAAGAGTGAGGCGGCGGAGGCGGACCATTTGTATGCTGTCGCACGGCTGAAGAATATGCAGCGGCGGCGAGGGTTGATTGTGTGGATTACGGAGATGTCGGACAGCGTGGGGAGGCCGGAGCTGGTGGCCGCCGCGGCGGAGCTGGTGCGGCGGCACCTGGTGGTGCTGGTGTTGCTGAAGCATCCGGAGCTGGATGCGCTCGCGGCGAAGAAGCCGAGTACGCAGGAGGAGATGTATGAGTCTGCGGCGGCGCAGGAGATGCTGGAGCGGCGGCGGGAGACGATGGCGCAGCTAAGGCGGCAGGGGGTGTTGATTGTGGAGACCGGGGCGGGTGAGGTGGGGGTAAATGCGATCAGCAAGTACCTGGAGGTCAAGGCAGAGGGGCTGTTGTAAAGCAGTGGGTGGTGGGTAGAGCGTAGAGGGTAGTGGTGGGGGTCAACGATGGTGGCGATGGGAGCGAGCTGCAGGTCTCTCCACTGCGCTGCGCTTCGGTCGAGATGACAATTTGTGGGATTGGCGGAGGAGAACGGTCGCGCTTTCGCGCGATACCCACCCGCGACCGTGTCGATACTATTTGGTTGGGGCTTCGCGGTAGAGGCGTTCGTCGTAGGAGGCGCCGAGGGTGGGGTCGATGGTGCGACGGTATTTGACGACGTAGTCTTCCGCGGCGTGGGCCTGGTAGGCGGCGAGGTTCTTGTAGAGGCAGACGATGGTGTAGTGGTTGTTGAGGGTGACCGACTGCAGGAGCTCGATGTGCAGGATGTTGGGATCGTGGGCGGCCTGGGCTACGTAGGCTTTCATGACGTCGGCGGGACCGACGTTGCTGGGGCGGAAGTCGACCTGGACGATGGCGACGATGTGCTCGTCGGGCAGGATGGGGAGCTGCTGGGCGTGGGCGGTGAGCGCGGCGATGACAATGAGGGCGGTGGCGAGGATCGTGGAGCGGAGGTGGGTCTTGCGCATGAAGTTTGCCTCGGTTGATGCGGCTACGCGATGGTGGGTGGTGCGAGAAGCGTGGTGCTTTCGGGAGTGGCTTCGGGTTCGAGGGTGAGGGTGCGGCGGCCGCCTTCTCCTAACCAGAAGCAGAGGCCGGTGAAGAGCATGGCGCCGACAGCGAACTTGAGGGCGATGGGGGCGTGGGTGGGCGAGAGGAAGGCCTCCAGCGTGCCCGCGACGATGAGCATGGGAATGGTGCCGGAGATCAGCTGCACGGACTCGGCGCCGGCGAGGGCAATGGCCTCGCGGCGGCGGAGCATGCCGGGAAAGAGGATGCCGGAGGCGATGCGGAGGCCGGCGGCGCCGGAGATCATGATGGCCGGGAGCTCGAGTGCGCCGTGGGCGGCGATGAAACTCCACAGGCTGAGAGACATGTGATGCCGGGCGCACACGACACCGACGATGCCGAGCATGATGCCGTTGTTGAAGAGTTCGAAGAGCGTGAACAGGCCAGCTGTGACGCCGCCGGCGTACGTCATGAAGCAGACGCTGATGTTGTTGGTCATGATGGCCGAGGATTCCTGCGGCTTCACGCTGAGGATGCTGTCGGTCCACATTTTGTGTTTGTCGAGGTCTTCGTAGCTGCGCTGGCCCCAGTGCATGATGAAGTACTGATTGGCGAAGTCGGGGCGAACGAGCGAGACGACGGTGCCAAGCGTGGCAGCGGCGATGGTGATGGCGGTGGAGAGCGCGAGGTAGGCGCCGAGGCGGCGGAGGATGCGGGGGTAGCCGTGGGCGAAGAAGTCCCATAGGGAGCGGAAGCCGAGGCGGCGGCCGGAGTAGACGAAGTTGTGGGCGCGGGCGACGAGGCGGTTGAGGTACTGCTCCAGATTGCGCGCAGCGCCGTCGGCGCGAGCGGCCGAGAGGTCGGCGGCGGACTGGCGGTAGAGGAGGCCGAAGTCGCGGAGCTCGTCGCGGGAAAGCGCCTTGACGCCACCGGTTTCGACGCGCCGGGTGAGCGTTTCGAGGCGGTTCCAGTTATCCTTGCGAGAATCGATCCAGACGGTGGAGATCATGATGGACTTTCAGCAGCCGGACTTTCGTGCGCATGGCTTTGGCGACCAGCTTAGCCAACTTAGCCAGCTTAACATTGAAACTCCCGAGCAGGTGGACCTGCGGTTTCCGGTGGCGGGGATTGGGAGCCGGTTCGTGGCGCTGCTGATTGACCATGCGCTGCAGTTTGCGACGTACCTGCTGGTGATCATCGGGCTGGGAATTTTTGCGGCGGGCTTCGCCGCGACGCATCCGCCGACAGGCAATAGCGGCAACCTGGACTCGGCTGGGAAATGGTTTATTGCGATTGTCGGGTTTGGAGTGTTCCTGCTGGAGTGGGGATACTTTGCGCTATTTGAGGCTTACTGGCATGGGCAGACGCCGGGTAAGCGGATCATGAAGCTGCGCGTGATCAAGGACAGCGGGCGGCAGATTACGCTGTTCGAAGCACTGGCGCGGAACCTGCTGCGGTTTGTGGACCTGCTGCCGGGGTTCTACCTGGCGGGTGTGATCACGATGCTCTCCAACAAGAAGAACAAGCGGCTGGGAGATTTTGCAGCCGGGACGCTGGTGGTGCATGAGCTGGCTGTGGAGACGCATGCGGCGGTAGGCTTTACCGGCGACACCAACTTCTTTGCGCGGGAAGACGTGAGGGTGGAGGGTGGGCTTCCGGCCGACGCCGTGGCTCGGCTGGATGCGACGGACCTGCACGTGATTGAGACATTCTTTACGCGGGCGCTGGATCTGGATCTGGCTACTCGGCAGGCGATGGCGACGCGGATTGTGGAGAAGATGGCGGCGAAGATGAAGGTAGCGGTACCGGAGGGGAATCCGGAGCGGGCGCTGGAGGAGATGGCGCGGGGGTTGCGGGGGAGTGGGAAGAGGTTTTAGGCAGGGTGTAGAGCGTAGTGGGTAGAGCGTAGTTGCGGGATTAGGCTGCGGGTCTCTCCACTACGCTGCGCTCCGGTCTAGATGACAAGGTGTCGGCGGCATAGGCTGGGGTGGCGGTGAGGTGGAGGGTTTCGCCTTCGGCGAGAGGGCGGATGTGGGCGCGCAGGTCGGCGGCGGTGGCGGCTTTGAGCAGGCGCGGGAGGGGTTCGGTCATGGGTTCGCGGCCGAGGCGGAAGGTGCCGTAGTGCATGGGGATCATGGTGTCGGCTTTGAGGTCGCGGACGGCCTGGAGTGCTTCCTCGGGACTGGTGTGGACGGCTCGGTAGCTATCCGGGAAGTAGGCGCCGATGGGGAGCAGCGCGAGGGATGGCGCGAGGCGGCGGGCGATTTCGTGGAAGCCGTTGAAGTAGGCGGTGTCGCCGGAGTGGTAGATGGTTGGTCCGGTGGGCGAGGCGATGGTGTAGCCGCCGAAGCCGCGGTGGGTGTCTTTGAACATGCGGGCGCCCCAGTGGCGGGCGGGGGTGGCGGTGATGGTGAGGCCGGCGAAGGTGTGGGAGTGCCACCAGTCGAGCTCGTGGATGGCGGAGAAGCCGAGGGTGCGGACGAGGTCGGTGACGCTGCGCGGGACGATGGCGATGGGTGTGGGCAGACCGCGGCGGCGCATCTCGCGGTTGATAGCGCGGAGCGAGGGGCGGTTGAGGTGGTCCATGTGCGCGTGGGTGAGGAGGACGGCGTGGATGCGCGGGAGGTCGGCGATGCGGAGGCCCGGGCGGCGCTGGCGGCGGAGCAGGATGAGGCGGGTGGCGAAGACGGGGTCGACGAGCAGGGCGTGGCCGGCGGTCTGGATGAGGAACGAGGAGTGGCCGATGAAGGTGACGGCGGTGTCGTCGGGGGAGACAGTTGGCGGGAGTTGGGGCTCGCCGGTCAACGGGGTGGTGTGGCTTTCGCGGACTAGGCGGTAGAGCTGTTGGAGCTTGCTGGTGCGGGAGATAGCCATCGAGGATTGGATGTGTGGCGGATGGCGGAGGATGCGGCGCGGACACGAGGAGCGATGCGTGCATCTCAAACGGTGACGATGACAGACGCGCCGAACACCGTTCCGGCCAAGCCGAACCCTGATCCAAAGGACCACCGCGTTGGCGCGGTGGACCCGCTGCGGCAGAGCATATGGGATTACGTTTCGCGGTCGCCGCTGGGGAACCTGTGGAATTTTCAGGGGGCTTCGGCGTGGGTGATTCTGCAGCGGACGGCGAAGTCGTTTATGGAAGACAACCTGCTGGCGAGGGCGGCGGAGCTGGGGTTCTATTTTTTGTTTGCGCTGTTCCCGATGCTGCTGATGGCTTCGAACCTGCTCGGACTGGCGGCAAAGAGGGCGTCAGGCGTTTACGAGGCGCTGCTGCATTACCTGGCGATTGTGATTCCGCACGCGGCGTTTCAAATGGTGATGGACACCTTCAACCAGACGACGCAACAGGCTACCAGCGGCAAGGTGACGTTTGGGCTGGTTGCGGCGCTGTGGTCGGCGAGCGTGGGGTTCGGGGCGATCCAGGATACGGCGAACGTAGTGTACAAGGCGCGTGAAACGCGGCCGTACTGGCTGGCCAAGCTGCAGGCGATTGGCGTGACTGTGATGTTGACGGTGGTGATCACGGTGACGCTGGCGGTGTTGCTGGGTGGGGATTTCATTATCAAGCGGAGGCAGATGATTAGTGTGCATCCACGGCTGCTGATGGCGGAGACGGTTTTGGTGCATGGGGTGGCGTGGGTGGTGGTGGCGATGATGCTGATGCTGGTGTTTGCGCTGATCTATTACTTTGCGCCGGATGTGAAGAACAAGCGGTGGTACTGGCTTTCGCCGGGGGCGGCGATCGGGATTGCGGGATGGCTGGCGGCGTCGCTGGGGCTGAGGGTTTATCTGCACTACTTTGACAGCTACTCGGCAACGTATGGGTCGCTGGGGGCGGTGATCATTCTGCTGACGTGGTTTTATCTGACGGGATTGATGCTGCTGCTGGGGGCGGAGATTAATTCCGAGATACAGGCGGCGGTGGCGGAGAAGAAGCTGAAGGAGGGTGGGGTGTTGCCGCAAGAGGCGACGACGGATGCGAAGCACCCGGTGGTGACGTCGGCGCAGTAGCTTCCGGCAGCAGTAACTCCCATGTCCGAAAATCCGGACATGGGGCGCCCCGGTCGCTGGCTGCGTTGCTATTTGGTCATTGGGGCGAGGATGTCGTCGAGGCGTGTGGGAGTGCCGGTTACGCGCTGGTAGTCGGGGTACTTTTCGCCTTCGTGGTAATCGAGGCGGATGGTTTTGTAGTAGCCGGTGTTTTCGACGATGAGTTCGATGGCGGGGCCTTTGCCGGTGGCTTCCTTGATGGCGGCGCGGAGGAGGGCGGGGGTGAAGGCGCGGCCGTTGACGGCGACGAGCTTCATGCCCGGGGCGAAGCCGGCTTTGTCGGCGAGGGAACCCTGGATAACGTCGCCAATCATGTTGGTATTGCCGATGACGAAGCCGAGGGAGTATTTGGCGTTGAGCGCGGCGCCGGAGGCTTCGCCAAGCTGTGTCCAGTAGTTGGGCTTGTCGGTGTAGATGAGCTTGTAACCGGAGAGGGCGTTGATGCCGGGGACGGCGGGGTCGTGGAGGTCGTTGGAGTCGAGGCGGTGGCGGAGGAAGCCGGCCCAGTCGTACGGATAGACGGTGTTGAGACCGGCGACGACATCCTCGAAGGTGTAGGGGACGACCCTGGGGGGCGTGTTGCCGCCGAGGCCTTCGAAGGCGGCCGCGAAGTCGTTGAGGGACTTTGCACCGTTGGTTTTGTCGCGGATGAGGAGGTCGGCTTCGAGCCAGAGGAGTTCGCCCTCATCGTAGAAGTCGGTGTCGCGGCGAACATTATCGTAGGCGCCGCCGGTGGTGTAGAGGATCTGGGCCATGGTGGCGGTGTCCTGGAGGTCGCGCCAGGTGCGGCCGGGGCGGGCGTCGGTGTAGTTGGCCGCGTAGCTGGCGAGGCGGGCGCGGTAGATTTCCGGCGTCCAGATGCCGGAGCGAGCGGCGAGGACGTCGCCGAGGTACTCGGTGAGGCCTTCGTAGACCCAGAGGAGGTCGCCCTGCATGGGGACCTGGTAGTTGGGCGTGGCTAGGCCGGCTGGGCGGCGGTACTTGCCGTTCCAGGAGTGGGTGAACTCGTGGGGGAGGAGGAGGCCGCTGGCGATGAAGGCGGAGTCGTCGGAGAAGGTGTTGTGCTCGACGCGGTCGTCGGAAGACTGGTGGTGCTCGAGGCCGAAGTGGGCGACCTGGTCAGACAGCGTGACGAGGAAGTGATAGCTGCCGTAGTGGCGCGACTTGTAGAGGGCGCCGGTCTCGCGGATGAGCTTGGTGAACTCGGCGATGTGTTCGTCGGAGAGGGCGATGTCCTCGGGGCCGTCGCCGGCGAGGTCGAGGAAGTGTTTGGGGGTGATGTCGGTGGCGAGGGGGATTTCGCGGAACCAGCGGCCGGCGAGGACGGGGGAGTCGATGAGCTGATCGAGGGGGACGGGTTC
>CAIQPK010000029.1 GCA_903873705.1 uncultured Acidobacteriota bacterium
CGGAACCAGCGGCCGGCGAGGACGGGGGAGTCGATGAGCTGCTCGAGGGAGACGCTGGTGAAGGTGGACTTCCCTGCACCGGTGGGCGTGAGGGCGGTGCCGAACTTCCAGCCTTCGGGGATGGTGACGGAAGGCGTGACCATCACCGTTGAGACGTTCATGCCCTCGGTGAAGGGATAGACGAGGATGGTGTTCCAGCTGAGGAGCGCGAGGTTGGCGCTGGTGGAGTTGCCGGCGGAGAAGCCGGAGGCGGTGCCGGTGGCGAGGAGGTCGGACTTGATATCGAGCGTGGTGACGCCGGCGGGAACGGTGATGTGGAAGGCGAACATGTCGATCTTGTCGCGCTCCCACTTGATGGGTTGGCCGTTGCCGGTGATGACGAAGTTGGCCTGGTTGTCGATGGGGCCGGAGGGCATGTGCTCGCCGGGGATCCACTTGGGATAGACGAGGGTGAGCGGGCCGGGCTGGACGGGGATGGTCTCGTGGCCGTGGATGATTTTGCGGGGCGCGTCGCGGAGGTCGGCGGAGAGGGTGATCTGGGCGGAAGCGGTGATGGCGACGGCGGAGGCGATTGAGAGAGCGGCGAGGAGGGCGAGGGCGAGCTTACGCATGGGAATTAGTGTAACTGTGCCGGTAGTACTTCCCCACCCGATGCCACACGGAACGCGTCATGAATGGGCACCCGAAAGGTGATGTACCGCATTAGAATCACGGCATGACAATGAGACTCGTGGAGTTGGCGAAACTGTCGCGCGAAGAGTTGCGATTGCATGTGAGCGAGATGAGCGGAGTGGAGCGGCTGGAACTGATGGCTGAGATGAATCGCCAGTGCAGCCTCATGCGATGTCATACAGCTCAGCTGCCCATGTCAGCGTTTGTCATCCAACGCATACCGTTCGCAGTGACACGTTTCCGCTAGAATTGGCGCACCTTATGAATCTTTACGCTGTGGTGCTGGGCATTATCGTGGTGACGCTGCTGGGGGTTTCGCTGGCCCGGCTGGGCAAGGTGAAGACCAAGGCGGACTACCTGGTGGCGGGGCGGAGCCTGCCGGCGTTTGTGCTGGTGTTTACGCTGCTTTCGAGCTGGATTGGGTCGGGATCGCTGCTGGGTGGAGCGGAGAATGCTTATCGGCATGGGTTTGCGGCGCTGTGGCAGGGCGGGGGCGGATGGGCCGGACTGGCGCTGATTTACTTTATTGCGCCACGGGCACGGAAGTTTGCACAGTTCACGATTCCCGACCTGCTGGAGGCTCGGTATAACCAGGCGGCCCGGGTGCTGGGTGTGATTGCCGTTCTGTTTACTTACACCGCGATTACGAGCTACCAGTTCATCGGCGGCGGGGATATTCTGCACCTGATCTTTCCGCAGGTGAGCGCGGTGAATGGGGCGTACATCCTGGCGGGGTTTGTGATCGTGTTTACGGCGATCGCGGGGATGGGGTCGGTCGCGTACATGGATGTGGTGATCGGGGTGCTGGCGACGCTGACGATGCTGGCGGCGCTGCCGGTGCTGATTCATCTGGCGGGTGGATGGGAAGGCGTTCACGCCGTGTTGCCGGATACGCACTTCGAGGTGTTTGGGGACATTACGCCGATACAGGCGCTGGAACTGTTTCTGCCGACGTGTTTGTTGATGCTGGGCAACCAGTCGATGTATCAGAAGTTCTTTTCGGCGAAGACGGAGAAAGACGCTACACGGGCGACGGTCGGTTGGATTATTGGGACCGTGATTCTGGAGAGCGTGATAGTGGCGATTGCGGTGGTGGGGTCGGCGCTGTTCAGGAGCGGTGAGGTGCATGACCGGCCGCGCGAGATCCTGGCGTATACGGCGATCCATGCGTTTGGCGGGGCGATGGCGGGCAATCGGGTGCTGGGGATGCTGGGGGCGCTGCTGGTGGGGGCGATCTTTGCGAAGGTGGTGTCGACGGCGAACAACTACCTGTTTTCGCCGGCGACGAACCTGGTGAACGATGTGTTTGCGCGTTATGTGATGAAGGATGCGAGCAACACGATGATTGTGTGGGTGTCGCGTGGGATGGTGGTGATCCTGGGGCTTTGGGCGCTGGTGCAGGCGTTGAAGATTACGTCTGTTTTGAAGATGAGCCTGTATGCGTACACGATATACTCGGCGGCGCTTACTCCGGTGATCCTGGCCGCCTTTTATTGGAAGCGGGCTACGGCGGCGGGGGCGGTTTCCAGCATCGCAGCGGGAACGGTGGTGACGGTTTGCTGGCAGTATGTGGCGCCGTATCTGCCAAAGGTGATTGGGGAGCGGGATGCGATTCTGCCGGCGCTGCTGGCTTCGCTGCTGGGGTTGTTTGTGGTGAGCTTGCTAACCGAGAAGCCGAGCGCGGAGAAGCTGGCGCCGTTTGCGGGGTAAACGCTCGTGGCGGGTTGGCCGGGAGCCTTGACGCAACGTTCGCCAAGTTTGGCTAGGTTTCGCCACGGAATTGTTGCTAGCTACGGCCTTGGTGGGTTCATCGTGATGTGGATGAGGCCGCCGCGGGCTTTGAGGGGAAGTGGGTCGTAGGTGCGGTTGGATTCGGTGCGGTTGGGGAAGTCTACCGTGATCTGGTGGGAGTAGCCGCAGGGTGTGTGGATGCCGTTTTGTGCCATGAGACGGGTGCAGAGGATGGCTCGGAGCAGGGGGCTGGTGCGTGCGGCGATGGCGGGGAAGGCGGCTCGGCCGTAGGTGTCGGCGGTGGCGATGGTGGTGGTGAGGCCGGTGACGGCGAAGTCCTGGCGGCGCTGGATGACCGGGGCGGCGGCGATTCCCTGCCCTTCTGAGTCGGTGACAAGGACTTCGTAGCGCGGGAGAAGTTGGGTCTGACGGGGCATGCAAAACCAGAAACCGAAGGTGAAGCCGATTATGCCGGCGAGAAGGTGCTTCCATGTCATCACTTTCGAGAGTACATGGAGGTTGCGGGCAAAGGGGCTGGGCGCGCGCAGGGGATGTCGCATCTAATCGCGCAGGACGGGCGGCAGCGCTTGGGGTCAGCCCGATTTCCATCAGCGCAGAGTTACCGCTCGACGTTCCACAGGAGAGAATCTATGGCCTTCAACAGCAAACCCGCTACCGATGATGCCACCACGCTGCGCGATGCGATGGGTGACGATGCGACGGCGACGTTCGAGGACGACCCGACGTTTGTGGACGCGAAGCCGGCTGGTGCCGGGTCGAGCGAAAACCTGATCGCGGACGATGAGGATGATGCCCTCGACGAAGATGACGACCTGGAAGACGATGAGGACCTGAAGGATGACGCGTTTGAGGATGACGACGTCGACGAAGACGTGGATGAAGATGAGGATGACGAAGTCGAGGACGATGATGATGAGTTTGAAGATGACGATGATGCCGAGGAGGTAGCAGCTTCGGGTCTACGGGCGGATGGGTTGCTGGGGTATGAGGACGAGGCGGATGATGCAGAGAAGGGACTCACGCGCGCCGAGGGGGATGCCGCGCGCAAGAAAGAGGAGGCGGAGCTGGATGATGACAGCGGCGATGACGGGCGGGAGAACGCTGTCGATGAAGACAAGCTGAAGGCGGAGGAGCAAGACGATCTGGATGGAGAGATGTCTTCGCTGGAGACCGATGAGGTGCAGCGGATACGGGATGGCCTGGCTACACGCGGCAGCGGCGTAGAGACGGCGGTGGCTGCGGGATTGTAAGCTCGTGGTGCGGGCGGTTGGCGGCGGGCCATGCTACCCAGAGCGGGCCGAGTGCATCTGATGGCAACGTGAGCGAGCTAATGGAATCGACCGAATCGACGCAGAAGAGATTGTTGAAGGGCCTGCTGGCTGGGCTGGTGGCTGGACTGGTGGCAACGGCAGCGAAGACGCTGGCGGAACGGTTCTATCCGCCGCATACGCATGGCGAGGCGGAGCCGGAGGAGTTGCTGGCGGAGCGCATTGCCGGTCACCCGCTGGACGGGGCCACGAAGGAAGTGGCTAGCGAGGCGATTCATTGGGGCTTTGGGGCGTTGACTGGAGCGGCTTATGGGGCGTTGGCGGAGTTTTATCCGGCGGCGACGGATAAAGAGGGCGCGAGTTTTGGGATGGCGCTGATGGCCTTGACCCAGGAGAAAGCGCTGCCGGCGATGGGGCTGGCGCCCGATCCGGAGGACCAGACGCTGCGGGAGAAAGGCAGCGAAGTGGCGTCGCATGTGTTGTATGGGGTGGTGACGGAGAAGGTGCGGGGGTTGGTGCGGCGGTTGTTGTAGTTGTCCAGGTGGTTATCTGAAGAGAGACAACGGCAAGAGCGTTTCACGCAAAGAAATGCGAAGAGGAAATGCACGCTAAGGGCGCGAAGGTTTCTGGGGTTCGTCCGGGTGGTTTGTTGTGGATTTTCGCGTTGCTTCCTACCTTCATAGCGGCTGCGAAGAACGAGCAACGACGAAAGCAAGAGCTGATTGTGCTGCGATGCCGAACGACAAACCTGGAAATTTTTAGACGCCTTTTTTGCGGGGTTCCCAGATGTATTTGTGGATCTGCAGGCTGAGACGGGCGGGGAGGCCGTCGGCCAGCATCCACTCGACTACGAGGCGGGGGTCGAGGGTGGCGTTTTCGGTTGAGCGCTGGTCGGTGGGGGTCTTGCTGAAGGCGGGCGAGAGCAGGATTTCGCCGCACTTGGGAGCGAGCCAATTGGTGTTGATGAAGTCGCGGGCGAACTCGTAGTCGGTGCGGTCGGTGAGGACGAATTTCACTTCGTCGTTGGGGGTGAGGGCGTCGAGGTTGGCCATGTTGAAGCTGTTGGCCGCGGAGCCGGCACCGGGGCATTTGACGTCGACGATTTTGTGGACGGCTTTGGGGACGTCGGCGAGGGGGCGCTCGCCGCTGGTTTCCATCATGAGGGTGTAGTTGCTATCGAGCAGGCGCTGCATCAGCGGGATGAGCTCTTTGTGCTGCAGCATGGGCTCGCCACCGGTGAATTCGACGAGGCGGCAGGGCTGCAGGGCTTCGATTTGCGCGATGATTTCATCCTGCGTGAAGGGCTGGCCGCCGGTGAAGGTGTACTCGGAGTCGCACCAGGCGCAGCGGAGGTTACAGCCCGCGAGGCGGACAAAGATGCACGGGACGCCGGTGAAGGAGGACTCGCCCTGGACGGATTTGTAGAGTTCGATGAGGTGCATAAAGGCAGAGAGTAGAGCGTAGATGGTAGTGGGTAGCGAACGGCTTCCCTACTCGTAGTAGCGGGCGAAGCTGGTGTCGGTTTCGTAGAGGGTACAGTCTTTTACGCGGACGCGGCCGTGGGTCATTTCGGTTAGCTGGGCGGCGGTTTTGTCGTAGAAGTACTTGGCCAGGTTTTCGGCGCTGGGGTTGAGGGTGGTGAAGGGTTCGAGGTCGTTGATCATCTGGTGGTCGAGGTAGTCGACCGTGGGACGGAGGACCTGCTTGAGGAGCTTGAAGTCAAGCAGGAGGCCGGCTTCGTCGAGCTCAGTGCCGGCGAGCGTGACGAGCACTTTGTAGTTGTGGCCGTGCGGGTTTTCGCACTTGCCGCGGTAGTTGCGGAGGTAGTGGCCGGAGGAGAAACCGGCTTCTACGGTAACTTCGAACATCCTTTGACTCGCTTCCTCGGCGGTGTTGGGCCGCTCTTCCTATTCTAACGATTTAGCGCCTGCGGCTGTTGCGGCGCTGCTCTTCAGCGCGGCGTTCGGCCTGCTCGAAGAGTGAGGAGAGGATGCCGGCGAGAGCGACGATGAGTGCGATGCAGAGGAGCACGATGCCCGAGGTGCGCCAGAGTGCGGCGTCGCCGGCGGAGCCGGGCTGCTGCGCGATGTTGGTGAAAGACAGGACGACGCAGACGGCCGCGAGGGCAGCGAGCGTGGCGGCGAGAATGTAGAGGTTGCGTCCCATAAGGCTGTTGCTATTTTAGGCCGTGAGGTGAAGCGGCGCGGAGACGGTACGATACGGACTTAGAGGGACGAGCGTATGCAGGGTGGTCTGCGTCTTCTTTTGGTGGCTGTTGGCGTGGGATTGGCGCCGTGGGCGGCGGTGTCACAGGATGCGGGGCGGGTGCCGCTGGTGGTGATTTCGATTGATGGGATGCGGCCGGATTATGTGACGAAGGCCGACGAGCATGGACTGAAGATTCCTGCGCTGCGGGCGTTTTTGGCGCGCGGTACTTATGCGGACGGCGTGGTGCCTACGCTGACTTATCCGAGTCATACGACGATCCTGACGGGCGTGTGGCCGGCGGAGCATGGGGTGTATGGGAACCTGATGTTTGATCCGCTGCAGGAGCATTCGGGGCGGTGGTATTGGGACTTCAGCGCGATCAGGGTGGAGATGCTTTACCAGGCGGCGAAGAAGGCGGGCATCGTGACGGGGGCGGTGGACTGGCCGGTGACGGTGGGTGCTCCGATTGACTACGACGTGGCGCCGTATGGGACGGCGGGAAAGTTTGCGTATATCCCGGTGGATTTGTTGAACCGGCTGGGTGTGGCTGCTCCGAAGGATGATGAGGACGATGATGCGAAGGTGGCGGCGTCGGTAGCGATTCTGCGGAAGTACAAACCGGGGTTGATGCTGGTGCATTTGCTGGAGCTGGATGAGGAGCAGCATCGACATGGTCCTTTCAGCGTGGAGGCGAATGCGCGGCTGGAGAAGATTGATGCGCAGGTGGCGTTGATTGAGCGAGCGGCGCTGGCGGTGGATGCGCGGACGCGGGTGGTGGTGGTATCGGACCATGGGTTTGCGCGGGTGGATCGGATGGTGAATCTGAATGTGCTGCTGGCGCGGGCGGGGTTGATGAGGCTGGGACGTAGGGGGAAGGTGGTGAGTTGGAAGGCGGAAGCGTGGGCCACAGGCGGGAGTGCGGCCATCATGCTCCGCGATGCGGGGGATGCGGCGACGCTGGCGGCGGTGAAGAAGGTGATCGCGGAAGCTGCGACTGATCCGGCTTATGGGATTGTGGGGGTGTTGACCGGCGAGCAGGCGGAGGCGATGGGAGGGCTACCGGGGGCGGCGCTGGTAGTGGACTTCAGAGATGGGTTTGATGCGGGAGTGGGGTTCAGCGGAGCCGTAGTGGAGGATGTGGCCGGGACCGGGATGCATGGGTATCTGCCGACGCATGAGGCGATGCGGGCGGCCTTCATGGTGATGGGGGAGGGTGTGGCGGTGGGTCGTGATTTGGGTGTGGTGGACATGCGGGCGGTGGCGCCGGCGCTGGCGGAGATGCTGGGCTTGAAGCTGGAGGCGGCCAAGGTGGGCGCGGTGGGGTGGCGGCGTTAGCTGCGGTGCCGCATCTGAAGAAGGCATACTCCAGGGGTAAAGCCGTTTTCCGTGCCGTCTAAGAGACCCGAGGCTGAAGCTTTCGGGTACCTCGATGGGAGAGCAAAGACAACGACGTAAGGAAACATTTCTTGCGGTAGACTCATCGCATGAAAAACCTGTTTGAGGCGCAAACGGCGGAAGAGATCAAAGGACGCGTGGCGGCGCTGAGACCCGACAGTGAGCGGCAGTGGGGGAAGATGTCGGTGGGGCAGACGGTGCAGCATTGCTGCCGGGGGATCCAGTCAGCGACGGGCGAGCTGGTGGTGGAGCGGGTGCTGATCGGGCGGTTGATTGGGCCAATGGTGAAGCGGATGGTGCTGGGAAACGATAAGCCTTTCGGCAGGGATTCACCGACGGCAAAGGAGTTCCTGGTACACGGTGAGCCGGAGCTCGCTTTGGAGCAGGAGCGGCTGGTGGGGTTGATTGACCGGTTTGCGGCGGCGGGGCCGGCCGGGTGTACGACGCGTCCTCATGCGTTCTTTGGGAAGCTGACGCCGGAGGAATGGTCAGAGCTGATGTACAAGCACCTGGACCATCATCTGCGGCAGTTTGGGGTGTAGGCGACTGGGCTTACTGCGTGGCGGGACGTGAGTGCATCAGCGTTTTGTGGCGGCGCATGAGCAGCACCAGGGTGCGGCGCAGGTACCAGGCGAGCAGTGGGAGCATGGCTGCGGCGATGATGCCCCAGACGATGAGGGCGTGCCACTCCCATTGGCCTATGCTGTGGAGCAGGCGTAGAGGGTGATGGCTGAGGTGTTCGATCTGGTGGCGGTCGAGGGGTAGCTGGCGGGTGTGGAAGAGGTGGACGCCGAGCTCAATGAACGGGACGAAGAGTAGCACGTGCAGCGGCGCGACGATGTGTGTGCCGATCTGTGAGGCGAACTGGTTGAGTCCAAAGATCCACGCGAGCAGGATCACGAGGACGGTGGTGAGGCCTACCGAGGGGTTGATGCCGATGACCATGCCGAGTGCGAGGCTCCAGGCTAGGCGGCGTGGGGTTACGCCTCCGCGGAGAAGGCGGAGCAAGGGGCGGAGGATTTTGCAGCGGAGGAACTCGCGGGCGGATTCGGGGACGAGGAGCACGGTTGTTAGACGCTGTTTGGCGAGCCGGTGGGATTGGCGTGAGGATTGCGGTCGGAAAGATAGATTACGCAGTCGTTACGTCGAAACCTACTGTACTTTCCACCTTGCATCCGTAGGCGATGGCTGCGCCAAACGTGCATTCGCGGCCCATGTTGTTCTCTAGAAATTGGCAATTCGTCAGAGTGCATTCGACAAACAAGCAGTCAGGAAAACCGGATCCGCGGAATACGCAATCAGTGAACTCGCACCTCACGAAAGTAGCCATGTTGAATAGCCCCGAGTACCATTCGACACGCCTGAAGGTGCAATCGTGAAAATCGGAATCAATATGTGTGGTTCCTGATTCCATATCGGTTGAGAAATTTTCAAACAGGCAGAACTTGAAGTAGTTTTCTCCGAATCTCGTTGTAGCGAAGTTGTCAGCGTTGACATGCTCGTTTTGCATTGTTGTTCGCTCCGTGGGATTCAACAAGAAAAGTTTGCCACCACTTTAGTCTTTGCTCGCAGTGTCAAAAAAACTTTCGACGTCGGTGATGTCGTCGGTGCGGGCGTATTGGGGGAGTGAGTCTAAGAAAATCTTGCCGTAGCGGGCGGTGCGGACGCGGGGGTCAAGCAGGACGAGGAGGCCGCGGTCGGAGAGGGAGCGGATGAGGCGGCCGAAGCCCTGCTTGAGGGTGATGACGGCTTGCGGGATCTGGAGGTCTTCGAAGGCGTTGCCGCCGGCGGCGGTGATGGCGTCGGTGCGGGCTTTCATGATGGGGTCCGAGGGGACGGCGAAGGGGAGCTTGTCGATGATGACGCAGCTGAGTTGCTCGCCCTGGACGTCTACTCCCTGCCAGAAGCTGGAGGTGCCGAAGAGGACGGCGTTGGGGGTGTCCCGGAATTGCTGCAGAAGCACGTGGCGGGGGGCGGTGCCGTGGAGGAGCAGAGGGAATGGCACCTGGGTGAGGAGGCGGTCGTGGAGCTCGCGCATCTGGGCGTAGCTGGTGAAGAGGCAGAAGGCGCGACCGCGGGTGATTTCGAGCACGCGACGGATTTTCTCGGCGGCCTGGGGAAGGAAGTCGGGCGAGCGTGGCGGGGGCATGAACTGCGGGAGGTAGAGGAGGGCCTGCTTCGCGTAGTTGAAGTGCGAGGGGACGAGGAGCTCTTTGGGGAACGGGATGCCGAGGCGCTTGTTGATGTGGTCGAAGCTGGGGGTGCCGTCGGCCGCGGCTACCGCGAGCGTGGCGGAGGTGAGGATGACCGTGGGGTAGTGGTTGAAGAGGGCTTCGGAGAGGATGGTGGAGACGTCGATAGGGGTGGCCTGGAGGTGGGTGTTAAAAGACGAGGGTCCAGGGTCCAGAGCCCAGGGCCCAGCAGCGCTGGAGCCCGAGGAAGAGCGAGCGGCGGCGTTGCGGAGGTTCTGGGTGGCGCGGCGTTCGATCCAGAAGACGGTGTTGGGGTCTTCGGATTCGAGGAGGAATTTGAGGTGGTTGCGGATGTCGGCGGCGCGCTTGCGAAGGCCGGAGGCTTCTTCTACGTCTCGGACGCGGTCGAGCTCGCCTTCGAGGCGGCTGAGGGCGTTGGTGGCGCCGATGTAGGCTTCGCCGCGGGACTCGAGGAAGTCGTGGCGGTCGGTGAACTCGAGGCGGCCGAGGTGCGAGGGGCCGACGGGGAGCGAGCTGAAGAAGAGGCGGGAGCGCTCGCGGAGAGTCTGGGTCGCGGACTCGATGGCGGAGCTGCTGGCGTTTTTGGCGCGGAGCATGGTGTCGGTGTCGCGGGCGAGCTCGTCGAAGCGGGCGTTGGTGAGGGCGACGCCGAAGTAGTTGCTGGCGATGTCTTCGAGCTCGTGGGCCTCGTCGAAGATGACGGCGGCGGCTTCGGGGAGGATGCCGGCGTCGGGTGCGCCGGCGGCCTGGAGCTTGATGCTGAGGTCGGCGAAGAAGAGGTGGTGGTTGACGATGACGATGTCCGACTCGAGTGCCTTGCGCCTCATGCCGGTGATGAAGCAGGGCTCCCAGTTGGGGCAGGTCTGGCCGAGGCAGACTTCGGAGCGGGCGTCGAGCTTGTGCCAGAGGGGCGAGTGCTCGGGGAGTTGATCTATCTCCGCTCTGTCGCCTGTTTCTGTTGCGCGCTCCCATTGCAGGATGGCATTGAATTGGGAGATTTCTTCGAGGCCGTTTAGCAGCGGGTTGTCGCGGAGGGCGTAGAGCTTCTGGCGGCAGACGTAGTTGGCGCGGCCCTTCATGTAGCAGACGCGCAAGGGGCCGAGGAGGGATTCGAGGAAAGGGATGTCCTTGAAGTAGAGCTGCTCCTGCAAGTTTTTGGTGCCGGTGGAGATGATGATGCGCTGTTGCTGCTCGCGCGCGCGGCGGAGTGCGGGGAGGAGGTAGGCGAGGGTTTTGCCGGTGCCGGTGCCGGCTTCGACGACGAGGTGGCGCTTGTCTTCGAAGGCTTGCTCGATGGCCTTGGCCATGAGGTACTGGCCGGGGCGGTGCTCGTAGTTGAGTGAGGACTGGGCGAGCAGGCCGCCGGGGTGGAAGAAGTCGTGGAGCGTGGGGAGCTTTTGCTCGGTCGTGTGCTTCTCGGGATTGAGGGAGACGACGGGCATGCGGGCTGTTGGTAGTGTAATCGCCGTTTCTTCGCCTGAAAGAAGCTGTTAGGTCTTAGCTGTTAGCTTCTAGCCTCGACTCGAGTGTGCCGCATCGAATGAAAGAAGGAGAAGGCTATGGAAATGACAGCGTTTTTTCTGAATCAGTTGGAGCGAGAAATGGCGGCGAGCCGGAAGGTGCTGGCTGAGGTGCCCGAGGGTAAGAACGGGTTCAAGCCGCATGAGCGGTCGATGGAGATGGGGTACCTGGCGGCGCTGGTGGCGCAGATGCCGGCGTGGGTGGCGATGATGATCGCCACTGAGGAGCTTGACCTGGCGGACAAGGCTACGAGTGGCCAATTTCAGGCGAAGGCTTCGGAGTCGAAAGAAGCGTTGATGAAGCTGGCGGAGGAAAGTTATGCGAAAGCGAAGGAGGCGTTGCAGGGAACCGATGAAGAGCGTTTGAAGGGGACGTGGAGCTTTAAGATGGGTGGAAAGGTGTTGAATTCGGGGCCGCGGACGGCACAGATTGCGGATGCGTTCACGCATCTGGCACATCATCGGGGGCAGTTGACTGTTTATCTGCGGCTGAATGAGGCGAAGGTGCCGGCTATCTATGGGCCTAGTGCGGATGAGAAGGTGGCTTAGCTGTTCCCTGCCCTGCAAGGTGGTGCGGCGGGAAAGGAGGGCGTTTCACGCAAAGAGCGCGAAGTAAAAGCACACGCAAAGAGCGCGAAGTAAAAGCACACGCAAAGGGCGCGAAGGGGTTATTGGCGGGGCGGAAGGGTTGCGGGTTCCTATAATGGAAGATGGCGCTGGGCGCTGAGGAGAAGAACCGATGGCACCGAGGCGCGAACAGAAGAAACGGATGGGCAAGAAGCATCGGCAGGCGAGTACGCGGCCGAAGCTGGGACGTGGCGGGGCCAAGGGTACGGCGGTGACCGGGGCGGTTTCGCCTAAGAAGCGCAAAGAGATTGCGGCGAAGAAGGCGGCGGCGAAGAAGGCGAAGTTGACGCCTACGCGGAGCCCGGATAATGAGCGGCGGGTGACGATTGCCGATAGCGGTCGTACTGATGCTGGAAAGAAGCAGGTCCTTCGCTCCGCTCAGGATGACAATGCCGGGGGTGGGGAAGGTTTCAAGAAGGCGGATAGGTACAGGGGCGATGATGATTCGCGGCGGAAGGGGTCGCATGTTGTCGGGGGGGCGAAGTATCGGGGTATTGAAGGCGAGGACCTGAATGAGCGGCAGCAGTGGCGGGAGGCGGAGTCGCTTGCCGAGGAGCTGACGCTGGCTACGACCGGCGCGGGGAGCGCGCAGGCGGCGATGGCTCTAGTGGCGATTTGCGGGCGGCCCAATGTAGGCAAGTCGACGCTGTTCAATCGGCTGACGGGGACGCGTCGGTCGATCGTAGGTGATGAGCCCGGGATTACGCGTGACCGCATCTACGGCGAGGTGGAGTGGAACGGCCGGACGGTGCGGCTGGTCGATACGGGCGGCGTGATACCTGATGATGAGGCGCTGATTCCGGCGGAGATCTTCAGGCAGGCTCGGGTGGCGCTGGAAGAGGCGGACGCGACCGTGATGGTCGTCGACGGACGCACTGAGCTGGCGGCACCGGATATGGAGATGGCGCGCCTGCTGATGCGGGGCGGCAAGCCCGTGTTCCTGGCGGTGAACAAGATCGATGCGCCGGAGCTGGCTGCAGCGGCGGAGAATTTTCGGCGGCTGGGGTTCAGGAACGTGGTGCCGGTGTCGGCGGAGCATGGCTCGGGGATTGGCGACCTGCTGGATGATGTGTGGGCGTCGCTGCCGGAGGATGGCCACACGCAGGAGGATCTGCGGGCTAAGTTTGTGCAGGAAGAGATTCCTGAAGACGTGTTGGACGGCGAGGAAAACGAAGAGCTTGAAGACATGGACGGCGGCGGAGATGGGTGGGCTCCTCCGCCTTCCCCACGGGAAGAGGAAACGCAGATTCCCTTCGGGAATGACAAGAAGAAGGGCAAGAGCAAGGGCGACACCAAGAGCAAGCGCAAGAGCAAACGGAACGACGACGCGCAGGCGCTGCTGCAGGAGCAGGAAGAGCGTGAGGCGGATGGCAAGCCTGAGCGGCGGCTGCGGTCGCATGGTGAGCATGTGCTGCGGGAGACGAAGGTGGCCATCATCGGGCGGCCTAATGTGGGCAAGAGCACGCTGCTGA
>CAIQPK010000030.1 GCA_903873705.1 uncultured Acidobacteriota bacterium
AGTCCGCCAAGGGCAACAAGCGTTACCTCATGCCTTCACGCGCCCACTTGTTGGTGCAGGACGGCGACGAACTCCACCCCGGCGACATCCTCGCAAAGATCCCGCGCGAAACCACCCGCACCAAGGACATCACCGGCGGTCTGCCCCGCGTCGTCGAGCTCTTCGAAGCCCGCAAGCCCCGCGACCCGGCGATCATCTCCAAGATCGACGGCGTGGTCCGCTTCGGCGAAGTTTCCAAGGGTCAGCGCAAGGTCTACGTCACCGCAGATAACGGCCAGGAAGAGGAGTACAGCGTTCCTCGCGGTGTCTACGTCAACGTCCAGGAAGGCGAGCGCCTGCGCGCCGGCGATGCTCTCATCGACGGTCCCCGCAACCCGCACGACATCCTCGAGGTCCTCGGCGAGCGCGAGCTGCAGATGTACCTCGTCAACGAACTCCAGGAAGTCTATCGCCTCCAGGGTGTGTCCATCTCTGATAAGCACATCGAAACCATCGTCCGGCAGATGCTCCGCTGGGTGAAGATTGAAGATGTAGGCGACACCAACTTCCTGCTCGAGCAGCAGATCGACCGCTTCCGCTTCAACAACGAGAACCAGCGCGTTCTCATTGAAGGCGGTCGTCCGGCGATCGGTCGCAGCCTGCTCCTCGGCATCACCAAGGCGTCGCTCTCCACCGACAGCTTCATCTCGGCGGCGAGCTTCCAGGAGACCACCCGCGTACTCACGGAAGCCAGCATCAACGGCTCCCGCGACACGCTCCGCGGCCTCAAGGAAAACGTCATCGTAGGCCGCCTCATCCCCGCCGGAACCGGAATGGAATACTACCGCAACGTCCAGCTCTCCCCCGAACTGGAAGAAGCAGCAGCCCAGGTCCAGCAGGAAGTAACCGCAGCCATCGAAGCCGAAGAACGCGAACTCGAACAGATGCGCATGGAAGGCGAACAGGAAGAACTAGCCGCCGAGTAACTGGGCGACTACCTCTTGAATTGTCACCCTGAGCATCGCGAAGGATCTGCGTTTTGATCGACGCAGCAAAACAACAAACGGCAGAGCTTCGGCTCTGCCGTTTGCTTTTTAAGTTGTCATTCCGCAGCGCAGCGGAGGAATCTGCTTCTCTCTCGCCGCGCACGACCGTCCCCGCTCCCACGCTCTTGACGCCGCGCATGGACAACGTATATACGTTTCTCAGTGGACGTCCTCTTCCAGCGCGCAGGTCTGAGCTTCATAAGGAATGACTATGAAGAATATGCGTGAACGCCTCAATCGCCGCCTCCAACGCGACCGCCCCATGACCACCATCAGCCTGCGCATGCCGGAAGACCTCATCGACGACCTCAAAGAGATCGCTCCCATGCTCGGCTTCACCGGCTATCAACCTCTCATCCGCTCCTACATCGGCCAGGGCCTCCGCAAAGACCTCCAGCGCCTCGACGGCTCCCAACTAGAAGCCCTAACCGAAAGCCTGCGTAAGCAAGGTATCTCCGACGAAAAAATCTCCCTCGTCATCGCCGAAGCCGGTCTAAAGACCGCGTAGTGGTAGGAGCGTGCAGCAGCAAGTCGTTGCCGGATGTTCTATCGGCAGCCCAGGTTTAGCAGCAAGTATCCGTCTACAATCACCCCATGCACGACGTAGTCGTCTACTCCCGCCCCGGCTGTCACCTCTGCGACATCCTCAAAGACACCCTCACCCAGCTCCAGGGCCAGGCCGACTTCCAATGGCGCGAAGTAGACATCGACACCGACCCCGAACTCCGCCAGAAGTTCAACGACGAAATCCCCGTCGTCTTCATCGACGGTCGCAAAGCCTTCAAGTACCGCATGGAAAGCCAGCAGTTCCTTCGTGCCCTGGCCAGCAGACGATAGCGGCTACTTCCCCTCACGCTTCCGCGTAGCCGCCGCCTTTTTCGCACTCGCACTCCGCGCCGTCGGCGTCCGTTTCTTTGCCGCGCTCTTCGCCTGCTTCGAGAGCGCCGCCTTCGATGCCACGTTCTTGGGCTCCTTCTTCAGCCCCTTCTGCACAGCCCGCCCGCGTTTCGTCGAGCCATCTTCACCCGTCACCGGATCGCTCTTCCCGCGCGCGTCATCCTGCGCCGCCTTCTTCCGCGTCGCCGCGCTCGTCGTTTTCGGCTTACCCAGCGGAATCCCCGCCCGCCGCGCCTCGCTCAAACCAATCGCAATCGCCTGCTTCGTATTCGCCGCCCCATGCTTTCCTGCGCGGATGTGGTTCATCTCCTGCTTAACAAACTCACCCGCAGCCGTAGATGCCGACTTACCCTCGGCAAGGTCCTTTTTCGCAGCATCAATCGTTGCTTTGTCCGGCATCTTCCACTCCTTCTATAAGCACTCACTTCCAGAGAGGCCTCGGCCCCTCAACACAAAATTGGATGCCGACTTTCCCTGCACCGCCAAAATCCTGTCAAGCCCCCCATCATGAAAAATCCCACAAGCCCTACATAACAAACGATAGATACCTCTCGCGATTTGGCGTAGTTATTCCCTCCATCTTCTATAATGGAAGTAGAGATCAGCAAAGGCCGCCCCTACCTCGGGCGGCCTTCTCCTTTTAGCTCTCCATCCGGATACTTCACGTGGGTATCCGGATACTTCGCCCCATAGAATCAACACTTGAATACCAGGTATCGGGGATACCATACCCCTACTTCCCAGCCCCGGTGTAGTACCCATCCCGAGTCTGGACCGTATTCTTACCCTTCGCATCCGCCCCAGCCAGGTCCAGCACAATCTGGTGATAACCCTCCGCCGCCGCATCACCCCCCGGAGTAAACCCAAGCCGATACTGCGCCCGCAGCTCTTCCGCAATCTGCCCATAGATCGCGTCCACACTCTGCTTCTTGGTCACCTCATAAACTCGTCCACCCGTCTCCCCACACAGCCGCTCCAGCACCTTCTTCCCATCCACCTCATACCCACCCCGACCCTGTCCCATCAACGGAAACCGCCCTCCACCCGGAAACCCACCGCCACCACCCCGCCGCCCGCCACCAGGGAACCCACCCCTGCCACCCGGCCGCTCAAATTTTGGCTTCTCACCCTTGTAATAAATCGCATAAACGATCGTGTTAGCTCGCTGTGCCGACTCGATCGCCCGCACCAGCGTCACCTTGCTCCCATGGTCCGCGCCATCGGTCAGCAATATCAGGGCCCGTCGCCCCTGCTGCTTCGCCAGCACTTCATCCGACGCCAGAAACACCGCATCATAAAGCGCGGTTCCGGCATTGGCGAGCATATCCCGAACCCGCTCCCGCCGATCATCGCTTCCATTGCCGGAACCGCTGTTGTCATCGCCATTGTTCGGCCGCTGAAACGAAGGCTTCTCCACATCCACTTCCTTCAGCGCCTGTTGCAGCTTCGGCCGCGACGCCGTCACATCCTGCAGCAGCTCCACCCGCCGCGCAAACTGCTCCACAAACGCCTTATCGCGATCAGGTGTCAGCATCTTGTCCAGAAACGCCGAGCTCGCCGTCCGCTCCGCATCCAGCACCGTCCGCTGGCTCAAGCTGGTGTCAATCAGCAACCCCAGCGTCAGCGGCTCATTCGAGTCGCGGTCGAAGTATCGGATGGTCTGTGCCTTGCCATCCACCTGCAACTGAAACGCTTCCTTCTTCAACCCGCCGATCAGCCCGCCCTTCTTGTCCCTCACCGTAGCCGGAACAATAACCAGCTTCGCGTCGACCGACAGGTCGGATTTCGGTGGCCCGCCACCGGTCTGAGCGCGGGAAGACCACGGAAGGACGAGCAGCAGGGAAGCAGGCAGAACAAATCGCAAAAGTCGCATACTGTTGTGACCCCTATTTATCGCAAAATGTTTCGTTTACACAGTCTGCAACGAAGAAATTTCTACCCGATCAGCTCTCCCCCTCTCGCAGCAGCGTCCTTTCCCGCGCTACCGCATCCATTAACTATGGCGAACGATGTCAACAAGATACCCGAACCCATTCATCCCGGCGTCCGCATGGGTCACGTCCATCTCCGCGTTGCCGACCTCGACCGCGCCCTGGCCTTCTATCACGGTATCCTCGGCTTCGACATCACCCAGCGCATGGGCGATTCCGCTGCCTTCCTCTCCGCCGGCGGCTATCACCATCATATCGGCCTCAACACCTGGGAAAGTCTCGGCGGCAAGCCCCCCGCGCCCGGCACCACGGGGCTCTATCACCTCGCCGTCGTCTATCCCACGCGCGCAGCCCTCGGCGACGCCCTCAGTTGCCTGCTCGCTGCCGGCGTTCAGCTCGACGGTGCAGCCGACCACGGCGTCAGTGAAGCACTCTACCTCCGCGACCCCGACCAGAACGGTGTCGAGCTCTACTGGGATCGCCCCCGCGCCGACTGGCCCGTCGACGCTACCGGCCAATTGATCATGTACACCCGCCATCTCGATCTGCAAGGTCTGCTCGCGGCAAAGTAATTCTCCCTCTCGCAACCCACTGAAATGCAGTCGGAAACGCATCCGTCCGCTCAGCCCTTACAGCAGGCGTGACCCCTGCGTCCCGCATCGCTGGCCAGTCCCTTGATCAAAAGGGGCTTAGGGAGATAGCGCAAAAAATCAGCGGAAATAAGGCGTTCGTTATTATCCGCAAATTAGTATTGACAATTGTATTCATTGCGGTATAGATTAGTGGTGGGTACCTTACAAGTTTTCCAGGAGATAACGATGCGCAAAGTTATATTTGCCGCTGTCGCGGTGATCCCTACGCTGATTCACGCCCAGGCAATTTCGCCTGCACAGCCCGAGTCGCGCACGTCCACCGTGCTCGTTGCTCGATTCGATAACCGTGAAACACCCGCCATCAACTCACCCCGGGCCAGCGGCGTACCTTACAAACCCGCCGCTCGCGTCTCCACCGGCATCGTGCCGCCCCAGCTCATCCAGACCATCCCCGTCGCAGAATCTGCTGACTGGGATTGGAAGCCTGCCGAGGCCGCTCGCACAGCCGTAGTCAAGGTGCTGGTCGGCAAGGACGGCATCCCCACCGATGTCCGCATGCTAAAGGGTCTGGGCGGCCGCATGGACGATGACGTTGTGGCATCCGTCAGTCGCTTCACCTTCCAGCCCGGAAAGCTGAACGACAAGGCCTTCCCCATGGAGGTGGAACTGACTGTCCACATCCACAGCCAGGCGAAGTAACCCTTCGCCCAACCCCACAACGAACGCAGCTTCATCCAGCAGGCGAATCCTTCGGGATTCGTCTGCTTGGCATTGGGGTTCTCCGGCGCTAGAGGGGTAATGCACATAACCGGCGGGATTTGCACTTGTCCGCACAGCCTGATGAATTTATGTTTGCTTCAGCTGATGAGGCCGCAGGAAGCCGGAAGGCAGGCTGAAGGCAGGGCCGGAAGTGAAGCGGAAGGCGAAAGCCGGATGTGGATCGGAAGGCAGCGCCGGAGGACTGAACGAAGGTGGAAGGTTGGAAGAAGCTCGAAGGAAGAACCGAAGGTGCAGCGAGCGATGCAAGTCGCCTGCCGGCCCACGGTGAAGCCGGCGATGCAAGAGCCAGCTGGACTGAAAGGTTCGTCAATCATGAGAGCGCCAGGGACCGCAAGGTATCTGGCGTTTTCGTTTAACCCCAACCTAACTCTTCTTCCGCAGCGCGTCCGTCGTCCAGTTGAACTTCACGCTCGCCAGCCGCAGCGCAAATCCTGCCATCACCGAGATCGTCGCGCACGCAATCTCCGGCAAACCGCCCAGGTCCAGCAGCACGTAACAACCTGAAGCAAACAGCGCGACGATCGCGTAAAAATTGCCGCGCTCGAACACCCGCGGAGTCGTTCCGCTCAACACGTCCCGCAGCGACCCGCCGCCCACGGCCGTCGTGATGCCGAGCATGATCGCCGGCAACCAGCTCAACCCGAAGTTCTCTGCCCGCGTCGTCCCAGCCACCGCAAACACCGAGAGCGCCGCCGCATCGATCAGCATCATTGCCCGCTCCATCTTCGCGCCAAACGACGCACCGAACGCCAGCGCCACCGCCGCTCCACCCAACGCCGTATACAGATACCCCACGTTGGTCAGCGCGAGCGGGGGTCCGTACCCCAGCAGCACATCGCGGGCTATCCCGCCGCCCAGCCCCGAGGCCAGCGCCAGCCCAAACGCGCCGATAATGTCATAAGCGTACTGCCGATGCCGCCGGGCATGCAACGCTCCACCAGCGCTCGCAATCCCGATGCCCAGGTAATCCAGCACCGTAAAAAGCGTCCGCGGATGCACCACAACAGGGATCGCAGCCATTCAGCCATTGTAGGTCCAGACCGGCGTGGCCAGCCACCGTTCCAATCAGTACGAAGTGTGCTCCACCCACTCCGAGAGGCTCACGATCGTCTCGATCTTCCGCCCCAGCAAGCCGTCGAACATCTCCCGCGTATGGATCGCGGAAAAGGGCCTGGAGATCGTCGCCGACGTTTGCTGTGCCGACAACTTCACCAGGTAAACCGGACGGTTTTCAAACTTGCCGCCATGTGTAGCTCTTTCTTCTTGCGCAGTCCATCCCGGCAGCGGACGCCATACCATCGTCCGCCATCCATGATCGCCCATCACCACGATGATCGAAGAATCCCATTGCCCCATCTCCGTCAGCAACTCCCGCACGTGCGCCAGATAGCTGTCTGCAAGCGCAAGGTTGTCCACGTAGGTCGAAGGCCCACTCGTCAACCTCCCAGACCGCCAGTCATACACGCCGGGAGGGTGAGGCACAGGAAGATGCAGATACACAAAGTGGAGTGCACGATTGCGTATCGCCACGTCAGCCGCGGCCACGATCTTCTCATAGTCGGCAATGTGTCTCTCGGCATCCTTTCGAGCCGCGTCCTCGCTGCGCCAGGATGGCTGTATGACGTGCCGAAGCTTCGCGAAGCCGAACATGGAATTGGTCGGAATTTCCATGTTGGTACCGGTTGACGCATCGGGAACAATACCGCTTGGCAGAGCGAACCCGGACGTCCAATAACAGGAGTTCAGCACCGCTGACAGAATCCGGCAATAGGGGTTGTACCATCCCGCTACCGCAGTGTTGTAACCCGAAGCGAGAGCGTCTCTAAAGACCGTATCGTTGGCGTCGAACTCCCGCCACGTCCCAGTATCCGAATCACGCATTGATAACTGGCCCGTGATCGAAGACCGTATAGCATCTACCTTTCGTCCGGTCAGCAACGCAGGCACAATCTTTTCGGTTCGCACGTCGTTGTCGAGAGGAAAGTCTGCTGGAATAGCGTGCGTAAACATCGTCGATTGCGCAGCAAGCGCATCGAAAGCCGGCAACCTCATACCGGGCAGGCGGCTTTCAAAAGTCTGCTCCTGCGATAGTTCATCGAAAATGATCCAGATAATGCGCCCTCGTGTTCCCGCCCCGGGCGCTTCACGCATCGCCGCCGGCGGGCGAGGCCGATTGAAATCGCGTGCCCGCCAGCAACACCACGTCAACTGCAACAGTAACGCCGCACCGCACAAACCGATGACGGCGAATACATTCGAAACCATCGCAATCTCGCGATCGGTGCGGTCGCCCTCCGGGGGCAGCCACCGCAGCAAAAGAACCACAAAGCAGGCCGCCGCGAATCCCGTCATCGTCAGCCGCACCGCATGGGAGAGCGAAAACAGCTGCATCAACTCCAGGCTCTTCAGCAGCACCGATGGCGTAAACGCCAGTATGGCGGCCCACATTACCCCGCGCCCTCTCCCCGATACCTCGGCCAGCACCAGCACCACCGTCAGCAGTGCCCAACCGATCAGCGTATCGCCAATCGCAGGAACGAACAGGTTCTGAGCGGTGCCGCTCCAGTGATACACATTGATGTTCCCGAAGTTGACCAACGGTTCAGCGATCCAAAACAAGCCGATCGTCGCGAGGCCCAGCGCCGCGGCGATCGTTCTCCGCAGCGAGAGCTTCAAGGCTTCACCATCCAAAAGAGAATGCGCCCGTTGCCTAGCAGCGCCTCCTTGGCCACGTTGAAGTGGGGTGCGAACGCCGCTCTCAGCGCATCCTCGGTAATGTGTTCGTAGATCGCCTCTCGACCGCGCAGCACCTCGATGTACTTCGGATCAGTCGGCGGCACCCATTCCAGGATCAGGTTTCGATTCGCAATCCGGCTGACCAGAGCCGCGATATGCTCCATCGGTATCTGCGCCGAAAGCAGCAGGTGGTGGATTACGGCCAGCATCATTACCGTGTCAAAGTGTCCTTCGCATCGACTCAAAAACGACGCGCCTTCACGGTTGTCCCACCCCGTTGCCGGCGTCGGATACGCCAGGTCGATGCACAGCGGCAGAATATCTTTCCCTGATCCCTTCAGCTGCCGGCACAGGCGATCCAGCACCTCGCTGTCCGTGTCAATCGCTACCACCGCCGCCCCTGTATCAGCGGCAATTCGCGAATACACGCCGATGTTACAGCCCACATCCAGCAGAGTGGCTGGCTTGCACTCCTGCAAGATCTCGGCCACAAACTTTTGCTTCTCGTCATGATCGCTTCCGCTGTAGTGTCCCGCTGTATCGGAGTAGTCCGACCACGCTGACTTCCGCTGTCCCGGCGCCGCACGCTGCATCGCCGTCTTCAGATTCCGCAGCGTACGCAGCATCACCTTGCGCGTAATCTCGGCATCGGCCATCTCTCCCTTCGGCACGCCGCCACCCGGCTCCCCGCTTTTTTGAGGGAGCAGCTTTGAAAGTAGGATAGGCAATGTCACCGATGACAGCGCAGGCTGCCGAAAGCGTCTCAGCAACGGCAGCGCGGCATAAATATCTTCAGGCTCAAATCCGTCGCGCCGCGTCTGCGCCGTTTGCAGCGGCCAACCCAGAAAGGTGTGCGCCAGCATGGGCAGAATGAACGTCCGCACAAACTGCCCATACGCCAGCCAGATCGACCGGTTAGGGTCCATGCGCTCGATCGACAGCACATCGACAAACACCGCACGGCTGCCGTCGAAGAGCACGTTCAGCGGCGTCGCGTCTTTCAGAATCCAGCCTTCAGCGATCAGTTCGCTGCACAGATCGAGTGTCAGGTTGGCAGCTTCCAGCCAAAGCGCCGCCGGCCACTCAGAAGGGTAGGAGATGAACGCAATCCGTGGATGCCGTAGCAGCAGGCCATCGCCACTGTTAGCGACAACCTCACTTCCTACAAGCCGCCCCTCGGCCACCAGCCTTGTCGCCAGGGGCGATTCCAGAAATTCGAGCAGGTCTTTCGCGTAACGTCCCTTGACAGACCGATATACGCTATCTTTGCGAATCTCTACACTGCCTGCGGGATCTCGGAAGGTGCGATGTGCAGAGGATTCGTGCTCCTCATCCATTTCAGCCGGCTTCCCCGTTCGTGCCAGCCTCGGATGCTTTGGACCGGGTCATAAGCCCTTTCAGGCGCTTGCGGAAATAATACAAAATTCCCATCAATACGGAGCTGACGCCTTGAAACACCACAAGGCTCGAGCCTGGATCAACGTAAGCATAGGCCCGCTGCTCGAAGGCAAATAACAGGCAGACAGCCAGTCCGCAGCTCACAAAAAAGTATGCAAGTCTTAACATTTTGGGCCCTTTCGACAAGGTAGATTCTTACCCGCTGAGACGGAGGAAGTAACCTCCAGGTTTCCACATTTTACCCACGTATTACGACATAAGTACACCCACGTTACAAAGGGAATACATTCGCGGATAAGGCATCTATAGCTTTCAACCACTTACGAATTTACGCGGCTAATTACATTCTCAAGCCCGAACAGCTCATCTCCGCTCCAACTAGCGGCATGCGATTTGCACTCTTTCCCGAATCGATACAGGGACTGCAAGTCAAGGTGGAGCGAGCCGCTCAAGGGTGGAGATGGTCCGCATCCCCTTTGCGTGCTGCCCACTATAGACGTCGAATCGCAAAAAAAGTCGTACAACGACTTCACTTTATTTTCTCACGATCATGCCGCAGCACGGCAACGATGCAAAGCCACCGTGGATTGACAGGGATAAGCCCCTTCGTTACTCGAGTTACACGACTGTGTGACGCAACCAGGCGCGCCGTCCCCGCTTCGTCCGCGTATCCGGCGGCTTTGCCCCAAAGCCAGCTTTGCCGCATGATAAGAGCAGCCTCGAGAAGGAGATTGCCCATGCCCGCATCCACCTCATCCCGATCCATCGCCACCACCTTCGGCCGTGTCCTGCTCGTCGCCGGCCTTCTGGTCGGCGCGACCGTCATCCTGCCGCACGCTGCTGCACAGGTCGCCGTCCCCGCCGTCGGCAAGCATCTCTATCCTGCCATCGATAAAGCCAGCGCCGACATCGCAGCCGCGCTCGTTGAGGCCAGGCGCACTCACAAGCGCGTCCTGCTCGACTTCGGCGGCGACTGGTGCGGCGACTGCCAGGTCCTCGACATCTACTTCAACGAAGCTCCCAACGCGGCTCTCCTCGCGAACAACTTCATCAAGGTCAACATCAACATCGGCCGCATGGACGCCAACATCGACATCGCCAAAAAGTATGGCGTGCCCGTCCACGGCGTCCCCGCGCTCGCCGTACTCGACTCCAGGGGCAAGGTCATCATGGCGCAGGATAAAGAGTTCGCCGACATGCGCCACATGCAGTCCAGCTCCGTCACCGACTTCCTCAACAAGTGGAAAGGTTAGGCCCGGCCAAGGATGCGGCGTTCCCGTCCAGCATCCCAGGGCCGCCTGCTCCGCTTCATTAAGCGGTGTAGTCCGCTCGCCCTGTTTCGCATCACGCGCAAGGCCATCTTCGCTGCGCTGGAGCATGATTGCCTCACCATCGCGCAGGCCACCGCCTACTCCGCGATGGTCGCGCTCTTTCCTGCTCTCATCGTCTCCGCTGCCATCGTCGGCCTGCTGCCGGACACGCTACCGTTTCGCTTCCAGATAGGCCTCTTCTTCGATCGCGTCCTGCCCTCGAACGTCAGCCCGTTGCTCGAAGCCTACTTCCAGGCCTCGCACAAAAGCCCGCAAACAGCTACCGCTCTCCTGGGTTCGCTCATCGTCAGCGTCACCGGCGCAGCCAGCGTCGTGGCCACCCTCATGGAAGGCTTCCGTCGAGCCCACAATCTTCCGCTCGAAGCCGCCGGCTTCTGGCGCCGCCGCCTCCGCGCCCTCATGCTGGTCCCGCTTTCACTGGTGCCGATGGCCGCCGCCAGCGCGCTCGTCGTCTTCGGACACATCCTTACCCAGTGGATGGCCGGCCAGTTCGCGCCGGAGGTTCGCACCCCCTTCTACATCCTTGCCTTCGTCGTCCGCTGGGGCGTTGCACTGGCCGGCAGCGTCGGCATCATCGCCGTCATCTATCACCTCGGCACCGACGTCAGCCAGCACATGCGCCAGCACGTCGAGCCGCTGCTCAACTTTCGCATCGACTGGAGCTGGCGCCGCAGCCTCCCCGGTGCCACCGTCGCCACCATCATGTGGTTCATCACGACGCTCCTCTTCGGCCTCTACGTCACCCGTTACGCCAATTACACCCAGGTCTACGGATCGCTCGGTGCGGCCATCGCCCTCATGTTCTGGCTCTACATCATCGCCTTCAGTGTCCTCTGTGGCGCGGAGTTCAACGCGCAGTGGGCCGCCGCTCGTCGTCGCGGCAGCCCGCCGCCGCCACCGCAGCGCGCGCCAGAAGTCCCATAATCGCGAATATCGTTCGTAGACAGGTAGAATGACACCCGGAGACATACCCTAGATTCGGCGGTGGGTCCAGGCCGATGGATGCAACGAAAGGTTTTGAAATGGCAATGAACGAACGCGGCGCCAGTGCACGCTCCGCAGGTCCTGCTCGACGGGCAAAAATTGTAGCTACCCTCGGCCCCGCTTCCGGCAACGAAGACATCTTCCGCCAGCTCGTCCGTGCCGGCCTCGACGTCGCACGTCTGAACTTCTCCCACGGTTCCCACGAGCAGAAGCTTGAACTCATCCAGATGGTCCGCAAGGTCGCCCGCGAAGAGAACAAGCCCATCTGCATCCTCGCCGACTTGCAAGGCCCCAAGATCCGCACCGGCCTCCTCGTCGGCCACAAGCCCATCCAGCTCGAAACCGGCCGCCGCCTCACCATTACGCCAGAGCAGATCGAAGGCACCGCCGAGCGCGTCAGCACCGTCTTCACCACGCTCGCTGAAAACCTTAAAGTAGGCGACCAGATACTGCTCTCCGACGGCCTTATCGAACTCCGTGTCGTCGACCTCCAGGGCGCCGACGTCGTCACCGAAATCATCAACGGCGGCATGCTCGGGGAGAAAAAGGGAATCAACCTCCCCGGCGTCTCCATCAAGGTCCCCTCGCTCACTGAGAAGGACGAGATCGACCTCGAGTTCGCCCTCAAGGCTGGCGTCGACACCATCGCCGTCTCCTTCGTGCAAAACGCCGACGACGTCCGCTACGTCAAGGGCCGCATCGCCTCCCTCGGCTCCAGCGCGTGGGTCATCGCCAAGCTTGAAAAGCCTCAGGCCATCGACCACCTCGACTCCATCCTCGAAGCCGCCGACGCCATCATGGTCGCCCGCGGCGACCTCGGCGTCGAAGTCCCGCCCGAAAAAGTCCCGGCCATCCAGAAACACATCATCCGCCGCGCAGCCGACTACCGCAAGCCCGTCATCACCGCCACCCAGATGCTCGAAAGCATGATCGACAACCCTCGCCCCACCCGCGCCGAAACCTCCGACGTCGCCAACGCCATCTACGATGGCACCGACGCCGTCATGCTCTCCGCCGAATCCGCCGCAGGCAAGTACCCCGTCGAGTCCGTCGCCATGATGAACAAGATCGTGCTCGAAACCGAGCAGCAGATCCGCCTCGAACCGCACCGCCCGCCCATGGGTAAACACAAAATCCTCAACATCCCCGAGACCATTTGCGAGTGCATGGCCCACTCCGCGCAGGACCTTGACCTCGCCGCCATCGCCATCTTCACCGAAACCGGCAACACCGCCCGCCTCCTCTCCAAGTACCGCCCCGACGCCCCCATCTTCGCCCTTTCCCCGGACCAGGCCGTCGTCTTCCGCACCAACCTCCTATGGGGCACCTATCCGCTCCACTGCGAGCGCTTCCACGGCACCGACACCCTCGTAGAAATGGCCGAAACCATGCTCGAAGCCGGCGGCCACGTCGGCCCCCGCGAAGTAGTAGGCATCGTAGCCGGCACCGCCACCAAAGCCGGCGCCACCAACTTCATGCGCCTCCACCAAATCGGCGACCGGTAGGACGAGAGATTAGAAAATAGAGATTAGAGATTAAGAACTGAATCGCTGCGGTCCAATTCCAACATGTTGGGAGGTTCCGTTGGGTGTTCAATCGTTTCGAGACATCATTGTCTGGCAAAGGTCAATGCAGCTTTGCAAGGCCATCTACCAACTCACGGCAAGCTTCCCACGCGACGAGCGCTTCGGTCTCACCAACCAGGTGCGCCGAGCCGCGGTCTCGATCTCAAGCAACATCGCCGAAGGGCATGGGCGCGGCTCCGAGGCTCAGCTCATCCACTTTCTATACATTGCTCGTGGTTCAGCCTTCGAAGTGCAAACGCAACTGATGCTGGCAAGAGACCTTGATTTTTGCTCACCTGCGAGTTCCAAAATCTCTGAAAGTCTCTGCGACGAAGTGGGCCGCATGCTGAACGCGACGATTGCCACACTCAAGGCAAAACAGCCAGTCAGAGATTGACAGCATCTGCAACCTGTGGAAGACCGGTCCCCTTAATCTCTAATCTCTAATTTCTAATCTCTCCTATGGGACGCATCCGAGTACTCTCCGACCAAGTCGCCAACCAGATAGCCGCTGGCGAAGTCGTGGAACGCCCCGCCTCCGTTGTCAAGGAGCTCCTCGAAAACGCCCTCGACGCCGGCGCCACCCGCATTCGCGTCGAAATTGAAGCCGGCGGCCGCAAGCTCATCCGCATCGTCGACAACGGCCACGGCATGGGCCGCGACGACGCCCTGCTCGCCTTCGAGCGCCACGCCACCTCCAAGCTCCGCAGTTCAGACGACCTGCTTTCCATCGCCACCCTCGGCTTCCGCGGAGAGGCCTTGCCTTCCATCGCCTCCGTAGCCCGAGTCACGCTCGAAACCCGCGCTCTCGAAGACGAAGCGGGCACCACGTTAGAAATCGCGGGTGGCAATCTCCTCCGCGTAGAAGACGCCGGCCTCCCTGCAGGCACCACCATCGCCGTCAAAGACCTCTTCTTCAACACCCCCGCTCGCCGCAAATTCCTCCGCAGCGAGCAGACCGAGCTAGGCCACGTTGCCGCCCTCGTCACGCACTACGCCCTCGCCCACCCCACCAAGCACTTCGAGCTGCACTCCGCCACCCAGCAGCTCCTCAACGCTCCCGCCGTAGCCAACGCCGGCGAGCGTCTGTTCCAGATCTTCGGAGCCGACGTTTTCTCCAGCATGATCCCTGTCGCCGCAGAAATGGACTTCTCCCGCGCCGGCCTCCCCGAGCCGCCACCCTGGAAGCGTGAGCAGGACTACGAAGCGCCCGAGCCCGGCTTCGTCCGCATCTCCGGCTTCGTCTCCAAGCCCGAACTGCAGAAGCTCAACCGCAACTCCACCTACATTTTCGCCAACGGCCGCCTCATCCGCGACCGCCTCATCCTGCACGCCCTCTCCGAGGCCTACCGCAACATCATCCCACCAACATCGTTCCCCGTCGTTCTACTGTTCCTCGAACTCCCACCCCAGGAAGTCGACGTCAACGTACACCCCGCCAAGACCGAAGTCCGCTTCCGCCAGCAGGCCTTCGTACACGATTTCGTCCGCGACTCCGTCCGCACCGCGCTCATGAACGCGCGCCCCGCCGCCAGCTTCTACACCGCGCTCAACAACTCCGCCTCAGCCAGCGCCTCGCTCCTGGTCGACGTCAGCCCCCTCCCCGGCGCAGCCGACACCCTCCAACACCCCAGCAACCTCATCGCCCAATCCGAAGGCTTCATCGACCCCACCGACATAGCCGGCTTCTCCCTCACCCCACCTACCGTCCCCGCCTCCCCCGGCCGCCTCGGCTTCGACGGCCCCGGCCTCTCCATCGGCTACGACGATCCCCCTGCAAGCGACCCCACCACACAACCGGGTGCCCCACGTCCCGATCCTGGGACGTGGGATCCCACCGGCGCCCAACCCACCCTCAACTCCCTCGCCACCCTCCGCCCCCTCGGCCAGCTCCGCGACTCCTTCATCCTCGCCGTCAATGAAGAAGGTCTCTGGATCGTCGACCAGCACGTCGCCCACGAGCGCGTCCTCTTCGAAAAAATTCTCCGCGAGCGCACTGTTGAAAGAGTTCAACGCCAGCGCCTCCTCATGCCGGTGCTCATCGACCTACTCCCCGAACAAATGGTCACCTTCGCCGCCATCGCCGAAGAGCTCAACCGCAATGGCTTCGAAGCCGAGCCCTTCGGCCCTCGCACCCTCGCCGTCAAAGCCACCCCCGTAGGCCTCGAAGGCCGCGAGCTCGAGCGCATGTTGGAAGAGGTCCTCGCCGTCACGGAACGCGAGCAGCAGGCCGAAAACGAAGAGGCCCGCCGCACCCGGATCGCCGCTTCCATCGCCTGCCACGCCGCCATCAAGGTCAATATGCCCCTCGAACCCTCAAAAATCGACTGGCTCCTCGCCGAACTCGCAAAAACTGAGCATCCGACCTCCTGTCCGCACGGCCGACCCATCGCATTGCGGTATTCTTTAAAAGACATTCAGCGAGCGTTCCAGCGCATCTAGCTCGGAAACAGAGTCATCACCCCGCTCGCCGACATATTCCGCCTCAAAGCAATGAGCGTGAGAAGAACTGTCCGCCTCGAATCATGAGCGTGAGACGTTTGTCCGGAGGGAGCAGGGGCCTTCAGGCCCCTGAATAGCGTTGGCATCGAAAAGGGCTTTAGCCCCGGATCATTGCCGTCACAGCATCAAAAGGAATTGGGGCACTGACCCCGGAAGGCAACACCCTTCCACCGCGGCCCAGGCTGCGAGACACGAGGTTTCATTGAGTTCATCTACCGATTTCTCCGCAGGCCAGCTTGCGGCTGCACGCGCCATAGCCTGGCACCAGGACGGCAAAGCCCTCCTCACCATCGAAGGCGCTCGTAACTGGGTCGACCACTTCGGCCTCGTCCTCTTCGCCCCCCGCGCCGCGCAGCTCGGAGCACCCGCTCCCTCCTTCATCGAGGCCGTCCTCGGCACCGCTAACGAAGCCCCCACCGCCGCCGAATCCGCCGCCGCCCGCTCCCTGGCCGCGCGCCTCGTCGCCGAAGGCTCCGTCCTCCCGCTCAACCTCCTCGGTTCCGCCGGCGACCAGCCCGACTTCCTCGCCTCCGCCAAGGTCTTCAGCTACGTCTTCACCATGCGCGGCGACAAGACCTGGAAGCAGCCGCCCTCCACATCGGACGGCGCAAAAGTCTCCCCGCTCGCTGCCCGCGTCTGGGAGGTCCTCGGCGAAAAGGGCGCCATGACCGCCTCCGAGCTCGCCACCGAGCTCGGCCGCGAAGTCACCGAAGCCGCCATTGCCCGCGCCCTCAACGAGCTCTGGGTCCACCTCCGCGTCATCCCCCAGCATCAGCAGGATGACGCCCCCGCGCTCTGGGAGCGCACCTCCCGCCGCTTCGCCAAGGCCATCAAGGCCGGCACCAACGCCGGCCAGCCCACCGCGATGTCCGCGCTCCTCTCCCTCTACCTCTCGCAGGCCGTAGGAGCCACCGAAGAAGAAGTCGCCGGCTTCCTCTCCCCGCTCACCGCCCGCTCGCGCGTCCGTGAGGTCGTTCACGCCCTCATCGCCGGCCGCCAGCTCGACGCCACCGTCGTCGACGGTAAGACTCTCCTCAACGTCTCCGGCACCCTCCCCGAGTTCGCCCCCGAACCCAAGCCCGAGCTCGCCGAAGGCGAAGAGCCCGCCGCCGAGCCCATCAAGAAAGTCGGTACCGGCCGCATCGGCAAATTCGCCCCTGGCGCAGACGCCGCCCGCAAGCCCCGCACCGACTTCAAAGGCAAGCCCGCCTTCGGCACCCGAGAACGCACCCCCGGCCCCCGTGGGGCCCGTCCCGGCGGCCCCCGCCCCTCGCGCCCTGCAGGAGCACGTCCTGATACTGAGCGCAGACCCTTCAAACGCTCCGACGACAAGCCCAGCTTCACCAAGCCCTGGGAGGAAGAAAAGCGCGAGCGTCCCGAGTCCGCCGAAGGCGAAGCCCCGCGCAAGTCTTCCACCGACAAGCCCGCCTACTCCCCCAAGGAGTTCGGCGAGCGCAAGAGCTTCGACCGCAAGCCCAAGCCCAGCTTCTCCGGCGACCGCAAGCCCTACGGCGAGCGCACCTACGGCGGCAGCAACAGCACCCCGCGCAAGACCTTCGACAAGCCCGCCTTCGGTGACCGCAAACCCTTCACCCCCCGCGAAGGTGGCGACGACCGTCCCCGCCGCAGCTTCGGAGACAAGCCCGCGTACGGTGGCGCCAGGTCCTTCGGCGACCGCAAGCCCTACACGCCCCGCGAGGGTGGCGAGCGCAAATCCTTTGGCGACCGCAAGCCCTACGACCCCCGCGAAGGCGGCGAGCGCAAGAGCTACGGAGACAAGCCCGCCTACGCCGCCGCTCGCAAACCTTTCGGCGATCGCAAGCCCTTCACCCCCCGCGAGGGCGGAGACGACCGTCCCCGCCGCAGCTTCGGCGACAAGCCCACCTACGGCGCGAAAAACTTCGCCGACCGCAAGCCCTACACCCCCCGCGAAGGCGGCGAGCGCAAGCCCTGGGGCGACAAGCCCGCTGGCGGTGGCTTCCGCAAGTTCGACGCTCCCCGCCCCGGTGGATTCTCGAAACCCTTCGGCGACCGCAAACCCTTCACCCCCCGCGAAGGTGGAGACGACCGTCCCCGCCGCAGCTTCGGCGACAAGCCTTCCTTCGGAGCCCGCAAGCCCTTCACCCCTCGCGAAGGCGGCGACGACCGTCCTCGCCGCAGCTTCGGCGACAAGCCCGCATTCGGTTCCAAGCCGTCCTTCGGTGCCAGGAAGCCATTCGGCAGCAAGCCCTCATTCGGTGGCAAGCCGTCGTTCGGCGCAAAGAAGCCCTTCGGCTCCAAACCCTCCTTCGGTGCGAAGAAGCCGTTCGGTTCCAAGCCCGGCGGATTCGCCAAGCGTCCCTCAACCGGCGCGCCCTACAAGCGCAAGCCGGCTTCGGAGGAGTAATCTTCCATGGCTGAGGGCCAGATGCACCCGAACGATACCGCAGAACCCACCACCACTCCCGCCCGCCGCCAGCAGCCCGTCATCGCCATCGACGGTCCTGCCGGCGCCGGTAAGAGCACCATGGCCGCGCACCTCGCGCGCCGCTTCGGTTTCCTCAACCTTGAAACCGGCGCCATGTACCGCGCCCACGCGCTCAAGGCCATAGACCACGACCTGGGCTTCGACGAAGAGCAGACCCTGCTCGACCTCGCCGCCCACACCCGCATCACCCTCCAGCCGCAGCTCGAAGGCAACCGCGTCCTGCTCGACGGTGTCGACGTCAGCCGCCGTGTTCGCGACAAGGACGTCACCGTCGCTGCCTCGCAAATCTCCATCCACCCCCATCTCCGCTCCTGGATGGTGGCGCAGCAGCGCAAGCTGGGCGAAAAAGGCGGCGTCGTCATGGAGGGCCGCGACATCGGCACCGCCGTCTTCCCCGACGCCGAGGTGAAAATCTTCCTCGACGCTGACCCCGAAGTCCGAGGCAACCGCCGCTACCGCCAGGGCCCGCCCGACGCTCCCGTCACCGAAGCCGCCATCATCAAGGAACTAAAGGAACGCGACGCCCGCGATCGCAATCGCGCCGAGTCGCCGCTCCGCCCCGCCGACGACGCCGTCATCCTCGATTCCACCGGCATGACCCTCGAAGAGGTACTCACCGCCGCCGAACAAATCGTCCACTCCCACCTCGCCTCCACCTCCAACCCCACCCAGGCACCCGTAACCGGCACAAATCCTTAGCGGTGCCCCATGTCCGGATTCTCGGACAGGGGAAACAGAATCCCGCGGCAGACCAAAGCTCTCACACGGCCGCTCTCAGACCAGACCCCTTCAACAAGACCCGCAACAGACCGGGCTTTAGCCCCGAACAAGCCCGAATTGCACTCAAGACAGTGCACTTATGTCGTTCCACGCGAATTATTAAGTGGAAAACTTGCCAGCCGTGCTAACATTTCGTCATCGTTTGAAACAAGTTGGTTTTCTGCAATAAGCACTACCGCCGAAGCCCCGATTTGGATTCAGCGTCAAAGTCAATCACAAGGAATTTGCGAGACATGGAACAGGGAACAGTGAAGTGGTTTAACGACGCCAAGGGTTTCGGCTTCATCAGCCGTCAAAATGGGGAAGTCGTTTTCGTGCACTATTCGGCGATCAACTCGAACGGTTTCAAGAGCCTCCAGGAGGGTCAGGCAGTTCAGTTCAACGTCGTAAAGGGTTCGAAGGGCTGGCAGGCTTCCGACGTTCAACCTCTCTAAGCCTCGGCTTGGTGGGTCCAGACTTAGCAGCAACACCTAACTTTTTGAGGTAAGGGACGGCTTCGGCTGTCCCTTGCCCATTTAAACGCCTGCCCGAAAATAACTGGCCCCCTCGTTTGTCATTCCCGCAGGGAATCGGCGTTTGCTGTTGCCGTTGCCTGTTCTACTTCGCGAAACGTGGCGCTCAAACTTCTTGAACGTCGCGTCAAGGCTTTTGCTCCCGTCCGCCCCACCCCGGCCACCTACTTCGGTGTCTCGCCCGCCCCATCCTCCACCACCCCATTCGTCCCCACAATAGTGCTCGAGGTCTGGAACTTCCGATAGTCAGACATCTCGGTGTGCGTCCGTCCGTGAATGCGGTAAACCACCATCCCGACGCTGGCTTTCCCCTGTCCCGCGAACTCTTTCGGCAGCCACACCTCGTTGTTGATCTTCTGCTGCTCAAACGTGAAGCTCATGCCTTTGTGGATGTCGAGCAGCATCCCCAGGCCAATCTTAAAGTCTCCGAGGAAGCGGCCTTCAGTACGCGCAATCACGCGGTCCTCTTCGTCGAACCACACCGTTCCCACCAGATCTTTGACGATATTTTCCCCCACGTTCTTCGTCTTCACATTGCGATTACCCGCATAGTCCAGCACAATCGCCGGTCGTCCATTCAGCATCACCCGCCGCTCATTGGTAAACGTTCCCAGTTCCAGCATCCGTGAAGCGGAAATGATGGTGCCATCTCCCTTTCCTTCGGCAACTTTGGCGTCACGCTTGGCCTTGTACTTCTGAGCCTTGGCGATCTCCTCATCCACGCGCTGGCTTTCTTTCTTCGCTTCGTCGGGCGTCAGCGGCTTGCCACCCCGCGCCACGATCCTCTGAATCCGAACCCCGCCCACCGTAAAGCTCTCCGAGTCGGTCACCGTCGTCTTCTTTACGGCTTCGTCGCCGTCGAACTCTTCCATCACGTGATGCACGTGGTACGTGTATTGCAGCAAAACCTTTTCATCCCGCTGCTGATGCTGTTCCACAATCTTCAGCAACTCAGGAATCGGCGGCAGCGGTTTGCTCTCCACCTCGGCAACCGCGTTCGGCGCAGGCGCGTCCTGCCCGCACATCGTCAGCCCCGACGCCGCCATCACCGCGACAACTCCCGCCCTGCGCAACCAAACCATCACCTCAACTATGCCACGCATTTCATACCCCCAGCCTCGCGGCATCTAAACTGGATATACGGAGTCCACGCACTGCCAGCTCAACCCACCAGCGCACCCGAACCAACCTCAGCCAACCCAGGCCTCCCGCAAGGCTCCGGCAACGGCTTCGCCCCGCTGCGCATACCGCTCTTTCGCGACCGCTGGATAGCCTCCACCGTCTCCTCGGTCGGCACCTGGATGCAGGATACCGCCGGCACCTGGCTCATGGCCGTCCTCACCACCTCGCCTCTGCTCATCGCCCTCATGCAGACGGCGGCCAGTCTCCCGCTCCTCTTCCTCGGCCTCCTCGCCGGTGCCACCGCCGACATCTACGAGCGCCGCCGCCTGCTCATCTTCTGGCAGACCTGGATGCTCGTCGCCGTAGCCATCCTCGCCATCCTCAGCTTTGCCGGCGTCGTCTCGCCCATCGCGCTACTGTTCTTCACCTTCCTGCTCAACATCGGTTCGGCCATGAACAACCCCGCCTGGCAGGCCATCGTTCCCGAGCTCGTCCCGCGCACCGAGCTCCCCAACGCCGTCGCCCTCAACGCCGTCTCCAATAACATCGCCCGCGCCGTCGGCCCCGCCCTCGGCGGCCTCATGATCGCCGCCTTCACCCGCGCCCAGACCGGCGCCGCCTGGGTCTTCACCCTCAACTCCGCCTCCTACGCCGGGGTCATCTGGATACTCTTCGTCTGGAAGCGCAAGCCCCTCTTCAAAAGCGCCCTCCCCGCCGAACGCATCGCCGGCTCCGTCCGCTCCGGCATCCGATACCTTCGCTACTCGCCCGCCCTCCAGGCCCCTCTCATCCGCGCCGGCATCTTCACCTTCTTCGTCAGCGCCGTATGGTCGCTGCTCGCCGTCGTCGCCAAACAGGACCTCCACGAAGGCTTCCTGCAAGGCGCGCTGGGTTACGGCGTTCTCAACGGCAGCCTCGGCATCGGCGCACTCATTGGAGCCAGCACACTCCACAACCTCCGCGCCCGCATCTCCAGCGATACGCTCCTCGCCTTCAACACCGGCTACTACGTCATCGCGTTCCTCATCCTCGCCTTCGTCAAGACACCCTTCATCGTTATCCCCGCCCTCCTCATCGCCGGCTTCGCGTGGACCACCACCATGTCGACCATCAACGTAGCCGTCCAACTCTCCGTCCCCGCCTGGGTCCAGGCCCGAGCGCTCGGCATCTACCTCATGGTCTTCCAGGGCGGTCTCGCCCTCGGCAGTGTTCTTTGGGGAGCCATCGCCGAGCACGCCTCCACCAAGTCTGCCTTCATTTGCGCCGCCATCGGCACCCTCGCGACGATGCCCATCGTCCTCCGCGCCCACATCCTGCAGGGCGAAGCACCCGACCACAGCCCCTACCGCTGGAAGCGCCCCGTCCCCGACCTCGCTCTCCCACCCGAACCCGAAGACGGCCCTGTCCGCATTTCCATCGACTACACCATCCCGCTCGAACACTACGCCGAGTTCACCCACCTCATCCACCAGCTCGAAGGCGTCCGCCTCCGCGACGGGGCCATCCGCTGGGGCATCTACCGCGACGCCGCCGACCCCACCCACATCAACGAAACCTTCCTCATGGAAAGCTGGCTCGACTACCTCCGCTCCCGCGAGCGCATGACCGCCGCCGACCACCTCATCCGCGCCCGTGTCCACGCCCTCCACCTCGGCGAAGAACCCCCAAAAATCTCCCACCAGATCTTCGTCCGAGAAATCACCCCGGAAATCCACCAGACCGAAACCGCCACCTCACAGCCGTAGCTATAGCCATTGCCCGTTTGTCGCCGTCATCCTGAGCGAAGCGAAGAACCCCTAAGTTCAGCCACAAATGCCCAAGGCCCACCTCAGAAACCTTCGCCTTTCTCTGCGTGCTCTCCCCTTCGCCTTTCTTCGCGTGAAACGCCCCAGCCCACACCCTCCCAAAAGCAAAGGGCCGCCCCAACAAAGGGGCAGCCCAGGCAAACTAACAACTAAGAACTAACAACTCAAACCTACTTCTCGCTCTCAAACCCCAGAGCCAGATCCACCAACGTCTTCTCCTCCATCTCGTGCGCCTTAGCCGACCCCGTAGCCGGGCTCGCACTCGCCGTTCGACTCACCTTCAGCATCGCACGATTACCCACCATCGTCTTCATCCGCGGCATCACGTAAGTCAGGGCCCCCATGTTCGCCGGCTCTTCCTGAACCCACACAATCTCATTCGCCGACGGGTGCTGATCGATCGCCGCCTGCAGCTCTTCCTCCGGCCACGGATAAAGCTGGTCCACAAAAATGATCCCCACGCTCATGTCCTTCCGCTTGGCCCGTTCCACCCGCAGATTGTGCCCAATCTTGCCGGTGCACACCAGCAGCCGACGCGGCTCCGAAACCTCGTTATCCGGCACCACATTCAAAAATCCATCCCGCGAAAAATCACCAATCGGCGACATCGCATCCGGATGCCGCAACATCGACTTCGGCGTAAACACTACCAGCGGCTTCCGCCACTTCCGCATCGCCTGACGCCGCAACAAATGAAAGTACTGCGCCGCAGTAGACGGCTGCGCAATCTGAATATTGTCCTGCGCCGCCAGCTGCAGATACCGCTCTACGCGCGCGCTCGAGTGCTCCGGCCCCTGGCCTTCGTACCCATGCGGCAGCAACATCACAATCCCCGACAGCAGGTTCCACTTGGCCTCACCCGCCGCTATGAACTGATCGATGATGATCTGCGCGCCATTAGCAAAGTCCCCGAACTGCGCTTCCCAAAGCACCAGCGCCTCCGGAAAATCTCGCGAGAACCCATACTCAAACCCGAGGCATCCCGCCTCCGACAGCATCGAGTTATAAACTTCCCACTTCGCCTGCCCCTCAGCGACAGCCGACAGCGGCGAAAACCGCTGCTCCGTCTCCACATCGATCAGCACAGAATGCCGCTGATTGAACGTCCCACGCTGCGAGTCCTGCCCAGTCAGCCGCACCGGCGTTCCCGCCTTCAGCAGCGCCGCATAAGCCAGCAGCTCGGCCGTGCCATAGTCGAACGGCTTCCGCCCTTCGCCCATCTCCACCCGCGGATCCAGCACCGTCTTCTTCACCTTCGGATGAAGGTTGAAACCCTCCGGCGCTCGCGTTATCGCCTTCGTCAGCTCCGCAATCTCCGCCGCGTCAATGCCCGTCTTCGGGTTGTCATCGGCATCCAGCGCACCGCCATGGTAGTTGTCCCAATACTCCGGCAGCGACCGCATCGACGCCTTTTTCTCCGCCATCGTCGCTTCCTTCTGGTCCTCCAGGAAGCCCTGCTGAATCGCCTTCACTTCAGCCGACGAGTCCACTCCCAGCTGCTTCGCATAAATCTCAGAAAGCGTCGGATGCGTCTTGATCTTCGCGTACCGCTTCGGCGAAGTCACCGTCGGATCGTCCACCTCCGAGTGTCCATGCCGCCGATACCCAATCAAATCCACCACCACGTCCGACTTGAACGTCTGCCGGTACTCCATCGCCAGCGCCGCTACCCGCACCACGGCATCCGAGTCCTCCGCATTCACATGGAAAATCGGAATCGGCAACCGCTTCGCCAGGTCGCTCGCAAAGCGCGACGAGTTCGACTCCTCCGGCAGCGCCGTAAAGCCCAGCAGGTTGTTCGTAATAATCTGCAGCGTCCCGCCCACGTTATACCCATGCAGCGAAGCCAGGTTCAGCGTCTCCGCCCAGATCCCCTGTCCCGCAAACGCTGCGTCGCCATGAATGATGATCGGCAATACTTCTTCCTTGCCCTTGTTGCCCACGCGTTCCTGCCACGCCCGCGCCCGCCCCATCACCACCGGGTCAACCGCTTCCAGATGGCTCGGATTCGAAGCCAGATGCAGGTTCACGATCTTGCCGTTCGGCGCCGTGAACTCACCCGTAGCTCCGGTGTGATACTTTACATCCCCGCCGCCCATCGTGCTGCGCGGGTCAACATCTTCAAACTTCGTAAATATCTCCGAAGCATCACGCCCAATCGTGTTGGTCATCACGTTCAACCGTCCACGATGCGCCATCGCAATAATCGACCGCGTCACGCCGACTTCACTCGCCGTAATAAACGTCTGGTCCAGGTACGGAATGAGCGCCGTCAAACCCTCCAGCGAAAACCGCTTCGTGCCCAGGTACCGCTGCTGAATCACTTGCTCAAAAACATCCGCGCGGATCAGCCCATTCAGAATCCGCGCCGTGTCTTCGGCCTTGAAATCCTTCTCCAGCCGCTCCTGTATCCACGCCCGCTTCTCGCCGCTCGGTATGTGCATGTACTCCACACCGATCGACCCGCAATAATACCGCCGCGCCTCCTCCGCGTCGGCTCCATCCGGCGCCGGTGTAGGAAAGGGTTCAGGCGCAAGATACTGCCCCAACGGGTCCAGCGACGCCTGCAGATAACCCCAGCGGCGGAAGATGTCGAAAGTAGCTTCGCGATCAGTGTTCACGGTCGTTTTAGCGGCTTGGGGGAGGGAAATCGTCTTTGAAGACATGGCACATCCATGCTAGTCCTTTTGCGCGTATTTCGCACACAGCGTCCGATATTCGCAATGCGCTAAAACGCCAGGGTATCAACTGCCAGGACAGGTCCCAACCCCGCAGACTGAGCGAAAACAATCATATGCCTTTTCCCCGTGCCTGCCTCCCGCGCCGGCACGCCCGCAACGTGCACCGTCTTCTCCCCGTCCGTACTCGCGGTGGCCACCTTCACGAACGTCGACGCCACCGCCACATGCGCCAGCGTACGTCCCGCATTCTCGCCCCGGGCCACCCGCGATGACGCCGCATCTTCCGCCACCACGGCATAAATATCCACCTTGGCCGTACCCGCACTCACGCGGAAAGTCAGTGCCATCCCATCGCCCTCGGCCTTCACGCCCACCACCTGCACGCTCACCGCCGAGACCTTTTTCAGCCTGCTGAAAGCCTGGGCGACCGCCGCCGGGTCGCTGCCCAGCACCTCCTGCTCGCCATTCACCACCATCTGCGGCGTGTAAACCTCACCCAGTCCAAACCGTCGCCCGTAGGCAGATTGCCGGTCGGTGGAAACGTCCGTAGAAAAGGGATCGCGCCACCCCAGCTGGTTCCAGTAGGTCACATGTTCGCTGATCCCGACCACCAGGTCACCAGCGGCGGTTCGCGTCCCATTCAGTTGCTTCAGCAGGGCGTCGGCTGGCGGGCAACTTGAGCATCCCTCTGATGTGAACAACTCCAGCAACACCACGCGCGGTGCGGCCTGCGCCAGCAGTCGCCCCCCGTACAATCCCAGGCTCAGGATCACCATCGCTAACTGCTTCGGCATGGCTTTCTTCCTCAGCCAGTGAGACGCCTTGCTTCATGTGAAGTTACAGGTTGCCCCGAAAATCATCGCGGTCGCGGCATCGTCAAATCAAGGTCCGTCGCCGTCATCTGCTTGGTCAGCATACCACCTGCCCGGTGTGCTGCTGCACATGCCCCACCACCTGGTAGATCGCCTCCAGCACGGAAACCTCTCCCCGCTGCGGATTCGTTCGCTCCAGCAGACGCTCAACCGGTAGTGCCGTGATCACCGCAGCCGCCTCCCGCGTCGTCGCCGCAAACTTCTCCGCCAGCTGCGCCGCCGTCATCCCGCCCGCGGTTGAAAACTCCTCATCCCTCACCCGCACGTCCGGCTGCTTGTCTACGCCAAACAGGATCCACTGCCGCATGTTCCCGCACAGGTGCAGCACCAGGTTGCCCACGGCGTTCTCATGCTCTCCGCCGCGCTGCCACACCTGTTCATCGGTCAACCGGCCCAGGCAGGTGGTCATGGTCGTGGTCATCTCTTCCAGCTTCCGGCCGGAAAAAGCCAGAAACAACGCACCAACTTCGCTCTCACTCGGAAAACTCATCCCGCCATATTACGCCGTGCTGAACGACACCCGCGCCTATCATCCGGCATAATAGGGCCAACTTGTTCTCAGGAGAAAACCTCATGGATCGTCGCACTATGTTGTTCGGAACCGCAGCAGCCGGCCTTCTGCCGCTGGCTTTGGGCAGCGACCTCTTAGCCCAGGAGGCCAACAAGGGCGCCACTGCCGATACCGTTTACGAACTCCGCACCTACCACATTGCGCCCGGCATGGAAGAAGCCCTCCACAAGCGCTTCCACGAGCACACCATCGCCCTCTTCGAGCGTCACGGCATCCACCCCGTCGGCTTCTGGAGCCCCATCGACGGCGAAACCCCGTTGCTCATCTACATCCTCCGCTACAAAGACCTCCGGGCCAGCAAGGAAGCGTGGCAAGCCTTCGCCACTGACCCCGATTGGGCCGTCGCCAAGAAAGCCTCCGAAGTAAACGGACCACTCACCACCAAGATCGACTCCGTCCACATGAAAGCAGTCGACCTCTTCCCCAAGGCCTGAGCTCACACAAACCACCAAAGCCCCGCAGAAGCAAACCTTCTGCGGGGCTTCACCGTTCATCGTCCGACTTCGCAAAACTTAGCGCTTAAACTTCGCGAACGTTCCGTCAAAGCCTTGGCCTGCGCCTTGCTGTCAACCCCCCACGCCTGTGCAAATCCCCCCAAACCCGCACCACCAAAGGGCAAATCGCCCAAAACCATTTGGCATAGTTATTCCCCCCAATCTTCTAAAATAGAAATAGACCCAACTACACCCCAGGGAACCAAAATGTTGCGCCACCCATAACCCCTGTGGACCCGGATTTTACCCGCTAAGTTCTTTGTTTCACATATTTTACAAAAGGTCTGCCCAGACCAGGCCAAGTAGAATCAAGATTTTACGTGCCCGGATAAGGGGGGGTGGCACCCCCATACCATTGACATACGGGACGCGAACCATTAGGCTCTACTCCTGATGAAGCAGACCCTCACCGCCGCGACCTGTTGCATGTGTTGTTGCATGCTGCGCTGTTGCGCCGGTGTCTGTCAGCTCTAGGTAGAAGCCCCCAAACTTCACCTCTGGTTCTCGAAAGCACCCACGCAACGGCTTCCCTCTAAGGGAACGCACAGCGTGGGTTTTCTGCTTCTGAACCCAATTCTTCCCCTCACCGTACCGATACACCCGTAGGAGACTCCAAAAATGGCGCCTCGCCTCAACACATCCGATATCATCGCCCGCACCGACCATCGCCTCAGCTTCAACGCCGACATCGCCGCCATCGTGCTCGCTGTCGCCCTGGCCGCCATGGTCCGCCTCAACGTGCTTCCCGGCATCAGCTTCTAATCTTCCGCCGCGCAACCGAAGCCTTGAGTTAGCCCACCCAATCTCTTGTCCGCACAGACCATTTCGCTCCAGCCCGCTTCCGCGGCAACGCCCTCGCCGGTCAAGCACGCCCTCGTGCTGCTTCCCGGCGTTGCGCTGTTGTTCGGCATCGGCGTGCTCGGCAAGGGCATCGAGGCCTTCTCCACCTGGCTCCGCACCACGCACAACATCCCTGTTCCCAGCATCGAGTACGTGCTCTGGGCCATCCTCCTCGGCCTCCTCGTCTCCAACACGGTCGGCGTCGCCCCCATCTTCCGTCCCGGCGTTGCCACCTACGAGCTCTGGCTCAAGTTGGGCATCGTCCTCGTCGGCGCCAGGTTCCTCCTCCAGGACGTTGCCCACATCGGCGGCATGAGTCTCCTGCTGGTCGCCATCGAGCTGGTCCTCTCGCTCAGCGTCATGACGCTGCTCGGCCGCATCTTCAACCTCCCGCCCAAGCTCACCTCGCTGCTGGCCATCGGCTCCAGCATCTGCGGTGTCACGGCCATCATGGCCGCACAGGGCGCCATCGAGCCCGACGAGGAAGACACCGCCACCGCCATCGCCGCCATCCTCACCCTCGGCGCGTTGGCCCTCTTCACCTTCCCGGCGATCGGCCACGCGCTCCACATGGGCCAGGAAAGCTACGGCATCTGGACCGGTCTCGCCGTCGACAACACCGCCGAAGCCACCGTAACCGGCGCCCTCTACGGCGACAAGGCCGGCACCTATGCTGTTCTCGCAAAAACGGCGCGTTCCGCCTTCATCGGCTTCGTCGTTCTCGGCTACGCGGTTTACTGGGCTTCCAAAGGACAAGCCCATCGCATCGAGAACAAGCCGCTCTTCCTCTGGCAGAAGTTCCCCAAGTTCATCCTCGGCTTCCTCGCCCTCTCGCTGCTCGCGACAGCCGGCTTCTTCTCTAAGGGGCAGTTGAACTCGCTCGGCAACCTGTCAAAGTGGGCGTTCCTCCCCGCCTTCGCCGGAGTAGGTCTACGCACTCAACTTCGCGACCTCGTGAATCAAGGCTGGAGACCGATCGTCGTCGGCGTCCTGGGCGAGATCTTCATCGCCCTCGTCACACTCGGCCTCGTCTTCGCCGCTTACCGTCACGGAGGCGTGCGATGAACCTCCATCAGATCCGCACATCGAGTCCCGCTCGAATGTATCGCTGTCGTTGTTGCCGCTAGCGCAAGAACCAGCTCGAAGTCCCTTTCCAACCGATACCAAAACATGCCACCACGCCATAGCGTGAGTGCGCCCTTATCCCTTTCAGGAGAACGCCATGATCGCCATTGCCCCTTTGCGACAGTCACGCAAGGTCTTCTATCTCTACCTCGTCATCGCCCTTGTCGTCGCCCTGGCTGTTGGCCTTTCCAGCCGCGCGCAGGTTGTCGGCGGCACCATCAGCGGCACAGTAGCTGATTCCAGCGGCGCTCTCATCCCCGGCGCAACCGTCCTCATCCACAACACCGACACCGGCACACAGCGCACCCTCACCACCGACGGCACAGGCCGCTTCTCGGCACCCTCCGTTCCCGTTGGCAGCTACGCCGTAACCGCCACTGCCACTGGCTTTGCCGAGTACAAGCGCACCGGCATCGAGCTCACCGTCGGCCAATCCCTCAACCTCGCCCTCGCCCTCGCCGTCTCCGGCAGCGACACCATCAACGTGGACTCCGCTCCTCCGTCGGTCGACACGTCCACCCAGCAAACCTCCGGCCTGGTCGACTCGCGCCAGGTCAAGGAACTCCCCCTCAACGGCCGCAGCTACGACCAGCTCGTCACCCTCAACCCCGGAACGGTGAACTATACGGCCCAGCGCTCCGGCTCCGTCGGCACATCGAACTCCTCGGTAGGCAACATGTTCGTCGTCTCCGGCCGCCGTCCCCAGGACAATCTCTACCTCCTCAACGGCATCGAGTACACCGGCGCCTCCCTCATCAACATCACCCCCGGCGGCACCTCCGGCCAGCTCCTCGGCGTCGACGCCGTCCGCGAGTTCAACGTAGTGTCTGACACCTACTCTGCTAGCTATGGCAAGCGTCAGGGCGCCCAGGTTTCCATCGTCACCGCATCGGGAACGAATGCGATCCATGGCAGCGCCTATGAGTTTCTGCGCAACAGCTTCTTCGACGCCCGCAACTTCTTTGACCAGGCGCGTATTCCCAATTTCCAGCGCAACAACTACGGCGCTTCACTGGGTGGGCCAATCAAGAAGGACAAAGTATTTCTCTTTGGCAACTACGAAGGCTATCGCCAGAATCTCGGCCTTACCGATGTAACCCTCGTGCCTGACAACAACGCACGCCTCGGTTTGTTGCCGGATGCAAAGACGGGCAATCTGGTCAACGTGGGTGTGAACGCATCCGTTGCTCCGCTGCTGAACCTCTGGCCTGTAGCCAACGGCCCCGAACTGCTGGATCCTACGACGGGTCTTCCCACCGGCATCGCGAAAGCCTTCTCCAACCCAACCCAGCACATTCGCGAAGATTTCGGAACCGTACGTTTTGATACCAACATCGCTGCCAACGATTTGCTCTTTGCGGTCTACACCGTCGACGACTCCACAGCGCACACCCCCACGCAGAATCCGCTGTCACTGATCGACGAAAGCCTGCGTGAGCAGGTGCTTAGTGTGCAAGAACAGCATGTCTTCTCTCCACACCTGCTCAACACGGCACGCGTTGGCTACTCGCGCGCGTCATTCTACTTTCTGGGTTCGTCGACCCCGCTCAACGGAGCTACTGTTCCGGGCTTCTATGCAGGACGCCCTGTCGGCGCGATCGTCATCGCTGGTTCAACGGCGTCGAACGGCGCTTCACAGATCACCGGCGCTGGCGCTAATGTCGGTTCAAACAACGCTGTTACGCGCAATCTCTACACCGCAGACGACCACATCTATCTCACCCGCGGACGGCACACGCTGGAGATCGGCGGCTGGGTTCAGCGTCTCGACTCCAACGACAACCTCGCACAGAACCAATACGGACAGGCTTCTTTCGCATCACTGACGACCTTCCTTCAGGGCACCATCAAGACGTTCACCATCGTTCCTTCACCCACACCGCTAAACTGGCGCACGTGGCTCGGTGCTGCGTATATCGAGGACACGTGGCACGCCACACCGCAGCTGGAAATCCGCGCTGGGCTACGCTCGGAGTCGACTGCCGGATGGAACGAGCGGCACGGACGCGCTTCCAACTACGGTTTCACCAATGGCGTGATCAACGCAGCCCCCAACATCGGCAACTCGGCTCTCACCGTGAACCGCGCGAAGTTTCTTCCGCAGCCTCGCCTTGGCCTGGCGTACACGCCTTTTGCCAGCGGCAGGACCAGCATCCGCGCCAGCTTCGGTCTGCACAACTCTCTGCTCGACAACCTTGACTACCGTCTCGATCAGACCGCGCCGTATAACGCGACGCTATCTTATTCAGGCACAACCGTCGCTAACCCCGTCTCGGGTGCAACGACGATTTCGCCTTCGAATATTCAAACTGATATCAGCACGCCCACGGTCCTCTCGTGGACATTGAAGGTTGAGCAGCAGATAGCTCCGAATACATCGATCACCGTGGCCTACGTCGGTTCGCACGGCTATCACCAGATACTCTCTGAGGATCAGAACGAAACGCCGTTCGTCGTTTGCCCTGATCCCGCTTGCACTGCGGCAACAGCAGGTGTGGCACCGCCGGCAAGATTGACCACAGGCTCGATCTACTACCTGCCGCTTGCCAAGGCGAATCCCGCCTATGCCAACACGACTTCCTGGGTTTCACAGGGTTCGAGCAGCTATCACGGAGTCGAAGTCGATTTGCATCGCAACTTCGCCAACGGATTGCAGGTCCGCTCGAACTACACGTTCTCAAAGAATCTCGACAACGGTTCTGCGTGGAATACGTCGGTCTCAGCCAACACACCGGCATTTGTCTCCGTGCCTCAGAAGCCGAGTCTCGACTACGGTCCCGCTGCTACGGATGTCCGTCACCTGTTCGCGTTCAACGGCTCTTACGACCTTCCGTTCGGGCACGCCAAACCCTTCCTCGCCAAGAGCGGACATGCGACAGACCTGCTGGTGTCGGGCATTACCTTGTCTGCCATTTCCAATCTACAGACCGGCTTTCCCTTCACGCCTCAACTTGGCTATAACCCCACCGGCTCGGGCGATTCGCGCAACCCTGTCCGCCCGGACATCAACCCCAGCTTCCACGGTTCCCACTACACGCAAGGCACAACCACGCAGCGCGCGAACCAGTTCTTCAACCCTGCAGCCTTCCAGGCTCCGGCTTATGGCACCGTCGGTAACCTGGGCCGCGACACGCTCACCGGACCAGGCTACGCGAACCTCGATCTTTCGCTGGCTAAAACAACTATTATCACTGAACGCTTCCGTACACAGTTTCGTGCGGAGTTCTTCAACGTCCTGAATCACACCAACCTCGCAACGCCGAATGCGACGATCCTCACGTCTGGGCCGACGCAAAGCACCACCGCGGCAACGCGCAATGCGGTCGCGGCGGCATCACCAACCGCGGGCGTCATCACGGGAGCATCGACCAGTCGTCAGATTCAGCTGGGATTGAAGCTGCTGTTCTAACCGCCCGATCCAACAGACAAGGCCCGCCACATCGGCGGGCCTTGTCTGTTCAGGTTGAGGCGCTATCGGGTGCCAACGTGCGCAAAGTCGATGAAGGCGCGCGCGGGGTCGGTGTGGATGAGTTTCACGTTCACCTTGTCCCCAACATCGAGACCATCACCGCCTTGCATGACGCGGCCTTCTGCCGGCGGATGGAATACGCGAACGTAAACGCCCTTGTCCGAAGCTCCGGTGACAACCCCTGCGAAGATCTGCCCGATGCGGGGCGCGAGTGCCACTGCGGCAACGCGCTTCTGCATATCGCGCTCGATTTTTCGCAACAGCTTGTCAGCATCGTTGCAATGCTGCGCGATCGCGCCCAGCTCGTCGTCCGTATAGGGTGGCGGGGTGTTGTCGATCATGGCGTGGAGGATGCGCTGGGTGACGAGGTCGGGGTAGCGGCGGTTGGGGGCGGTGGAGTGGGTGTAGTCGCGGGCGGCTAGGCCGAAGTGGCCTGTGGGGTCGTCGTTGGGGCGCATGAGCATGTACTCGCCTGGACCCATGAGCTTGATGACGGCGACGGCGAGGTCGGGGTAGTGGATGGCGTCGGCGGCGCGCTGGGCCTCGAGGAAGGCGTTGAGGGCTACGGAGTCCGGCGCGGCGGGAAGGGAGCCGCCGTGCTCGGCGGCGAGGGCGACGATGCGGTCCCAGCGGACAGGGATGCGGACGACGCGCTGCAGGCCGCTGCGTCCGCCTTTGCGGAGGGTTCGGGCCATTACGCCGTTGGCCGCGACCATGAGGTCCTCGATGAGGTCCATGGCGCGGTTGTGGATGGCCTCTTGTACGTCGACTACTCGGCCGTCGGCGACGACCGGATCGGCTTCGGCGCGGTGGAACTCCAGAGCGCCGTTCTCGACGCGGGCCTTGTGCAGGTTCTGTGCGGCTTCGTCCTGGAGCTTGAGCTGGTCTTCCAGCCAGTTAGCGGGAAGGCTCGGGCTGCGCTGGGCTTCGTTCTGGGGCTGAGCGGCGCGGGCGCTGTCGGAGCGAAGGTCAAAGGCAGGGCCTTCGTTGGCTCCTGCGGCGGTGTTGTCAAGCCAGGGACCGACGCGCGAGTAGGCGAGCTGGGCGCGGTTGCGGACCAGAGCGCGGGAAACCTTCTCGTCGCTGACTGAGCCGGAAGGACTGACGGTGAAGGTCATCATGATGGCCAGGCGATCACCGTCCTCGTTGAGTGAGGTGAGATCGGTAGAGAGATCGAAGGGCAACATGGGGAAGTTCTTTACCGCGGTATAAATCGTCTGCGTCTGATCCTGCGCGTGCTTGTCGATCGGCGAGCCCTTGGTTACGGCAGCGGCTACGTCGCCGATGGCTACGCGGAGCTTGATGCTGTTCTCCGGTGCGCGCTCGGCTACTTCGATCTGGTCGAGGTCGCGGGAAGTGTCGTTGTCGATCGAGGACCAGCCGAGAGAGCGAAGGTCTTCGATGTTGCCGGCCGGCTTCTGCGTGGCGAGAGCCTGGCGAATCTGTTCGACCTGCTCGTCTACACCGGCGCCGAACTCGGGTTTGAAGCCATCGGCGTGCATCTCGTCCAGCGCGGCGCCGGCGAGGTTGAAGTTTCTCGCATCGGTGGGGTGGACGGGGATGAAGTGGGTGGCGTCGCGGTGGATGCCGTAGTTGGGGCGGTGGTTATTGTGGGGCTGAT
>CAIQPK010000031.1 GCA_903873705.1 uncultured Acidobacteriota bacterium
ACCTTGCTCAGCGCCATCCCCGGCGAAGGATGACTTATGCCGCCCGCCCCCGCCAGCGCAGCCATCTGCGCCAGTTGAGCCAGGTCCAGTCCAGCCGCCGCCGACACATCAATCATCAACAGGTCCTGCCGCGCAAAGTCCAGCGAAAGATACTGCCGTGGCTGAAAGAACCTTAGCTTGCGCACCTGCTCGGTCGAAACCCGTGACGCCGTAAAGTTCGCCACACATCCCGACTCAAACTCCAGCCGCACGTTCGCAATATCCACCTTGCGCGAAAGCACCGGCAGCCCCACCGCGTGCAACTCCTGCACCGGCGACTGCGCCAGCTGCAGCACAATATCCAGATCATGAATCATCAGGTCGAGCACGACGTCCACATCCAGCGACCGTGGCGTAAAGATACTCAACCGGTGCGACTCGAAAAACATCGGCCGGTTTAGAAATGGCTGCACCGCCATCACCGCAGGATTGAACCGCTCCAGATGGCCAACCTGCACAATGCGACCTAACCGCTCGGCCTGCCGCAGAATTTTGTCAGCCTCAGCCAGCGTCGCCGCAAACGGCTTCTCGATCAACACATCAACGCCCGCATCGAGCAGTAGGCCGGCAACCGCGCCATGATGCACCGTCGGCACGCACACCGAAGCCGCATCGATCGCCGTTCCCGAAGCCAGCAGCTCTTCCACCGACGCAAACCCAGGAATCGCGTATCGATCGGCCGCCTCCGTGCGCGTCGCCGCATCGGCGTCGACGACTGCCGCCAGCCGCACCTGTTCAGGATCGGCCGCTTCAAGCTCACGATAAACACGGAGGTGGTTGCGTCCGAAGGCGCCGGCGCCCACCACGGCCAGGCGAAGGGCAGCCATCCTACTTGCCGGTCGGCGCTTCGACAGCCTGACGGCAGCGGGCGTAGAGCTCGAGCAGCTGATCCACCTGGTCTTCAGGCTTCGCCGAAGTCGGCACACCAAAGCCGGTGGAGGCGCTCGATGTGCGGCCAAGGTTGGCATGGCTGGCGAGAAACTTCAGCAGGTCGAGCGCGATATCTTCAGTGCGGCGCGTTACGGGCAGAGCAGCAGATTCCATGGGTTCGATGTTAGTGGCTGGAGCAGGGCGGCGCAAATACCCTCCTCATCCACCGTCCACCTCCCGGACTTGCTACCCTGCTACTTGTGATTGCCCATCTGCGCGGCCGCGTCTTCGCCAAAACCCCCAGCTCCGTTGTCATCGACTGCAACGGCGTCGGCTACGACGTCGCCATCTCCGTCTCCACCTTCACAGCCCTGCCCGCCGAAGGCACCGAAACCGCGCTCTTCATCCACACCCACGTCCGCGAAGACGCACTCGCCCTCTTCGGCTTTGCCGAACTGGCCGAAAAGCGCCTCTTCGAAAAACTCCTCACTATCTCCGGCATCGGCCCCAAACTCGCGATCACGGTTCTCAGCGGGATCTCCGCCGAGCGCCTCGTCGGAGCCATCCGCGCCCAGGACCACGCCACGCTCACCAAGATTCCCGGCATCGGCAAGAAGACCGCCGAGCGCCTCGTCCTCGAACTCAAAGACAAGCTCGACGACATGGTCGGCTTCTCCCCCCAGCCCAACGCCCCACCATCGCTCGGCGCCGTGGCCGACGACGTCCTCAGCGCCCTCGTCAACCTCGGCTACCCGCGCCCCGTCGCGCAAAAAGCCGTAGAGCACGCCTCCCGCGACGCCGCAGCCGCACAGGACTTCGAGTTGCTCTTCCGCGCAGCGATGTCAGCCGTGAAGTAGCAGCTGACTCGCGAAAATATTCTGGATAGACCGAAAGTGGCGTTACGCGCGACGCCGATACCTTATCGCGAACTCATACCCCGTATTCGGCGGAAACAGCTCAGCCACCATTCGCAGCCGCGCCGCCAGCGCGACCGGTGCGAGCAGCGGATACTCCCGCTCGCGCAGCTCCGAGTAGTCGAAGTCTACCGCCAGCGAAAGCAGATAAATCGCCAGCGCATCCGAGAACGCCGCCGCCACAAACGTGCCGCGCTCTTTCTCATCCACCGCCGGTTGGGTCGAAGCGTTCATGCTGCCAAAGCTGCGCCCACGCCGCGAAGGCGCCTGCTCCAGCGCGGAGCCGTCATCGTGCATCGGCCGTCCCAGCGCCAGGTTACGCGACTCCCACGCATCCATGCTGGTCTCGCCACGCACACCCGAAACCGCCTGCTGCCACACCAGATCGCCAAACTCCTGCGGCACACCCGTCTCGTCCACAAACGCATGAGCGATATTGATGAAGAACTCGAAGCACAGCGCAAACCGGTCGCCCATCAGCCGCGTCGAGATAAAAATTCCCTGATGCCCCGTCCCCAGCGAGACGTTGCGATGACAGATCGCCTCGTCGTCAAACTCCGCCGAGTAAGCCGAAGCCACCATCGCCTGATCAGACGACGGCTTGGGAGCAGCATCAGTCGCGGCCGGCTCACGCAACGCCAGCGGAACGAAGAAGTAAGTATTGGCCTTGAGCGCCGCCGTAATCACCGGAGGCACAGCCTCGATCATGCTCTGCAGATCCAGCGCCGGAACGCCGGTCTCGCCGAACGTGGCAAAACGCAGCCCGTTGGCGGAGCGTCGCTCCTCCACATCCCGCGCAATCTGCACCGCTCGAACTAGACCCGTGAGCATGGTTTCGGCCATCCGTCTATTCTAATTGAGATGACGAATGTACATGGTGTCGCTCGCGCCCGGCAAGAAGGAACAGTGCTGGGAATTCCCCTTGGCGAACTGGGCTGGTTCCAGACGCTGCTCATGAGTTTTGCCACCGCCTTCGCGGCATTCTTCCTGACCACCTTCCTCGCCATCATGTCGATGCTCGTTTACATGATGACCACCAGCCATCGGCCCGACTTCTCACTGACCTACAAATGGGCCGGCCTGCCCGTAGGCCTCGTCGTTCTTGCCGTCACGCTCAGTTACCTCGGCACCCTCTGGGCACGGCGCAAACTCCGCAAAGCCTGAGCCCTTTCAGGCTCCGACCCAACGCTCCCACGAGCGTATGCTTGCTTACACATCCACCGGCTGTCTATCCAGGAGCTTTCCTTATGATTACCCTTCGCACCAAGCTGCGCATTAGCCTCGCCGCCTCACTGGCTCTTGTCCTCACCTCTGGCAGTGCCTTCGCTCAGAAAAAAGCCGCCGTTACCCCGCAGCCCGAGCAGACCGCCGAACAAAAAGGCGCGCAGCCTGGCAGCTACTACGCCGCACAGCCCGCCGCCGAAGACATCGACCTCACCATGTACTCCCGCATCCGCACCGAGGGCATGACCCACGGCAAAGTCATGGACTTCGCGGGCGCACTCGCCGACGGTATCGGCCCCCGCCTCACCGGATCGCCCAACATGGCCAAGGCCAACGCCTGGACCCGCGACACCCTCACCGCCATCGGCCTCTCCAACGCCCACCTCGAAGACTGGGGCGAGTTCGGCATGGGCTGGCAGCAGATCAACACCTGGGGCCGCATGGTCTCGCCTGACACCGAACCACTCTGGCTCCAGGTCGCTCCCTGGAGCCCCGCCACCAAGGGCCCCGTCTCCGGCGAGATTGTCTACCTCCCGCTGACTGACGCCAAGCAACTCGACGACCTCAAAGGCAAGCTCGCCGGCAAGATCGTCCTCCTCGGCGCTATGCGTACCACCCCCGACATCACCGAGCCTCTCTTCCACCGCTACACCGACGAGCAGCTCAAAGAGATGGAGCACTACCCCGAACCCCGCGCCGGCCGCCCCGCCGTCGACTTCGCCGCGCTGCTCGCCGATCGCAACCGCATCGCCGCTCTCCGCGTTCGCGCCCTCAAGATGTTCGCTGAAGAAGGCGTAGCCGCCATCATCACACCCACCCGCGACAGCGGCGACGGCGGCGGTTCCGGCATCATCTTCGACGACAACGGAGCCAACCTCGTCCGCAACGCCCAGCTCCGCGAAAACGCCGTCACCATCCCGAACGCCGTCATGATGATCGAGCACTACAACCGCCTCGCCCGCATGGCCCAGGCGCACGTGCCCATCAAAATTGAAGTCAACATCGAAACAAAGTTCACCGGAGACCACGAGCACGGCTTCGACACCGTCGCCGAAATCCCCGGCACCGACCCCAAACTCAAAGACCAGGTCGTCATGGTCGGCGGCCACCTCGACAGCTGGATCTCCGGCACAGGCGCCACCGACAACGGCGCCGGCTCGGTCGTCGCCATGGAAGCCGTCCGCATCCTGAAGGCGCTCGACCTCCACCCCAAGCGCACCATCCGCATCGCTCTATGGAGCGGTGAAGAGCAGGGCCTCTTTGGCTCCGTCGGCTACGTCAAGCAACACTTCGGCGAGTACGGCCCCGCCGCCACGCCCGACTCCCCCGACGTACCCGCCTTCGCCCGCCGCAATCGCGGCCCCTTCAAGCCCACCAAAGAGTGGGAAACACTCGATGCCTACTACAACCTCGACAACGGCACCGGCAAGGTCCGCGGTGTTTACACCCAGCAGAACTGGGCCATCGGCCCCATCTTCAAGCAGTGGATCGCCCCCCTCGCCGACCTCGGCGTCTCCACCATCAGCTACCGCGACACCGGCGGCACCGACCACCTCTCCTACGACGCCGTCGGCCTCCCCGGCTTCCAGTTCATCCAGGACCCCATGGACTACGAAACCCGTACCCACCACTCCGACATGGACACCTACGACCGCCTCCACCAGGCCGACCTCGAACAAGCCGCCATCGTCGAAGCCATCTTCCTCTGGAACACCTCCCAGCGCGATGCCATGATGCCCCGCAAACCCTACCCCCACCCCGAAAACGAACCCAAACTAAGCGCCCCCCTAACCGGCATCTACCCCAACGCCGTCCCCCCACCCGACAACGGCAAACCCGGCGCAAAGTAGCACCGGCCCACTCTCAACACGCAACGGCGGAGACTCCAGTCTCCGCCGTTGTGCTTTTGATCCAGCACGCAGCACACACCCTCCTCAACAGCCGATGCAAACCGACCTTCGCCAGAATAAGGGCTGAAGGCCCGCCCAATACCAGCATGGGGCGCAGCCCCATGTAAGTTCAGACCGACAAGTCAAGGGCTGAAAGCCCGTTCTATCACTAGCCACTAGCGCCGCGACCGCGCTCGATCATCCGCATAATCGTCGGCCGCACCACCAACCCCACCATATCCAACCCCGCATGAATACACATCACCGCCGCCAGACTCCGCGACCATAAAGACAGCACACTGAACACCACCCCCAACACCGTCGTCGCCAGTATCCCCACCCAACCCTGGTAACGGTGCACCAACCCAAAGATCACTGCAGCAACCGCAAACGCCATCAGCGCATTCCCGATCACCATCGCCAGCAACAACGGCAGCAGCAGCCGAAAGAACAACTCCTCCCCCAGCCCCGCATTCAACGACAACAGCGCCGTGCACCACGTCTCCGCCGCATTCCGCGGCATCAGCGCGGCAATATCGCCAATCACCACCACCTTCGCCTGCTTCTTGCGCTTCTTCGCCATCACCGTCGCTAGAACGATCCCGCCAATCAACCCCGCCGCCACGGCCCCGCCAAACCCAATCAGAAACCCACGATCAAGCTGCGACGGCGGCACCACCGCCCGCAGATTCGCCGTCAGCCCCAGAAACTCCACGGGCGACCGCAGCACCAGGCTCATCCGCCCAAGAATCGCCAGGCAAACCAGGCTGGTCCCCGTAAACAACAGAAAGCTTTTCCCCACCCACTTCAAAAACCGTCGCTGCCGGTCCCGCGTCTCCGTCAGCAGCTTGAACGACGCATACTCCGCCATGTCCTGCCGCATAAAATACGCCAACTCCACCAGGCACAACATCAGCAGGACAGCCGCTATCATCCGCATCCCTCGACACTACTATGCACGCCCCGGAAAACACCCGCACCAAAGGCAAAGGGGCCAGGCATTCGCCCGGCCCTTCGTCCCCCGCACACATGCTCTACTGCACCAGCACCGTAATGTTGCTCGTGTAGCGCGTTCCGTTTGAAGTAGCCGTCACCGGCACCGTGTAGAAACCCTTCGTCGCCTGGGCTGTTGAGCCGGAGCTACTGCACCCCGAAATCCCCACCAGCGCAGCGCCGGAAGCCATCACCGCCAGCAGCATCAGGCCAAAGTTGCGCGGCAATCGCCGCCGCGCCGCCAGCAGACCCGCCAGTCCTGCAAACGGCAGCAGCGCCAGCAGGCTCGTAGAACCGGACTCACCCGGCAGTACGGGGATGGCAAGGCGCGCCGATCCACCAGCGGTGATGGTCAGCTTGGTAGAAGCCGTTGCCGTCGCGCCGCTCACGCTCAACGACGTCGGCGAAAAGCTGCACGTAAAGTTCGACGGCACCGTGCCGCACGCGAAGCTCACCGTACCGCTATAGCCTCCCACCGTGTTCACGGTGAACACATCCGTCGCCGAAGCGCCCGGCGCAAGCAGCAGGGAAGTATTGTTAGGCGTAAACGTCAGCGCCGGCGTCGAGACCGCTTCGGCCAACGACGACGAATTCGAGTTCACATACCCGTTCACACCATTGAACGTCGCCGTAATCGTGTGCGACCCACTGACGGCAAAGGCCGTGGTCAACGCTGCCGTTGTCGTGGTTGTTGAGCCCGACGTATACGCCGTACCCAAGACCGTGCCGGCGTCATAGAACGTCACCGTGCCTGAAGGCACACCACTCGCCGCCGTCACTGAGGCCGTCAGTGTCACCGAGGCATTCGGGTTCGGGCTCACATTGCTTGTCGCCAGCGTAGTCGTCGTCGTCACCGGCGTTCCCAGTAGGGTCAGCGCCGCACTCGCAATCAGGCTGTGCCCATAAGTCGTCGGGTGCAGGTCATCCCAGAACAGATAGGTGTCGGGATTCACCGTGCTGACACCCTGCGCTCCCGCCGTCACATTCGCCAGCCCGGTATACAGCGGCGGCCCAATCACCGTGTTGAACAGCGTGTTCGTATCGAGCTGGTAAATATGCAGCGTCTTGCCCGGGTTCGCTGCGGGGATCGCCGCCAGCGCCTTCGCCAGCGTCTGGTTGAAGATCGTGGCCGACAGGTTCGCTGTCGCGGAAGGCGCGGCCGAAGCATTGAACCGCGGCGTCAGCCCCAGCGGTGGCAGGTTCGGAACCAGTATCTCGGTAGCGCCCGCGTTGATCAGCGTCTGCACCAGTGCAGCCTCGCTGACCGCAGCCGCCGCAATCGCATCCGCCGTCGTGGCGTTCAGTAGATCGTTCGCTCCGCCCCAGATCACGAACAGCGTCTTGTTGGTAATCACCGGAGACGTGCCCAGGTATATCGATACCTGCTTCTCAATCCCGTCCACCGGAATCACCAGCGCGCCACCGGGGCCATACGTCAGCGGAACCGATCCGCCGTTCATGAACGCGAACCCGAACGCATAATCCCTGCCCGTTCCACCGGGTGTCGTCGAGGCCACAACCGGCGGCTTCGCTGCCAGCCTCGCCGCCAGCTGCTCTATCCACACGCCGTTGTAATTGTGCGCCGCAGGAACCGTATCGGTGCCATCCGTAAAGCGGCCATTCGTGTAATTCGAAGCCGGTCCCGGCAGCTGCGCTGAAGGACCATAAATTCCCAGGCTGGCGTTGGAATCATTGCCCACATCGGACAGCGAATCGCCGAACACAACGATCGACGTATAGGCCTGCCCAGAGGCATGAACGCCGGTGAAAACAAAAAACGTGGCCATTAGCAGAACAAGGGCGCGGCGCAGCTGCAGCATGATGACGGGTCTCCCTGAAAATTGAAGCTGCAAGCATTTGAACATTGCGCGCGTTTCTCTGCACCTCGCCGCCGGGTAATCGCTCAGATTCTTTCCCCTCCCCTCAGTCAGCACGCCAGCAACCGCCGCCCGAGCGCGTGTCCTCCCTGCGACCGCACGCCATCGACTAACATCGAACACGCATGTCGACTTACTTCCAGCCCGAAGCCCTCAAATTCCTCCGCGGCCTCGCCAAACACAACGACCGCGAATGGTTTGAGCCCCGCCGCCCCATCTACGAGCGCGCACTCAAAGAGCCCATGCTCGCGCTCATCGACGAAATCAGCACGGCGATGGAAGACTTCGCGCCCGACCACGTCCGTCCGCCGCACAAGATCATGATGCGCATCTACCGCGACACGCGCTTCAGCAAAGACAAGCGCCCCTACAAGCGCCAGGTCTCGGCCTGGTGGTCGCGCCGCGGCATGGAGAAAACCTCCGGCGGCGGCTTCTACCTTCACATCCATCCCGACGAGGTCCTCATCTCTGCCGGCGTCTACATGCCCGAGCGCGAGCAGCTCCTCGCCATCCGCCGCGCACTCTCCGCCAACCCCGCCACCTTCCGCGCCCTGCACAAGAAGATCCTCACCACTCGCAACATGAACATGACCCCCATCGACGGCGCACTCCTCACCCGCATACCTAAAGGCTTCGCGAAGGACGACCCCGCCGACGAACTCATCCGCGCGCGCAACTGGGGCGTGCACGCCGCGCTGCCTTCCTCGCTCGCCGAACAGCCCACGCTGTCCCGTGAAATCATCAAGCGCTTCAAGCTTGCGGCTCCCCTTGTCGCGCTCTTAAATGAACCGCTCGTCACCTCCGAACCGCGCGAAAAACCCTTGTTTTGAGCCCGAAAATCGCACTTTTGAATCAATTTTGGAACATTTCCTCAGAAAACCGAAGAAACCGGCCGAAAAGCCCAAATTAGGCGTTGACAAAGGCTTTTCAAGGGTTGAAGGTGAATGGCGGCGCGGTTCTTCCGTACCCGCATAAACACTGGCGATTTCCGTCCCCAGCCATGCGGCAACGGGCAGAGTTCCAGCTTGAACTCGGGCATCACTAACGATGTTCGTTTTTCTTAATTTGTTTTGAAAGAAGGAGTCACTATGGCAAAGGGTATGACCAAGACACAGCTCGTTCGCGCAATGGCAGAGAAGCACGAGCTCACCAACAAGCAGGCAGCAGCCTTCCTCGAAGGTCTCGCTGATACCGCGATCAAGGAAACCAAGAAGAACGGCGAGTTCACCATCCCCGGCATCGGCAAGCTCGTCAAGGCGGAGCGCAAGGCGCGCACCGGCCGCAATCCCCAGACCGGCGAAGCCATCAAGATCAAGGCCAAGACCGTCGTCAAGTTCCGCGTGGCCAAGGTCGCGAAGGACACCATCGCTCCGCCCAAGAAGTAACTCCCTTTTTGGCAACGCACCCCAGGCCGAAGCACACCGTGCTTCGGCCTTCGTGCATCGGAAAACCTTTGCTACGAAGTCTGCGCCGCCCTCGGCGCAAACGCCCGCACTACCAGCGAAACCCCCAGCGCAATAATCACCGCGCGAATCAGCAGCACGCTGTCGTACGTCCACCCCACCACCGCAAACGACACCGCCACCCCGATCATATAAATCTCCCCCAGCACCGCCTGCCCCCACCGCGCCTTCGCTCCCGACTCCGGCACCCGCGCCCGCAGACTCGGCAGCAGCCGCGGCACGCGCGCGCAATAGGCGAGATAAGCCTCCCCCAGTTGCGCCGTCAAAAACGGCTCCTCCGCCAGGATCAGCCGCACCTGCAGCAACCCGATAAACACCACCGCGAACGCCGCTCCACTAGGCGGCATCAACAGCGCCAGCGCGAACGTATGCAGAAACGTGCCCACGTACAGCGGATTGCGCAGATGCCGGTAAGGCCCATCCGCCAGCACGGCACTGCCATGCATGTCGTGTGACTGCACCACACCCGCGCCCAGGTAAGCCGCTCCCCACGTCCGCAGCCACGCTCCAATCGCCGCAAACAAAATCCCTGCCGCCAGCAGAACATTGAAAGCCGTCATCGTCCCCGGCATCAGCTTGGCGGCAAGGATACCCCACAGGTGAGCATTGGTCCCTGTGGGATCGATGTGCAGCCAGGCGTTCCACGGCGCCACAAAACCCAGCCCGTAGATCAAGCCATGCAGCAGGAAACGAAACCGGAACTCAAACGGTGTCGCCTTCACGCCACGCCATCCTCGCGCCGGTCGCCCAGCGCCGTCAGGATCGCGTCAAAATCATCCACACCCGAGTACTCAATAATCACCCGGCCCTTCCCCTTCTTGTCCTCGATCGTCACCTTCAGCCCCAGCGTCCGCCGCAGCTGGTCCTGTGCCTCACGCACATTCGGGTCCTGCGCCACGGCCTCAATCTTCGCGACCTTCGCCTTGCTCTCCGGATGCAGCAGCCCCTGCACATAGCTTTCCGTGCTCCGCACCGAGAGATGCAGCGTCAGCACCTTCTGCGCCGCTGCCGCAATCGCCTCCGGAGACTCCAGCGCCAGCAACGCGCGAGCATGACCAAACGTGATCTCACCGGACTCCACATTCTGCTGTACAGCAAGAGGTAACTTCAACAAACGAAGGAAGTTAGAGACGCTTGCGCGGTCTTTTCCCGTCCGCGTCGCCATCTGCTCCTGGGTCAGGTGGAAGTCCTGCGACAGCCGCTGATAAGCCCGCGCCTGCTCCATCGGGTTCAGGTCTGCGCGCTGCAGGTTTTCGACGATGGTCATCTCCATCGCCTGTCCGTCAGAAACTTCACGCACGATCGCTGGGATAGTCGCCTTGCCGGCCCGCTGCGACGCCAGCCAGCGCCGCTCGCCCATAATCAACTGGAACCGCCCACCCGGCAGTGCCCGCACTACGATCGGCTGGACCACGCCCGACGCCGTCACCGAGGCCGTCAGCTCCGCCAGCTTCGCTTCGTCAAACTGCGTCCGCGTTTGAAAAGGGTTGCGGTCGATCTGCTCCACCGCAATCTCCAGCGGCTTCCCCGTCGCCGCAGCCGGCGGCGGCGCTGCAGGCGCAGGCGCCGTTGGCGGCGTCCGCGAGGGCAGCAGCGATTCAAGACCCTTCCCCAGCGCCCGGCGCTTGGGGTCATTTGCAGCAGTTGTCATACTTGATTCCCCTACTCTTTATCTTTGGACCGGCCAAACGGCCAGATGCCGGAATTCTTCTTCGGCTCATCCTGGCCGGACAGAAATTTCGGCGGCGGTATCGGATCCACGATCAGCTTCTTCCGCAGTCGCGGCGTCGGCGAGGTCATGCCATTCCTCTTCAGCAGCTCCAGCGCCAGTTCGTGATAAGCCTCAGCACCACGCGACCGAGGATCGTACAAGGCCACCGGCTTACCGTGACTAGGCGCCTCAGCCAGCCGAATATTCCTGGGAATCGTGGTCTTCAGCAACTTGTCAGCAAAGAACGCTTTCAAGTTCTCCGTCACCTGCTGCGACAGGTTGGTCCGGTCGTCAAACATCGTCAGCAGTACGCCCTCCAGCGCAAGCGTCGCGTTGAACGCCCCCGCCACCCGGTCCAGCGTCGACATCAACTCCGAAATCCCCTCCAGCGCAAAATACTCGGCCTGCATCGGCACCAGCAGGCCATCGGCAGCCACGAGCGCATTCAGTGTCAGCAGGTCCAGCGCCGGCGGGCAGTCGAGCAGGATGAACGGGTACTTCTCCCGGACAGAGTCCAACGCATCCCGCAGCCGGAACTCCCGGCGCTCGGCCGTCACCAGCTCCAGGTTCGCCCCGATCATGTTCTTCGTTCCGGGAATAAGCTTAAGGTTGGCGACCTCGGTCTCCAGCGTCGCCTCATCCGCCGTCGCATGACCCAGAAGCACGTCATATACCGAAATACGGTCATCCACCCGGCCAAACCCCATCCCACCGGTGGTATTGGCCTGCGGGTCGCAGTCAATCAACAGGGTAGAAACCCCTTCCAGCGCCAGGGACGCCGCCAGATTGATGGCCGTCGTCGTCTTACCGACGCCGCCCTTCTGGTTCACGATAGCAATCACTTTCGACATAACAGGTGAAAGCTAGCCTAGCAGATACGATCGCCAACAGACACGTGGATGCCCCCACCATCTGTGACGCGGTGCCAATTTGTTCCACGTGGAACACGAACTGAAGCGACCCATGTTCCACGTGGAACACTATTTACAAATTAGTCGGCCTCGGACCGATACGAGGGAGTCGCGCACGGGACCGGGGCTTCCGCGTCCGCATTGGCGCAGGATGGGCCGCCAGGATCGCCACCTTCCGAGGCCAGAAAGCCAGCCCCAACACCATGATGACCAGCAGCACAATCACCACCATGCGAGCAATGTCCGCATTAACCAGCCGTACCGCAGGAGTAACCTGCTGCGCAATCGTCGGATCTTCCAACGCCACGGGCCGCACCGCCACTTCCTTCACCGCGTCCCCAAAGCATGGCATGGACTCTTCCAGGTTCGACCGCATCACCGGAAGATGCCCACGCCACGCCGTCGTGAAGGTCCAACCTTGACCGTCAGGAACAAAGTGCAGCGTCGCATCCCCATAACGAAGATCTCGCTGCAGCCGATTCGTTACCTGGCTCATGCCTTCATGTTCGGCCTGCGGCTGTCCGCAATGGCGTTCCACCGCCGCTGCCTCATCCCATTGCGCCCGAACCATCCCTGTCGACAACGCTACCGCAAACAACCCGACCCAAAATCGATTCATAGCCCGTGGCCCCAATACTGAATTCCTTGGGATGGCTAAACCGCGCTCCGGGTTTGTTAGCTATCGCATATTTTGTTCCACGTGGAACATCTCAAGCCTGGCCCCGGGTCAGAAACACAAACGATTCCGCCGTACCGGGCATCGCCACTACCGTCTCCGCTTCAATCAGCCCACCCCCACCCAGCGCAACCATCCACCCCCCCGCAGCGACCCGCCTCCGAGCCTCAACCAGCGCCTCATCCATCTTGTCGACCGCCCGCAGCGCAACCACATCGAACCGCCGACCCACCGGCAGATCCTCCACCCGGCCCGCCAAAACCTCGGTCTTCAACCCCAACACGCGCACCGCTTCCCGTAGAAACGCCGCCTTCTTCCCCTGAGACTCCGCCAGAGACACCCGCAACTCCGGCAAAAGCAATTGAATAGGCACGCCCGGAAACCCCGCGCCCGAACCAAAGTCCATCACCGTAGCCCCATCCCCAACCAAACCCTTCACCTGCACCCCGGCAAACAGGCTCTCCCCAAAGTGCCGCCGAACCATCTCGTCTGGTTCGCGGATCGCCGTCAGGTTTGTTCGCGCATTCCACTTCACCAGCAAGTCCAGGTAGCCACCCAGCTGCACATACAAGTTCGGCGGCACCGCGAACCCCGCCAGGTAAGGCTCCACCAACGTCGCAATTCTGTCTTCGCTCAGCGTCACAGCCCGAGTCTACCGTGCCCGCGCTTCCGCCGCTTCCTGCACCAGCCGGTCGAATAGTGCTCGCGAAGCCGCACTGATCTCATAGCTCCGCTCCGGATGCCACTGCACCCCCAGCACAAACCGCGGATTCGCCGGATCGTTAGGATCGGCCTCTACCGCCTCAATCACACCATCATCCGGACACCGCGCCACGATCCGCAACCCATCCCCAGGCGAAGCCACGGACTGGTGATGACTCGTATTCATCGGCAGCCTCAGAAATCCGTCCTCCGCCGGCGCCTCATCCGCGCTCAGCAGAGAAGCCAGCACACTACCCTCAGCCACGAATGCCGTATGCGCCACCGCCACCTTGCTCCCCGCCGAATGGTTCACCGGCAGCGGCGTCAAGTCCTGCACCAGCGATCCACCCCGCCACACATTCAACGACTGGATCCCGTAGCAAATCCCCAGCACCGGCTTGCCGTGTTGGTAAGCATCTTCCAGCAACACGTTATCGGCAGCCTCACGCGCCGGGTCAGCCGGAGACGTCGCAGGATCCACCTCCGCCCCATACCGCAAAGGGTCCAGGTCCGCCGGACTCCCCGGAAGGCAAACACCGTCGCACGTCGCCGCAACAGAGGCGATCTCCCCCGACGTCGCAGTCAGGTCAATCTCCACCGGTTCACCGCCCGAGCGCAGAATAGCCTCGGCATAACGCGGCCACGAGCGCTGGTTATAGGCAAGATCAGTCGAGGTAGGGACAGGAACAGCAATACGCGGCTTCATAAGCTCCTTGGTGGCCAAACAGTACGCTATAACTATATAAGTTGTTGATTATAAATCACTTGTATAATATCGACGTGCTGATTGAATGTCTCGCTCCGTTAGCTTACCAAGCTCTGGCCTACCCGCGCCGCCTAAGATTGACTCACGTGCTCCAGCACCGCTTCCAACTGCGTCAACTGAAAGGGCTTTTGCAGATGTCCGGCGATCGTGAGCCCCAATGTCCGGGCCAATGTTTCCGCGTTCTCCAGGGTGTTCTTGCCCACGCCACTCATCACCACAATCGGTGTGGAGCACCGCCGCTCTCCCAGCAGGCCCAGCAGTTCCACCCCATCCATCTCCGGCATCATCAGGTCAAGCAGGATCAGTGCGACCTCGGGCGTCAAGGCCGCGAAAAACGCGTCTGGCGTCGTGGTCGTTTGGCAATTCCAGCCAAAAATCTCCGCGGCGTCAGCAATCAGTTCGCAAAGGTCATGGTTGTCATCGATGACCAGCAGCATCTTCGTCATGACGCCACCCCACTGTGCGCACCTTGCAACGCATCGCGAACGATGGCGGCAAACTCCCCGCGCTGATAAGGCTTCTTCAACAACTCTCCATCGACCAGCGTGCCACTCCGCTCCGCCAGCGCGTCGGCGGGAAAGCCTGACGAATAGATCACCTTGATCCCCGGCCGCCGCTCGCGAATCTGCTGCACCAGTTCCACCCCGTTTATGCCGCCGGGCATGATCACATCCGTCACCACGAGCGCAATGTCGGGCTCATGCTCAATGGTCAGCAGAGCGCTGGCGCCATCGGTCGCACAGAGCGCCGTCAACCCCATCTCGCCGAGATAGGCTGCGGCGATATCCAGCAGGTCGGGCTCATCATCCACCACCAGCACCTTGTCGCTCCGCGAACCCGGCAGCGTGCTTTCGCTCGGCATCACCACAATTTGCGCATCGGGTTCGGCAAGCTGCAGGTAGAAAGTCACCGTCGTTCCATAGCCAATCTCGCTGTAAAGCCTCACTGTCCCGCCGGACTGCTTCACAAACCCGTACACCATCGCCAATCCCAGCCCGGTCCCCTTGCCACGCGGCTTGGTCGTAAAGAACGGTTCCAGCGCCCGCTCCATGGTCTCGCGCGACATGCCTTCCCCCGTGTCCGTAACCGACACCGTCGCATACCGCCCCGGCTTCAGCTCGCCCGTCTTCACCGGCGGAAAGCTTTCCTCCACCACCGACAGGCCCGAGCTGATCGTCAAACTCCCGCCCCGTGGCATCGCATCCCGCGCATTCACGGCCAGGTTCAGCAGCGCGCTCTCCAGCCCGGCAGCGTCCACAAACACCGGTGGCAGCGCCTCATCCAACACCGCGGTCATCTTGATCTCCGGGCCGATCGTCCGCCCCGCCAGTTCGATCATGTTGCGAATAGAATCACCTAAAATTGTAGGAACGGGATTCAATTCTTCGTTGCTCGAAAATGCCAGCAGCCGCCGCGTCAAATCGCCGCCGCGAGCAGCAGCCTTCTGGGCAGTGCGCACCCGCTTGAGCGCCGCTTCGTTCTCGCCAACCAATCGCTCCACCAGGCTCAGGTTACCGACAACCACACCCAGCAGGTTGTTGAAGTCGTGAGCAATCCCTCCGGTCAGCTGCCCAATCGCCTCCATCTTCTGGCTCTGTTGCAGCTGCCGCTCCATCTGCTTGCGATCGGTGATGTCCCGCGCAATCTTCGATGCCCCCACCACCTTGCCCATCGCGTCCCGTATCGGAGAAATCGTCAGCGACACGTACACCGGCTTGCCACTCTTCTTCCGCCGCAGCGTCTCAATATGGTCAATCACCTCCCCGCGCTTGATCCGCGCCATGAACCCCAGTTCTTCCTGCTCGCGGTCCCGTGGCACCAGCTTCAAGATCGACTGGCCGATCATCTCCCCCGCCGTATACCCGAAAATCCGTTCTGCCGCCGCATTCCAGCTCCGGACAATGCCTTTGTCATCCTTGCCGACAATCGCATCCTCTGACGAGTCCACAATCGCAGCCAGCCGGGCCTGCGTGTCCATATTCTGTTTGCGTTCAGTCAGGTCGCGGTACCCAATGATGATCTGGATCACCTTCCCCGCTTTGTCCCTCACCGGCGCCGTGCTGATCTCGGCAAAAATATGATGGTTCGTGTCCCGGTTGCGAATGATCAATTCACGATGCTGCACAAATGTTCCCCGCAATGCCAGGTTTACGGGCCAGTCAGGCATCGGCACCAGCTCACCATGAGGCGACAGCACTTCAAAATGGTCGCGGAAGACATGGTGTTCCCCCAGCGCCTCCTGCAGTCCCAGCATGGTCATCGCTGCGTGGTTGAACTCCACCTTCGCCGTCCGCAGATCGAACACCGCGATCCCATCCGTCATGTTGTCGAAGATCGACTGCAGGCTCGACCGGCTGTTGGCCAGGGCCTGCGTCTGCAGCGTCACCCAGCGTTTCACCGCCGCGTACACTCCCGCTGCGCAAATCAACAGCGCTAGCGCAACCACTCGATAATTGTGGGCTCCTGGCAAAGTTTTGCTCGTGCTCCTGAACTGTGCAACTGAAGTGGGCGAAACGCGCCCGCGGCCCGCGTCATGGTGCAACGTCCATAACCAGCCGGCAATATCGGAAAGTCGCTCATCCGATTGGTCCCCAAGTTGGCTGATCATACCGCCCGTCCACCGCCACGCCGCCCGATTCGTGCCGCGATGCAATCCAGCGCTTCCCACTTTGGTACAGTCACCCGTCAAAGCGGGCCTACAACCGCCAGCTGCCACAGAACACTCCGACGCGTTCCCTCGAACCCCGCATTTACGCGCCATTTACAATCAACTTGTAGGCTGAACATGCGCATACCACGCACATCCCAGGCTCGGCGATTCACCCGAACGGCCCTTTTTATGAGGACTTTATGATGCGACCTCTCCTGCTGATGATGGCCTCCGCCATCACCATCAGTGCGTCCGCGCAGGTCAACATCACCGGGGCCGGTTCCACCTTTGCCGCACCGCTATATCAGGCCTGGGGAAGCGACTACGCCAAAATCCACCCCGGAACCCAGATCAACTACCAGTCCATCGGCTCCGGCGGCGGCATCCGCCAGCTCACCAGCGGCACAGTCGACTTCGGCGGAACCGATGGTCCCATGACCAACGGCCAGCTCTACCTCGCCCAGAAAAACCTCGGCACCGATGTTCTGCATTTCCCGGTTGCCCTCGGCGCGGTCGTCCCCATCCACAACATCCCCGGCGTCAACGCCAACCTGAACTTCACTGGCCGAGCCCTCGCCGGCATCTTCCTCGGGACCATCACCCGCTGGAACGACCCCGAGCTCACCGCCGCCAACCCCGGCGTCAACCTTCCCGCGCACGACATCCTCGTCTGCCACCGCGCCGAGTCCAGCGGCACCACCTACGTCTGGGCAGACTTCCTCGCCAAGGCCAGCCCCGAGTGGCGCGCCAAAGTCGGCCCTCCCTCCGTGCGCCCCCGCTGGCCCGTCGGCATCGGCGGCAAAGGCAACGAAGGCGTCGCCGGCTTCATCACCCAGAACCCCTACTCCATCGGCTACGTCGAGCTCATTTACGCCGTGCAGAACAAGATGAACTACGGCCAGGTCCAGAACCCCTCCGGCAAGTTCATCAAGGCAGACCTTAACTCCGTCACCCAGGCCGCCACCATCGCCATGCCCGACGACTTCCGCGTCTCCATCACCAACGCCCCCGGCCCCGGCGCCTACCCTGTCTCCAGCTTCACCTGGATCATCATCCCCCGCAACCCCAAAGACAAAACCAAGGCCGCCGCCATCAAGGCCTTCCTCACCTGGGGCATCACGCAAGGGCAACGAGACGCGCAAAACCTTAGCTACGCCCCACTCGCTAAATCCGTTGTCGACAAAGAACTGGCAGCCCTCACCTATCTGCACTACGAGTAGCATCAGGAAACGCGCATGGCTTCGACAGCAACCACACCTCCCGCACCCAGCAGTGCGCAGGACGCTCCAGAGAAGCTGTCTCTCCTTGAAAAATTCAAGAAGGGCGACGAGGCCGCGTTCCTCATCACCTTTGCCTCCGCGCTCACCATCATCCTCATCACCTGCCTGCTCGTGCAGCGCCTCTGGGCCGACTCCGCCCTCTCCCGCCACGCCTTCGGCTGGCACTTCCTCGCCTCTTCAGACTGGGATCCCGTCAACGACCAGTACGGCGCGCTGCCCTTCATCTACGGCACCGTCCTCACCGCCTTCCTCGCGCTCATCATCGCGGTCCCCGTCGGCATGGGCGCCGCCATCTTCCTCGCCGAGCTCGCCCCCCGCAAACTCTCCAACGTCCTCACCTTCATGATCGAACTGCTCGCCGCCGTCCCCAGCGTCATCTACGGTCTGCTCGGCATCTTCGTCCTGCTCCCCATCCTGCGCGACCGCATCGTCCCCGTCCTGCAGGGTGTCTTCGGCTTCCTGCCCATCTTCAAGGGCGCGTTCTACGGTGTCAGCTACTTCTCGGCCGCGTGCGTTCTCGCGATCATGATCGTCCCCTTCATCGTCTCCATCTCGCGCGAAGTCCTGCTCGCCGTTCCGCAGTCCCAGCGCGAAGCCATGATGGCCCTCGGCGCCACCAAGTGGGACGTTACCTGGAAATCGGTCGTCCCTTACGCGCAGCGCGGCATGGCCGGCTCCATCTTCCTTGCCCTCGCCCGCGCTCTCGGCGAAACCATGGCCGTCACCATGGTCATCGGCAACGTCCCCTCCATCACCGCCTCGCTGCTCTCCCCCGGCTATACGATCGCCGCGGTCATCGCCAACGAGTTCACTGAGGCCACGGGCGATCTCTACGTCAACGCCCTCATCGAGCTCGCGCTCGTCCTCTTCGCCGTCACCATGATCATCAACGCCCTCGCGCGTCTCCTCATGCTCGGCATGAAGTCGCAGGAGACAGCCCATTGAGCCGCGCCAGAGCCAATTCGCCCCGTGCGCATGCGTATCCACCACCGCACAAGAAGGTCATCAACGTCGTCATGCTCACGTTGACCGGCCTCTGTGCGTTGCTCGTCGTTTCGGTGCTGCTCTTCATCCTTGGCTATCTCGTCTGGAACGGCGCCCGCTCGCTCAGCTGGAACTTCTTCACCAAGCTCCCCGTCCCCGCCGGACAGACAGGCGGAGGCATGGCCAACGCCATCGTCGGCTCTGCAAAGCTGCTCCTGCTCGCCAGCGCCATCGGCGTTCCCATCGGCGTGCTCGGCGGCGTCTACCTCGCCGAGTTCGGCAAAGGATGGTTCTCCTTCGCCGTCCGCTACACCACTGACCTACTCAACGGCGTCCCCTCCATCGTCATTGGCATCTTCGTCTACACCCTCATCGTCATCCCGCAGCACCACTTCTCCACGCTCGCCGGCGGTGTAGCGCTCGGCATCATGATGATCCCCATCGCGCTTCGCAGCACAGACGAGTTCCTACGCGCCGTCCCTAACACGCTCCGCGAAGGCGGCCTCGCTCTCGGCGCCAGCAAAGCGCAAACAGTAGTAACGGTCATCATCCCCGCCGCCATGCAGGGCATCGTCACCGGTATCATGCTCAACCTCGCCCGCGTAGCCGGTGAAACCGCTCCACTCCTCTTCACCGCCTTCGGCAACCAGTTCTGGAGCAGCGGATGGAACGGCCCCACAGCCTCGCTCCCCGTCGTCATCTTCAACTACGCCATCTCACCGTACGAGGACTGGCACCGCCAGGCCTGGGCCGCCGGCTTCGTTCTGCTCTCCGGCATCTTCCTCACCAACATCGTCGCCCGCCTGCTCGTATCAGGCCGGCGTTCCACCTCACGGAGTTAGCCTTGGCCACCTCGACGCCGCCCATCGAACTCCGCAGACTCGCCCGCGCCCGCACCGCGCGCTTCGGCGACCCCGAGCCTCTCGACACGCCCTCCCAACCCCAGTTCACCGTCGAAGACATGAACTTTTTCTACGGCGACTTCCACGCGCTCCACAACCTCAATCTCACCCTTCCGTCACTCCGTGTCACCGGCCTCATCGGCCCCTCCGGCTGTGGCAAGTCCACCTTTCTGCGCACCCTCAACCGCATGTACGAAACCGTCGCGCGCACTCGCGTTACCGGCAAGATCCTCTTCGGCGAAGCCAACCTCTTCGACTACGCGCCCACCCTCCTTCGCCGCCGCGTCGGCATGGTCTTCCAGAAACCCAGCCCATTCCCCAAAAGCATCTTCGACAACATCGCCTACGGCCTCCGCGTAAACCACCTCTGCTCCCGTTCCGAGCTGCATGACAAGGTCGTCCACTGCCTCCAGCGCGCCGCCCTCTGGAACGAGGTCAAAGACAAGCTCAATCAGTCCGCCTTCTCACTCTCCGGCGGCCAGCAGCAGCGTCTCTGCATCGCCCGCGCCCTCGCCGTAGACCCCGACGTCCTCCTCCTCGACGAGCCCTGCTCCGCGCTAGACCCCATCGCCACATCCAAGATCGAAGACCTCATCTTCGACCTCCGCCGCTCCTGCACCATCATCATGGTCACCCACAACATGCTCCAGGCCGCCCGCATCTCCGATTACGTCGGCTTCTTTCTGCAGGGCAAACTCATCGAGTTCGACGCCGCCCGCAAAATGTTCCAGTTCCCCTCCAACAAATTGACGGAAGACTACATCACCGGCCGCTTCGGCTGATCGCAACACGGAGAGCAATGGGAGTCGACATCAAGGTCGAGGATCTGAACGCCTGGTATGGCACCGTCCATACCCTCAAGGGCGTGAGCCTCCACATCCCGGCCAACCAGGTCACCGCGCTCATCGGCCCCTCCGGCTGCGGCAAGTCCACGTTCGTCCGCTGCCTCAACCGCATGCACGAAACCAGCCGCGGAGCCCGCGTCGAAGGCTCGGTCCACGTCGGTGGAGAAGACATTTACAGCGGTATCTCTCCGGTTGAAGTCCGCCGCAAGGTAGGCATGGTCTTCCAGCGTCCCAACCCGTTTCCCACCATGTCTATCTACGAGAACGTAGCCAGCGGCGTCCGCCTCAACGGCTCACCACCCAAAGCAGAGCTCGACACCCTCGTCGAGCAATGCCTCCGCAATGCCGCGCTCTGGGACGAGGTCAAGGACGTCTACCGGAAGCGTTCCGGCGCCGGCATATCCGGCGGCCAGCAACAGCGCCTCTGCATCGCCCGCGCCCTCGCAGTCGACCCCGAAGTCCTGCTCATGGACGAGCCCGCCAGCGCCCTCGACCCCATCTCCACCGGTAAAATTGAAGATCTGATCTTCGAACTCAAAACCCAGTACACCATCGTCATCGTCACCCACAACATGCAGCAAGCGGCCCGCGTTGCGGAAAAAACCGGCTTCTTCCTCATGGGCAATCTCGTCGAATTCGACGCTACGCAGAAAATATTCACCGCTCCGTCCGACAAGCGAACGGAAGACTACATCACCGGAAGGTTCGGCTAATGAGAATCAAATTCCACCAGAGCCTCGACGAACTCAAGCAACGCCTCCTCGTCATGGCCGGCATGGCCGAACAAGCCATCCAGCGCGCCACCGAGGCCTACACCACCCACGAGCTATCCACGGTAGAGCTCGTTCTCCTGGCCGAGCCCGCCATCAACCGTCTCGAGCGCGAAATCGACGAGATCGCCGTCGACCTCCTCGCCATGGAGCAGCCCATGGCCGTCGACCTCCGCTTCATCCTCTCCGTCATCCGTATCAACTCCGACCTCGAACGCGTAGGCGATCAGGCCGTCAACATAGCCCGCCGCGTCCGCGAAATGCAGGACCACCCCCACGTCGATCTCCCCGTAGACATCCCCAGGCTGGCCTCGCTCGCCGCCGCCATGGTGCGCAAGGCACTCCAGGCCTTCATCGAAGGCAACGTAGAGATGGCCCGCGAAGTCCTCACCCTCGACGACCAGGTAGACGAGATGAACAGCCAGGCCTTCAACTCACTCTCCGCCCTCATCCGCGAAAAGCCCGAAGCCACCTCGCAAGCCCTCAGCACCCTCATCATCTCCCGTAACCTCGAACGCGTAGGCGACCACGCCACCAACATCGCCGAAGACGTCATCTTCTGGGTCAGCGGCAACGACGTCCGCCACCACGCCAGCCTCGAAAAATAGCCCCCCACCCAGGACCGCCACCGAAACCTTCGCAACCTTGGCGTGCTTTTAGCCTTCGCGTTCTTTGCGTGAAACGCCTTCCCTCACGCCCGCACAATCCCTACTTCTTCACCACATCCATCGAATTGTCATCCAGGTTGCGGTCAATCAGCTTGTTATAAGGATCGATCCCCGCACGCGTAGGCATCTGGTCAACCACAAACGTGAACGTCTGCCGCCCACCCGTGATGCGCTCCTTCCGCACCGCGAGCGCCTTCTCCTCATCCTTCTTCCCGCTGAACACCCCCACATCCATCAGGTCGTTCATCGTCGTCGGCGTCTCCACGCCATTGCCATCGGCGTACGCCTTCTTGCCTTCCACGACCAGCGTCACCTTGTACTTCCCATCCGGCATCTTCTCGGCAGTAGCGTCCACAGCCTTGTCGTCATAAAGCGTAATCTTCTCAAAGCTGTCGTCAATAAAGTACTGCAGGTCGGCCGGCGTCTGTTCCTTCAACGCCGCTTCCAGCTCCCGCGTATCCGGATAAGGCCCCGATTGCGCATCATCCGCATTGGCATACCGGTACTTCATCAGAAAGTTCTTCAACGCCAGGTTGACCTTGTCTTCGCCAATGTAGTCCGAGAGCCCATACAGGATCAGCGAACCTTTCTGATACCAGACGTAAGCCTCACGCTGAACTTGTCCCAGCGGCGGCTCCTTGCGCGATTCACCCGACCGTCCGCGCAGATAACCGTCCAGCTCGTGCGAAAGAAATTTGCGCATGTTGTCATCGCCATACTTCTTTTCCATCACACGCAGCGCGGAATACTCAGCCAGCGCCTCCGACATCATGTTCGACCCCGCCACCCGTCCGCCGATCAACTGGTGCGCCCACCACTGATGCGCCAGTTCATGCGCCGTCACAAAGTAAGTGAAGTCGATGTCTTTCTTCGGATCTTTCGGATGCTCGATAAAGCCGAACTCCGCGAAGGGAACCGTATTTGGGAAAGACTGGGCGAAGCTTCGGTAACGCGGAAACTCTAGAATGCGAAACTGCTTGAACTGAAACGGGCTATAGTTTGCCTGGTAATAATCAAGTCCCGCCTTCGACGACGCCATCATGTCGTCGATATCGTACGCATGCTTTGGCTCGTAATAAATTTCCAGGTTGATTCCCTTGTAATTCTCTTTCCGAACTGCATATCGTCCGCTTACATACGACCAGAACGCCAGTATCCTCGTATCACCCATCGAATAGTCGTAATAGTGACGACCGTTCGCGTGCCACTCCTTCTGCAAATACCCGGGAGCCAGAGCAATCTGGTCTTCTGGAGTGCTCACCACCGTGTGAAACGTTATCCAGTCCGCCGACGGCGTAAAGAGGTTCTGTTTGCTACCCACGGCATCGCCCCGCGGCGGCAAGTCGGAAACAAGTCCCAGACCTTCGTCACGACGACGACGCGGATCGGTCAGCTCAGTCCCGTTGTCATAACCGATCGTTGGAAAATAACCAGCGTCGAAGAACATGCCGTTATAAGCGAGTTCCGGGCGCTCGCCTCCATCGCGAAACCCATGGCTCTGATACCCGACCTTGAAGTTCATCGTCATCTTCTCGCCCGGCGCCAAAGGCTGCTCCAGTTGGTAGATGCTGTACAAATTTCGCGGCGATGAACTCATCTTATGAAAAGCCCGGTCGAATTGGACCTCGCTGATCGACTGCTGGCCGTCGGTCAGGTGTATTTGTGTGATCGCTACCGCAGTCTTGTTCTGCAGAACGTAATGTCCATAACCCGAGAAGCTGCGCTGTTGCGGGTCCATGTCTACATTTGCATCCACCGCAATCACCTTCGGTTGCGGCAGGTTCTCATACTTCTTGAAGTCCTTTTCATACTGCGCCTGGAACTTTCGCAATTGCTTTTGTGTGTAGAAAGCGTTAAGCACGCGGGTGTTGTAGTAAAACCAGGCGCCGCTGCCACAGGCGATCAAGATCAACACGGCAAGCGCCGGTATCAACGCCGGAAGGCGTCGCATAGCCTGCTTCCTGCGCGAGGCCCAGCCATCTTCCGCGCCACGGCGATAGTACGCAATGGAAAGCACCGCCAGCACCCCGAACAGTGCAGCCCAGTAAGTCGTCGACCAGAACAGCCCGGGAATGAAATGCCCCAGCCCATTCATATCTGAGTACGTATAAGGCGTAGTCGCCCCAGGCAGCAGCAGCGTATTCTCCAGCCCCGCTCGCTGCAGAACCGGTAGGCAGAAAAAGACGCCAATCACAATGCCGTGACCAAGGAACTTGTTAGGCACCAGCGTCTGCATGAAAAACGCCAGGCACACAAAGGTAAGTACCTGCGCGAAGGTGATGACGTAAAGCTCGACCGCATATTCTGCTAATTCGTAGTGGTAGTAGCCCTGGACCGTCTGCATCATGATGCCGGCCAGACCAATGATCGTCAGCAGCACAAAGATCACAAAACTAATGGCAAAGAATTTGGAAAGCCAATCCACTGTTTCCGTGGTCGGCAGCGCATCATGGATACCCGCGAAGCGCGTGTCCTTTTCCCGCCACACTAGCTCGCCAGCGTAAATCGTTGCAATCGCATACAACAGCGCAATGGAGTTGTTCTCCACAGCATTCAACATCAGAAAAGTAACGGGATACACATTCGAACCATTGATCTTACCTGCCGAGTAACCAAACAGCAGCGCGAAGAACGCCATCAGAATAGCCAGCGCCCAGAACAACAGCTCATGAGTAATATTCGATATCCGCAGCCTTGTCAGTGAATAAAGCTGCTGCAACTTCACTCCGCTGCCAAAGTTCTGTGTCGCCTTAGGCATCATCGCCGTCACCAGCGAGCGCCTTGGCCGGACTTCGGCAGCCTCTTCACTCTTGGCCTTTGCGGCGCGCCGTCCCTGCGACTTCGCCGTCAGCGCCTCCACCGACATTGGGAAGAAGACATACACGCCAGCCAAAGCCGCAAGGCCCACAGCCATCCACACCAGACGGTTGTAAAGCAGAACGCCACCCATCGCATGCGGCGACCACGAAAGCAGCAGCGTGTTCTTTTCCGACACCGTCCAGTAGCGCGTCGTCACATCGAACAGACGCAATCCAATCGGGTCGAAGATCGCCGACCAGAAGTGCTCCAGCGATCGCGTCACGCCGTACACCTGGTTCAAAACGAAATACACGATAAGCACAGCGATGCCCTGCAAATACACAATCACGATCTTGCGCGAAAGCGCCGCCACCATGAAGAACAACGATCCCATGAAAAAGATCTGCACCACGGTGATCGTCAGGAATGGTTGGATATACCACCACACGTGACCATGCTCAATTCGCGTATGGTCAGCCCAGGGAGCGTAAGTGCCCAGCAGTTCTCCAAACACCATGCCGCTGAAGGCGAAAACGCACGACAAAAATGACCCCGCCCATCGCCCCCCAAGATAAGCCATCTTCGAGACAGGCTTAGTGAAGATGATTTGATAAGTATCCCGCTGAAAATCCCGCAGAATCGACGTGCCAAATATCGCGGCAACGATGATGACCCCAAACAGCGAGAGGAAACAGTGTTCCAGCGTCGTCGTCCACGGTCCGTTCAGCAGAATCTTGCCGTTACCCGCCGGCCCCCAGTCGTCCGCCGCGACAAACAGGAACATCAGCGTGAACCACAGCGCAAAATAAACATACGTCGACGCGCTCTTCAGCCGGAACTTCAGCTCGAACGTAAAAAATTCCCAGAACTGTGCCATCGTAAATCTCCCGGGCTAATGCTTAGTTGATCGCTATCGAGCGCTGCGCATCCTGCGACAGGTTCAGGAAGTAAACATCCTCCAGCCCCGACTCCACTACCCGGAAACCCTCACCCGGCGAGCTATCCGCAAACACCCGCACCTCGTGCAGACCCGCCACCAGGTGGCTCGAGATCACATTCGCACTCGACTCCATCTCCTTCAGCTCATCATCGGTCGCCACCACCTTCGACCAGATCTTGCCCTCCAGCGCATGCAGCGACTCGCTCGGCGACCCCTCCAGCAGCAGCTTGCCTCCGGCAATAATCGCCATCCGCGGACAAAGCTCGCGCACGTCCTCCACAATGTGCGTCGACAAAATCACCGTCACATCACGCCCAATCGATGAGAGCAGATTCAGAAACCGGTTCCGCTCCGCCGGGTCCAACCCCGCCGTCGGCTCGTCGACAATAATCAGCCGCGGCTTACCCAGCAGCGCCTGCGCAATCCCAAACCGCTGCTTCATACCGCCCGAGTAGGTGCTCAGCGCCTTCTTGCGGAAGTCCCAAAGATTCGTCTGGTTCAGCAGCGCATCCACCACCGCCTTGCGCTCACCCGCGTTCGTAATCCCCTTCATCACCGCCAGGTGCGACAGCATGTCCAGCGCCGACATCTTCGGATACACCCCAAACTCCTGCGGCAGGTACCCCAGCGTCTGCCGCACTTCATTCTTCTGCGTCAGCACATCCAGCCCGTCCAGAGTAATCGTCCCGCTGTCCGGCTCCTGCAACGTTGCAATCATCCGCATCAGCGTGCTCTTGCCCGCTCCATTCGGCCCCAGCAGCCCGAACATGTTGTTGCCAATAGACAGCGAAATATTCTTAAGCGCCTGAACCCCGTTGGGGTAGGTCTTCGATAGACCGGAGATGGTCAGTGACATTCAGCTATGCTCCCATTCCTATGTGGAAAAGCGGTGTCGCGGTAGCCGAACTATATCACGCAAAATTACCCATTCTGTCCCGTTTGGGACGAACATCACCGCCGAGCTCATCGCGCCAACTCTCGCCGCAACACACTACCACCACCCACTCGCTCATCCATAAAGGGCACCGGCACTCATCCAAAGGAAGTGCACACGGTCTGCGTCCCCTCCGCTACAAGCGCCAAAGGCGCGCGCCATCACAGCCTGGGGCATTGCCCCAGGTCATCACCCCACGTAGAACCAAGGGCTGAAAGCCCGCCCCAACCCAGGCGCTTACGTCTAGCTCGCGACAGCTTCCGACTTCGCCGAGCCCATCCACCCCAGCGTCTGCGTCAGATACCCCTTCAAATCCTTCCGCGCCACAATCGCATCTAGGAACCCGTGCTCCAGCAGGAACTCCGACCGCTGAAACCCTGGCGGCAGCTTCTGCCGAATCGTCTGCTCGATCACCCGCGGCCCCGCAAACCCAATCAGCGCCCCCGGCTCAGCAATATTCAGGTCGCCCAGCATCGCAAAGCTCGCCGTAACGCCGCCGGTCGTCGGATCGGTCATCAGCGAAATGTACGGAATCTTCTCGTCATCCATCTTCGCCAGTCCGGCCGAGATCTTCACCAGCTGCATCAGGCTCGCGATCCCTTCCATCATTCGTGCCCCACCCGAAGCCGAAATAATGATCAGTGGATGCCGTGTAGCCAACGACCGGTCCACAGCCCGGGCTATCGTCTCACCCACCACCGCGCCCATCGACCCGCCAATAAACCCGTACTCCATCACGCTCAGCACCACATCATGCGGTCCCATCTTCCCAATCGCGTTGATGATGGCGTCATTCAGCCCGGTCTTCTTCTGCGCCTGCTCCAGCCGCCGTTTATACGGCTTCAAATCGCAGAACGTCAGAGGATCGGTCGACTTCAGCTCCAGGTCCACCAGCTCATACCCCGGCTCCAGCAGGTTTTCAATCCGTGCCCGAGCGTCGAACTTGAAGTGCTTCCCGCAATGCGGACAAACCTGAAGGTTCGCGTCCAGGTCGGCTTTCCAGATCACTTTGCCGCACTGGTCGCACTTGGTCCACAGCCCTTCGGTGCGGACCTCGTGGCCCGCCGTCGGAATAATCTGATGACTCTCGCGTTTAAACCAACTCATGGGCTAAGGCTCTGCTTTCCGGGGCCAACCGTTAAACGATTGAAGGCCTTCGATATTGTATCGAAGACCTCCTAAACATCGTGTCTACTCTCTACGATCTACGCTCTACCCACTGACTTCAGGCCGCCGCCCAATCCGGGGCGTTACCCAGCAACGCCGCTGCCGAAGACCGCGCATCGCCATCCCAGGCCGGCAGGTTGAATCCCGCAGTCGGGTGGGCGGAAACATCATTGCCGGACGCATGCTGCGCCCGCAGTGCCTTCAAAATCTCAATCCGGGCCGCCGCCTGCTCCACCGGCGAGGTCCGAGTCCAATAAACCAGGAAGCCCTGGCCGCAAATGTTGCAACGAATATCACTAGCGCTGTTCGAAGCCTTGCAAAGTACCTGCATTGTCGTTCTCCTCTGCGACCCATGCTGGCCGTCTACTCTCTTTGTTTCTAAGAGATACCAAATCGTAACTGCCCCGAACCGGGTCGTCCATGACCCAAAGGGACTACGCCACCCACGTTATCCATCCACTATTTCTGCCAGATAAAGAAGCCTCTACAGTTCCTTCTAGGATGCAGAAAAGCCTCAACCCACCAGCACCACCGTTTCGAACTCGGACTATCTTGTTCCGCAGGCGCTACTTACAATCTTCGCATGGATCCCGCCGTTACAGACACCCACCCACAGCACCCGCACCACCAACACCACGAGCGCCACGCTGGCTCCGGCGAAGTCATCCGCGATATCGTCATCGGCCTCGCCGACGGCCTCACCGTCCCCTTCGCCCTCGCCGCGGGCCTCTCCGGCGCACTCCAGTCCACCCGCCTCGTCGTTTTGGCTGGATTAGCCGAAATCGCAGCCGGCTCCATCGCCATGGGCCTCGGAGGATACCTTGCCGCCCACGGTGAGTTCGAACACTACCAATCCGAAAAGCTCCGCGAACAGCGCGAAATCGTCACCATGCCCGAGGACGAGGCCGAGGAAATCTACGACGTCTTCACCCGCTACGGCATCTCCCGCGAAGCCACCACTCCGGTCCTTACGGAGCTCCAGCAGAACCCCAAACAGTACGTCGACTTCATGATGCGCTTCGAGCTAGGCCTCGAAGAGCCCGACCCCCGCCGTGCCCTCCGCTCAGCCGCCACCATCGCCGTCTCTTATATAGTGGGCGGCGCCGTCCCCCTCTCCCCCTACATCCTCATGTCCCACAACCCCGTCGGAGCCCTCAAGGTCTCGGTCGGCGTCACCCTCCTCGCACTGGTCATCTTCGGTGCCGTCAAAGGCAAAGCCCTCCAAACCGGCGTCCTGAAAAGCGCCATCCAGACCGCCCTCATCGGTGGCCTGGCCGCCGGCGCAGCCTTCGGCCTCGCCAAGCTCCTCAACAGCTCCGGCGTCTAACCCACACCACCACCCTTCATCTCGGCCTTCTTTTTAAGAATGTCATCTCGACCGGAGCGCAGCGTAGTGGAGAGATCCCCGCATTGGAGGAGCTCGCCGAGCCATTACAGCCGCGGGACGATCTCCCGCCACGGTAAACTCCTCACAACGAGGAACGCATGCCCGCAGCATCCCTCATCCCAGTGGACGAGTATCTCCGCACAACCTATCGGCCGGACTGCGATTACATCGACGGGCATGTCATAGGCAGAAATGCGGGCGAGCGCCCCCACGGACGCTTACAAGTTATTCTCGGCGCTCTCTTCCTTACCCATTTCGACACTTGGAAGCTCGTCCCTTTGCTAGCTCAAAGAGTGCAAGTGAGCGGCTCGAGATATCGAGTGCCCGACATCTGCGTCGTCCGCGCCTCCGACCCGGCGGACAACATCGTCATGGTCCCACCTCTGCTCTGCATCGAAATCCTTTCCAGCGAAGACCGCTTCTCCCGCCTCCAGGAGCGCGTAAACGACTTCGCCGGCATGGGTGTAGCGAACATCTGGGTACTGGATCCCTGGGAGCGCACCGCGTATTACGCGTCGACCCGCGGCTTCACTCAACCCGATGACGGCACCCTTCGCGTCAATGGCACCCCCATCGCCATCAAGCTGGCTGACATCTTCGCGCAGCTCGATAAACTCAGCACACCCGCCGCTCGCTAGAGCAGGGAACTCCCGCTGGCGTTATCCTTATTACCTGTGAGCAACCCAATCAAAATCCAGCTTCCTGACGGCTCCATCCGCGAAGTCGCCCCCGGCACCACACCCCTCGACATCGCCAACAGCATCTCCCCGCGCCTCGCCGCCGTGGTCGTCGTCGCGCGCATCAAGCCCCTCGCCGCCACCACCGCCAACCCCACCGAGGCGGCACTCGAGCAGAGCGAAGAGGCCATGTACTCCAGCCACGCGCCCGCCGCCGAGCGCGTCGTCGACCTCACCACGCCACTCACCGAAGACGTCACCCTCGAGCTCCTCAAAGAAACCGACCCCGCCGCTCTCCGCGTCGTCCGCCACTCCGCCGCGCACGTCATGGCCACCGCCATCCTCGAGCTCTTCCCCGAAACCAAGCTCGGCCACGGCCCCGCCACCGACAACGGCTTCTTCTACGACGTCTACCGCGAAGTCCCCTTCACCGAGTCCGACCTGGCCCTCATCGAGGCCCGCATGGCCGAAGTCGTCGCCCGCGACGAACCCTTCGTCCGCGTCGAAGAGCCCCGCGCCAAGGCCCTCACCGACTACTCCGCCCAGGGCGAGTTCATGAAGGTCCACTTCATCGAGCGCTTCACCAAAGAAGGCGAAGAAGTCTCCCTCTACAAGAACGGCAACTTCACTGACTTCTGCCGCGGCCCCCACGTCCCCAGCACCTCACGCGTCAAAGCCTTCAAGCTCACCTCGCTCGCCGGTGCCTACTGGCTTGGCGACGAGAACAACAAGCAGCTGCAGCGCCTCTACGGCACCGCCTTCTTCAACACCCGGGACCTCGACGCCCACTTCAAGCATCTCGAAGAAATCAAGGCCCGCGACCACCGCACCCTCGGCAAGCAGCTCGACCTCTTCAGCATCCAGGAAGTCGCCGGCGCCGGCCTCATCTTCTGGCACCCCAAAGGCGGCCTCATCCGCAAAGCCATGGAAGACTGGATGCGCGAAGAGTGCATCCGCCGCGGCTACCACATGGTCTTTACGCCGCACATCATGCGCCGCGAGCTCTGGAAGATCTCCGGCCATGAGGACGTCTACTCCGAAAACATGTACCCGGCTATGACCCTGGACGATGCCGAGTACAGGTTGAAGCCCATGAACTGCCCCGGCCACATCCTCATCTACAAGTCCACCCCGAAGTCCTACCGCGACCTCCCGCAGCGCTACGCTGAACTCGGCAACGTCTACCGCTACGAGCGCTCCGGAACCATGCACGGCCTGCTCCGCGTCCGCGGCTTCACCCAGGACGACGCCCACATCTTCTGCACCCGCGACCAGATCGACTCCGAAATCGAAGCCTGCCTCGACTTCGCCGAAGCCGTCCTCCACACCTTCGGCTTCAAGGAGTACCGCGTCGAGCTCTCCACCCACCAGCCCGGCAACCCCGACTTCATCGGCACCCCCGAAGAGTGGGCCCAGGCCGAAGGCGCCCTCCACGGCGTCCTCACCCGCCGCGGCCTCTCCTTCCAGACCTTCCCCGGCGAAGCCGCCTTCTACGGCCCCAAGATCGACGTCAAGCTCGTCGACGTCCTCGGCCGCCTCTGGCAGCTCTCCACCGTCCAGTTCGACTTCAAACTCCCCCAGCGCTTCGAGCTCGAATACACCGGCGAAGACGGCCTAAAGCACCAGCCCGTGATGGTCCACCGCGCCCTCTTCGGTTCGGTCGAGCGCTTCTTCGGCGTCCTCATCGAGCACTATGCCGGCGCCTTCCCCATGTGGCTAGCCCCGGTCCAGATCGGCCTCGTGCCCATCTCCAACGAGAAACACCTCGACTACGCCAACGAAGTCAAAGCCAAACTCGAAGCCGCCGGTCTCCGTGTCGAGCTCGACGCCTCAAACAGCAAGATGCAAGGCAAAATCCGCGACTTCGGCCTCCAGAAAATCCCCTTCATCCTCATCATGGGCGACAAGGAAGCCGCCACCAACTCCGTAAGCGTCCGCGTCCGCGCCAAAGGCGACGAAGGCTCCGTCTCCCTGGACGACTTCATCACGCGTGCCAAAACCCTCGTATCCGAACACGCCATGCAGTTGTAAACATGATCGATCTCGGCCAGTTCGAAAGGGAGGGCTTCGCCATGGAGCCCTCCCTTCTTACTTCCGCTGAAATCAGCGAACTCATTGTGCTTCTCGACGCAGCGGCACGGCACGAGTCAAAGCGCGGTGGCGTGCGTGATGTCATGGACTTAGTCCCCGAAATCCACGCTATCGCACAACATGCCAACGTTCGCGCGATCGTGGACGCAATACTCGGACCGGACGCCTTCATCGTCCGCTCCACGCTCTTCGACAAAACGCCCGAAGCGAACTGGAAAGTCCCCTGGCACCAGGATCTCACCATCGCCGTATACAAACGCCGGGATACTAACGGCTACGGGCCATGGTCAATGAAGCAAGACATCCAGCATGTCCAGCCACCAACTGAAGTCCTCGCACGCATGGTCACAGTGCGCGTCCATCTCGACGCCTGCCCGGCAACCAACGGTGCTCTTCGCGTGATCCCCGGAACCCATCACCTCGGCCGCCTCAATCGGAACCACACCGGAAATTACGTCGATGAAACACGAGCCATCACCTGCGCAGCGCAAGCGGGTGAAGCCCTCATCATGCGGCCTCTGTTACTTCACGCGTCCTCCGCTTCCACCGCTCCCGGTCATCGGCGCGTTCTTCACTTCGACTTCGCGATCGGCAACCTTGCCAATAGTCTGCGATGGGCGTTAGCCTGAACCCGCTTTGTATACGCCGCTATACATAAAATAATCTATGTATACTTTTTGCACATAATGTATACATAAATAATGCAGCCTGCAATCCCGGAACCGTTGCCCATCAATCATCTCGACTGGGAATCTCTCATCCCCGCGATGGGAAAGGCGAACCGAGCGATATCGGAGTTCAGCGGCCTCCTCCGCTATCTGCCTGACGCCTCCCTGTTGATGTCTCCTTTGGCCATGCGCGAGGCGGTTTTGTCTTCCCGCATTGAGGGAACAACCGCCACGGTGACTCAAGTCCTCCGCTTCCAAGCCGGTGAAGACGCCTCCGACGAGGGAAGTCGCCGGGACATCGAAGAGATCGTCAACTACCGCAAGACGTTACGCATCGCCGAACGCGAACTCCGCAAAAAGCCCTTCTGTCTCAATCTTCTGCTTACGCTGCATGAGAACCTCATGGCCAGTGTTCGAGGCCAGAACAAGGCGCCTGGTCAGTTCCGTCGCGTGCAAAACTACATCGGCCGTCACGGCCGTCCGATAGAACATGCCGACTTCGTCCCCCCTTCGCCGTTGATCATGCTCAATGCGCTGGGCGAATGGGAAAAGTATTATCACCACGAAGACAAGGATGCGATCGTTCAACTCGCGATCGTTCACGCGCAATTTGAGTTCCTGCATCCCTTCCTCGATGGCAATGGAAGACTGGGGCGCATCCTCGTACCGTTGTTTCTGTTCAACAAGGGCATTCTCAACACACCGACCTTCTATCTTTCGGAATATCTGGAGGATCACCGCGAAGACTATGTGGGCCACCTCCGTGAACTAGGCCGCTCAAAGAAAGCCTGGACGCAATGGTGTCTCTTTTTTCTGGAAGCCGTCACCACGCAGGCTCAATGGAACATCGACCGCGTAACACGTATCCTTCACCTGCACCAGAAGCTCCGCGATCGCATGTTTGAACTGACAAACTCCCGGTTCGCCCTCGCGTTGCTGGATGCCATGTTCGCGCAGCCTATCTTTCAAGCAGAAGCTCTCCACTCCCGCACAGACATGCCCACTCGCGCCATGGTATTACGGCTCCTCGGCAAGCTCGTGGCAGATGGCACGTTGAAATTGCTGGTCACACGCTCCGGCCGTCGCCCTGCGGTGTACTCTCTCCACGAGCTCGTCCGTCTCTGCGAAAGCCGCCCACGTAAATAGAAAGCCTCCAACACAACTCCTCCGCATCCAACCCCTATGACCCAGCTCGCCAACCGCGTCACTGCCCAGGACCACTCGCAAGGCAAGACCAACGCACCCTGGACCCTCGTCGAGTACGGCGACTACCAGTGCCCCTCCTGCGGCGAAGCCCACCCCATCGTCAAGCAGCTGCAGGCCCACTTCGGCGACCAGCTCCGCTTCGTCTTCCGCCACTACCCGCTCCCCATGCACCCCTTCGCCGAGCACGCCGCCGAAGCCGCCGAGTTCGCCTCCGCCCACGGCAAGTTCTGGGAGATGCACGACCTCCTCTTCTCCCACCAGCGCGACCTCCGCGACGCCGTCCTACTCAAGTCCGCCGTCACCCTCCGCCTCTCATCCGACCACCTCAAGCACGCCCTCGCCGAAGGCACCTACGCCCCCCGCGTCAAGTCCGACATCGACAGCGGCGACGCCTCCGGCCTCGAAGGCACGCCCACCTTCTACATCAACGGCGCCCGACACGACGGCGACTACGACTTCGACACCCTCGTCCAGGCCATCGAAAGTCACACCAAACTCAAAAGCGGCCTCTAGCTAGCTCTTCCGCGACACAGCCGTCCCATATGACACAATCCTGACATCCACCCGGGCCCCGATTCCCATAACATGATGGCCATCCGCTCTACTTCGCCGAAGGAGTCCTCCATGACCCGCGCCCTCGCCCTTCTCTCCGCTTGCCTCTTCGCCGCATCGCTCGCCCACGCCCAGGCCCCCGCCGCCATGTCGTTCAAGCCCGCGGCCACCGCGCCAATGCAGGCCATGCCCATCCTCCCCGCCTGCGCCACTGCCTCCATCGCCGACGGCGACCCGGCCAAACCCTACAACATGATCATGCTCAAGATCAAAGCCGGCTGCGTCATCCCGCAGCACTGGCACTCCGCCAACGAGCGCCTCATCATCATCAGCGGCAAGGGCCACGCCGCCATGAAGGGCATGCCCGCCACCGAGCTCAACACCGGCGACCTCATCGTCCTCCCCGCCAAGGGCATCCACCTCTTCCACGCCGTCGTCGACGTCGTCCTCTACGACATCTCCGACGGCCCTTTCGACATCCACTACGTCGACGGAACCGGCAAAGAAATCACCCCCGCCGAAGCCTTCAAGTCCTAGCTCCACGTGCGGCCTGCCACTCACCAGGTGGTAGGCCGTGCGCAGACCGCAAAGGAGAGACGCCCGCATCGGCAGTTGCCTTTGCGGTTGCGGTTGCCTTTGCGATCCTTAGACAATTTCTTCTTGGAAGAAATTGTCATCCTGAGCGCAGCGAACGGATCTGCTTCACCGCTCTTGCACTCTCCCGTTTTTGCCGTCGTTCTCCCAACCACAGCAACCTCATCTCGAAGGCCACCTATGCGGCCGAACCGAAGAGATCCGTACACTCGCTCCCGCGCTTCTGCGTCAAAGTAGACGAAGATAAGAAGCAGCCGCCATGCCGCCACCGCCCATCGTCGAAACCGCCACCATCCACGCTCCACTCGACCGCGTCTTCGCGCTCTCAACCCGCATAGAGCTGGTCCAACGCACCCTCGGCATGCAGCTAGTCGACACCGGCGTAGCAGGCGGCATCACCTCCGGCCACATCACCGCCAACAGCCGAGTCGTCTGGCGCGGCTGGAAGTTCGGCCTCCCCACCGCGCACCACACCCTCATCACGGCTTTCGAAGCCCCGCACACCACCGCCGCAGGCCAAACCTCCGCGTTCTTCGAAGACTCACAAGAGCAAGGCCGCTTCCGCACCTTCCGCCACGAGCACTTCTTTACCGAAACAGCCGACGAAACCAACCTCGAAGACCACATCCACTTCACCCTCCCCTTCGGCCCGTTCGGCCGCATCGCCGCGAAGCTTCTCCTTGCCCCGCACATCCGCAAACTAGCCCGGCGTCGCTTCGCCCTCATCAAGCAGCTCGCTGAATCCGAAGGCTGGCGCGAATGGATAAAAAATCATCCGGCCTGACCTGCGCATCTCATCAGACACAGAGGAGCCCCACATGAAAGCCATCGTCCTGCACGAGTACGGTCCGCCCTCCAACCTCAAGCTCGAAGACGTCGACGATCCCAAGCCCGGCCCCGGCGAAATCCTCATTCGCGTCTCCGCCACCAGCGTCAACCCCATCGACTACAAGATGCGCGCCGGCAAAGCCGTCCCCGTCACCTTCCCCGCCATCCTCGGTTACGACGTCGCCGGCATCGTCCGCGAACTCGGCGAAGGCGTCACCGGCTTCACCATCGGCGACCGCGTCTTCTGCCGCACCGGCAGCGCCTACGCCGAGCTCGCCGTAGCTAAAGCTTCGGAAGTCGCCCACGTCCCCGAAGGCGTCGAGCTCACCACCGCTGCTGCCCTTCCCGTCGTCTGCACCACGGCCGACCAGCTCATCCGCGACGCCGTCAAAGCCCAGTCCGGCCAGACCATCCTGCTCACCGGAACCCTCGGCAGCGTAGGCCGCTGCGCCCTCTTCTGTGCGCTCTCCCTCGGCGTCAAGGTCATCGCCGGCGTCCGCAAAAAGCAGATCGACGAAGCCAAATCTCTCGGCGCCATCGAGGCCATCGACATCACTGACGACGATGCCATCGCCCGCCTCGGCACCCTCGACGCCGTAGCCGACACCATCGGCGGCCCACTCTCAGCCAAGCTACTATCGAAGGTCAAACCCGGAGGCTACTACGGCGCCATCACCGGCCCACCGCAGGACGCCGCTCTCCACCCCACCGTCACCATCAACGCCTTCGGCTCCCACCCCGACGCCCCCGCCATGATTCCCTACGCCGAAGCCATCCGCGACGGCAAACTCATCTTCCCCATCGAACGCATCATGCCCCTAAGCGAAGCCGCCGAAGCCCACGCCCTCTTGGAAAAAGGCGGCGTCCCCGGCAAGGTAGTCCTCACCGCTTAAACAGCGAAGCGTAGTGAAGTTCCCTTCACTACGCTCTACTCTCTACCCTCTACGCTCTGTTACTAGTACCGCCCCCGGCCACCGCCGCCACCGCGCCTCGGCCCACCCCGCCCGCGGTCACCGCGTCCATCCCGCCGCCCATAACTCGGCCGCTCTTCAGGTATCCGATACCCCTCCGGATAAAGCACCACATGCCGCCCAGACCCCTCGCCGGAGCTCGACGTCTTCAGCCCCGAGTCCACCAGGAACATGTGCAGCATCCGCCGCTCCCGCGAAGACATCGGCGCAAACCGGAACGGCTCGCCCGTATCGTCCACCGTGTCAATCGCATCCTCAGCCTGCTCCCGCAGCATCGCCGCGCGTTCAGCCTTGAAGCCATTCGCGTCAAACGAAACGCGATCATGGTCCTCAGACTCCAGCGACAGGATCTTGGCCGCCACATGCTCCAACGCGCGCAGCACCTCGCCATCGCGATCCGTCAGCAGCTCGGCATCCGGCCCTTTGCACTCCACGTAAATGTCGCGCCGCTCAAAGCCATCAGGATCGGCCGCGCCCGCGCCCGCCGTAATGCGGAACTTCAGCCGCATCCCACCCACCGTGGTCAACAGCCTCATCAGGTTTGCTACTTTTTCTGCTGCTTCTGCAATGGCTTCCATTCGGGTCTCTCTGCTGTTTATTCAGTCATAGGACGACTGGGGATTCCTACTCTCACTCACAACGCAAGGCCAGCCACGCCCACAACACGGACTTAGCGGCTCCTGAACAATCTAACAGCCGTAAACCCAGTCGTGGCGCACGCGCACCATCACAGGAACCTCAAGCGTGTTCAAAATTCTTGAACCCTTCTTCCAAACTACCTGACCGTTCAGCGTCCCTGGATCGTCTTGGGTCCGGCGGTCTTCTTCGCTGCGCGGTCCTTCGCCAGTGCCTTCAGTTCCTTGCCCAGCCCCGTCTGGTTCATCACCAGCTGCTGCGCAATCATGATGAAGTTGCCGATACACCAGTACAGCCCCAGACCGGAAGCGTAGTTCAGCGTCATATACCCCGAGAACAGAGGCATCATGAACGCCATCATCTTCTGCTGCGCCGGATCCACACCCGGCGAAGGCGTATAGAACTGCACCAGGAACGACGACAGCACCATCACAGCCGGGATGATGTAGTGGGGGTCTTTCGCCGACAAGTCAGGCAGCCAGAAGAAGTGCGCCTGCCGCAGCTCAACCACCTTCGTCAGCATCGAGAAGAACGCAAACAGCAGCGGCAGCTGGATCAGCGTTGGTATGCACCCGCCGAACATGCTCACGCCATTGTCCTTCTGCAGCTGCATGATCTCGGCGTTCATCTCCGCCGTTTTCGGATCGGTCGGCTTAGGATTCTTGAACTTCGCCTTGATCGCATCCATCTGCGGCTGGATCCGCTGCATCTTCAGCATCGACCGCATGCTCTGCACCCGCAGCGGCAGCAGCACCACGTTGATCAGCACCGTCAGCAGGATGATCGCCCATCCCCATGACCGGTCGCGCACCGTCAGCAGCGTCGCATCGTGCGGCACGATCGCCGAGTGGATCGCCCGCAGCGCCAGGAACAAATACTTGCCAATCGGCCCAAAGAACCCGAAGTCCAGCAGCGGCTTCAGTGTCGCTCCGGTTGTCGCCGTCACCGAACCCAGCACATCCACTGCTTTCGGCCCAACGAACACTCGCGTCTGCGTATGCCCCGTCGTATCGCCCAGCGCGGCACCCAGCACCGGAACCACCATCGGCTTCGTGTCCTTAGCTGGAACACCCTGGCCCACGCCGTTGTGGCGCTGCACCTTGTTGACATCGATCTCGTTATGCAGGGTCGCCACGCTCGCCGTCGCCGGAGCATCGGGAAGGAACACCGCCGCAAAGTACTGGTCGCTCACGCCGGCCCAGTCGAACGGCCCATTCAGCGTATTGCCGCTTGAAATCTTCTTGAACGCTTCATGATCTTCCTTACCGTTCACGGATGTATCAAGCTGCATCCCGGCATACGTCTGCACATTCTCCGCATCGCCAAAGCCCGCCGGCCACGCCACCAGCGCGCGTATCGGCGCGCCATCGCGCAGCACCACCGTGTCCGCGTGAAGGGTGTACGTCGTGTCGAAGGTGAACGTCTTCTTCACCGTAATATTGCCGGCCGAGTAGTCGAAGCTCACCATCCCCGGCGCCGTCAGCGTCCCGGTAAACGAAGGCACATACAGCGCCTGCGCCAGGCTCGCCGTCAATCCCTTGTCATACGTGTAAAGCGAGAGAGGATACCCGAACTGCTTCGCCGCGCCGGCATGAACCATGTCCAGCGGCTGCCCGTCGGCATCGTGATACCGCTTCAAAATCCACGACGTCACCTGCGCGCCCCGATTGCTGAACGTAATCTTGTACAGCTCGTTCTCAACGATCGTCGTCTGCTCCGCCGCAGCCTGCACCGTCGGCGTCGCCACAGCCGGCCCAGCCACAGCCGCACTCACCGAACCCAGCGGAGCAGCAGCAGCCACCGGCGCCGCTGTCTGCTGAGCCACAGGTGCAGAAGGAGAAGCTGTCTGAGGATTGTGCTTCGCACGCCAGTACTGCAGACCGAAGATGACGCCGAACATCACCAGCATCACGATCAGCAGCGACGAGTTGTCCTGCGTCCCGCCACCGCCGCCAGTCTGATTAGGGTTTTTGAACTCTGCCAAGATTGTTCCTACGCTTTCGGGGCCCTCATTCCATGCCGAGCCAATCCCTTCAATGATAACTGGCTAAACCCGCAATAGGGCGTTTTCGCCCTACGGAACCGGGTCCAGTCCACCTTTAGCCAACGGGTGGCAGCGCCCCAGCCGCCGCAAACCCATCCACCCGCCGCGCAGCCATCCGTAACGCACAATCGCCACGTACGCATACTCGCTGCACGTCGGCAGATACCGGCAGTCGGTAAACCCCGCCGCATGAAGCGCGGGAGACACCACGCGCTTATAAAACCCATACAGCCTCTCAGCCGCACTCATGCTCCCGGCCCCGCGCGCTTCGGCTGACTCGCCGACTCGCCAACCCGCTCACCTGCTGACTCGCCGACTTGCTGACCCGCTGACTTGCTGCTCCGCTCAAACGCCGCCTGCACCGCTTTGAAGATCACGCCCACCTCGCGCTCCAGTGCCGCAAACTCCATCGTCATCACCACCCGCCGCGGATGCAGCACCACATCCAGCGGAGCAGACAGCAATCCCAGGTTCTTTCTCACCACCGCCCGCATCCGCCGCTTTATCCGGTTACGGTCGACAGCCTTACCCAGCGCCTTCGGCACCGTCAGCCCCACACGCGCCCCGTCCGTATCGCTCCGCCGGTCCGCCGGCCTCACGGCATAAAAGTAGCCAATGTTCTTCGCAAACTGTTTCCGCCCACGCTTGTACACCAGCTGATAGTCAGCATGTTTACGCAACCGGTATGTCGTCTTCTCGTTCAATCTCAGCGCGCCTTCTCTACGCTCTACTGTCTACACTCTACGCACTGCCTTCAAGACGCAAAAAGGCACTCACGGAAATCCACCGCGAGTGCCCATGCTTGGTATCGGTTGTCTGGTCTAATCCCACCACGTGCCGTTAGAGCTAACGGCTCGTCATACAACTAGTCGCGGAAGCCTGCGGAGACGGCAATCTTGTGACGGCCCTTGGCCCGGCGGCGGCTCAATACAGCGGCTCCGGCTTTGGTAGCCATGCGAACGAGAAAGCCGTGGACCTTCGAGCGGCGGCGGCGGTTGGGTTGAAATGTGCGCTTCGGCATAAGAGTGTTTCCTGTGACTGAATGTGTACTGCAGTAGCAGTCTCTCAGTATACCCGACCCGTGGAAAACCAGCAATGAAATTAGCTCACAAGCCCTTCTCTGTGACCGCGCGCACACCCTGCCTGTGACCTTCTGTTCATTCTTCACCAAGACTGGTGCAACCAAAAAATTTCTTCGTCGATTGCCGCTTTTGTCTTGCGAAAACACTCCCCTCTGCGTGCTAGTATCGGTTTCGTTCCGTTGATGCGTCATCGCATCACGAGCTGATCAAAACGTTGGGCCGTATCACCCTGATCCAATTTTCTTCCGCTGGCAATGTACGGCGACCACCAGCGAAGATCCATAGCAGCCCGCTTCACCATCCTTCCACAACACTTCCAGCGTGGAGGGTCAGAAGTCTTTTTGCGTCCTTTGTTGCAACCCTGGCCTATCGCTGACTTCAGCGCCCCACCATCGAATCTAAGGAAGATCAAGCATGTCATTTGTCCCGGTCTCGACCGCCGTTTTAAACCAGTGGGTACGCGTACTGGGTGCGCTCGAAAAGAAGATCAACCGGCAAAGCTTTGAAACCTGGCTCAAGCCGACACGCTTCTCGCACATCAACGGCAAGACCATGGTCGTCCGCATCCCCTCGGCCGATTTCCAACACATCGGCGAGCGCTACGGCGACCTTATCCACGAGGCCATCGATAATCTCGGCCTCGAAATCGATGAAGTCGACTTCCAGGCCCCCGCGCCCGACCCCGCCCGCACCGTCCGTGAAGATGGCGGCTTCGGCCCACAGCCCAGCCACAGCGCCAACGCGCCCCGCAACGGCCGCCAGCCCAGCGGCGCCGGCGTAGGCCCCGAGCAGGCCCGCTTCGATTGGACCACTGCCTCCCAGCTCAACCCCCGCTATCAGTTCGACACCTTCGTCATCGGCTCCGGCAACCAGTTCGCCCACGCCGCCGCCTCTGCCGTCGCAGAGCGCCCCTCCAAGGCCTACAACCCACTCTTCGTCTACGGCGGCGTCGGCATGGGCAAGACCCACCTCATGCACGCCATCGGACACCAGGTAAAACTCCGCCAGCCGCATGCCTCGGTCAGCTACATCTCCGCGGAAAAGTTCACCAACGAGATGATCAACTCGGTCCGCTACGACAAGATGACCGGCTTCCGCGACAAGTACCGCTACGTCGACGTCCTGCTCATTGACGACATCCAGTTCCTCGCCGGCAAGGAGCGCACCCAGGAAGAGTTCTTCCACACCTTCAACGCCCTGCACGAGATGTCCAAGCAGATCGTCATCGCCTCGGACCGCTCGCCCAAGGAACTCGCCGACTTCGAAGACCGCCTGCGCTCGCGCTTCGAGTGGGGCCTGGTCGTCGACATTCAGCCCCCCGACCTCGAAACCAAGGTAGCCATCCTCCAGCGCAAGGCCGAGCTCGAGCAGACCACCCTCCCCACCGACGTCGCCCTCTTCATCGCCGGCAACGTCCGCACCAACGTCCGCGAGCTCGAAGGCGCGCTCGTCCGCCTCATCGCCTGGTGCTCCATGCACGGCATCGAGATCACCCTGCCCACGGCTCAGCAATGCCTCAAGCAGTTCATCGATACCCAGGTCCGCAAGATCACCATTGAAGCCATCCAGCGCGCCGTAGCCGAGCAGTTCGGCATGAGGGTAGCCGAGCTTAAGCAGAAGACCAACTCCCGCCAGATCGTCGTCCCCCGCCAGATCGCCATGTACCTCGCCAAGCAGATGACCGAAGCCTCACTCCCTGAAATCGGTCGTCAATTCGGCGGCAAGCACCACACCACGGTCATGCACTCCATCTCTAAGATCGACGAGCAGCGCCGCACCGACAAGGACCTCAACCGCACCGTCAACAAGCTGATGGAAACGCTCGGCTAGCCTTGACGCGGCATTTACAATAAAGACAGAAGCAGAAAGGCCCGGCAACCATGCCGGGCCGTCTGCTTTAAGCCCACCACTTGGGAGGATCTAACCAGACACGAGCACCAGACCTCGGCCTTATAAATCAGAGACTTTGCAGATCAGGTCTGGGGGGGGAGGGGGGTCTACTCCGGCAGCGGTTTCACAATCATGTTCGCCAGGAACTCCTCGCGCGGCAGGAACGGGAACAGGTCCTCCAGCGGCTTCGACACAAAGCTCCCATCTTCCTTCTGGTAAGAAGAAAGCCGGGGAGCCCGGACCTCATCGGGCAGCACGTTCACGTCGCACAACACGGGCCCTTTCATATCCAGTACCTTCCGAACCTCATTACGCAGGTCGGTCTGGTCCTTGATCACATAGGTACCCAGCTTGAACGCCTGGCCAACATCGGAAAGGTTAGGAATCGAGATTCCCGTTCGCGAATCCGCCCCAATCGACGCCTGGCCGAAGTAAGCCGTCTGCGACGCCCGGATCGACGAGTAGCCATCGTTGTTCAGCACGAAGAACTTGATCGGCAGCTGCAGCCGGTGAATGGTCTCCAGCTCCTGGATGTTGAACATGAAGCCGCCATCGCCATCGACGGCAATCACCTCGCGCCCCGGATTGGCGATTGCCACCGCAATCGCCATCGGAATCGCATAGCCCATCGAGCCCAGCCCGGCCGTGTGATACAGCCGCTGCGAGTGCAGCGTCGGCACAGCCAGCAGGTAGATCTCGATACCGGAACCGGAGTTGCCGACCACCAGCCGGTCTTCCTTCGACACCTCTGTCCCCAGCACTTCGGAGAGATGGAAGATCGAGACCAGCCCTTCAGGCTTGCGGTGTTCGTCGGTCACGATCGGATAGCGCGTCTTCCAGTCAGCGCAGCGCGCCAGCCACGCCGCAAAGCCCCGCGGCTTCAGCAGGTCCTTGTGCTTCAGCAAATCGGTCAGGAACGCTTTCGCGTCGGCGCAGACCGGTTGCTGCATGTGCGGCGCCAGCTTGCCCAGCTCGGCGGCATCGATGTCGACAACCACCTTGTGCGCCTCGCGGGCCAGGTTGTGCGGTGCGTAGCCGGTGATCGCCATATCCAGCCGCACACCGACGGAGAGCAGGAAGTCGCAGTTCTGCAGGGCGAAGTTGGCTCCCCGCGCAGCCACCGTTCCAGGCCGCCCAACATAGCTCGGATCGTCCGACGGTACCAGGTCAGCCGCACACCACGTCGCAACCGTAGGCACACCAAGATACTGCCGCAGCTCCTCAAAGTCCGATTCGGCGCGAGCCAGACGAATGCCGTTGCCCGCGAAGAGCAGGGGCCGCTCACAGGCGTTGAACGCGGCAATCGCTCGCGACACTTCCTCGGAAACGTTCGACGTGCCATGAATCGCAATGTCGTTGGCGAACTCGCTGGGATTGAACCCGCGCAATGCCGTCTCATCGATTGGCGAAGCCTGCACGTCCAGAGGGATATCGATCCACACCGGTCCAGGCCGGCCATTCATCGCCAGATATACAGCCTTCTCCAGGTGATAGCGAATGTCCGCAGGCTCCAATACGGTCTCGGCATACTTGGTAATCGGTCGCACGATGGAGCAGATATCGACTTCCTGCACACCCAGCTGCCGCATCCCCAGCGGCTTGCCAGTCACAGCGTCGAACATCCGGTCCGGCCGCTTCACCTGCCCCGAGAGGAACAGCGTCGGTGTGGAGTCCAGCCACGCTCCAGCCACACCGGTAACGGCATTGGTTCCACCTGGCCCGGTCGTGACCATGCAAACGCCCAAGCCATGCGACGCCTTCGCATAGCCCTCAGCGCAGATAGCCGAAGCCTGCTCATGCGAGTTGCATACCGGAGTGATCCGCGTCTCCGCGCCCAGCGACTGGTTGAGGTGCATCGCGCCGCCCCCGGTAACCAGGAACACATGCTTGACGCCGAGGTCAGCAACATACTTCAGAACATAGTCAGAAAGTTTCATCGGGTTCTATCGTAATGCTTGGATGCAGCCTTACTTCGCGAGGTACTTCTCCGGTATCGGCGAACCCGGACGCTCCGAGTCCCACAGGATCTGCACGATCCAGTAGCGATCGCCGTCCTTGATCAGCGAGAAGCTGTTGATACCCCGAGCAAACGGCTGCGCCTCGCTGAAGCTGTGCCGGCTCTCGTATGTGCTCCAAACCTGGGCAATATTGCCGAACGCTTCCACGCGGTTGCTGATGCCGCGCTCGGCGAAGCCCTGCGTCAGCATGGCCGGCGAACTGTGCTCGATGTAATCCTCAACCGTGTAAGGCGCTATATCGTTGTGGGCTGGCGGTTTGGGCACCCGCACTGGCATCAGTCGGGCATCGGGCACGAAGAGCGATCGGAAACGGTCCCAGTCCCGCGCCTTGCCAGCAGGTCCGGAAATGACGTCATATACCGCCGCCGTGATCGCCTCGATACTTTTGACATCCTCCGGCTTCGCCATCGGCCAACTGGGATGCGATGCGATCGACCCCGGAATAGGCTTCGGTGTAGCCGGCGCGGTTTGTGCCATAAGGGCGCCCGATACACCGGCAAGGGCAAGCAGGATGGAAAAAATATGGGATCGGGACATGGCGAGCTCCGGTAATCGTTCAGTATTAAGGTTGGCACGATGCTAGCAGAGCCACACCTTCCCAGCCTGTTTTCCTTCCCCTTCTGAAACTCTGTTAATAAGCTGGGTCCCTCGATAGCCGCATGTTGTGCGGGCGCGGACACATTGCCCACATGATGAACGGTTCTTTCCTGCGTCTACTGCGTGTCCGCTGTGAAGAAGTGGGATAAGCGGTGACCTTCGTCGTTCACTTGGGACAGCGTTCCGCACGATAGGTTTCCAGGGGACTGGTTTTCTAAAGCATGTACCGCCCTCAAGCATTCTCTACGAGCGATCATGTACCCGATATCCACGTTTGCACGCCAAACGACTACCACTACTACTTACTTCTTCTCTTTCATGTTGTTTCTTAGAAGCCTTTACGCCCCCGAAAGAGACGTACCTCCGGGGGTGCTTCGTCCCACAAAAACTGACCCGATATTCACACCCCCTCGGTTGACCTAAAACGCCTGCTACGCCCTAGAATCAAGACAACCTGCGTGTGCGCAACTTTGACGCCTGAAACCGCGCCAAGCCGCACCCAGGAGGGAGAACCGACCTTGTCCACCGCCACTGTTACGCCTGACATTGCAGCCCCGACCGGCAACCTCGAGATCACTGTTTCCCGCGCCGAACTGCTGCGCGAGCTCACCGCGGCACAGTCGGTCGTCGAGCGCAAGACCACCATTCCGATCCTGTCGAACTTCCTGTTCGAAGCTAACGAAGGTACGCTGACGATCACGGCAACTGACCTGGACCAGAGCCTCAAGACCAGCTGTGCGGCGAAGGTGAAGAAGGCCGGGGCCTGCACCATTCCAGCACGTAAGCTGTACGACTACATCAAACTGCTGCCCGAAGGCGAAATCTCGCTCAAGCTGATGGACAATCATTGGGTCCAGATCCGCGCCGGCCGCTCCAACACCAAGATGGTTGGCATGGCGCGCGCAAACTTTCCTCAGGTTCCTGAGTTTCCCGCAACCGGCGGCTTCAAGATCAACGCGGCATCGCTTCGCAACATGATCGCCAAAACAATTTTTGCAATCTCGAACGAAGAGTCGCGTTACACGCTCAACGGCGCTCTGCTGGTGCTGAAGGCGGAATCGATGGCCATGGTGGCGACCGACGGTCATCGCCTGGCACACATCGAAAAAACCGGCGAAACCCTCGAAGGCATTTCCGGCGAAAAGAAGACGCTGATTCCGCGCAAAGCGCTGGGCGAGTTGGCTTCTCTGCTGGCTTCATCCGACGCCGAGACACTCGAGTTTGCCGACGACGAACAGACGCTTTTCTTCCGCGTGCAGGGCCGTGTGCTGACCAGCCGCAAGCTCACCGGCCAGTTCCCTAATTACGAGGCCGTTCTGCCTCGGGACAATAATAAATTCGTCATCGTACGCAGCGAGGACCTGATGAGTTCGCTGCAGCGCGTGGCTCAGTTCGCCGACGAGCGCTCGGGCGCGATCAAGATTCGTCTGGAGCAAAACGAGCTGAAGCTCAGCGCGCAGTCGACGGACTCGGGGGAGTCCGAAGACATCATCGAAACGCCCTACAACTACGATCCGTTGGTGGTTGGTTTCAACTCTGCGTACCTGATCGATTTTCTGAAGGCTACCGGAGAAACGGGCGAGGTTCGACTGGAGTTCAAGGATGCGCAGTCAGCCGGCCAGATGCGTCCGGAAGACGCCAACGAGGATGTGAAGTATCGCTACATCCTGATGCCGATGCGGATCTGAATTCACCTCAGTTATCAGCACAAATCCCGCTTAGGAGCGGGATTTGTTTTGCGGGCAAGGTGGCCCAAATGGCTGGCCAACGTCCAGAATCAGCCCTAGCATCCTATCGTCTACTGACCTAAACCAAGGAGCAGACAAGCATGAAGCTTCATTCACTGCTGGCGTTAGCGCTCAGTGCAGCCGCCCTGAACGCTGAATCTATGCCAGCTCGGCTGGTGGGATACTGGACCATCAAGCGCATCCTGCCGACCAGCAATGTCAGTTGTTGGGATCAAAAACAGGCTGAGGCCCTGCTCGGTACCCGGATCGAGTATCGAAGGGGTTCGATGCGGTGGAGCGATAAAGAGATTCCTATTCTCACCGTAATCACTCGTTCTGTTACTGCCAACGAGTTCATCCAGGAGGGAGGTCATCCCCCTCCAACTTTCAAAGAGCTCGGGATTCGAACTCCAAGCATTACCGAGATCGATCTCCAGCATGATGACGCGGACGTCACCGGTGCATCGACCGAGGTACCGGGCGACACGATTTTAATAGCAGGTCCTAATCGCATCGTCGTCACAGCGTGCGGCGTCTACTATGAGGCTGTACGCGCAGCAAGCGCAAAGGCTCATCACTAGATCACTGCCGAAGTTCAACCATCGTCGCACCCTGGCCACCTTCGTTGTAGGGTGGCTCAGTGACGGAGGTGACGTGCGGATGGCTGCGGAGAAACTCTCGCAGCGTGCGGCGCAGGATGCCCATGCCTACGCCGTGCACGACGCGGATGCGTGGCAGGCCGGCGAGGAAGGCTCGCTCGAGGAAGCGTTCCACCTCGCTCTCGGCTTCATCAGCGGTGCGGCCGATGACATTGATCTCCGACGTCATGTATTCCGCATCGTCTGATCCTGTCGCCGTGGAAACGGTCACGCCACCGCGCTTGCGTGCGGACTGAACTGGTGTATCGGTGTGCACCGCGACCACCTCTGCCACGTCGGTCTTCGCCACACGCATCTTCATGGAGCCCACGGCAACCTCTATAGTCTTCGCGTCAATCACGCGAGTGACGCGGCCTTCTCGGCCGAGCGACTTCAGCCGCACAAGGTCACCCTGCTTCGGATCGCGCTGGCGTTCAGCGTGCGGCGGAGCCTCCTCCTTGTCGGCGCCCGTATTGTGGGCGAGGACGGTGGACTGAAACTGCTCCGAAAACTCGCGGCGCAGCCGGGCCACGCGGAGCGCGGAGTCGCGTGCGATCTTTTGTGCGACCGTCTTGTCGTCAATCGCTTTAACGGTATCGCGGAGCTGCGACTCGAAATCCTTGATGAGTGTTTCCAGCTTTTCGCCCAACTCACGAATGCGGATCTTCTGTTCGGTGCGGCCTTCGGTTTCCAGTCGCAGGCGTTCTCTTGCTACGGCCTGCTCGCGCTCCGCCAGGCGCGCTCGCTCCTCGTTAGCGGCAGTTATCTGCGCGTGCAGGTCATCAAGGAAGCGGCCAATATCAGCGGTCTGCGTGCTCATTTGTGAGCGCGCATTGGCAACAATGCTGGCGTCGAGGCCAAGTCTTGCAGCGATATTGAGACCGGCTGAGGCCCCGGGCACGCCGAGACGAAGATCGTACGTCGGTGTGAGCGTGGCTTCGTCGAAGCCCACGGCAGCGTTCAGCACACCTTCATGACGCGTCGCATAGACCTTGAGCGAGGTGAGGTGGGTAGTGATCAGCGTCCACACCCCGCGATGCAAGAAGTGCTCTGCAACAGCGACGGCCAGCGCAGCGCCTTCTTCGGGATCGGTGGCGGAGCCGAGTTCGTCGAGCAGCACAAGCGATTGATCGTCGGCAATGCCGGCAATGCAATTGACGTTCACCACATGTGCAGAAAATGTGGAAAGGTTTTGTTCGATCGATTGCGCGTCACCGATGTCCGCGTAGACCGCGGTGAAAAGCGGGAACCGCGCCTTCGCGGCGGGTACGGGCACGCCGGCCTGCGCCATTAGTGTCAGTAGTCCTGCTGTCTTTAGTGCTACGGTCTTTCCGCCTGTGTTGGGACCGCTCACGATCATTTGCTTCTTACCTACCGGTAACACGATGCTGAGCGGAACGATCTTCGCTTCCTGCCTGCGAAGCCGCAGTTCCAGCAAAGGATGCCGTGCGTCGACCAGTTCAAATAGCGCAGCCAAATTACTCTCATCGCGGCGTATGCTGCGCCCCAGGCTGGACCACTCTTCAATCTCCTCGCGCTGCTCGGCAAAAACCGGCCTAACGCAATCGAGTTCCTGAGCGAATGTGGCCAGCGCCTGGTGCGCGTCCGCCTCGGCAAGAATGGCCGCGCCGAGCAAGAGCGCTTCGCTCTGGCCTGCAACGGCGCGCGTCATCGCCACCAGAATGCGGTGCACTTCGGCTTGTTCCTCGTCGAGCAGGCGGACCAACTCGTTGTTGTGCTCGATCGTTTCCATCGGCTCGACGAAGACGGTTTGTCCGCTAGAGCTGGAGCCGTGGATCACGCCGCCGACCTTACGCTTGAACTCGGCCTTCACGGGGATAACGAAGCGCTCGCCGCGCACGGTGATCAGCTCTTCCTGAGTGCTGCCGCCTTCTGAGAGCTTACTGAGAGCCCGGCGAAGACTATCTTCGATAGCGCGATGCTGGCGCTCGAGCGCGCGGCGAATACGGCGTAGCTCGGGTGAGGCATCGTCGCTCAAGCTACCGTCCGCTTCAATCTTGCCACGGAGAAAGCGCAGCAGGTTGCCAAGGTCATGCTCGCGGAGCGGGTCCGAGAGTTCTTCCATCGCTGGCCACCTGTTGCGCACCGCATCCGGTGGCGAGAGCAGAACCTGGCGCCACGCTTCCACGCGCTCGGCCATGTCGAGCATCGACGTGAGCTCCAGCGGTTCCAGTGCGGCGCCGTCTATACGGGCCTTATCAAGCAGGTCGGTGGGGTCAAAGAGGCCGCGGAACTCGAAGGCGTTTCCGGCGTTGACGAGTCTGCGCATCTCGGCGGTGCGCTGCTGCTGCTGGTCAATCCACCGGAGGTCAGCGCTGGGTTCGAGTGCGGAAACCCAGGCCCGGCCGAGCGGCGACCGAGCGCCCGAAGCGAGCCGCTCACGCAGGGCTTCCCACTGCAGGGCAGTGCCGCCGCGCTCCAGCAGAGGCAGGGGAATGTTCGGAAGCAAATGCGATAACGTCACACTCTTATCGTACTGTGATCATCGTGTGCTGCCATGGCTAAGGGCAGGATGTGCCCAGCGCGATGTTCTTGTAGAACGTGAACGTTACGTCCTTGGGCAAGGCGACGATACAGGGCTTGTAATCGCGCTGAAATTGCGGGCTGTTCGCGAGTTCGTAGTCGCCCAGAAAGAAGGCCTTCAGCTTGAGTTCGACCGTGGTTCCGTCGGCTGGGCCGAGAATGATGTAGTCAGGGTGCCGCGCCAGCACGCTGGCGCCGTCTCCTTTCAGGTGACCGATTCTCTGTGTCCAGGGACCTTCGCGCGGAATGTCTTTCCTGCGGGCAATTTCCAGGTCATTGAGACCGAGCATGTCGATGTACTGCATGGAGTCGGAGAAAAAAGGCGTGGCTCCTGCTGTGTTGAGCGCAACGACCGAATTCGGCTTCCAGTGGTCGCGAATGTATTCGCCCACCACCTGGCCAACGCTTGCGGCGGGGTCGGCATAGCGCGGATTTAGCTTTACGGTGCGCGTCTGAAACGCAAGAACGGTGAAGAGCAACCCGATAAAGACGGGCATCAGATCGGGCTGACGCAGAACGCCAAGGTTAGAAAGGTGCCTCACCAGCACAACCGCGAACAGGCTATACATGGGAATGCAGAAGCGGAACGCGATCATGTGATCCCCGCCAGAGACCAGCGGGAAAAAGGCGATCAAGCCAATGAACCACCAGAGGCCTGCCTCCACCGAAGTGAAGCAGCGGCGAGCCAGACAGAAAAGTGCAGCGATGCCAGCGCCTACCCCTAGAAAAGGTGGCGTCAACAGGAAATTCAACAGGTAGCGCGCGCCGGCGGCCAGCAATTCCGTGGGGCTAATGCCGCCCATCTTTGCGTACATCGTATTGGGCGCGATCTCGTGGAAATAAAACCAGCGAAATAACACCATGGGCAGCAGGATCAGGATGCCGATCGATGCCGACACGACTGCGGGGCGCCACCGATTTCCGTCGGCTGGCTTCGGTGCCACGAGCCCTACCACCCAGAGGCCAGCAAGGAGCAGACTACCTTCAGGGCGTGCGAGGGTGGCGATGGCAAGCAAGGCCACGCCGGAGAACAGGAAACGCTCCCTGCGCGGTTCGGCGCTGTCGAGATAGCGCAGCCCAGTCAACACTCCGATTGTGTTGAGGCACGCGTAGAGAATTTCATCCAGCCCGCCGAGGTCCCACACGATGAACATCCAGGAGGAAGCGATCAGCATTGCGCCCAGCAGACCGCCGAAAGTGCCGGCATGCCGGCGTAAATAAAAAAAGACGAAGACCACCAGCAGCGTGTGGCTGATGGTGTTCACGATTCTCGCGGCATATAACAACGGCACGCCCATCGCACCGGTAGCGGAGATCAACAGCAGGTGCAGGGGACTCGAAAAGCCCTCGACCCTGGGCCCCTGCAGGTTCCAGATCGGTCCAGCACCGGCGATCAGGTGCCTGGCGTAACGCAGCGTGATGAACGCGTCATCATAAAAGAAGCGATAGTTGCCGTGAACGCAAGCTCCAACCAGGATCACAGTGAGAGAGAAAACGATCAGTGTCGGCAGCCAGCCGGAAATGACAGGATTACCGGAATCCAAAGTCTGCTTGTCTGTGTGCATCCTGCTCCGGGCCGAGTAAAGGCCGTGACGTCAACGCTGGCGCGGTCAAATGACTATAATCGGTAGTGATGCTCGGTAGTTTCGATTTTACCATTCCGCTGAATCTGGCCGGGCATCCTGCAAATTCACTTCACACCTGGAAACCAGGCTTTATGAACTTCCCTGAAACCCGACTTCGTCGCCTGCGTTCCACTGCTGCCATGCGCTCTCTCGTTCGCGAGACCCATTTGCGTCCCGGTGCACTGATCTACCCCCTGTTCATCTGCGAGGGGGAGGGTGTGCGGCGGGAAGTCAGCTCGATGCCCGGGGTGTTCAACCTGTCGGTTGACGAGGCCGTAAAGGAAGCAGAAGCATGCGCAGCCCTGGGCATTGGCGGCGTGCTGTTGTTTGGCGTGCCTGACGACAAGGACGAGCAGGGAAGCGGCGCATGGGCCGCCGATGGCATTACCCAGCGCGGGTTGCGGGCGATCAAAGCAAGTGCTGCCGCATCTTCGCTGGTGTTGATAGCCGATGTTTGCCTGTGCGAGTACACATCGCATGGCCATTGCGGCCTGGTGGTAAGAGATGGCGATCATTTCCACATTGAAAACGATGCCAGCGTTGGGTTGATCGCAAAGGCAGCAGCTTCGCTGGCTGAAGCCGGAGCGGACATCATCGCTCCGAGCGACATGATGGATGGGCGCGTGGCGGCAATCCGCCACGCTCTCGATGCCGCGGGCAGGCAGGACATTCCCATTCTTTCGTATGCGGCGAAGTTCGCCTCAGCGTTCTACGGGCCTTTCCGCGAAGCTGCGGGTTCGACGCCGCAGTTTGGCGACCGGCGTACTTACCAGATGGATGCCGCGAATATCCGCGAAGCCATGCGCGAGATTGAACAGGACATTGCAGAAGGCGCGGACATGCTGTTGATGAAGCCAGCGATGCCGTACCTCGACGTGATCCACAAGGCCCGTCAGCGCTTCGATCTGCCCATGGGGGCGTACCAGGTTTCGGGCGAGTACGCGATGCTGCAGGCGGCATTCCAGCGCGGCTGGCTCGAGCCGGAGCGTGCCATGCTGGAAAGCCTGCTAAGCATCCGGAGGGCGGGCGCGGACTTTATCGCGACTTACTTTGCGAAAGAAGCTGCGAGAGCCTTGGCTTAGCGCTGTTGCGCGTCAGGCAAGGGTCGCCGGTAGCTGGCCACGAAACATGGCGGCTTCTGCTTTCCTTCTCTTCACCAGGCCGTCCGCGCGCTTACCGTTGACGTTTATCCAGAGGAGAAATTGCGCAGCAGCGCCCTCAAAATCCCCATCATTCAGTTTGTGCAACAACGACGATTGTAGAAAATTCCCGCGCCCGACGTTGAAGCAAAAATCCACCAGCGCATCGAACTGGTGTTGTGAAATTTCCTCAGTCACGGCTCGATTGACTGAGTTGACGGCGACCGCCACATCGGCGCGGAGCATCATGTCGGCGTCGGCTTGCGAGATCTTCATGCCGGCCAGCAGGCCGGGCCCAGTGTGACCGTATCCGACAGTCCAGACGCCCCCGCTGTCCTGATAAGCCTCGAGGCGAAGGCCTTCAAAGCTCTTAGTGAGAGCCAAACCCGCGTCGCTGTAGGTGAATTGCTGCATATTTCCTCCCTGTTGCTGTTGAATCCAATCGATTACCGTCGCATCAGATTCTGTTGGGTCTCACCCGGCGTCGTAAACTATTCTGTCGGCATTCCCACACGCAGCACCGAACGGAGCACACCTTGGCAGAGACAATTTATGACGTGGCGATCATCGGCGGCGGTCCCGCCGGCTACACCTGCGGCATCCGCGCCGCGCAGTTGGGGCTGAAGGTCGCCCTTATCGAAAAGACCGACAAGCTGGGTGGCACTTGCCTCCACGTCGGCTGCATTCCGACGAAGGCTATGCTGTTTTCGGCCGAAGTCTGGGACCACCTGAAGCACGCTGAGGGCTACGGGATCGACGGCGTGTCTGCGCCGAAGCTGAACTGGGACAACCTGTTCAAGCGCAAGAACGACATCATCGTGAAGCACACCAAGGGTCTCGACTTCCTGATGAAGAAAAACAAGATCACCGTGTTCCGCGGCCACGGTCGCATGACCGGACCGGCGAAGGACGGCGTTCTGACCATCGACGTCACTGCCGAAGACAAGGCCAAAGGCCAGGGCGCGGAAGCCCAGGCGGCGACCAAGGTGCAGGCGAAGAAGATCGTGCTCGCAACCGGATCCGATGCTCGCATGTTGCCTGGATACAAAGCCGATGACACGATCCTGACCAACATAGAAATCCTTTCTCTGCCCGCTTTTCCGAAGTCACTCGTGGTCATCGGCTCCGGCGCCGTGGGTGTTGAGTTTGCTTCGATCTTCAAGAGCTTTGGTGCGGATGTCACCATTCTTGAAGCGCTGCCACGCATCGTTCCAGTTGAAGACGAGGACGTCTCCAAGGAACTGACACGACTGTTCAAAAAGCGCGGCATCGACATCAACACCTCTTGCAAAGTTGAGAAAATTGAAAAGACCAAAGGCGGCGTGAAGGTCAGTTTCACTGACGCCGCGGGCAAGGCTCAGACCAAGGAAGCCGAGAAGGTTCTGGTTGCCGTAGGCCGTGGCCCGCGTACCACGGATGCCGGTATTGACAAGACGAACATTCAGCTTGATCGCGGCTTCATCCCCGTGAACGAGTGGATGGAAACCAGTGAGCCCGGGGTTTACGCCGTGGGCGACATCGTTGCCGGTCTGCCGCAGTTGGCGCACGTGGGAGCGATGGAAGGCGTCGTCGTAGCTTCGAAGCTCGCTGGAAAGTATGCCCGTCCCGTCCGCAAAGATCGCGTCCCGGGCTGTACGTACTGCGATCCGCAGATCGGTTCGGTCGGACTCACCGAAGCGCAGGCCAAGGAGAAGGGTTACCAGGTCAAGGTCGGCAAGTTTCCCTTCGTCGGCAACTCCAAGGCCACCATCGTCGACTCGCATGATGGCTTCGTCAAGGTCGTATCCGACGCCAAGTACGGCGAGGTGCTCGGTGTACATATCATCGGACCACAAGCGACAGAACTCATTGCCGAGTGCGTCGTTGCCCTGGAACTGGAAGCGACTGTCGAGGAATTGATGTTCACCATTCACGCTCATCCCACGCTCGCGGAAAGCCTGTTGGACGGTTTCTCCAGCGTCGAGGGCATGGCGATCAACGTCTAAGCTTGAGCGTTAGCAGCGATTGGAGCCCGGCCTGTGTGCCGGGCTCACGCATCTCTGATTATGGTCATCCATCTTCTCCAACTCGGACGCATCCCTTACAGCGAAGGCCTGGCCGTCCAGCAGCGCGTGGTCGCCGCGCGTAAGGCTGGCGATATCGGGGACACCCTCTTACTGATGGAACATCCCCCGGTGCTCACGCTGGGTCGCAACGCAACGCGAGCAAACATTCTTGCCACTGACGCGGAGCTGGCGCGCAAGGGGGTTGAGATCCACGAGATCAATCGCGGCGGCGATGTGACTTATCACGGACCGGGGCAGCTTGTCGGCTACCCAATTTTTGACCTTCGCGGCGATCTTCCTGGCAAGCGGGGACCGCACCTGGGGCCGGTAGACTTTGTGCGGCTGATGGAAGAAGCGCTCATCCTCACCTGCAAAGACTTCGGCGTTCCTGCGCAGCGCATCTGCAAGCGGACCGGTGTGTGGACGCTGGCCGGCGGGTCGATCGTAGAAAAAAAGATCGCCGCCATCGGGATTCATGTTTCTCAGGCGGTCACATCGCACGGCTTCGCGCTGAACGCGACAACGGACCTGCGCGACTTCGAGTGGATCGTCCCTTGCGGCATTACTGACCGCACCGTTACATCGCTCGAGCTCGAAGCAGCCGGAGACATCGAGCCCACGGTGGCTCGAGCCTCCGACAGCGTGGCCCGTAACTTCGGGCGTGTCTTTCAGCGGCAGATTCTCGCCGTCGATTCCCTCGCCGACCTGCTCGCCCCGGCTGCGCTGCCCATCCGCTAAACGCACGCGGCCAGGGGGCCACACCAATCGCCTATAATGATGAATTGGGCCTCTGAGCCCACTTACCGGAGAAGCTACAGATGCCGATCGACGTCGTCATGCCCCAGATGGGTGAATCCATCACCGAAGGTACCCTCACCAAGTGGCTCAAGAAACCCGGCGACACGGTCGCTCGCGACGAACCGCTGTTTGAGATTTCTACGGACAAGGTGGACGCGGAAATCCCGTCTCCCGCAGCCGGCACGTTGGGTGAAATCAAGATTCAGGAAGGCGCAACGGTCAGCGTGAACACGGTCGTTTGCACTATCGACGAGACCGGCACGGCCTCTGCTCCTGCTCCGGTTGCTGCTGCGCCCAAGGAAGCCACGGTTACCCCCGCCGCCGCTGCCGCACCCGCTCCTGAAGCTGGTCCAGGGACCGAAGTGATGATGCCGCAGATGGGTGAATCCATCACCGAAGGCACCATCACCAAGTGGCTCAAGAAGGTCGGTGACACGGTCGCTCGCGACGAACCGATCTTCGAAATTTCTACCGATAAGGTGGACGCTGAAATTCCTTCGCCCGTCGCCGGCACGTTGACTGAGATCAAGGTGCAGGAGGGTGCTACCGTCACCGTGAACACGGTTGTCGCGGTCATCGGCGGAGGAGCCGCTGCTACACCGGCTGCTGCTACACCGGCAGGTACCCCCCCCCAGACCAAGTCCGTACCTGTACCGGAAGCCCCTGTTGCAGCAGCAGCTTCGGCTGGCGAAGGTCTGCGTTCGTCTCCTCTGGTGCGCAAGATTGCCAAGGAGAACAACGTCGACCTGTCCGCTGTTGCGGCCACCGGCGCGTCGGGCCGTATCACCAAGCAGGATATTCTCGGCCATCTGGAAGGTGGCTCTCCCGCGGCAGCCAAGCCCACGGCCGCGGTACCGGCTGCTGCGCCGGCCAAGCCGGCTGCACCTCAGCCGCAGCCGGGCGAACTTGTTCCCATGACGAAGATGCGCGCCATCATCGCCAAACGCATGGTGGAATCCAAGGCTACCAGCGCCCATGTCCACACCGTCTTCAAGGTGGACATGACCCGCATTGTCAAACTCCGCGAGAGGGAGAAGAACAAGTACGAGCAGCGTAATGGCGTCAAGCTCACCTACATGCCGTTCATCACGCGTGCAGCGGTGCAGGCGCTCCGTAAGCACCCCATCGTGAATTCGACGATCCAGGGTGAGGCGATTCTGTACAACAAGAACATCAACATCGGTATTGCCGTGGCGCTGGAGTGGGGCCTCATCGTCCCGGTTATCAAGCAGACCGAAGAGAAGTCATTCCTCGGCGTGGCTCGCTCAATCGTCGACCTTGCCGATCGAGCCCGCAACAAGAAGCTTGCTCCGGATGATGTCTCCGGCGGCACCTTCACCCTTACCAACTCCGGCATCTTTGGGGAAGAGTTTGGCACACCCATCATCGCTCAACCCCAGTCTGCGATTCTCGGGATCGGCGGCCTGAATAAGGAAGCCGTAGTGCTGACAGATAAGGATGGCAGCGAAGCCATCGCCATCCGCAGCGTTCAGCGCTTTACTCTCGGCTTCGATCACCGCATCATCGACGGATCTGACGCAGGCAAGTTTATGTCTGACTTCAAGGCCTATCTCGAGAACTGGTCCGAAGACATCGGCTAAGGTAAGTCAGCAATCAGGAACCAGCGGCAGACCACACGGTCTGCCGCTTTCGTTTTGCTCTAAGCCTTGTGCCAGATGCTCGCGTTCAGACAAGCAACAACACCGTCGATGATCATTCCAAGGCCCGAGGAAAATCCTGACGCATCCATGATCTGCTTCTGTGTCACAGCGTCCGCGACATTGATTGCGGAAGTGACGACCGCCAGCGCGGCATCCTTCTTTTGCTCACCGGTTTTAGCACCAAACAGCGACTCAACGCCTTGTACCAGGCTGGGTAGCAGCGCGATGCCACGTAGGTACTTTGAGTTCCACACGAAAATCCTTCATTTGCTCTCTCCAGGACACAACTCTCCCCTCGGCGGCCTCGGGATTTTTCAGCGGTGGGATGGGCCACCCAGGTTGCTATGGGGCTGGCGCCCTTTGGCGCACAGCCATGTACCGATCTACGGGAATGAGCCCTTCCTGCGGGTATCCACTCCGATCATCTTTCCCAAATCCGGAAACATCGCGCCGCCCCCGGCGCCTCCTTGGCGCCTCCGGTCGAGTACTTCCCGGCTGGAAAGTTTCGTGTTTATAGCGTTGGCCCTGTACCCTGTCAAGAACCTTTTTTCCACACCACGAAACACAAACAACCAGCTTTTTTACAATGAGTTAGAAGTATTCTGCACAATTTATGTTTCACACATTCGCTTAATCTTCGCCTACTGAAGCACATACGCTCTAACCAAAGGCTTTACCCGTACTATCTACCCCACCCCTTGTAGTCTTCAGCGCCACCACACCAGCCAAAACACTGCTTCCCATATTGGAAACGTCCGTTCCATTCCGGAACCCAGCCTATTCGCAAATTCCCATTTCTAGCAGCAACTCCCACACCCTCATTGGCCAATTTTCATCTCCTCACCCGGCATCTCGCCGGATTTGCGCCTCCACCCTCCACCCGCTACCATCGAACCCATGGAATCCGCCTCTCTCCCCGTCTCCCGCCGCACTGAAGATATCGCCCTCGACCTCCTCAAGTTCGTCGCCGGCCACGCCAATATCGGACGCACATCGTCCGCGTCCACCGGCTTCGGCCTCCCTACCTCCACCAAGCCTGAAGACCAGATCGACCACCTTCTTGAGCTCTACGCCCGGTGCCGTCAGGCCGTCGAAGCACCCGCCGGCAAGTAGTATGGCCGCCCTTCGCCTCGCCGTCATAGGCGCCGGAGCCTTCGGGCGCAACCATCTTCGCGTCTACCGCGAGCTGGAGACCGCCAACCCCGAAGCTGTCCAGCTCGTAGCCGTTGTCGACGCCGACCAAATTACCCGTTCCGAAGCCGCGGCCCGCTACGCCATACCAGCCTTTGCGTCCGTCGCCGCGCTCCTCGCCTCCGGCCCCGCCCTCACTGCGGCCAGCATTTGCGTGCCCACCGTTCACCACGCCGCAACGGCGGCCGAGCTCCTCCGCTCCGGCATCGATGTCCTCATCGAAAAGCCCTTCGCAGCCACCCTCTCAGAAGCCGACGCCGTCCTCGCCCTGGCCGCCAGTCTCAACCGCATCGTCCAGATCGGCCACCTCGAGCGCTTCAACCCTGCTGTCACAGCGGTCGAACCCCTGCTCAGCCGGCCCATGTTCTTCGAGTCCCACCGCCTCAGCATCTTCACCCCGCGCTCGCTCGACGTCGACGTCGTCCTCGACCTGATGATCCACGACCTCGACATCGTGCTCCATCTCGCAGCTTCACCCGTCCGCGAGATCCGCGCCGTAGGCCTACCCGTCCTCTCCCGCAAGGTCGATATCGCCAACGTCCGCGTGGAGTTCGAATCCGGCTGCATAGCCAACTTCACTGCCTCGCGCGTCTCCACCGAGCAGGTCCGCAAGCTCCGCTTCTTCCAGCCACGCCAATACCTCTCGCTCGACTTCGCCCGCCAGGAGCTCCTCACCATCGAGGTCAGCCCCGAATCTGCCGCGGCCGTCTCCATGGGTTCAGGCATGCTCTCCATGTTGCAGGGCATGTCCCCTGACGCCATCGCCACAGCCGTGAAGTCGATGCCCGCCGATACATTGGCTGGCATCCTGAAAACCCTCCCCCCCGACACCTTGGCAAACCTTTTGAAAACCCTTCCACCCGAGGTTGCGGCTCTGATCGCAGAAAAGGTGCCCATACCGACCCATCCCTCGGCTGGACTCAACCTCCAGAAGTTCAGCGTGGAAAAGTCCGAACCTCTCCGCCTCGAACTCGAAAACTTCCTCACCTCGGTCCGCACCCGCACCCCGCCCCGCGTCACCGGAGAGCAGGGCCGGGCTGCCCTGGCTCTCGCCCTCAACATCAATACCGCAATAGCCGACCACGCCCACCGCGCCGGCCTGAACACGTAATCCTACGTTATCGTTCAAGGCACTAAAAACCCACTCTGGGTTGGTGGTTTCATTCGGCTCGACCAGCCGTGCGCCAGCGTCAATCCATCTTCTTTACCGTCACGCCCGCAGGAATCTTCAACTCGAATTGATCATCATCCAACTGGCCATTCAGTGTCAGTTTGGTGATTTTGATACGCAGCGAGTACTCATCCCGTGGGCGATTGATCGTAATTACCGAGGGAAACAAAATACCGCTATATGGCTGATAGTTCTCATAAGAGGCTGACGTCACCACGCGCCCCTCGTCATCGTAGATGTCCTGCTGAAACGGCATCATATCGATTCGGTTGATATGCACTACACGTTTGGTCCGCAGTATCTTGCCCTCTTTACTGGTCGTTTCTGCGATGGTCAGGTCATAGTCCGGTTCTTCAATCGCAATGTGCTTGCGCCCATCGTCCGTGCGCACAATTCGGGTGCTCTCGGTGCGCGCTACGTAATCTTCCGCAGTTACGCCGGGCACCAGCAGAGAATCGAAAAACACCGGCGGCCTCAGGTTTTCGAGCCCGTTGGCTGAAGGTGTTGTCACGGTGTTCTTTCCCTGGGCCCAAACAGTGCCCTTGGTCGGAGTGGCGTACATCAGTGTAAATTCGTCGCCATTGCTCACCATATCCACCGCGCGCGAGCCCAGCACCGGAACCTGGAGCAACACCCGCAGATCATGCGGCTTGCGAACGAATATGTAACCTTTCACGGTGAGATAAACGGTCTGTTTACCCTCTTTGCCGCCCCCGGTCGTGGCTCGAACTTCGACGCTCGCATTCAACGTCCTGATCGCTTCGTCCCGGTCCGAAACCTTCTTCTCCATCACTTCCAGCGGAGCCGTCAGGTAGGTGGTCGGTGCCTGCGTTTTCTCCACCAATTTGACGGTTCTAAGGCATCCTGTCAGTCCCACTGACAGCACGATGATCAACGCCGAAATGGTTCGAAAAATCCGCATCCAGTGTGAAGTCCTAAGTATATCGACTCTCCGCAACTCCATTCGATTCACAATTGTTGCGCCTGGCCTCGTTTTGTCTATCCGCCTATCGGCTCGCCTTCCGGAAAGCCGCCACCTGCGCGTCATGCTCCGCCATACCCTTTGCAAACCGCGTCGCTCCCGCCGCGTCAGCGACAAAGTACAAATACTCCGTCTGCGCCGGCTGCAAAGCCGCCTTCAGCGCCGCCACTCCCGGATTGCAAATCGGTCCTGGCGGCAGTCCCGCGTGGACGTACGTGTTGTAAGGGGAGTCCGAATGCAACTCACTCTGATGAATCACACCCGTCCACGTCCCTCTCAAAAGCGACCCATAAGCTACCGCCGGGTCTGTCTGCAGCGGCATTGCCCGTGCCATGCGATTCTCAAGCACGCCTGCCACCAGGGGTCGCTCGGCATCGATGTGCACTTCCTTCTCCACCAGCGAAGCCATCGTCACCGTACGGGCAACATCTGTCCTCACAATGTCCGCGTCCACCATTCCCATCTTCGCTGTCACCGCCCCAAACCTCTTTACCATCGTAGCCAGCATCATCTGCGCAGTCGCATGGCGGCTGAATTTATAGGTATCCGGAAAAAGGTACCCCTCCAGCGAGGTTGCCGCCGGGCTCCACTGCACAATCAGTTCGACATGCTGCTTCTCCGCTGCCAGAAACTCCGCCTTCGACCCCAGCCCCGCAGCCTCCACCGCCTGCGCTATGTCGTAGATGTTGAAGCCTTCGGGTATTACCAGCGTCCGCGTATAAACATCCCCCTTGCGAATCCGGGCGTAAACGTCCATCACCCTCGTCGGATGGTCGAAGCGATACTCTCCCGCTTTCAGTGCCCCGCCATGCGCCAGCTTCAGCGCTTCAAACGCATACCGGCTGCGCACGATCCCAGCCTGCTCCAACTGCGTGGCCATCGCCTCGGTCCCGGTTCCTGCAGCAATATCGACAAACTTCTCTTCTGTCGGCCCATACGGCAGGTAGAAGTAGAACCCCACCAACCCCGCCACGACCAGCACCAGCAGCAACACCAGCTCGAACATCGCCTTGATCAGACGCACGCAGTGACACCTCAACCGCATTCTATGTCCGCAACGCCCAACAGCGGGTTCCCCATGTCCGGATTCTCGGAAATGGGTTTCGTGCCGCTGTTGCGTCATCCGCTTCACCCGCCGCTACACTTGGAACCGTGCCCCTGCACCGCATTCTCGCGCTCGACGTAGGCGATCGCCGCCTCGGTGTCGCTCTGTCCGACCCCCTCGGCCACACCGCGCAGCCACTCCTCACCATCTATCGCTCCACGCTCAAAGCCGATCTCAAGTCCATCGCCCGCCTCATCCGACGGCATGAAGTAGCTACCGTCATTGTCGGCCTTCCGGTCCACGCTTCCGGGGAGGCCAGCCGCCAATCCGCCAAGACAGAGGCCTTCGCCGAAGCCCTCCGCGCCCATCTCGCCGAGCACCTCGACCCCGCCCCCGAGCTACATCTCCTCGACGAACGCCATACCACGGCGGAAGCCCATGGCCTCCTCAACTACTCCGGCCAGCGTAAAACCGCTGTAGACCGTCAGGCTCGCAGCGCCATCATCGACCAGGTGGCAGCCACGCTACTTCTCGAAGCCTGGCTGCGCCGCCAATCCCCGGCGTTGCTCCCCGACCCCGATGCCTGAGCGGTCAATCCTGCCCTTTTCCGTATAATCGACTTTTCTACTCTTCGGACTAACTGTCCCGCAAAGCAGAATCGAGCCATGGAAGACATCAAAAAAGCGATCGAAGAGCAGATCAAGCAGCTCGAATACGAACTCACCACCGAGCTACCGGCCGAAATCAAGAAGGCCGTAGCTCTCGGCGACCTCTCTGAAAACGCCGAATACCACCTGGCCAAGCAGCGCCAGGTCTTCGTCAACGCGCGCCTCGGGCAGCTCAAAAAGCGCATGGGGGAGCTCGCCATGGTCGTTCTCGAAAACATCCCTCGCGACCGCGTCGGCTTCGGCTCCACCGTCATCGTCTTCGATAACACCAAGAATGAGGAGCTTAGCTACAAGCTCGTCACAAGCGAAGAGTCCGACGTTACCAAGGGCCTCATCTCCACGACTTCGCCCATCGGCCGCGCTCTCCTAGGCAAGCAAATCGGCGACGTCGCCACCGTCGTCACGCCCAACGGCAAGCGCGAGCTCGAAGTTCTCAAGCTCACCACTATCCACGGCGCCGTCGAATAAATTTGCGCTAAGCTGCAGCTTTGCGCGACTTCCCCCGCAGATCGTCGATCACCGGCACCGCCGCGAGGATCAACAGCACTGCAGCGAGCGGAACCGTAAAGCCAAATCCGGCGTACTTGAACCCGAACGCCCCCACCACGCCACCCAGGAAGAACGCCCCAACCAGCGATGCCAGCAGCCTCACCTTGGCCCAGTTAGCCACTACATCCGGTTTATCAACCGAAAGGTTGAAGTAGAGCATCTTGCCCAGCTCAATACCGATATCGGTCACCATGCCCGTCACATGCGTCGTCCGGATCTCGGCGTTCGAAAGCTTCGTAATAATCGCGTTTTGCAGCCCCATCGTGAAACACAGCAGCACCACCGTCGCCGGCACCGCCAGCGCGGTACGTTCTTCTTCCCAGCGATGCCCGGTCATGCCAAACAGCAGCAGCAACACCGCTTCAACGACCAGCGGAAAAGCATAGGCACCCTGCAGGTTCCTTCTGCGCCCCCAGTTCACCAGCACGGCTGTCAGCGCTGCTCCGGCAATGAACGAGACCAGCGCCTCAGCCCCAGCCAGCAAGAGTTCACCGCTCCCCAGCGCCACGCTGTCCGCCATCGCAGACACAATACCCGACATATGCGACGTGTACTGCCGCACCGCCAGGTATCCTCCAGCGTTCGCCGCCCCGGCTACGAGCGCCAGAAATAGTGCCAGTTCGCGATTCGCCGCCTGGGTCCGTTCCTTGCCGGTGAGTCGTCGCAGGTAATGCAGTGGCATAACTCCATCACACCACTCGCCAGCCTTTGTGTCACTTGCCCGCCCATTCCAACGCCATCATTTCTGAAGCTGCACAGCGTGAGCTAAACTTGAAACCGAACCAATGACCTGGACAAGCGCTTTCGGCAAAGGCAGCGGCTGGCTGCTACAGAAGATTGTTAACGGCCTCGCTCTCTCTAAAATCTCGCCAAACACGCTGACCTTCATCGGCCTCCTCATCAACGTCGTCGCGGCCTTCTTCTTCGGCTACGCCCGCGCGGAGAACAACGTCCGCATGTTCGTCTACGCCGGCCTGGTCATCATCGGCGCTGGCCTCTTCGACATGGTCGATGGCCGCGTAGCCCGCCAGACCAACCAGGTATCGGTTTTCGGCGCCTTCTTCGATTCCGTTCTCGACCGCTACTCCGACGTCGCCCTCTTCTTTGGCCTGCTGGTGTATTACGCGCGCGGCAACCGCTTCTTTTACGTCGTGCTCGCAGCTTTCTGCATGACCGCCTCTGTGATGGTCAGCTACACCCGCGCCCGCGCCGAGGCCCTCATCGGTCAATGCAAAGTCGGCTTCATGGAGCGCCCCGAACGCATCGTCCTCGTCATACTCGGCGCGCTTTTCAACCGCTGGGGAGCCATGGCGCCCGCCCTCTGGGTCCTCGCCGTCATGTCGACGATCACCGTCATCCATCGCATCCGCTTCACGTACCTCGAAACCGAAAGGCGCAAGCTCCTCGGAGTCGCCTGACGATGACGCCACGCCAATTCGTCGAGATCTGTTTTCTCGCGTTCTTCGGTATGGCTTTTCTTCTCTTTGGCCCCTGGGAAGAGGGCTCCCTCACACCAGCGAATAAATTCCTTCTTCTGCTTGGTCTCGTCTTCTTCTTCGCTGCCACGTTGTTCATCCTGCATCACTGAAGTCATCGCGGGCAGCGATAACCACCGAGATTCATGCGTTGCTTTCCACACGCGTTTAACACGTCCGCACAGCTCGCTTGCCCCACACTGGAAGGGATATGAAAAAGAAGCTCCGCGTCGGTATTCTCTTTGGCGGCAAAAGCGGCGAGCACGAAATCTCGCTCCGCTCCGCCAACTCCATTCTGAAAGCGATCGACCGCAAAAAGTACGACGTAGTCGAAATCGGTATCACCAAGCAGGGTCGCTGGCTGCAATCCTCTGCCGCTCAAGCGCTGCTCGCCGGCCAAGCTCCCGCCGCGCCCAAGGGCAAGCGTCTAGTCCGCGTCAGTGCAGCCGCCACCCAGGAACTCGCCTTTGCGGAATCCCCTGCCGGGCTCGACGTCGACGTCGTGTTTCCCGTCCTCCACGGCACCTTCGGCGAAGACGGCACCATCCAGGGCCTCTTCGAACTGGCCGACATCGCTTACGTCGGTTCCGGCGTCCTCGGCTCCGCAGCCGGCATGGACAAGGACGCCATGAAGCGCATGTTCGTCGCCGCCGGCATTCCCATCACGCCGCACGTCACCTTGCTCCGTTCCGAGTGGCGCGCTGACCCACGCAAGTGCACCCGCCAGATCGAAAAATCCCTGCAATACCCGCTTTTCGTCAAACCCGCGAACCTCGGCTCCTCGGTCGGCATTAGCAAGGTCAAGTCCCGCAAAGACCTCGCCGTCGCCATGGACCTCGCCGCCAGCTTTGACCGCAAGCTCGTCATCGAGCAGGGCGTTGGTGGCCCCGGAGTCAAGCCGCGCGAGCTCGAAGTCGCCATTCTCGGCAACGACGCCCCCGAAGCCAGCATCGTCGGTGAAATCGTCCCAGCCAAGGAGTTTTACGACTACGAAGCCAAGTACGAGCTAAACGGAGCCGACGAATCCGTCAGCATCATCCCCGCCAAACTCAGCGCCGCTGACGCCAAACGTATCCGCTCCATGGCCGTCGCCGCCTTCCGTGCCTGTGATTGCGCCGGCCTCGCCCGCGTCGATTTTCTGATGGCGCCAGGAGCCAAAGGCCAGCCCACCCAGCTTGTTCTGAATGAGATCAACACCATGCCGGGCTTCACATCCATCAGCATGTATCCCAAACTCTGGGGAGCTACCGGTATCAGTTACCCCAAACTGATTGACCGTCTTATCGCTCTTGCCATCGAGCGCCACCTTGAAAAACAGCAGACCCAGTTCAGCAAAGGGTAACCCCCTAGGTCCATTATTTTCAGCAAAAAAGGCCATTTGAAGTGTTACATTTCGGATAAACCCGGCACGGTATCTGCCGGAGGGTCCTCGTGAATCTAGCGCTCCTACCTAACCTTTGCGCGCTCCTGGTCTTCATCGGTGCGTTTCGCCCCTTGGCGCGCCGCGCCGGGCCGCACACTAACGCCTGGTTTTTGGCGTGGATATTCATCCTCCTGCATAATGCCGCCCTGATCTTCGGCGGCACTCCTCCGGCTGGCCACGTCGCCATTCAACTCATCGGCCAGTGGGCACTCGAGCTAGGCGGCGTCTGCTTCCTCCGCGCCGCAGCCAGTGCGCCATCCAATTGGGAAAGCCTCACCATCAGCGCCGAGATGGTTATCCCCATCCTCATTCAATCGGCCATGGTCGTCTTCGGGGTCCATCGCCCCTGGCTCCAGGCCAGCGTCACCCTCCTGATGTTGATCCCTGGCGTGCATATCCTCATCAATGAGCGTGGCCGCCGCCGGCCCCGCGCGCGCCTGGCATGGGGCTTCATCATTGCCGCGATCTGCCTCGCGCCCTTTGCCAGGATTGATCCCGCGATGGCCCTCAGCGTTGTTCACTGCCTGCTCTTCCTTGGCAGCGCGGCCCTCTATTGGGACTACGCCGGCGACAGTTCTACCGGCGTCTTCATCGCCGTCAGCGGTCTCGCCTTGTGGGGCCTGGTCTACCCAGCTCAGACGGTGCTCAGCATCCTGCACCTCGCCTCGCCGATCGTGGACGCCGCATCGCAGTTCCCGAGTTACATCGTCGCTTACGGCATGATCCTGACCATCATCGAAGATCACGTCAAACGCACCGAAATGCTGGCCATGCATGACCCTCTTACCGCTTTGCCGAACCGGCGTCTCTTCGAAGACCGCCTCCAGCAGGCGCTGGCAACCGCCGCCAACACGCGCACCATGCTCGCCTGCCTCGTCATCGACGTTGACAACTTCAAGACCACCAACGATACCCTCGGCCACGGCGTTGGCGACGGTCTTTTGCAGGCCGTTGCCGCCCGCCTCTCGTGGCACATCTATGCCGGCGACACCCTCGCCCGCACCGGCGGCGATGAATTCGCCGTCGTGCTCACGCGCCTCCAGAGCCTCGAGCATCTTCGCTTCACGGTCGGCGCCATCATGTCCGCCACCAGCGCTCCGGTGGTTGTCGAAGAACACGAAATTGCAGTGGGACTCAGCATCGGCATCGCCATCAATCTCGACGGTTCACTCGACGCCGACCACCTTCGTCACCGCGCTGACGAAGCCAAGTACGAAGCCAAACGCAGCGGTGGCAACCGCTTCGCGTATTGGGGTGGTCCCCCCGACGAGGTAGCCCACCTCCTCGCCGGTGTTCCCGAACACCTCCGCCGCACCGCGCAGGCGCAGCTTCACCTCCGCTAAACCGAGCATCTCGCGGCCTCTCTCCGATACCATGGAACTCTCATGGACGTGGCTAAAGCAGCGCATACTGCAACCCTCACACTGACCGACATTCTTGCCGCGCGCGAACGCATTCGCGGCTCGCTCTATCTCTCTCCATGCTCGCGTTCGGAGATGCTCTCTCGCATCACCGGCCTGCAGGTTTATCTCAAGCTTGAAAACCTCCAGATGACGGGCAGCTTCAAGGAGCGAGGCGCCCTCAACCGCATCGCCCTGCTCACCGCCGACCAGGCCGCCCGCGGCGTCGTCGCTGCCAGCGCAGGCAACCACGCGCAGGGCGTCGCTCACCACGCTACCCAGCGCGGCATTCGTTCCGTCATCGTCATGCCGCTCACCACGCCGCTCGTCAAGGTCACGGCCACGCGCAACTTCGGTGCCGAAGTCGTCCTCTTTGGTGCCAACTACGACGAAGCCTGCACCGAAGCCACGCGCCTCTGCGAAGAGCAGGGCATGACCTTCATCCATCCCTTCGACGACGCCGTCGTCATGGCCGGTCAGGGCACCATCGCCCTCGAGCTACTTGAACAAATCGACAACCTCGAAGCCGTGGTCGTCCCCATCGGTGGTGGCGGTCTCATCGGTGGCATCGCCTGCGCTATCAAGGAGTCAAATCCGAAGATCCGCGTCATCGGCGTGCAAACATCGCGACTCCCCTCCATGGCGGAAGCCATCAAGGCCCATCATCCCGTCACGCTCGAACCCGCAACCACCATCGCTGACGGCATCGCCGTTCGCCGCGCAGGAGATGTCACGTTTCCTGTCGTTGAAAAATACGTCGACGAAATTGTCACGGTCGATGAGGACGAAATCGCCTCCGCCATCCTCACCCTGCTGGAACGCGAAAAGACCCTCGCCGAAGGTGCAGGAGCCACGGCTTTGGCCGCCGTCCTGCAAGGACGCACATCGCTCGCCCCCAACACCCGCACCGCCGTTCTGGTCTGCGGTGGCAATATCGATGTCACACTGCTCGCTCGCATCATCGAGCGCGGCCTCGTGCAGGATGGCCGCCTTATTCGCCTTCGTATCCACCTGCTTGACCGACCCGGCGCGCTCACCGACCTCACCCGCCTCATTGCCAGCCACCGCGCCAATATCGTCGATACCCTCTACAACCGTGCCTACTACGGCGTAAACCTCGGCGATACCACCATCGACATCACCATGGAAACCCGCGGTCGCGAGCAGGTCGAAGAGCTCCTCGCCGCTCTCACCGCCGAAGGTTACCGCCACAGCCGAGTCATCTAGTCGCAGTCGCCCCTAAACGCGTCCAACCAACACAATGGGGTGTTCGTTCATGAATCGATTGAAGTGTTGTCTTGCCATCTGTGCCTTCTTCGCTTGCGCGGCAACCGCTCACGCCCAGCTCGGCGTTTATGCGATGGCCAGTGCGGGTCGCCTCTCGGGCTTCAACTCCATCTACGCCGGTACCGGCCCAACCATCAACACCGCCGGAAACTTCTGGGCGCGTGGTGGCACCGTCGGTCTCTACGACAATTTCCTTCACCTCGGCCCAATTGCCCTCGGGGGTGACGTCCGCGGCTTCATTCAAACCGGCTCAAACAGTAACAACACCTATGGCGACCAGCTACGTGGCGGACTCGTGGGCCTCCGGCTTGGAGCGCACGCTCCCCTGATCCCATTCAAGCCGTATATTCAAGCTGAAATCGGCGGAGTCAGCACCAACTACGGCCAAAACGCCTCCCGCACAGGCAATCTTGCCTACCAGGTGCAGGTAGGCGCCGATTTCACCATCTTCCCCCACCTGGACGTCCGCGCCGAGTATGGCGCCGGCCAGGTGGTCTCCGTTCTAGGGTCAAACGATCAAACCCTGCAACAAATCGGCGCCGGCCTCGTTCTTCGCTTCTAGCGTTCGCCCTCTTTAAAACTCAATCCCGCGCTGCGCCAGGATGCCCTTCGTGTACGCGTGCTTCACCTCGCGCATCTCCGTGACGGTATCCGCCAGCTCCACCAGCACAGGATGAGCCCCACGCCCGGTCAGAATCACGTGCAACATCTCCGGCTTCCGCCGCAGCACATCCGCCACTCTCTCCGGGTCGAGCATCTTGTACCCGATTGCATAACTGATTTCGTCCAGCACGATCAGGTCATAATCCCCCGAAAGAATGGCCGTCGCCGCCTCTTCCCAGGCATCTTCCACCATCTTCAGATCTTCGGGATCAGTCTCCGCACCACCCACCTTCACGAACCCGCGGCCCATCTGCCGGATCGTGAAGCTTCCATCGCCCAGTGACTGCGAAAGCGCCTCTGCTGCATCCAGCTCCCCGTAGTGCCATGAACCCTTCAAAAACTGCAGCACCAGCACCCGCATACCATTACCGGCTGCTCGCAGCGCCGTTCCCAGCGCCGCTGTCGTCTTCCCTTTACCCGGACCCGTATTGATCAGGATCAACCCGTGCCGCTGCGTCGCCGATTCTTCTGCCATAACGCCTCAGTATAGTGAGCCCGTAACCCTAATGCCCCAGGTGATAAGGATGACCACCAATAATCGTGGCCGCTCGATACACCTGCTCGGCGAGTACCAGCCGGGCAAGCGCATGGGGAAGTGTCATAGCTCCGAACGACAACCGAAGATCTGCCTTACCGAGAATCTCCTTTGACCATCCATCCGCCGGCCCTATCCCCAGGACGATTTGCCCAATTCCACCGTCTCGCCGTTGTCGTATCCAACCAGCAAACTCCTCTGAGGTGGGGCTTTTACCCCGCTGATCGCACAAGATAACAGCCGGCCGCTGCCGGCCACCCTCAAGATAGGAATTGAGTGAGGCTTCGGAGCCAAATCCTTTGGTTTCGGCAGGAATCCATTTCGAAGCCAACTTCAGGTAATGACTGACCGCATCAGCAAACGGAAGAACCGCGTTCGCCTTCGGATGTATATGCGCTAAAACAACATTCACAGCAATCTCCTCCAGCACACGGCTGCACCATGTCTCCTATCTGACCATTCCCATGCGGTGGAAATCTCCGACGCAATTCTTTCAAAATTCATAGATTACGAACGCAACGGAGATACCGATCCCATCTAGTACCACATACAAGCACCTTATTTACTTACACATCAGCCAAATACACCCTGCAATCGCCGGTTTGGAACCCCGCGTGCATATAAGTCGTGTACCGATTCAAGGCACTACCGCGGAACCCATTAGCCTCAGCACACTAGCGGTCCTCGAAACAAGTATTGCAGCTACGAAGGAGTCAATAGAATGCAAGAATTTCGCTCCATGATCCGGAAAGTGGTTATCGGCGTCAGCCTCTTGGGCGTCGCCACGGTAGCGCTTCCGCTTGCTCAAGCCCAGAATAGCTCCACCCGCGGCGGTCTCTCCGGCGTGGTAACGGACGCTACGGGCGCCGTTGTGCCGAATGCGGTCATCACCGTGGTCGGCCCTCAAGGCACGGTCACCCAGACCACCAAGACCGACGGCAAGTACCAGGTCGACGGCCTGACGCCCGGCCTGTATACCGTCACCGTAAAGGCTGCCGGCTTCACCACCTAAGTCTCCAAAGACAACCAGGTCACCATCGACCACACCGCTAACCTGAACGCAAGCCTCTCGGCTGGTGCGGAAGGAACCACGGTTGAAGTCGACGCCGGCGCGACCACGATCGATATCGAAAACACCTCGGTCAACACCGCCATCACCGACACCTTCTATGAGGCAATGCCCCTTCCGCGTAACGTCTCCGGCGCGTTCTATATCGCACCCGGTGTCGTCAGCGGTGGCGGCACTGGTACCGCGAACCCCTCCATCGGTGGTTCGAGCGGACTGGAGAACCTTTACACCGCGGACGGCGTGACCATCACCGACCAGGCCTACGGCGGCCTCGGCGTTTACACGGTCAGCTATGGTTCCCTCGGCACGGGCATCAACCTGGCGTTCGTCAAGGAAGTGGACATCAAGACCGCCTCCTTCGAGCCCAAGTACGGTCAGGCTGACGGCGGCATTATCGAAATCGTCACCAAGTCCGGTACCAACCAGTACCACGGCAAGATCTCCGCCTACGTTGCTCCCGAGTTCGGCTTCGCCAACCGCAAGCAGCTCTATCAGTACAACTACCTGACGACCACCCCGTCCCAGACGCTTGCTACCCCCGCTTACGAGGGTGACGCAGAGGTCAGCGGCTACGTCCCGGGCTTCCGCGACAAGCTGTTCTTCTTCGGCGCGTTCGATCCTACCCTCCGCCGCACCGTGGCATTGGCCAACCCCGCCGCCGCTTTCTACAAACTTGGTCCCCTGGATTTCAGCACCACGTCACTGAACTGGGCAGGCAAGTTGACCTATCTGCCCTTCGCGTCGACGGAAATCGAAGCCTCGTCCTACGGCGATCCTTCGCGTCGCAACACCCAACCCAACAGCCTCTCGGCAACCAGCTTGCTGCTGGCCGACAGCTCCTACGTTTACGGCACCCGCAACTCGGTGGCCCGCATCAACAGCTCGCTGCGTCCGTGGTTGACCGCCTTCGGCGCTTACACCTACAGTACCGAGCACTATGCTGAGAGCCCGGTTGCAAACGGCTACTCCATCAGTGACCGTACTGCAACCCCTTTCACTCCTTACGGTTTCGGCACTTACTACGCAACCAAGGATGCGAACTGGCAGCTACAGGGCGAGCTCCAGGCGACAACCAGCTTCCTCGGCAAGCACACGGCGATGGTTGGCTATTTGTTCAACCACGTTGACTTCAACAACTCCACCCTCCGCACTGGTAAGAGCTTCGCGATTCCTGCAACGAACTTCGCTGGACAGAATCTGACCAGCCTCTACACCATTCCGGCCGGTGCTATCGGTCAACAGACCAATGCCACCTTCTACCTGCTTCGGGCCGATACGACAACCGGTCCGGGCGGCAACGTGGGCTGCACTTACTGCGCCACCTATAAGGGCAACCAGGTCTACCTGCAGGAGATTCGCGGAACCTACAAGGGTTCGGTCGTAGCGGCCATCTCGCGCTACAAGACGGCCTACGGTAATGAAGTCTGGACGCCGGAAAAGCACGTGACCATCAGCGCTGGTCTCCGTTGGGAGCAGCAGGCCTACGGCGGATCCCTGCTGACCTACTACTGGCATGACAACTGGTCTCCCCGCATGGGCATCACCATCGATCCCTTCGGAGACAAGAAGTCGAAAATCACCTTCACCTACTCGCGTTACCAGAATCCGTTGCCTCTTGACGCTGCTGTTCGTCAGCTCGGCAACGAGCAGGATGACACCAGCTTCTACTTTGCTCCCCTCAAGGACGGCAGTGGTAACGCAGTCATCGACGCCAATGGCTCGGTCCAGCCGGATACGAGCAAGGTTCTCAATGGCACCCCGAAGATCGTCTCGGGCGGAAACACGACCAACTTCGGCGGCCCGAACTTCGGTTCATCCACCGGTGAAGGCATCCTGCCCGGAACCAAGATGGAATACACCAATGAGTATGTGCTCGGCGTGACCCGCGAGATCAAGCCCGGCATGGTGGCCTCCATCCGTTATATGGATCGCCAATTCGGCCGCATCGTTGAAGACATCGGTTCGACTTCTCCCGAAGGCGCATACATCGACTTCAACTACGCCGGTGGTATCGCCAACGTCTCTTCGAGCTCGGATTACTTCATCAATGAGAACGAGATCGTATACACGCCCGCTCAATTCGCTGCTGCAAACGCTGGCAAGAATCCTGGACAGGTAACGGCTGCAAACTATGTTGCGCCGGTAGCCGGTTGCACGTACGGTAACGATACTTCGGTTGCCTTCGGCGGCTTCTTCCCGAACGTGGCCACCGGCGGTACCTACAACGGCGCCTGCGTCACCAACTACAACACCACCGGTGCCTCCTTGGGTTCCGATGGCAAGCCAGACGGTTTCGCCGATCCTCGCCGCCACTACCAGTCGCTCGAGCTCGAACTGAACCGCAGCCTTCGTAATCACTGGCAGGCACGTATCAACTACCGCTACGCGAAGCTCTTCGGTAACTATGAAGGTTTCTTCCGCAATGACAACGGGCAGTCTGATCCTGGAATCAGCTCACTGTTTGACTTCACGCAGGGTGCCATCGGCGCGCTGGGCGATCAGTTCAAGCGTGGCTACCTGAACACCGATCACCGCAACGTTGCCAACGTCCTCGTCTCCTATAAGATTGACAAGTCCACTCCGTTTGTCGGTCGCTACGGTGACAACCTCGTTATCGGCAGCTGGCTGCATGCAACTAGCGGTGCCCCGCTCAGCGCGTTTGCCAGCCACCCCGTTTACGCCAACGCCGGTGAAATTCCGGTCGGCGGCCGTGGTACCAAGGGCTACCTGCCGCTGGCAATGCAACTTGACCTCAGCGCAACGGATTCGCACAAGCTGGGTGAAAAATACACGGTCATTGGCTCTTTCGATGCCTTCAACGTAACCGATAGCCAGCCGCTGAGCGGTCAGAACCAGAACCTGGATACTTCGTTCGGTTCGCCCGTAAACAAGGACTATGCGAAGCCTACAGGATTCCAGACCGCGTTCAACATGCGCTTCCAGCTGGCCGTCCAGTTCTAACTTCAACCCAACCTGAAGCACGATAAAATGAGCAGGAGGCGGAAATACCGCCTCCTGCTTTTTTTGCGAGGTCTACAAGTGCGTACCGCCCGTCTCCTCACCGTCATGCTCCTCTTGGCCGTCATCCCCTCGGCCGACCTTCGAGCCAAGGCGGTCACGGTAAAGCAACTTCCTCAGTCCTATCGTCAGTGGCTGGAGGAGGACGTCACCTACATCATTAGTCAGGCCGAGCGCAAAGAGTTTCTACGTCTGACCACTGACAATGAACGGGAGAAATTCATCACCGCCTTCTGGGAAGCACGCAATCCCGACCCGCACTCCGAAATCAATTCCTACAAAGAGGAGCACTATCGCCGCCTCGCCTACGTCAAGAGCACGTTCGGGGATCCCCGCTACAACGATGGCTGGCGAACCGACATGGGCCGTGCCTACATCACGCTCGGCAAACCCAAGCAGACAGCGCGATTCCACGAAGGCATCGCTACGCGTCCCGTCGAAATCTGGTTCTACGAGTCACCCTCGCCGGCTCTTCCGCTTTATTTTAATCTGGTTTTCTACCGGCGATCCTACGGCGAGGAATACACGTTCTATTCCCCCCGCGAAGACGGTCCCACACGCATTGTCACGAACGACATCCACGATGATCGTGCTGCTCTGCATACCATCGACCAGAGCATGGGTGCAGAAGCCACGCATGCCATGGTGTCGCTACTGCCAGATGAACCCATCGATATCGACAACCCGCGTCCTACTATGGCCTCCGATCTCCTGCTGGATGCGATCAGAAACCTTCCTGAGCAAAACCTAGAGAAGCAGCGCATCGCTGCTATTCGACACGCAAACGTTGAGCGCGTCACATCGAGCATTTTCACGGGCGCGAACGAAGCTGTATTGGATACGGCTGTGCTGCGCGACGACAAAGGCCGGCAGACCGTTCACTTCCTCTTGCGCAACCAGCGCCTTGATCCACGTCTCGTAGGGACTCTGCCTGACCAGAAAACGGGCTACAGCATGTCCCTGCAGACCCGTGTGATCACAGCATCAGGCAAGGCTATTTACCAGCAGCAGGACACCTTGCAGGGTCTCGTCTCAGAGGCTGGCGCTAAAGCGGCCAAAGATCGACTCTTCGCCGCCGAAGGCCGGCTCCCGGTCGTACCGGGTAGTTACGAAATCGAAACAACGTTGACCAACAATCTCACTCATGAGGCCACACGTACGCGCAAGCAGATCACGGTGACGGGAGTCCACCCCGAAAGCATTGGCATGTCGGATCTGATCGCTTACGCCACGCCCGGTCCGGTAACTGACCCTGACGGCCAGTTACCGTTCACCATCACCAAGCTTCGCTTCACCCCCCGCGGGCCGCAGGCGGCGCAGATCCACATCGGCGAAAAACTCAATCTCGCCTATCAAATATGGTTCCCGCTGGCCGACGTGATGGGTGCGCCCGCAAGCACGCCAAAAATGGTTCATGTCCACTACCTGCTCGGATCTGTAGCCGGTTCAGCCGGCCGGCCCCCCCTTGAGGAAGATGAGGACGTAGAAGTCAAGAACCTCGATGCCGCGGGAAATCTCCTCACGGGCCGCACGCTGGACACTTCAAAGTTGGAGCAGGGTACCTATCGTCTGGTCGCCAAAGTTACCGAGCCCGGAACACCGCGCTCGGCGTTCGCCACCATGACCGTAAAGGTTTTGCCCCCTGAAGCCACCGTATCCATGTGGACAGCCTACGGCCCCGAAAGCCTCCATCCGCTTTGGAGTGAGGATGCGCAGCGTGGCGTTGCTGCAGAAGCCATGGGCAACAATGCTGAGGCAGAAGCCTGCTACCGGCGAGCCCTCGCACTCAAGCCTGACGCCACCGATATCCAAGCCCGTCTGGACGCAGTAATCAAGAAGGAATCCGTGCACAACACGGCCGCAAAGTAGCGGTCGACGCCCACCCTGCCGTAGGAACTCACCAGAACTGCTCCCGGCGTGATTCAGTGGCACGCTCGTGTTTACTTGCGCGCAGCCTTCTTCGCCGGTGTCTTACTTTTGGTGGCGACTTTTTTTGCCACGGCCTTCTTCACGGTCGCACTCTTTTTAACCGCTTTCTTCACCGCGCTCTTGGTTGGCGCTTTCTTTACAGCAGCCTTCGCTGGAATTGCGGCCTTAACGGCAACCTTCTTCGGCTTCCGCTGCGCAGTGATTGCCGCAGTGATCTCAGCGTTCAGGTCGCCGATGCTCAAGGTCGTGGCTGATTTCCGCAAACGCTCCAGCCCGTAAAAAGCGCGCTTCTCAGCAGAGAAAACGTGCACGATGAAGTCAACGTAGTCCATCAGGACCCATTCGCCCTGGCGGCGGCCTTCAACTGAGTTGGGATACACGCCAAACTCACGTTTTAGTCGGATCTCAATCTCGTCTGTGATCGCAACATTCTGCCGCTCATTCGTTCCATTGCAGATCAGGAAGTAGTCGGTGAGGCCGCTCTCACTTGGGTCGAGTGCGAGGATGCGTATGTCTTCGGCCTTCTTGTCCTCGCAGGCAGCAACGGCTGCGGCGAGAAGCTGATTCGTTTCGGTACTTGGCATGAGGTTCCTTGCTCCTTGCCTATGGTAGTCGCTGTGTGTGCTCAGGGCCAGTGCTTACTTGTGCTGAGACGCGCCCGGTGGGCCGTAAAGGTGCTTGTGCTGGATATAGGCGAGCACTTCCTCCGTCACCAGCCGTGAGCAATCAAGGCCGTGTTCGAGCCGCTCCCGCACTTCTGTGGCACTGGCCGGCTCGTGAACACCTTCCAGCAGGTGGACGCGCGCTCCCTGGTCGCTGCTCAGCGCTAGCGGAGCAAGCTCGTCCAGCGAGAATCCGGGGCGGCTGACGACGATCCATTCAGCAACGGCCAGGAGCGCATCGGGATCGCGCCAGCGGCGAAGCTCCAAAAACGCGTCCGCTCCGACGATCACGAACAACGCAGAGTCGTTGCGCTCCTGCTTCAGCCGGCGAAGAGCATCGATCGTGTAGTTTGGCTGCCCATCCGCGCGCGGACTGTCAACGTCCGAACCCTCGAAACGGCTGTGGGTCAACTTACTGGCGGCGTCGCACAGCAACCGAACCATGGTGAGACGGTCGGCGAAGCTGGCACTTGCTCCCTCCGGTTTGAATGGCTGCTGCGCCGCGGGAGCGAAGAGAACAACGTCGAGCGCGAAGCCTTCAGCGGCTGCGCGGGCAATCGCCAGGTGGCCTCGATGCGGCGGGTCGAAGGTGCCGCCAAAGAAGGCTACGCGCATGGACCCAGCTGCATCGGGTTGAAGAAAACGGGTAGCGGCGGCACTGCCATACCTACGACTCTACTTCACACCGTTGGCCGGGTTCCACGTACCCTGCAGCTTCCTGACGTAGAGTATCTGGCCGATGTGGTAGGCGTTGTGCGTTCCGATATGAGCGATCGTGGACGCGTTTGCAGCCAACTCTGCTTCACTGGCGTGTTCTACCCAGTCCTCTATAGCGGTCATAACGTGGTCGAGACGCTGCACGGTACTGGTCCAGGCGGCGGTGTCGAAGCTGTTGAAGGTCTCATCGTTATTGCCATCAAACGCTGCTGGCTTTGTGCCCTTCAACTTGGCGAGCGTCTGCTCGTTCCAGAAAACAAGGTGATTGGCGAGCTGCCCAATCGAATGCTCGCCGGTCTTGCCTACCGCTTCGGCTGGAATCCAGATCGCCTGATCCGATGTGAGGCCAGCGACGGCGGTATTTGCCGGAACAAACCACTCCGCTTTGTTCTGCGTGGAGCGCAGCTGCTCCAGCAATATGGAGCGAAGCGTCGCGGGCTTCGGCGCGGGCGCTTGGGCAAAGGCGGAAAAACTGAGGGCGAGAACGAGGCAAAGAGTCAGGCGGCGCATGCTCGGAATTGTAGCCTGCTTGCTGGGCATCTTGGCTGAAATGACGTAAGGCGGCGAGCTACGCAAGACGTTTCACCCCACTTTTCCGGGCTTCCGAACGCCAGAAACCGGAGACCGTCACATAACGCGGTCCCCGGCCTGATGATCTGCTGCCTAGCGATGGAAACGGAAGCCGCCGCCACGATAGCCGCGAAAGCCGCCGAAGTAGCCGAAACCTATGCCGAAACCGTAAGGGTAGGACGCATACGGATAGCCGTATAACCCGTAGGGATAGCCGCCATACGGATAGTAGCCCCCGGTGTAGACGGGGCCGTCACCGTAATAGCCAGCGCTCTCGCGCCAGCGCGGTTCAGCGCCCGGCAGCAAATCGGCGCGGGCCTGGTCGCGTTCCGTTTTTACGGGCCGTGCATTGCCGCTGAGAGAAAGCTCCTCCCGCTCACGGATGGAGATGCTGTTGCGATCATCCACGTGCCGGAAGGCGTCGGCTTCGCCGTGCAAGACGCGCACGGTGTTGGTGCTGGCGTTGAACGTGTAGAAGCCGTCCTTCAATAGGGCAATCTGGCCACCGGGAAGGTCGACCAGAATTTCGTTGTGTTCAGGATGGTCAAGCGCCAGGTTGGCTATGCCTCGGTCAAGCCGAAGCTCGGTGCGGTCGGCGTCAGCAGCCACCACGGTAACGGGATTGCCGGCCAAGGACCGGACGACGATGCCTCGTGCCGGACGCGTGGTGCTGACCTGCGGCATGCGGCGGTTGATGGAACGCGGCGGAGGACCGAAGCTGGGTTGTGCGGGAGCAGAGCGCTGGATCGGAGCGGGTTCTGTCTGGACATAGCTATCCTGGCCGGACGTGATCGCAGTCTGCGTGAAGGCAGCCACGGGCAGCGTCGCCAGGGCGATAAGGAGCGTAAAGGACCTGGACATCGGGATAAAACCTCGTGGCGGTATAGATGCCGGTCGCGGCAAAATGTTGCGGTGGGGCGTCCGCACCCCCGGGCGATACCTGAAGGTGTAACTGTGGATGACAAAGGGCAAAGTATCGGGATACGTGTGTCCATTCTTCCACGCTGAACGTTTACGGCCCCGCGCTCGCTCGTAATCAAGTGCTATTAACAGGATAGCGAGATCAAAGAATTACTATGCCAACTTTTTGGATGAGAAATAGCCAGTGCTGGCGAGGGTCTTGCGAGTTTTGCAGAGGTAAGGGGGCTTGACAGTTTTTGTTGCCCACGGCGACCACGGAAAGATTGGAAGGCCCAGGCAAACTTCAGCAATCGAGAAAGGGCGCCGCCGACAAGGATGACCAAGCAGATGCTCTGGCGGGAAATCTACTGTTTTAGATGGGTGTAGAGGCTTAGCCGGAAAAAGGCGGACGAAAAACTCGCGTCGTGGCGGGATAGGTTTGCAAGTCATTGAAAGTGGGAAGCGCCTATCGTGGCGCGATAAAAACGCCCGTCATTATTGACGATTTGATGTAAATGAGTACATGACAGGCCCGCCCGCATGTGCTTAAATTCACACATCGTTTCCCACTAGAGACAGCGCATTTATGGGGCCGCCGAGGTAAGGGTCATGTCATTCGTTCGCGGGAGAAGCTTTCTCGTGTTGGTATTTTTCTTAATTTTGGGATGCGGGTCGGGTATTCAGCCGGTTAGCGGTCTGGGATCGACGACCACCGTAGCCAGTAGCCCCATCAGCCCAGTGTCCACCCCGGTTTCCACGGCGCCTTCTAGCGTGCCAAGCCCGATTCAACACATTGTCGTGATCATGCAGGAAAACCGGACGTTCGATAACCTCTTCAACGGATTTCCAGGGGCGGACTCGGCACAGAGCGGTATGGATGGGAACGTGTCGGTGCCACTGGTGCCGTTCTCCCTGGCCGGGAGCCCGGATTTCGGCCACGGTCACGTCGGGTGGTGGCGCGAGTGGAACCATGGCAAGATGGATGGCTTCGGCGCACAGGCTGGACCCCTGGTCTACTCGTACACCCAGAAGAGCGATATCTTGCCCTATTGGCAACTGGCAGAGCGGTTCACGCTGGGCGACCGCATGTTTCAATCGAACACGGGACCGAGCTTCGTGGCGCACCAGTACATGATTGCCGGGCAGTCCGGGCATTCGTCTGAAAACCCCAGTACGGGACCGTGGGGATGTGATGCCCCGCCAGGAACGACTGTTCCCTTGATCGGACCGAATGGCACAGATCTGCCGGGCGTATTTCCGTGCTTTGACTACCAGACGATGGCGGACCTTCTCGATGCGAAAGGGCTGACGTGGAAATACTATGCCCCGGGCAGCACCGAGTTTTTTTACATCATTTCGGCTTTCCAAGCGATCCGGCACATACGCTACGGGCAGGATTGGAAGGATAACGTCATCTCACCTGAAACGCAGGTGTTGACCGATATACACAACGGGCAGTTGGCGCAGGTGACATGGATTGTGCCGACGTTCAATAATTCAGACCACCCGGGTGGGGCGGCGTACGGACCGGAGTGGGTGGCGTCGATTGTGAATGCCATTGGCGAAAGTCCGTTGTGGAACACGACGGCAATCTTTGTCTCCTGGGATGATTGGGGAGGCGAGTATGACCATGTGCCGCCGCCGCAGGTGGATGGGGAGGGTCTGGGGTTCCGGGTGCCGGTGATCGTGATCTCACCGTATGCCAAGCGGGGATATGTGTCGCATGTACAGCATGAATCTGGGAGCATGCTGAGGTATATGGAGGCGATCTATGGGTTGCCGAGCCTGGGGACACGGGACGCCGTGTCGGACGACTTCAGTGACTGCTTCTACTACACGCAGGCGCCGACGCCGTATAGCCACGTGCTGACAGCACATTCGACGGAGTGGCTGCTGCGGCAGAAGCCTTCCGGTCCTCCGGATGATGACTAGTTGGCGATGACATCAGCGGCGGTCAATAACGCGTTGTGGGGCGTGAGCCTGGTGCTGCAGCTGGGACTGTTGGCGCTGGTGGTTTCGCGTGGGCTGGCGCGCCGCGTGGTGAGCTTTACGGTGTTGGTGGCTTTCTATCCGGTGCGGTCGCTGGTGCTGTTCGCGCTGGGCGGAAGGCTTGCGCCGGCGAGTTATGTGCAGGTTTACGATGCGCTGGCGGTTTTGGGTTTGGTGTTGCAGCTGGCCGTTGCGGCTCAAATTTGTGCGAAGTTGGTGCGGCTGAGGTGGGGGTGGTGGGGTGCGGTGGCGGTTGTGGTGGGGGCCTGGGTGTCAAGTGTGGGGGTTGTGGCGGTGGCGGGGCGGTCGCCGGTGCCGGTGGACCGGATGGAGGCGTTCTGCAGTGGGGTGATGGTGCTGCTGTGCGGGTGGGCGTGGATGGGTGGGGCGCCGCGGGTGGTGAGGGTGATTGTGGCGGGGCTGGCGGCTTATGGCGTGGTCGACCTGGTGGCGAGTGTGGGGAAGGCGGTGGCGGCGGCGCATCGGGACGCACGGGGGTTTGCGGGCTGGGCTTATGCGAGCTCGGTGGTGTACATCGCCGTGGTGGTGTTATGGATGGTGGCGCTGCGCGACTAGTGCTTGAGCGCGGCGCGGACCTTGTCTACGTGGGTTCCGTGGGTGCGGATGGCTTCGTGGAGCTGCTCGCCGGAGACGTGGAACTCGTGGGACCAGTAGGCGATGTCGGAGGCCATTTTGGGGTTGATCTCTTTGGGGTCGTGGGGGCCTTTGACGTGGGGACCCTTGTGGCGGTCGTGCTCGGGATCGTGGATGATCTCGGCTGAGGCGAGGATCGGGTCTTTGGGGTCGGGGATTACTTCGACGGGGCGGTTGCCGTTGTGGTCTTTGTGGGACATGGTTGTTGCCTTCTTTCCGGTATCAACTCTGTTTGATGACAGCTGGGTGGCGGGGGGTGCCCACCCCAGACCTGGTCTGCAAAGTCTCAGATTCTAATGGGCGTGGTCTGGGGAGATGTCTGCTCCTTTCAGGGGTGAAATGGAAATGCCCGGCGGGTGGCCGGGCGGTTCTGGTGCTGTCTTCAGTGTACTAGGGTGTCAAGGGTTTTGGGGTGTGCGTGGGGTCACGGACTGGGGGGTTGGGGGAGGAGTAGGCTGGCGGGCATGAGCGCTGAGACGATTGCGGTTTGGGCTACGGGGGTGTCGGCGGCTTCGACCGTGGTGACGGCGGTGGCGGCTTGCGCGGCGGCATACATCTAGAGCATTTTCCCTGTTGCTGGGTATCCCGATAAGGGTGTGCGGTGGCGTTTTCATTAGAGAAAACGCCCATCGGGGTTGAGTCCCTGCACCACACCCACAGGGAAATGCTCCATCGCGGGCAGGCGCGGGAGATGGAGACGCAGTCGCGGCTGCTGACGAAGTCAGTGGAGGGGTCGAATCTGCTGCGGCTGATTGTGGATGTGCTGGACGAGGATGCCCGGCACGGGGCTCGGAAACGGATCATGATGCTGTGGAACGAGCGGGTGCCGCTGGCGGAGTGGACGGAAGCTGACCGGAGGGATGGGGAGCGGGTTATCCGGACGTTTGATTTGATGGGGTTGATGGTGAAGCGCGAGTTGCTGGACTGGTTACCGAAAATGGGACCTGGTGCTGGAGACGTGGGGCGTGAGCGTGATGCAAATGCACGCGGCGGTGGCGGCGCTGCTGGCGGAGTTTCGGGAGAAGAATGGGGAGGGGTATATGAGGAATTTTGATTGGCTGGAGGGTGAGGCGCGCGAACCTCGCGGAAGGGTCCGCTGACGGGTGCGAACTGCTGAAACGCTGACCATACAGTAAGAGCCTAGTCCACGCAGGCCTGGAGTCTCGTGGGGGCTAATTGGGTCGGGGGATGGGGAGCCAGTTGAGTTGCCAAGATGTTGGGTTCTTGCGTGCCATGAACTGAGAGCACTGAGAAAAGCGCTTCACTACAGCATCCCTTTCATGAGAATATCCTCTCATTCAACACCTCAAATAATTCCCAATGCCAAGACGCGGAGATTCATAAATATGGCAATTGCGGTCGTCAAACGCCTTCCAGCTGTTAGAACCTTATTCGAAATCTTACCGAAGGGCGCCGAGGGCGGTAAAGAATTCGGACGCCTTGTCGATCTACTGCTGTTTCACGAAGCTCGGCGTCAAGATGTGCAAGCTACGCTCTTTAACGATGCGTCAGGGGACTATAAGGGACTAGATAGTCTGCTGGGCGACTCATCTTTTAAAAAGCGCGGGGCCGTAGGCTTTCAATATAAGTTCTACCCATCGCCCTTGTCTGACAATCACCGTCATGAGATCGAGGTGTCTTTAGAAAAGGCTGCTAGTCATCAAAAGAGTCTTCGCCTCAAGAAATGGGTTCTTGTTACCCCCATGAATCTCGTTGAGTCGTCCACAAGAACGTCGGGCGGAGATGTGACATGGTTCGACGCACTAAAGACCAAATACCGGCAAAGCTTTGAGCTGGAACAGTGGGGCCATACTCATCTCATTTCGTTATTTCTCGAAGCACCCTATCTCGCCCTCTTTTACTATCCAGAGCTCGTCCGCTCTGGGAGCGCGCGCCGTCGAACAATTGAAGACACCCAATCACGCTACCGCAAAGCGATGGACACCCTGTATAACGATATCCAATTTGTCGGAATGTCTGTTTATGAGCAAGAGGCGGCTCGAGGGGTTGAAATTAAGGACATCTATATCCCCCTAAAAATCGTTCCTGAAACCGTTGCACTATCCGGCGAAAGCAATTACCGCCTAGGCACTAGCGTACTCACAGCACGCGGCAGCAAACACGTTGTTCTCGGGGACCCTGGGTCTGGTAAAACGACTTTGCTTCGCTTCTTGGCGCTCTCGGGTACACATTCCGAACTGCAAACCAGGTACGGAGTAAATCCAGACAAGAGGCTGTCAATTTATGTAGTGTTACGCAAATATGCAGATGAACCAAAGTCTAACCCTAATCTCGGTCTTCTCGACTACATAATTCAAGACGCCAGAGTTGACCTATCGGTTCAGTCCGCCGATTTAGACTTCTTTGAGTATTTTCTAGAATCGGGTGAGGCGCTTCTTTTATTTGACGGCTTGGATGAATTGCCTAACCCCGCCTACAAGAGCACCGTGAGGAATAGAATCAGAACGTTCACCTCCAATTATCCTGGAAACACGGTAATCATTACCTCGCGAATCGTGGGATACGACGAACCTTTTTCATTTAGCAGAAAAGACTATTTCCATACGCGAGTCGCCCTTTTACAACTGCCAGAAATTGAGCAATTTGTTTCGGACTGGTATGCGGCACGGATCGACAACCTCGCGGAAAGACGCCGAAATGTTGAGGATTTGCTGCGGATCGTACGGGATGTAGATCACACGGCTATCAGAGAACTTGCAACAAATCCACTCTTACTTACAATAGTAACCCTTGTTCACCGGATCGACGCTATCTTACCCGACGAACGCGTAGTTCTTTATCAGAAATGCACAGAAACTCTGTTAAACACATGGCATTCGTATAAATTCAAGGAGCCTGAGCAGAAGAACCGAGGGCGTGTCGAGCGGAGAAACCGGTCTCGTATAGAAGCGATAGCCCATTGGATGCAGAATAGAAGTATGGAGACCGCAAGCAAGGCTCGAGCCGTAGCGCCATTTAACGATATTCATAATTTTCTCACAGGTTATATCTCCGCACATGAAATCCAAGCACCTGGTGATTTAGAACCAATAGACGCTGCAGCAGATTTCTTGGAATTTGTAAGAAAAAAGGCGGGGTTGCTTGTTGAAGCGGGAGACGAACAATACAGCTTTGTACACCTAACTTTCCAGGAGTATCTCACCTCCACCTTCATCATCACTCTCAATGAGGCAGAAGGGATAGCTGGTATCTGGAAGACTATTGAACCTCATATTACGAATGTGCGCTGGAATGAAGTCATTCGCTTGCTGATCGGCGGCTTGCGCGCCCCAACTAGCCAAGCCGCGTTACTCGAGCGATTGTTCGAAGAGCAAACCCATCACGGGGCGGAAGAGCGAGCCCAGATTGCTGAATTGATGGGTGGTTTCCTCCTCGATCGTATAGAAGCAGCTGAAACAAAGCGAGAGCTCATTGTGAATGAAGTCTTGGTGGCGGCTTCAGCCACGAGGTCGGAGTCAATGTGTGCACGGCTACTCCGAATAGTCAAAGTGTGGCAGAGTAAAGACTATTATGACGGGCCGCTCATTCAAGCTGTCTTCATGGGCTCGATTTGTCCTGACATACCATCTCGTGTTCTTCTCTTGGCTCCAGCGTGCGACTTGAAGATAGATCCACTTACCCATGGACCCCGTTGGAGTGGACTGAGCGAGTCCGAAAAGGTAAAGACCTTACTATTTTTTTCCGACAAATCGTTCGAGCCATTGGGCGAACCGCAAATCTTAAAGTCATTGGTAAACTTCCGCGACTTCGTAGCATTTTGTGCTGTCACCAATCCAGTATCGAACCGAGCGGCGGCTCGTCTTCAATCATTTTTTTATAGGCTAACTCCAGAGAGAGCTGCCGAGCATCTCTTTCATCTCCATCTTTCAACTCTTATCGGAGGACTAGGCGGCGGACCCTATAGTGAATTCACGGCAAATCTGTTCGGATATTCCACGTTGGAATTGGGAGACAGGCCCTCACGTGATCAAAAGCTCCACCCTAAATCTAAAGGAACAGGGTCATACGCCAGGGAACTCGGGGAACGCGCCCTTTACGAAATGGCGTTGGGGGTTGGGAAAAGAACGCGTAACGAAAAAGAAGCAAATTTTTGGCGGGGACGAGATATCCTATCGCGCCGAGTGGCCAATATGAACTCAGGCTCAGAGCTCAAGCAAAGTGTCTCTAAACTGCCACGGGCACACACCGGCCGCGATGTAAGGGAAGAGCGGTTGGGTGAGGATCTCACTCCCGACCTCAATCTATTCATTGGTGATTCCCTATCGAGGGTTTTCGACCTTCGGCCCGCGGCACAATGGGGGGAGTCGATCCAATCACACTTCGTACCGAATATGAACGCAGTCTCTTGGACTAGAGATGCTAGAGCTCTAGCGAGGACGGTGAAAATTGCCGAGCGTAGGAAATCTAACGTCTATCTAAGGGCGTGGCTAATTCTGCTGGTCGCTTGGCACAATTTTTTTGAGGTAAAACTCCCAATTCCCTTAGAAAACATCAACGTAAATCCTTTCCCCGCCTCGGCGCCGGCCATCGGGATCGCAACCGTGATTCACGGTTTATCTGCGGGCGACGAGTCGCTCGTCGGCATATTGAAAGAATATCTTTCGGTCCCTGAGTATCGAATACATTTCGAAGCAGCAAGGTGGACGACCGCCGTTTCAATGCCGAAAAAGCGTAGAACTAGCGGTGAAAAATTGGCTCAACAAAAATGAGGTACGGACTCCCTCAGCTGATTTAGAGGCCGCCCTACTGCAGTAGCGGACCGCCTTCGCTGCCGTTGGTTTTGGGGTCTTCGGGGGGGATTACCATGGCGGCGGCTACCTTGTCTTCGGGGTCGAGGTCCAGGAGCTTTACGCCCATGGTGGCGCGGCCGGCGGCTCTCACGGATTTTGTGTCGATGCGGATGATCTTGCCGAACTGGCTGATGACCATCATCTCCGTGGTGTCGTCGACTAGCTGGATGCTGGCTACCTTGCCGATCTTGGGGGTGGCGCGCATGTTGATGACGCCCTTGCCGCCGCGGGATTGGAGGCGGTACATGTCGACGTCGGTGCGCTTGCCGTAGCCGTTTTCCGAGACCGTCAGGATGAGGCAGGGGGTCAGGCCCAGCTTTTCGTCGAGCTTGGCTAGCTTGGCTACGAGCTCCTCGGAGACGGAGGGTGAGGCGGTTTCGGTGGGGTCGCCTTCGAGCTCGAGGGGAGCGGCGGACTGGATTTCGGTGGCCTCGTCGATGGCGGCTTCTACCTGCTGGGTGAGGCCGGCCTGGGCGGCGAGCTCGAGGCGCTGCTTGTTGCGGCGCTCCTGGGAGGGCGTGACGACGGCGCCGATGACGTAGTCGCCCTTCTTGAGCGTGATGCCCTTGTTGCCGCCGGCGTTGCGGCCCATGGGACGGAGGCCCTTGCGCTTGGAGGTGTCTTCGATGGACTCGTCGTAGAACTCGGAGAAGCGGATGGCGAGGCCGTCGTGTGTGGCGAGGAAGAGGATGTCGTCGCCGTTGGTGATGCGGGCGGTGATGAGCTCGTCGTTCTTGTCGATGTTGATTGCGATGATGCCGCGGGCCATGACGTTGGAGAAGTCTTTGAGCGGGGTCTTTTTGACGATGCCGTCGCGGGTGGCGAAGAGGATGTACTTCTCTTCTTCCTCGAGGTTGCGGACGGGGAGGATGGTCACGACTTTTTCGCCGGGCTGGAGGTCGACGAGCGAGGCCATGGCCTTGCCCTTGCCGGCGGCGCCGACGTCGGGGATTTCGTAGACCTTGAGCCAGTAGACGCGGCCGGTGTTCGTAAAGCAGAGCAGGAAACTGTGGGTGCTGTCGATGATGAGCTGGGCGACGAAGTCCTCTTCACGGGTCTTCATGCCGAGCCGGCCCGTGCCGCCGCGGCGCTGCTGGCGGTAGGTGGAGATGGGCGTGCGCTTGAGGTAGCCGGTGTTGGAGACGGTGACGGCGACCTGCTCGTCGGCGATGAGGTCTTCGAGGGTGAGCTCGTCGGCTTCGTCGGTGATGATGGTGCGGCGGGCGTCGCCGTACTTGTCGCGGATGTCTTCGAGCTCCTTGATGATGACGCGGCGGAGTTTTTTCTCGGAGGCGAGGATGGACTCGAACTCGGCGATGTTGTCGCGGACGGCGCGGAGCTCGTTGAGGAGCTCGTCGATGGAGAGCTGGGTGAGGCGGTAGAGCTGGAGCTCGAGGATGGCGTCGATCTGGCGGTAGCTGAGGATCAGGGTGCCGGCTGCGCTGTTGGCGAGCTGGGCGGAGACGCTGCCGCCGGTGAGGTCGATGTTGTACTTGGCGGGGTCGAGGGTGACGCCGGCGAGTTCTGTGCCGCGGAGGTTGATGCGGCGGTTGCTGAAGTAGGCGAAGAGGTTTTCGCGGGCGTCGGAGCGGGAGGAGGACTGGCGGATGATCTTGATGACCTGGTCGAGATGGTCGAGTGCGATCTGGTAGCCGAGCAGGACGTGCTCGCGCTCGCGTGCCTTGTTGAGGAGGAAGGCGGTTCTACGCCTGACCACGTCAATACGGTGATCGATGAAGGCGTGGATGGCCTTGTCGAGCGGGAGCTCCTTCGGCTGGCCGTTGTGGACGGCGAGGAAGATCATGCTGAAGGATTCCTGCATGCTGGTGTGCTTGTAGAGCTGGTTGAGGACGATTTCGTGCTGGGCTCCGCGCTTGAGCTCGATGACGATTCTCATGCCGTCGCGGTCGGACTCGTCGCGGACGTCGGAGATGTCGTCGACGATTTTTTCGGTGACGATTTCAGCGATGCGCTTGATGAGGTTCGACTTGTTGACCTGGTAGGGGATCTCGGAAACGATGATGGCCTGGCGGCCGCCGGTGATGTTTTCTAGGCCGCACTTGGCGCGCATCATGAAGCGGCCGCGGCCGGTGGTGTAGGTGTGGGCGAGGTTGCCGCGGCCGTAGAGGTAGCCGCCGGTGGGGAAGTCTGGGCCTTTGACGAATTCGAGGACGATGCCGAGGTCGGTGCGGGAGTCGCCTTTTTCCTTTTGCAGGAGAGCGATGGTGGCGTTCAACACCTCAGTCAAGTTGTGAGGAGGAATGTTGGTCGCCATGCCTACGGCGATGCCGGTGCTGCCGTTGACGATGAGGTTGGGGATGCGCGCAGGGAGGACGGAGGGTTCCTGGGAGGACTCGTCGTAGTTGGGGGTGAAGTCGACGGTGTCGGAATCTATATCCGCCAACATCTCTCCCGCAAGACGCGTCATGCGGGATTCGGTGTAACGCATGGCGGCGGGTGGGTCGCCGTCTACGGAGCCGAAGTTGCCCTGGCCGTCGATGAGGGGGTAGCGGAGGGAGAAGGGCTGCGCGAGGCGGACCATGGTGTCGTAAATGGCGCTGTCGCCGTGGGGGTGGTAGTTGCCCATGACGTGGCCGACGACCTTGGCCGACTTGGTGTACTTCTTGTTGAACTGGAGGCCCATTTCCTGCATGCCGTAGAGGATGCGGCGATGGACGGGCTTGAGGCCGTCGCGGACGTCGGGGAGGGCGCGGCCGATGATGACGGACATCGAGTAATCGAGATACGAGCGGCGCATCTCCTCTTCGATATTGATGGGCAGCATGAGGAGGGCGCCGGGGCCGGTGGGCGCGGTCGGGCCGTCTCCACCAGAGCCGCCGGGGGGCGGATTGTTGGAGTTTGCGTCCTGCGGGGAGGGCTGGATGTTGTCGTCTGAGCCTAGGGGGAGCTGGTTCTGATCGTCTGCCATTGTCAGGTTCTATTATAGCGGGTTGGCAGAGGTTTCGGGGGAGGGAGGGATGCGATGAAAGGCGCGAATTTATTGGTATTTGAGCTTATTCATGGTTAGGAACGATGAGCTTCATGCCATGGCTGGCGAAGAGGCCGGGAAGGCTGGCTTCCAGCTCGTCCTGGGTGGTCTGAAAGCCCGTTGTGCAGTGTGTGAGCGTGAACGTTGTGCCCTTCGGGAATTGGTCGAGTTTGTCGGCAAAAAGGTCCATGGTTCGAGAAGTGAAGTGCCCTATGACGTACTCGCCGCCGGGTTCGAGCGTATCGGCATAAGCTGAGACGGTGAGGTTGGCTTGTTGGAGGCCCTGGACTTCTTCGCACACAGCCTTGAGCGTGCAGTGTTGGAGTACGAGCGCGTTGAGCGTGGGGTCGGCCACCCAACCCTGGTTGTTGAGCAGAGTCGCAGCGAGTGCGCCGCCTCGATCACTGTCAGGGTCTTCCGACTGCCTTTCTTCTCTGCCTTTTTCGTGGGTGACAGCGGGGATGGGATGGGGACGCTCGGACCAGTTGAGGTAGAGGTCGAGCAGAGGCTGGCGGGTTGAGCTGTCGCCGAACTCAGAAAGATAACGGACGGGATCGTCAACAGGTACTTCGTCCGGCCGAGCGAGGGTAGCGAGGGCCGCTTCAGTGAGGAGCGGCGAGGCGGCAAGCATCTGCCGTGCGATGAAAGCCAGAGGGTGCGAAGAGCACTCCTGTCTGGTTGGTGGAAGGTTTGGCGGTGGTATCAAGAATGGTCTTGCAGCTTCGGGGTCGAAACGGACGAGGTAGGCGAGGGCCTCGTCGGATCGGTTACAGGCGAAGTCTGAGCCTTGCTTTCCTACCAACGCGGCCATGCGAATACTGACGGCGCCCGTGCCAAAGCGCAGGAGAAGGGAGGCCGCCGGTTCGTAGTCGTTGATATTGTTGCCTTCTTCAAAGCCCTTTGCCCAGAGCGCTTCAAATTGTGGGAGGGATTTATCGGGAAGAAACGAGACGTCCATTGCCGTGAGCGTCGGGTTTTCCTTGTTGAGTTGGCGACGGGTTTCCGGTGCGGCGCCTTCGGGCTCCAGTTCAAACCAGCGCCGCAGAGCTGTAGCCTGTGGCCTGATCCACGGCGCTTCGGGTGTTTCCGGGGTGATGGCGAGTTTGCGTATGGCCGGTAGGAGTTCGCGGGAGCGTATGGCCGGCCAATGTTCGGCGAGGAGCCTGGTCTGCTCCGAGGCGGAGAGCGTTGGGAAAGCGGCGCGGAGCGCGGAGCCGAGTTCGGCCAGGGCGGAAGGCGATGGATGGACGGGTTGGAGTTCAACCAGAGTCTGGGCGGTGGCGGCTCGTGCTGCGCCTTCTTTGCCGGCCAGAGCGACGGAGAGCAGTTCCCATACGCTATCGCGGCTGGCGCGGATTTTTGACACTGCGATCTGGGCTGTCTCTGCTGTGAGCTCTCCAGAGGGGAGCTGGGTCTGGTCGAGTTTCAGCCAGCCCATGGCTTCTACGAAACCCTGGCAGACCGGGAAGCTGGGATCGTCCATGAGGTGACGCATGGCGGCGAGTGCGGGCTCGCGTGCGGCAAGGGGAAGACCGATCAGACCGAAGAAGGTATCGGGCTGAAGTTGGCCGCCGTCGCGCAGATTGGCGGCGAGTGTGGCTGCGGCGCTGGGTGAGGCGAGGTAGCGAAGATCGTGAGCGGCGGCCGTGTATTCGGGGGAAGGTTCCGCGTCGGCTGGGATGGGTTTCGCAAGCGCCTTCTGGGTGCGCGCGAACGCGCTGGCTTGCCACTCGGGCGTGGCGGGAATGATGGTGAGCTCGATGGCGTCGGAGGCGAGGGCGATGGTGTTTGTGGGAAAGAAATAGTCCTGCTTTTGTCCGGGGCGGAGGCGGTCGTCTTTTCGTGTCGGTCCGGTTCTGTGGCTGATGACGGTGATGCGATAGGTGCCGGGCTGGTCGAAGCGGAGCCATTCGTTGAGGTCGACATTGACGACTATGGGATGTGACGAAAGGGCTTTGCCGCCACGCAAACCGCCGCCCATGAAGGTGCCGAAGGCGAAGTAGGCGGCGAGGGGATCGGCCCATCCGGATTTGGGTTCGGCTGAGAAGCTGTCGATTGTAAGGCGACCGCTGCGGTCGTAGCTGGCGAGATCGATGGAGTAGGTGTTGTCGTCGGGACCGGTGAAACTGAGCTCAAGGGCGATGCGTTCGCCGATGTGAAAAGTCTTCTGGTTGTGAGCGGTTGAAATGGTGAGACGTGGCGCTGAAGCCTGTCCGTGCAAATGGAGCGAACAGAGAATGAAGGCCAGGCATGTTGGTGCGAATCCTTGCGAACGCATCCCTCAACCTCCACTGACACGAGCTGCAATTTCGTAATAGACACCGGCGAGGTGAATTCGGCTCAGTAATTCTTGATAGCGACTATGGCGTGACCGTGAGGGTGAGGCTGACGGTTTGCTGGGGGGAGGTGCCTCCAGGGTAGGCTGGGCCGGTGGCGGTGATGGGGATGGTGTAGGTTCCCGGGGCGGTGGAGTAGGGGTACTTGTTGGCTCCGCAGGCGGTGAGGGTGGAGGCTATCGTTGCGAGGAGCAGGAGGGAGAGGAGGGTGGGGAGTTTTTTGCGGCGACGGAAGGTGATGAGGGTGAGGGGGATGAGGGTGGCGAGGGTGGCTAGTCCTGCAGAGGTTGGGGCGGCCCACCCGTGTCGCAGAAGGCGCGCCATAAGTGGGGCATCCGGGGTGGTGGGGGTGGCGTTTGAGGCGATGAAGCCGGGGAGCTGGTCGGTGTCGATGAGGAGGCTGGTGGAGACGGTGCCGTTGGCGGGGAGGGTGAGGGTGGTCTGGCCCCAGGCGCAGGTGGTGTAGGTGGGAAGGTGGTCGGGGCAGCTGAGGTGGAAGTCTCCGGTGAAGCCGCCGATGGAGGTGAGGGAGGCGGTGATGGTCTGGTGGTGGCCGGTGATGAGGGTGAGGGTGGGTGGCGTGAGGGTGAGGGTGAAGCTCTGGGCGGTGATGTGGACGGCTAGTGGGGCGGAGATGCTGGGGTCGAAGGAGACGGTGGGGGTGTAGCTGGCGATGAGGAGGTGGTCGCCGGGGGCGAGGGCGGTGGTGGTGTAGGTGACGGTGTTGATGGCGTTGAGCGAGGAGGCGGAGGGGAGGGTGAGGGTGGTGAGGGGGGTGGTCTGGGAGTTGAAGGTGTCGAAGAAGGTGACGGTGCCGTTGGGGGTGCTGGTTCCGGTGAGTGCGGTGACGGTGGTGGTGAAGGTGATGGGCTGGTTCTGGTTGGCGGGGTTGGGGGTGGCGGTGAGGGTGGTGGCGGTGGGGTTGGGTTGGACGGTGATGGTGAAGGCTGGGGAGGTTGAGGGTTGGAGGTCGGTGGTGCCGGCGAAGGTGGCGGCGGCGGCGTAGGTGCCGGGGAGAAGGGCGATGGGGAGGGTGATGGCGCCGGTGGCGTCGGTGAGGAGGGTGGTGGCGACGGCGGGGCTGAGGCCAGTGATGGGTGTGACGGTGAGCGTGATGGTGTAGCCGGAGGTGGCAAGGGTTCCGTTGCCTTGCAGGAGGCGCGCGCTGACGCGGAAAGGGGTGAGGGCGTACTGGTTGTTGAGCGTGGCGACGATGGCGAGCGTGGAGGGCGATGCGGTGATGGTGACGGGGGTGGGGGAGGAGGTGGAGCGAGCGTAGGTGGTATCGCCCTGGTAGGTGGCGGTGAGGTTGTTGACGCCGAGGGGGAGGGTGACGGTGGTGGTCGCGATGGAGTTGGCGGCGGTGGCGGAGGCTATCTGGGTGCCGTTGTTGGAGAAGATGACGTTGCCGGTGGCGCCGGAGGTGAGGGTGGCGGTGAGGGTGATGGG
>CAIQPK010000032.1 GCA_903873705.1 uncultured Acidobacteriota bacterium
GCTGTTGTCGTTGCTGTTGTCGTTGTCGTTGTCGTTGCCGTTGCTGTTGCGGTTGCGGTTGCGGTTGCTGTTGTTGATGTTGTTGCCGCCCTTGCTCTTGCTCTCCCCCACACAGCAACCGTCATCTCGACCGAAGCATCGCGCACTTGCGATGCGCAGTGGAGAGATCCCCGCATTAGCCGTTGCCGTTGCCGTTGCCGTTGCCCTTGCCGTTGCCGTTGCCCTCGCCGTTGCTTCCAGGTACCCCAAGGCTTTAGCCTTGGGTCTCATAGGACCACCCAGAAAGGGGCTTTAGCCCCTGGGGTATGCCCTCCACCGAATCACGGACAAGAACCAGGAGCAACAAATGAAGGACCTGATCCGCCGCCAGCTAGCTCAATCCGTAGCCACCATGAGCGCCGTCCTAGCCGACGACACCATCCACGACGCCGTCCTCGAAGCCGGCAAGATCACCGCGTCAGCGATGAAGGCCAACAAAAAGCTCATGGTCTGCGGCAACGGCGGCTCCGCAGCCGACGCCCAGCACCTCGTAGCCGAGTTCGTCTCCCGCCTCACCGTCGACCGCCCCGCCCTCCGCGCCATCGCCCTAACCACCGACACATCCATCCTCACCGCCATTGGTAACGACTATTCCTACGACAACGTCTTCGAACGCCAGGTAGAAGCCCTCGGCCTCGAAGGCGACGTCCTCCTCGCCATCAGCACCTCCGGCAACAGCAAGAACTGCATCAAGGCCCTCAAGCTGGCCAAGAAGATGAACATCCACACCATCGCCTACACCGGGAACAAGGGCGGCGCCATGGCCGAGCTGGCCGACATCAACGTCATCATCCCCTCCAGCGTCACCATGAACATCCAGGAATCCCACCTCGCCCTCGAGCACATCTTCTGCATGGTTGTAGAAAGCTTCTACTTCGGCGAAGACTTCTACAAAAAGCCCCAGCACCTCGCGGAGTAGTTCAACTTCCCCATCCTTTGTTTGTCATCCCCGATGTTTGACGGCAACGCTACACAGATGCCGGCACAAACTACCTCTCCGCCAACGCCGTCTCCGCCGCCACATCCACCACCCGCACCGTCTGGTCAGCCATCAAAACCACCAGCTTCTGTGCCCCCTTCAGAAACTGCACAAAGCGAATCGGAATCGCCGTCCGTAGGTGCTGCACTGCTTGCCCCGCAGTGTCGTACACCGTCAACTCGTCACGGCGATTGAGCACGCAGGACAAGCCGCTGGTGCGATCCGTCGCCAGCACCCGCCCAAATGTCTGCCAGGCCTTGGTGCCCGTCTTCGCCGAAAACACCAGCGTGCGGTTACTGTCGCCGCCCACAAAAATCATCCCCTGCGCATAGTCAATGCCTCTCACGCCCGCATAATCCCGCGGAATTTCCACCACCGCCTGCGCGATGATCTTCCCGCTCTCTGCATCCACCGCCTGCACCAGTCGTGCTCGGTCCGTCGGATGCATCGCCAGCGGCTGTGTCTGCAAGGTCTGATCGGCGCTCACAATCTCTTTTGCTGAGGCCGAACTCATCGGAAACGTTAAAATGAAATCCACGCCCGTCGTGCCCAGCCCTACATTGGGCACCGCATCAGGAAACGTCCGCGTCCACGCCACAGAGTTGTCCTGCAGACGATAGACCGTCAGCTCCGCGTGGGTCAGCGTCTTCTTCGCCTTCGTCAGGTAACCCCAACGCATCCGCGTATCGTCATCTAATGTCACGTCCAATTCGCGCGACTTCCCCGTCGACATATCGAACTCGACCACCTTGTGCTCATACTCGGTCGACTTCGGAAACTCCGCATAGAACACTCGGTTCGTGGTCCAGCGCACGTTGATGAACGGATGCTGCAACAGGATGCGCCGGCCAGTCTGAAGGTCCCACACCCCCGAACGGTCGCTTGTTGAAAACGCCAGCAGACGCCCGTCAGGAGAAACCGCCACATCGGCCAGCGACCCCAGCGTGTCGTGCACCAGCGGAACCTTCCTGGCTCGGGACCCGTCACCATCATCCATCTTTCCCAGGAAGATCGAGCCATCTGGCCCTTCGGTAGCAAAATCGTTCTTCCAGACATCCAGCGCGTAGCTATGCGAAGCAATCAGCGAAGCATTCGCGTTCAGGTCGGCCAGGTGGACCTTCACATCGGTCTTGTCTTTTTCCTCTTTTCTATTCTTGGGTGGAATCTGGTTTGAGACCACCAGAGCCTTATCACCCGGGTCGGCAACCGCAACCAGGGTCGGCAGCAGAAAATCCATCTTCTGCAGCCGCTTACCCGCCGGAAAACTGTAAATCCCCGAGTCCGACTTCCCCGCCGCTCCTTCTCCAGCGATACGATCGTTGCCTACGAACGCATAAGGCCCCGTCACCGCGTCGCGCAGCGCCGCCCCAATCGATATCGGCGTGCGTGTCCGCAGATCGATAGCAATCTTGAAAATGTCCGGCCCGATCAGCAGGAAATTGCCATCAGCCGAAAAGCTGGAATAGAGCCGGTCCGCCGCCACATTGCTCAGCCCCGCCTCCCAGAAAGCCCATTGACGGGTCGGTTCGAAAAACGGCTTCTTCTCCCACACCACGTTGCCGGTCGTCGTATCCAGCAGGGACAGGTTCAGCATCGGAGCGTCGTTCACCTCGCCATACCAGTCACGGTCGAACGACAGGCACACCAGAGTCCGACCATCCGGAGACAGCCGTGCCTCCAGGCACCGATCCTTCGCCACCAGCTCATGCGCCGCCAGCATCTTGCCCTCAGCGATGCTCCACTCCTCCGTATGCAATCCCGGCGTCGTAAACGTCACCCGCGCAGAATTCGGACTGAACCAGGCCGGGTCAGCGTCCTCTGCATCCGCCGAAAACATCACCCTCATATCGCTCGTCGAAAGCACGTGAATCGAAGCATCATCCTGCGCCAGCAGGTACTTGCCGTCAGGGCTGAACCGTACGCGCTTCACCTCCATCGGTAGGGGCGGCGAGAGCTTCAGATCATGCGCCTTCTCCTCCGCGCTCGCCACGTAGCGTGCACGCGTTTCAATCACCCTTTTCTGCCACTGCTGAAACTCAGCCGTCTCGTCAGCCGTAGCCGCGCGCACCAGGCAGCCGGCCGGCAGGCCTGCCGCCGTCTGCCGCATCCCCCGCAACCGTTTCTGATCCAGAGTCGTCACCCCGAACAAGTCGCCCAGCTTATGCCCGGTCTTTCCCTTTACGCCGAAAACCCGATCCCACCACTCCGGCATCGCCGCTGGTCTGTACCCCGCGGCCGCCAGCAGATAAACGCCAATCCGATCAGCTTCATACTGCTTCGCATCGCTGTCGTCGTCTGAATCCTTGCGCTCCCTTATCTGAGCATCGATCAGCTCTTGGACCTTCGCGTAAACGTCTTTCTTATCGCCCACACTCGTCACGTGCAGCAGCCGTTTCATGTCCACCGTGTCTTCAAAAACAAACTGGTGCGACGCTATGTGCCCAATCTCATGAGCCAGCACCCCGGCCAGCTCATCATCATCCTTCACCGTCGCCGCCAGCTTGCGATTCACATAGATGTACCCTCCAGCAATGCTGAAGGCATTCACTTCGGAGTCTTCCACCATCACCGCCCTGTAAGCCACATGCGGTTCCGGCAGGTTCACCACCAGCCCGTCCACAATGGCCTGCAGCCGCGCGTTCATCGCGTCGTCTTTGATAATGATCAGATCCCGCTCAAGGTAGTCCCGATAAGCATCCCCCAGCCACGCTTCCTGCTGCACCGAGAAAATGTTCGGCCGCGAATCCAGCGCCACCACCGGCAGTGTCCCGCAGGTCGCCGTTGCATGCTGCGCACGCGCCCCCGCCGCCAACCCCAGCGCCACCATCCACGCCGCCAGCCACGCTCCCCTAGCCCTTGCCATATCTGCCTCTTAGCGGAAGAATTCCCCCAGCATAGCACCGCTCCACGCCCGCTTTACACCCGCCGCTCGCGCAGCCTTCCGCCTCTCCTCGCGTATCCTCATCCTCATGACCACTTCCTACCGCGCCGCCCAAACCCTCATCAAGCGCGGCGACGAACCCGCCCTCCGCGCCGCCCTCACCTCCGGCCTAGACGCCAACGCCACCAACCCCAACGGCTGGTCGCTCCTCATGCTCGCCGCCGTAGAGGGCCGCGTCCCCATCGGCCAGGCCCTCATCGACCACGGAGCCAACATGGCCGCCCTCAACCGCACCGGCGACTCCCCCCTCGATATCGCCACAAAAAAGGGCCACACCGACTTCATCGCCCTCCTCCAGTCCCCCATCTAATTAGCCGCCACCGCCGTCCCCGCATCCCCCTTCGCCACATCCACAATCCGCACCGTCTGGTCCGACGTCAGCAGCATCAACTGCGTCCCTCCCGCCAGCAGCTGAGCCACCCTGAGCGGGTCGCCGCTATGAAAGTGCGCCAGCTCCTTCCCCTCAGCGTCATACACCACCGCCTCATCCCGCCGGTTCGACGTGCACACTCTCCCCGTCCCCGGATCAATATCGACCACATACCCAAACAGCGACCGCAGCAGCTTCCCGCTCTCAATCGAATAAACCATCGTCCGATTGTCCAGTCCCCGCACATAAAGCAGCTTCCCCGCGGTATCCAGCCCCGCCCCGCCGTTGTAGTTCAGCGGAAGCTCCAGCACCGTGTGCGACGCCGTCAACCCCGTCTCCCCATCGACAATCTCAATCAGCCGCGCCCCGTCTTTGTTCTTAATCGCCGCAGCCTCCCCGGCCAGCGCAGCATCCTCCTTCAACTTCTTCTTCGCTCCGCTCTGCTGTATCCCGTAGATGAACAGCAAAAACTTCCCGTCCGAGCTCCCCGTATACTTCACCCCTCCATCCTCAAAGCTCTTCGTCCACTTCACGCTTGCGTCGGCCGTATTATGCATGATCAGTTGCGACGGCTTATGCGGCTGGTCCTTCCACTCCACCAGCCTGCCGTACTCCATGTGTGTCTTGTCATCCACCTTGTAAGTCAGATCGGTAGCCCCATGCGTCGCCATCGACAACACCGACACATGCCGCTCAACCTTATTCGCTTTCGGAAACTCCGCGTAAAGGTTCCCGTTCCCATCCCAAACCGCATTAGAAAACCCGCGCACCAAAAACTCCCGCTCACCTGTCTTCACGTTCCAGATCCCGCCCCGCGCCCGCGCCGAAAGCGCCAGGTACTTCCCATCCGGCGACACTGCCCACGACCGCGGCGTCCCCAGCGGACTCACCGGCAGCGTCACATGCTGAACATCGGAAATCGTCCCGTTATCAACGTGCATCAACAGCACCGACCCGTCGGTATTCTCCGCCACCACCGCGCTTCCATACGCATCCAGCGACCGCATCTTGCTCGCGAACACATACTTGCTGCTGTTCAGGTCAGCAATGCCCACCTCGAAATTCTTCACGTCCTTCGTCAGTACCAGCGGCCTCCCATCAGCATTCGAAACCGCCTCCATATCCGAAAGATTGATCTTCTTCTTGTCGAGCTGCTTGCCCTCAGGAAAGCTGTAAATCCCCGAAACGCCCTGCTCCTCGCGATTCCCCGCACCCGCAACCCGGTCATTACTAATGAACGCATAATCGCCCAGCACCAGGTCGTCCTTCAGATCGTCGCCCAGCTTCACCAGCGTGCGCGTGCGCAGATCGATCGCCACCTTGCCGCCGCCCACGCCAATCAACGCAAAATTCCCGTCCGGCGAAAAACTCGCCGGCATCATCTCGCCGGTAGCATCCTGACTGTGCCCTGACAACATCAGGAACGCATAAAAGTAGTAAGTCTGATAGATACCCTTCTTCTGCAACACCACATCCCCCGTTGCTGTGTCCAGCAGCGTCAGGTCAAACTTGGCCACCTCGTTGTCATAGGACACGCACAGCACCGTCCTTCCATCCGGCGACAGCTTCGCCTCTTCGCAAGGCTGTTTCGAAATCGGCTCATGCGCTGCAATCAGCTTCTGAGCGGCGACGCTCCACTCCTCCGTATGCATCCCTGGAGTCGCAAACACAATCTTGTCTGACCCCGGACTGAACTGCGCCGCCGACGCATTCTCCGCATCGAACCGGAACTTCACCGCAAACGGCTCGCGACTCAGCGCAAACACCGACCCCGCATCCTGCGCCAGGATCATCTTCCCATCCGGGCTAAACCGCAGCCGATCCAAATCCATCCGCAACGGCGGCGTCAACTTCACTTCGCTTACCGCCGCCAGGTGGGGCACGCTGGCCGCCCCCTGGTTCGCCACCACGGCATTATGCCAGGCTTCAAACCCCGCACTCACCACCGACGACGTCCCACCGCAACCCGGCGGCAGGGCCTCAGCCAGCTTCTGCATGCCACGCAGTCGCTTTTGGTTCGGCTTCGTGATCCCGAAGAAGTCCGAGAGCCGGTTGCCCGTCTTACCCTCCACAAAAAATACCCTGTCCCAGAATTCCGAAGACGCCTGTGGCCGGTAACCTGCCGCCGCCACCACATACACCCCAAGCTTGTCGGCCTCATCCTGGCCTTCATCCGAGTTGCCCGTGCTGGCCGGATGCTTATCCGCATACCGCGCATCCCACAGCTTCTGAAACTTCGCATAAACGTCAGCACGGTCACCGACGCTGGTGACACCCAGCAGCCGCTTCAGGTCACGCGTGGTTTCGAATGCAAACTGATGTGTCGCGATGTGGCCCATCTCATGGCCCAGCACCGCCGCCAGTTCGTCATCGTTGCGCGCAATCGCGGCCAGCTTGCGAGTGATGTAGATGTATCCCCCGGCAAGGCTGTACCCATTGATCTCGGCGGAATCCACCACCAGCACCCGGAACTTGATCGTAGTCGGCGGCAGCTTGCTCGCCAGCTTGTCCACAATCGCTTGCAGATAAGCACTCTGGGCCGCATCCCGGGCAGGCTTGTACTCCCGCTCAACCATGTCCGCCATGGCATCGCCCAGCCAACCCTCCTGCTGTTCATTGAAAATGTTTGGCTGCGAGTTGGGTGGCGCAATTGGCGGCGCTCCACACACAGATACGGGCGTCTGCCCACCGGCAGCCACACCCAAACCCAACACCCCAAAAAACGCAACAAGACGAAACAGCGAATAGGAGCCCATAAGACCTCTGCGAGGGATTCCCAGCAGCATACCACCGCCGTCTACCTCGCCACCGAACCGGGTGACCCATCCTTTGCGGCCTCTTGCAACAGCTGGGGTATCGAGCGAAGCTCCACCGCTCTCCCCGCAACTGGCATATCCTCAAATCGATGCCCAAGCCCCTCCCCGCCGAAGACCTCACCCACATCCTCACCCACGCACGCCCCGCCTTCGCATCGCTCAAAGACGCCCGCCTCTTCATCACCGGCGGCACCGGCTTCTTCGGCCACTGGCTCCTCGAATCCCTCCTCCACGCCAACCAATCCCTCGCCCTGAACGCCCACGCCACCGTCCTCACCCGCAACGCCGCAGCGTTCCGCAACAAGTCCCCCGACGTCGCTAACCACCCCGCCATCACCCTCCTCGAAGGCGACATCCGCACCTTCGCCTTCCCCACCCAGCCCCACACCCACATCCTCCACGCCGCCACCGACACCGTCACCGCTGACTCCTCCACCCTTGCCGCCTCCATCCTCGAAGGCACCGCCCGCGTCCTCGCCTTCGCTCACCACAGCGGCGCCCGCCGCCTCCTCTACACCAGCTCGGGAGCCGTCTACGGCCGCAACATCACCACTGTCTCGCGCATCTCCGAGGACTTCCCCGCCCCGCCGCTCCCACCCAACTCCTACGACGCCGCCAAGCGCCAGGCCGAGCAGCTCTGCCTCGCCTCACCCATCCCCTCCACCATCGCCCGCTGCTTCGCCTTCGTCGGCCCCCACCTCCCGCTCGACGCTCACTTCGCCATCGGCAACTTCATCGCCGACGCCCTCGCCAACCGCCCCATCCACATCAAAGGCGACGGCACCCCGCTCCGCAGCTTCCTCTACATGAGCGACCTCGCCATCTGGCTCTGGACCATGCTCACCACCGCCCCCGCCGGCAGCGTCTACAACGTCGGATCCGACGAGTCCGTCTCCATCGCCGAACTCGCCCACCTCACCGCAGCCACCCTCAACCCCACCCTACCCATCCAGATAGACGGCACTCCCACCCCAAACACGCCACCCCCCACCTACGTCCCCGACATCACCCGCGCCCACACCGAAGTAGGCCTGCACATCACCGTCCCACTCGCCGAAGCCATCCGCTGCACCGCCGCCTGGCACACCACCAACGCTGTTCCGTCACCCCCAACCGGTTAGCAGGTCTTAATCTCGGAATTCGACCGCTGTAACCTCGTTCCCATCGCCCAACCCCGGCCCTCGCCCCAGCCCCTCGCCCAGTCCCTCGCCCCAGTCCCTCGCCCCAAGCCTCTCGCCCCTAAGACCCTCCACTCTCGTCCCTCAACAGAAACCTTCGCTTTTCTCCGCGTGCTCTCCCCTTCGCTCTTCTTTGCGTGAAACGCTCTCCCCCGGACCCGGCAAAACCTGTCAACCCCCACCACTTGTGCAAATCCCACCAAACCCGCACCAACACAGGCGATTCTCCCCAAAGAATCCTGGCATAGTTATTCCACCCGTTTCTCTAAAATAGAAATAGGAGCATCTATGACCTCCTTCGGCCCACCCGTCCCCGAACTCCCCGTTACCGACGTCGAACGCGCCCAGCAGCACTACAAAGACGCCCTCGGCTTCAAAATCGGCTGGCTCGAACCCGACAAATCCATCGGCGCCGTCTCCCGCGACGAAGCGGTCATCTTCCTCCGCCGCCGCACAAAGCCCTTCGATCCCGTCATCCACTGGATCTACACCGAAGACATCGAAGCCACCTACACAGAGCTCTCCGCCAGCGCCAACATTACCGACCCACTCGAACTCAAACCCTGGGGCATCCGCCAGTTCACCGTGCGGGACCTCGACGGCAACATCTTCTACTTCCACAACGGATAAGATCCGTACCGGCGCAAGTACCCCCTGCTTCCCTTTTAGATTGGATACTTTACGCAAAAAGTCGTGGGGGGGAGCGGCTACCCCTTAGTCTGGAAACACCGTCAGCCCGCCCTGGCACTGGCTCACAAACTTGATCGCCGTAGCCGCAATATAATCCAGCATCTCGGTCGTCAACCCGGGGAACACTCCAATCCAGAACACGTGGTTCATCACGTAATCGGTGTTGGTCATCTCCCCCACCACCCGATACTCCCACCCCTCATAAGCCGGCTGCCGCAGCAGGTTTCCGGCAAACAACAACCGCGTCCCAATCTTGTTCGCTTCCAGCACCTTCGTCAGTCGGTCCCGCGTAAACGGTGCCCCGGCCTTCACGCCGATCGGAAAACCAAACCAGCTCGGGTCTGAGTGCTCGGTCGCCTCCGGCAACTGTAGAAACTCCTCCAGCGGCTTCAGCGCCTCTTTCAGATAAGCAAAGTTCGCTTTCCGCTTCGCGATAAACGCCGGTAGCTTGTCCATCTGGCTACAGCCAAGCGCAGCCTGCATATCCGTCGCCTTCAGGTTGTAGCCCACATGCGAGTACGTGTACTTGTGGTCATAGCCGCAAGGCAGCGTCCCCAGCTGCCAGTCGAACCGCTTGCCACACGTGTTGTCCACGCCCGGCTCGCACCAGCAATCCCTGCCCCAGTCGCGGAAGCTGTCGATCAGCACCTGCAGCTGCGGCCGGTCGGTCATCACCGCACCCCCCTCACCCATGGTGATGTGGTGCGCCGGATAAAAACTCACCGTCGCAATATCGCCAAACGTCCCCACTAACTGGCCCTTGTAAGTCGAGCCCAGCGCATCGCAGCAGTCTTCAATCAGCCACAACTTGTACTTCCTGCAGAACGCCGTCACCGCATCCAGGTCGAACACGTTGCCCAGCGTGTGCGCAATCATCACTGCCCGCGTCTTATCGCTGCGAGCCTCTTCCAGCTTGCTCACATCGACCTCGTAAGTCGGCAGCACCACATCCACAAACACCGGCACCAGCCGGTTCTGCAGGATCGGATTCACCGTCGTCGGAAATCCGCAGGCAACCGTGATCACCTCGTCGCCCGGCTTCAACTGCCGCGGCCCCAGCTTAGGAGACGTCAATGCACTCAACGCCACCAGGTTCGCACTCGACCCCGAATTCACCAGGCTCGCCGACCGAACCCCAAAGTACCGCGCCAGCTTCCGCTCAAACTCCCGGGCCCACCGTCCGGTAGTAAACCAGCCATCCAGCGCCGAATCCACCACGGCGCTCATATCGGCCGCATCGATCACTTTGCCTGAAACGGGCACCACCGAGCTGCCCTCGACGAACGTCCGCGCCGGAAAAGCTTCCGCGTGAAACTCTGCAGTAAGTTCAAGGATTTGTTGCCGAAGTGCCTCAGCCCGCTCAGTCATATTGCCTCAAGAATAACAGGCGCAGGTATCATGGACTCATCAAGAGGCAAGCAGAACGACCCAAGGAATCTGACGTATGAAAGCAGTCATTCTCGCCGGCGGGCTCGGCACGCGCATCTCTGAGGAGACCACACTCCGCCCCAAGCCGATGGTCGAGATCGGTGGCCGCCCCATCCTCTGGCACATTCTCAAAATCTACTCGCAACACGGCATCACCGACTTCATCATCTGCTGCGGCTATAAGGGCTACATCATCA
>CAIQPK010000033.1 GCA_903873705.1 uncultured Acidobacteriota bacterium
GTCTTCACGAGTGCGAGCGTGTAGCGCGACCGCGTTCAGCCCGCAGTCCTCCGCCATCTTTGCGAGCTCCACACACACGATGTACTTGTCGTTCCAGCCCATGCGGAACTTGACAGTGAAGGGAATCGTCACCGCCGCTCGCACCGCCTTGAAGATCGTCTCGATCAGCGGCAGATCCCGCAGCAACCCCGACCCACCATTGCACGCCACCACCCGCTTCGCCGGACAGCCAAGATTTAAATCAACCAGGTCGAACCCCGCCTCCTCCACAATCCTCGCCGAGTCCGCCAGCGTCGCCGGATTAGACCCAAACAGCTGCGCCGAGATCGGATGCTCGTCATCGTAGTAAGTCAGGTAGCGCTTCCGCTTGGTCTCACGCATCCGCGACAACCCATCCGCCGAAGTAAACTCCGTCATAATCAGCCCGCAGCCGGACTGTTGATTCGAAGTCGCCTCTTCAACCCCACCATCCGCAACCCCGCCATCCGCGCTCGAACCCGCCGCCGAAAACTGGCTTGCATTCTTGATGAATCGCCGAAACACCGTATCCGTCACACCCGCCATCGGAGACAGCACCGTCGCCGGCGCAATCCGCACCTTCCCAATCGAGAACTCCGCCGGCACCCGCGCCTGATCCGGCATCGCGTGCTCCGCCGGATTATCCCAGCGCTTCTGCTCGAGGGTGTAACGCTTCTTCATAAAAAATAAACCGAGTCTTTCGTTCTTCGTTCTTGCTTTCTGTATCAAGCTCCAAATCAAAAGGCCTCCGCACTGGCAGAGGCCTTCCGAAGTTCTCAGGCTTCCGCTTACTTCGCGGCCGTCGCCTTGCCTGCATCCGAGTTGGCAAACTTGCGGCGGAACCGCTCCACGCGGCCGGCCGTGTCCACCAGCTTCTGCTTCCCGGTAAAGAACGGGTGGCAGGCAGAGCAGATTTCCAGGTTGATATCGCCTTTATGCGTGGACTGCGTGTCGAAGCTAGATCCGCAGGCGCACTTCACAGTAATCTTGTCGTACTTCGGGTGAATTCCTTCTTTTGGCATCTTAGTTTTCCTATTGCCTCCGCCCTCTTGAAGAGAAGCAGGAAGCGAAATTTGGTACCCTCGCCGGCTCGCGTATCGCTTGCAACGGTCGAACTCACGTCACATCGAACTGCCTGTCGCGCCACCGTCGTGCTCCCGTTCAAGGAGCATTCAGGCACTTTGCTCAGTTTATCGTGTATTCCCACACACGGCAATTGGATTCCCACACTACCCACTTCGATTCATCCCGCCCAAATCGCCTCCATCCACCACCATTCCTGCGATACTGGAGCCTGTGGCAGCCTCCCCCCCCATCGCCGTCCATGATGTCTGCACGCTCTGCGACGGCAAGGGTCTGCGCATCGTCCAGCAGAACGGCCACCAGGTCGCCCAGCCCTGCGACTGCCGCATTCAGCTCCGCGCCGCCCGCATGCTCACCGAATCCCGCATCCCCCCGCGCTACAAGCAATGCTCGTTCGAGAGCTTCGACACCATTCACTCCGCCGTCACCGCCAGCATCGACGACGCCCTCTTCCTGGCCCGGAA